>JBBRWD010000020.1:0-86118 GCA_038249465.1 Limisphaerales bacterium | reverse complement strand
TTCAGCGCTTTGGCCGCGTGGAAATTTCTACGAAAACCACGTCGGTCTTTTTGTGTTACTGCGACGGCGGCGCACCAAAAACAGACCCGTTCAAAACCCCAATAAACACGGGCCTTCGCCGTCAGCCATGTTTCTTACGAGGAGATCAGTTTTTTTCATGCTCGTCCCCGTAATCCTGCTCCCCATATCCCGGCCGCGAGCATGAGTATGGTGAACCTAAAACCAAGCAATTGGAATCGGGCGAAGAAGTCTTAAACCACGGATGCACACGGATTTCCTGCGGCAGGTCTTCCTCACCCTCCGGATGATCCACTGGTTTTCTGCAAGTGCCTGGCATCCGTTTCCATCCGTGGTTGAACTGCGGTTTGTAGGATGAAGAGCATGATGAGGAACCTGGCGGACCATCACGCCAGTTCCGCCAGATCAAGCAGTCATGGCGCTGGATTCCGTTCACTCTGCCATCTTCGCATGATCCGCGAGTGGCCTTTTCCCGTTTCCTTCGGGCGCATCTTGACACTGCCCCCGAAATCCTCGGAACGACACCCTCCCCTCACGCCGTGCGGGAGGGGAGGGCCGGGGAGGGGAGGCGCGTGATAGCAAGGAAGACCATGGAATGAATGCCCCTCTCCCTTGCCCTCTCCCCGCTCGTTCCTCGCGGGGCGAGGGAACTACAGCGGGGGCAGTGTCGAGACGCGCCCGTTTCCTGCGCCGCCAGAAATTCCGGCCAGAAATTCCGGCTTCCAATTTCCAGGAGGCATTCCTAAGTTCGCGCCCGGTTTTTTGCCTCTGAAACAAATCATAATTATGGGCGCAGACACAACGACAGCCAAAACGGTGGACGCTCCGCCACTGAAACCCCTCGTGATCAAATCCAAGCTGGCCCCCACGCCGGCCGGCCCGCCGATGTTCGCCGTCACGGTGAAGAACGCGCAAGGGCAGGAAGTGGTTCTCGCCGATCCCCGCGCGACCCGCGCGTTGGTGGCGCTGATGAATGTTCACGCGGTCGTCGGCGGTGCCGCCTGCCATTGGGGCGGTCCCGCGGCCTTTGCCGAGATCAACGCCGCGATCCATGGCCTGATGTTCGCGGTGCCGGGTCGCCCGTGGTTCGAGGCGTTCAATTACGTCAACGACGCCGGCCATGCGGAGAACGGCGTGTATGCGCTGCGGGCTAACTATGGTTTTGACGGGATGAAGTTGGAGGATCTCAAAGGCTTTCGCAGCCTGGCGAGCAAGCTGACCGGCCACGGCGAGTCGCATCTCAACCCCGAGGGCGTGCTGCTCTCGAATGGTCCGCTGGGTTCCGCCCTGCCGCAAGCCCAGGGTCTGGCTCTCGCCGACAAACTCGCGGCGCGGGATCGCGTGACCGTGGCCGTCGTCTCGGACGGCGCGTCAATGGAAGGCGAGGCCAAGGAAGCCTTCGCGGCGATTCCCGGTCTCGCAAGCAAGGGCAGGATGAATCCGTTCGTGATGGTGATTTCGGACAACGACACCAAACTTTCCGGCCGCATCACCAAGGACGCCTTCAGCATGCAGCCGACCTTCAATTCGCTTGCCGCGCTGGGCTGGAAGGTCATCCCGGTACCGCACGGCCACGATTTGCAGGCGGTCTTCATGGCCGTGGAAAAGGCGGTCGCTGATGCCCAGGCGAATCCTGCCGTGCCCGTCTGCCTCTGGGTCAAGACCGTCAAGGGCTACGGGATCAAGTCCACGATGGAGAACGCCGCCGGCGGACACGGGTTCCCGCTCAACAACGGCGAGAAGATCGTGGATTGGATGAACGAGATTTTCGGTGGTCCGCCGCCTGCCGAATTGTTGCAATGGGCGCAAGCGTTGCGCGGCGATTGGGAGAGGAAGGAAGCCGGGAAGAAGGCCAAAGCCGCTGCGGCCGTGGCCGCGCCCGCGCCGTCTGTGAAGAAGGACAAGGTGCAGAGCGGCCTCGCCAAGGGCGCGCTCCGCGCCGCACAGGAAGGTTTGCCGGTGTTCTCGATTTCCGCCGACGTGCAGGGCTCGACCGGCATCAGCGGCTTCCAGAAAAGCCTGCCCGATCGCTGGCTGGAGATGGGGATTGCGGAGGCCAACATGGTCAGCGTCGGCGCCGGTTTCGCCAAGGCCGGCTACCTCCCGGTGGTCGATACCTTCGCGCAATTCGGCATCACCAAGGGCAATCTCCCGCTCACCATGGCGGCGCTCTCGCAGGCGCCCGTCACCGCCATCTTCTCGCATGTCGGCTTGCAGGACGCGGCGGACGGCGCGTCGCACCAGGCCACGACTTATTTCGCGGCGGTCAGCTCGATTCCGCATACGGTCGTCATCGCGCCCTCGTGCGCGGATGAAGCCGAGGCGCTGATGTACGAAGCCCTCCGGCGTCAGGCGGCCGAGCGCGCCGCGGGTGGGGACGGCGAGAGCTGCGTCTTCTTTGTGGGTCGCGAGAATTACCCTCTCACCTGGATCGAGGGCGCGAAATTCCCCTGGGGCCGCGCGCAGGTGCTGCAGCAGGGGAACGACGTCGTGCTCATCGGCTGCGGCACACTGGTCAGCAAGGCCATTGAAGCGGGCAAGAAACTCGCCTCCCAGGGCATCCAGGCCACGGTCATCAACAACCCCTTCATCAATCGCGTGGATCTCGAAACCATCGGGGCCGCAGTCAAGGCGTGCTCCGGCCGCCTCGTCACCATCGAGGATCACCAGCAGATCGGCGGCATGGGCGCGCAAGTATCGCATGCGCTTTCCGCCGCCGGGGTGGCGCATCGCTTGAAGTCCCTGGGCATCCCGGGCGAGTTCGGACGCTCGGCCTACGTCGCCGAGGATCTTTACAAGATGTACGGCTTGACGGTGGACGGAATGATCGCCGCGGCGAAGGAGTTGCTGACGTAAGCGGAAGTCCGTCCGCAACCGAAAACGAAATCACGAACAGGGGCGCTCCGGCGCCCTTGTTTGTTTCCAGAGGTCAATGCCCCGGGCAGGTGCCACGCCAGAATGACCATCGCATGGGTGGACCAAGTCCCGGATGAGGACGCTGCTCTGGGTGGCGTCTCAAAACGGGGCGGTGGTGTCTTCGCTGACGGCAGTGGTCCAGAAAGGTCACCACGTATGCCTCGGGTCATTTTAACCCGAACTCCGAAGTTGGATGGGGAGCGCACCCGCCCCGGGTGCAGTTTTCCGCGCCCTCGCGGAAAATCTGGTGCGCGTGAGATAGTTCAGGACGCCTCGGAACCGCGGGAGGCGCAGCGTGCTGGACGCGAGGCGCGTCCAGCCACACCCGAGGGCGGGTTGCTCCCCAACTTCGGAGTTTGGGTTTAAGATCAGGCCGGTCGTAAGACGCGCACATCGCCCGATCGGATGTGTGCCGGCGATTCCATGCTAAAGGTACGAATGGTAACTCCGATGAAGAGGCGTGTGGTCAAGGCGGATGCCTCCACGCAGGTTCGTGCCACCGTCGTGGCGCAAAGCCTGCTCAGCGAGGATCGGCCAGACACGAAGTTTATGCCATCGTTTACCTACGTCGCACGGGAACCGGGCTCCGGCCGGGAGATTAACAGTTCGCTCGATGCCACCTCGGAGCAGGCGGCCATCGCCGCGCTGCTCAACCGCAACCTGCTGGTGGTCTCCATCCAGGAAAAGATGGGCAAGAAGGGCAAGACTGCCGGCGGCAAGGTGGCGTTGCAGGATCTCGTCGTCTTCACGCGTCAGCTTGCCACCATGGTGGATGCCGGTCTGGCGATGGTGCAATCGCTCCAGGGTCTGGCCGAGCAGACCACGAACAAGGTGATGCGCGACGTGATCAAGGACGTTTGCAGCCGGGTGGAAGGGGGCGACAGTTTTTCCGAGGCGCTGGGCAAACATCCCAAGGTTTTCGACCGTCTTTACGTGTCGATGGTTTCGGCGGGCGAACGCGGCGGTCTGCTGGCCGAGATTCTGGCGCGCCTCGCCACCTATCTCGAGAATTCCGCCCGCCTGCGCAAGAAGGTCAAATCCGCGATGATGTATCCGACCGCGGTGACCCTCGTCGCCATGGGCATCACCGTCTTCCTCCTGGTCAAAGTCGTGCCGGTGTTCGGCGAGGTTTACAAGGGTTTCGGCGCGAAACTGCCCGGTCCGACGCAGTTCCTCATCACCCTGAGCGAATTCGTTAGATCCTACCTCATCTACATTCTCGCGGTGGCGGGCGCGGCGGTTTATGGCTGGCTGACTTACATCAAGACCAAGCCCGGGCGCGAGTTCTGGGATCGCACGCGCATCAAGTTGCCCATCTTCGGACAGATCGCCCACAAAATCTGCCTCGCGCGCTTCACCCGCACCCTCGCCTCGCTCATCCGCTCCGGCGTGCCCATTCTGGAGGTGCTGCAAATCGTCAGTGCCACCGTCGGCAACGCCGTCATGGAGAAAGCGGTCAAGACCAGTTCTGGCGACATCGAACGCGGCGAAGGACTCGCCGTCTCGCTGGCCAAGCACCCCATCTTTCCCTCGATGATCATCCGGATGATCACCGCCGGCGAGCAGACCGGCAAGATCGAGAACATGCTCGAACGCATCTCCGACTTCCTGGACGAGGAAATTGAAACCACCCTCTCCGGACTGACCTCGCTCATCGAGCCATTGCTCATCGTCTTTCTCGGCGTCACGGTGGGCGGCATTGCGATCTGCATGTTCATGCCGATCTTCAAACTGTCGGAACTCGTCAATCCAACCAAATAGCCGCGCCACCCGGAACAAGCTTCGGAAAATCACGGCGGCCCCGGAGAAATCCGGGGCCGCTTTGCTTGGTGCTTTTGCCGGCGTCCGGGGCACCTGACGGGCGCTCTCTATCGGATGAAGATTCGTCCCGAGCGAGGTCGTACGGCGCACGGGTTGGGTGGCTCAGCAGGAGTCCGACGACGATGGTGTGACGTGGACCAAGCCGCTGGACGTGACACGCACGACCAAGCGCGCCACCAACGCGACCACCATCGCGAGCGGACCGGGCATCGGCATTCAACTCAGGCGTGGCCCGCACCGCGGCCGGCTCCTCCTGCCGTTCAACGAAGGTCCGTACTCCCAATGGAACAACTTCGCCGTGTTCAGCGATGACCGGGGCGCGACTTGGAAGTTTGGCGAAAACGTCCCCGGCGCGTTTGTTCCCGACGCGAAGCTCGGCCGGCGCAGCCAGATCAACGAGGTGCAGATGGTGGAATTGAGCGATGGCTCGGTGCGCCTCAACTCGCGGCAGTTCGCCGGCGCGAAGGTGCGGAAAAGCTCCGTGAGCCATGATGGCGGCGTGACCTGGTCACCCGTCGAGGATGTGCCCGCCTTGCGCGGCCCAAGCTGCAACGCGAGCATCCTTCGCCACTCGTTTGGTCACGGAGCCGATCGGGGGATTATTCTCTTCAGCGGCCCTGACAGCCTCAAACGCGACCACGGCACGGTGTATCTGAGCACGGACGACGGCGCGACGTGGCCGACCAGGCGCGTCTGGTGGCCCGGAAGTTTCCCTTACAGCGTGCTGACGACTCTTGCCGACGGAACGATCGGCTGCCTTTTCGAGACGAAGAATTACGGGCGCATCGTGTTCGCGCGTTTCTCGCTGGTCTGGTTGAAGGATGAAAATTGAGCCAGGATCTTCCGGGATGAAGCCGAACTTCCCGGCCTCGTGATCGATGTGCCGCGGTGCCTCATCGCCAGGCATCCTATCCATTTCTCTGCTCCACATCCCCTGACATGATGCCTCTCCCCTCGCTTCTGCCCACCGTTACTCTCCCGGCACACGGTATTCATACCGCTCTCGGCGATGGCCGTCCGCCAGATGCTGGATCAAAACCCGCGCGTCAGTTCGCGGACTTGAACCCGTTACGCTTTGGCGATCCGCAATCCGTGTCACGGTGTCGAGGCGGCTGGCGGCACCTCCAACCCACATTCTAAAAAGGCCGGGACTGACGCCTTTCCGCCAGTCCCTCCGCGATCAAGTCACGGAAGCCACCGCCGTGTTCCGCCTCAAGGCCCTCTATGCCTCCTTATAGCAGGCTATGATAGACGCCGTTGCCTGCCACAATTCGTGGGTGCGCTCGGCGACCCGGCTCTCCAACTCTTCCATTTTCCGCAACGACTCCTGGTGCAACCGCCATTTCTCCGTGAGCGCGTGCGCCAGTTGGAACGCTTCCACGGCGTCAAACGGCTTTTTGAGAATGAGCAACCCGTCGCGCTGGCCCTAAGGCCGCCCGGCTTGCCGGGCCTTCTCCACCAGCGCCAATCCCTCCTGCCCCTGATAGGCCGAGTCCACTTCAAATTGGGTTTGCGGGACGACGTCGTTGGAATCCCCAAACACTGCCGCCTCCGTGGCGGCGGCGGGGGACAGAATCTTGCAAAAATCGTCGTGGATCGCCCGATTGTCATTGATCACCAGCACGCGCCGGTTTTTATCGGCAGGCTGGCTGTTCAGGGTATCGGCTGCCACAGGGCGCGGCAGGCAGCTGGTGTCTTCATTTGGTGGAAGGGGCGTCTTGCTCCGGTTCCGGGAAATAGGTCTTGACGCAGTCAGGGCAGAAGCCGTGGGTGAATGTGGCCCCGGAGTGCTTTTGGATGTAGCTCTCCACCTGACTCCAATAGCCCCGGTCATCCCGGATCTGCTTGCAGCCGGCGCAGATCGGCAGCAGGCCGCTCAAGGACTTGACGTTGGACAGGGATTCTTTCAGCTCCCGGATGAGCTGATCGCGTTCGACCTCGATCCTTTTCCGCGCGGTGTTTTCCGCCTGCAAGATTTCGTTGGCTAGCACGAGTTCAGCAGTGCGTCCGGCGACATGGTTCTCCAACTCTTCCATTTTCCGCAGCGACTGCTGGTGCAACCGCCATTTCTCCGTGAGCGCGTGTGCCAGTTGGCTGGCTTCCACGGCGTCAAACGGTTTCTTGAGAATGAGCAACCCGTCGCGCTGGCCCAGCGTTTCAAACAACTCATCCCAGGAGTAATCGGAGTAGGCGGTGCAGAGGACCACCTGGAGGTCAGGATCAAGCTCCCAGATTTTCCGGGTGGTTTCCACACCGTCCCAGCCAGGCGGCATGCGCACGTCCACAAACGCCATGGCGTAAGGCCGCCCAACTTGCCGGGCCTTTTCCACCAGCGCCAATCCCTCCTGCCCCTGATAGGCCGAGTCCACTTCAAACCGGGTTTGCGGGACGACGTCGTTGGAATCCCCAAACACTGCCGCCTCCGTGGCGTCCAAGGCCGCGGCGGTGGGGGTGGCGGGGGACAGAATCTTGCGAAAATCATCGTGGATCGAACGATTGTCATCAATGACCAGCACGCGCCGGTTTTTGTCGGCAAGCAGTTTATTCATGTGAGTTCTCCCGCGTCGGGCAAAGGCAGTTCCAGGGTGAAGACCGCGCCCTGGCCGGGGCCATCGCTGTGGGCGGTCAAGGAACCGCCCATGTCGTGCGCCGCCAGCGCGCCACTGTGCAGGCCAAAGCCGTGGCCGTCTTTGCGGGTCGTAAAGCCGTGGTTGAAAATGCGCGTCAGGTGCTCCGCTGGAATCCCAATTCCGTTATCCACCACGGAGATCTTGACCCGGCCCTCCCCGTTGGCCACGCGCACCGTCAGCCGCCGGTCGGAGCGCTCTGAATCCTGGCAGGCGTGCTTGGCATTGCGCAGCAGGTTCACGAGGATTTGCAGGATCTTGTGCTTCTCGACGTTCAGGGGCGGCACTGTTTGAAATTCGCGGATGACCTCCACCTGGTGACGGCGCAGAGCCCCCTCCGTGATGCGCAGGCTGTCTTCCACCAGACTGACCAGGTTGACCATTTCCTTCACGCCGCCGACCGTCGCGTAGTTCTGCTGCATGGCCACGATCACCTTGATGTGCTCGACGTTCCGGCGCAACGAATCCAGTTCGGTGACGATGGCCGCCTGGTCGGCCAGGAGATGGGCGGAGAGCTGGGCCAGATGCGCCGGCACATGTTGGCCCCGGTCGTCCTGGGTGAGGAACGTCCCCAGATCGTGGGCGTGTTCCCCCAGCAAGGCCACGACCCGGGCGAGACTGGAGATGCGGGAGTTCTTCACGCTCTCCACGATCAGGCCGGTGGAAATGTTGACGCTGTTGAGCACGTTGCCGACGTTGTGGAGCACGTTGGTGGCGATCTCCGCCATGCCGGCCCGGCGGGAAGCTTCCATCAGTTGCTTGTGGAGGTGCTCCAGTTCGACTTGGGTGCGCTTGTGCCCGGTGATGTCCCGCGAGATGCCCATGGTGCCGATGATGTTGCCCGCCTTGTCGCGCCAGGGCATTTTGGAACTTGAAGCCCAGGTGACCCGGCCGTCGAGGTGGGTTTCCTCTTCTTCCAGATTCAAGACCGGCTGGCCGGTGCGGATGATTTCCTGCTCGGCCTCGAAGGCGGGGCGCGCATGTTCCTCGGAAAAGAAATCAAAATCGATCCGGCCCTTCAGTTCCTCGGCTTGGGTCAGATGGAAAAGTTCCAGCATCATCCGGCTGAAGTGAACAAAGCGGGACTGCCGATCCTTGAAGTAAATCCCATCGGTCGTGTTCTGCAGCAGCGCCTCCAGCAGCGCGCCGGTTTCCACCAGGATCGCCTCGGCCCGCTTGCGCTCGGTGATGTCCAGGCCGCAACCGGCCAGGCCGATGATGCGCCCGAAGGCGTCGCGCAATGGCACTTTCGAGGTCAACAGCCAGGCTGCGGAACCATCCCGCAGGACAATTCTCGCCTCGCGGTTGAGAAGGGGTTGGCCGCCTTCCGTGACCTCGCGGTCCTCGGTGGCAAACACCTCCGCCTGCTCGGGCGGGTAGAAGTCGAAATCGCTTTTGCCCAGCACCTCAGCTTCGGAATTACCCCCCGTGAAACGCAAGTCCAAGGGATTGGTGAGCGTTTTACATCCGAAGATGTCCTTGACATAGACGGCCAGAGGCAGGGTGTTTACGAGGGTGCGGAGCAGCAGCCGCTCGGCGGCCAGGGTCGCCTCCAACTGCTTCTCTGCGGTGACGTCCCAGAATATCCCTTGTACCCCGAGGGTGCCTCCCGACGCATCGCGCAGCCGGGTTTTCACGACTTGGACAAACAACTTCCGGCCATCCTTGCCCACGTGCTCCTCGATCTGGTCCACGGTCTGGCCGGATTCCATCACGCAGAGGTCGTCCTGCCGGTAGGCCGCGGCCAGGAGAGGCGGGAAGAGATCGGCGTCGGCCTTGCCAACGATCTCCTGCAACGAATGCCCCGCGTCTTTACAGAATCGCTGATTGCAGAACAGGAAACGCCCTTCGCGGTCTTTGCGGAAGACGCTCTGCGGCAGGTTCTCCACCAGGGAAGAATACAGTTCTTGGGAGTCGTGGAGTATCTGCTCCGCTCGCTTGTGCTCGGTGATGTCGCGGAAACACCAGACCCGGCCAATGCACTGGTCGCCCAGTTTGTGCGGCTGCGAAAAGCGGTCGAAAAACCTCCCGTCCGCCAGTTCGACAATGTCGGAGCTTTGCGTCTCGGGATGCGCGTAAAGCGCTTTGACTTTGGCCATGAATTCCTCCGGGCTTTTTAGCCGGGTCAGCGCCGCCGCCAGCAGTTGCTGGTCATCGCGAGTGGCCAGGACCGATTCGGGAATATGCCAAAGTTCAACGAATTTCCGGTTATAGCTGCTGACGTGTCCATCCGAATTCACCACCAGGATGCCATCGGCAGTGGATTCGAGCGTGGCGTTGAGCAACGAAAGAGAATTGGCCAGTTCTCCGGTTCGTTCCTCCACGCGCTTTTCCAGATGGTCGCGCGCCAGTTGCAACGCGGCGTCACGCTGTTGAATCTGCGCGAGCATTTCATTGAACCCGTCCACCAACTGGCCCAATTCGTCGCTGCTTTGTTTGGTCGCCCGCACCGAATAATTCTTCTCCAGCGCCACCGACCGGGCCACCTGCGCCAGTTTCAGAATCGGATCGGAAACCAGCCGTTGCAAGCGGTTCGCCAGCCCGAAAGCCACGAGCAGGGAAACGGCCAGCACCAGCGCCAGAATGCCGGCGTAGCTTTGCCCGCGCCGCTTGAATTGTTGCAGATCATGCGCCAGAAAAATCTGACCCATCACCACCCCGCGCACGATGATGGGTTGGAACAGCCGCAGTTCATCGCCCGCGAATTCATGGCCGGCGGAGGGCCCGAGCGGAAGCGCGGCCCGCGCGTTGGTTCCGTCGCGCCGGTAAACCGCGAATAACTCCCCGCGCTGGTCATACAGGCAGGCGGCCACAATGTTGGGTTCGGCCCGCAATGACGCCAGGGTTTCGCCCGCCGTTTTGGGATCGTTGAAATCCAGCGCCGCCGTGCAGTTGTGGCCGATGACATTGGCCAAGGTGACAACTTTCGCCACCAACTCGCGGCGGAAGCTAACCACGTCCGTAGTGACGAACGCGGCGCAGGCCAGCAACAGCACGACGCTGCAGGCCAGCATGATGCTCAGCGTCTGTTTGCGCCGGATGGAATAGTTTCGGAAATTTAACATGGCCCGGTCACTTTGATTTGCCTTTCACGACATCCGCCACGCTCAATAACCTTGAGTTGATTTGCAGCTTTGCCTGCCGGGCGGCGTCCAGGTTGACTTCCAGGCGGATCTTGCCTTCCTTTTTCACGAACTTGATCACGCCGCCCTGTTCCAGAAATTGGTCGGTCTCACCAACCGTCAACACCGGCAGCGCCTTGATTTTGTTGAGGAATTCGCCCAGGCGCTTCTTGTCCGAAACGCTGATGAAGAGAATGTGGCATTTCCCCGCGTCGTCGTCCTTTCCGATGGGCTGGATGATGATGCGCCGCTCGGAGATGGTCTTGCCTTCGACGGCCTTCTGGAGCGCATCGCCAAATTTGTCTTCGCCATATAATCCGATGATGATCGGCGTGTTGGTCTCGGCAAAGGAAACCGGGGGCCAATCAACGTATTTGACGAAGTTGTAGAGGTAGGCGGCTTTCACCTTGTATTCGAGCACGGAGGTCTCGCCCGCCGACGTCGCCGCCGCCGCGCGCGCGGGCAACCAACACGCGCCGGCGGCCAGCACCGGCGCGGCCAGCCGGAAGGCTTGGGCTACCCACCGCGTTGTTCTCAGGAAGGACACGTTCGCTAGAATTTGTAGGTGAGCTTGCACCACAGGCTGCGCCCGAGTTGCGGCAGTTCGGCCTGGCGGTGCGAGGCCGTGCCGGGGAAGGCGTATTTCTGGTCGAAGAGATTTTGGACCGAGGCGGTGAATTCCAGTCCCTTGACGATCTTCTGGCTGAAGAGCGTGGCGTTCATCAACCAGAAGTCACTGACTTTGGTGCCATAGACGCTGGCCACGGCGCCATGGTACTGTAGCTCCAACCCGGCGAAGAGCTTGTCCTGGTAGAGCGGCACCGCGAGGTTGAACTTCGCCAGGTGCTCGGGCGAGTTGCTCAGTTTCTGGTCGGTGGCGGTCTCCCGCGCCTCCTGCAGGGCGTAGCTGATCCGCCCGCGCAGTCCGGACCGGGCACGTCCTTCGATCTCGAATTCCAGGCCCCGGCCTTCCACTTCGCCGCGATTGACCAGATGAGGCCGGCCGCTCCCGGGTTCCGTTTCGGTGTCGATGAGGTCGTTGATTTGGTTCAAGTAGGCGCTCACGCCGGTGCGGAAGTGCTTCCCGAGTTCCTGTTCCCACACCAGTTCGTAGCTGCGGATGGTTTCGGGCGCCGGCGCCGCCCCGCCGCCACTGAAGGGCAGGCGGTTGTAAACGCTCTCATACACGTTGGGGGTGCGGTAGGCCTGACCGTAAATGAATTTGAAGGTGGTGGGCGCCCACGGATGCGCGATCAGAGCCGCGCGCGGGCTGAGGGCGGAGTCGAACTCGGAGAAACCGTCGTAGCGCACGCCGGCGTGCAGCGTAAGGTTCGTGCGGTAGAGCGGCACCTCGGCGTTGGCAAACACCCCCCAGGTCCGCTGGTGGGGATTGATGCTGGTGTAAATGGTGGAGGGATTCAGATCCTCGTTCTGGTAAAAGTTGTCGAACAACTCGCGAAACTCCGCGCCGGTGGTGATCACGTACCGGTCAAAGAGCGTCTTGCCCACCTGCACCTCGCCGGCCACGGCTTGCGAGAGCATCTGGTCGTAATTGACGGTGTAGTCGGCGGGATTCCCAAGGCCGACGTAATCGTATTGCTGCAGGGCGTGGTAGTCGTAGCGATTGTACCCGACCCGCGCGAGCACCGACCAATCATTCCCTAACTCCCGCTCATACTTCAGGTCGAGGTAGGACGGCTCGTCGGTATTCAGCGCCTTCGGGTCGTTGAACACCGCGCCGGAGGAGAAGTAGGAGGCGGTGGACAGGGCTTTCTCCCGCGAGGCGTACGCGCCCGCCAGCGTGAAATCGCCATAGCGCAACTGGGTAAATAACGAGTACGCCCGCTCGGTATCCAAATTCTCCGCCACCCCGCCGTTCGGGAAAGGCGTGGCGGGGTCAAGCGACACATACTTGGTCCGCTTCTCGCCCTGGCTGTCGAAGTAAGTGCCGGAGAAGAGAACTTCCAGCCCGTTGGTGAACTGTTTCCCGACCGTGAAGCGGCCCTGGTAGGAATCGAAGTTGCCGCCGCCCACGGAAACCTCCCCCCAGTTGTAGTCCCGCCCGCGCTTGGGAATCACGTTCACCACGCTGAAGAAGGCGTTGTTCCCGTAAAGGATCGAACCGGGACCGCGCACCACTTCCACCCGGTCAATCAAATCCACGTCGAGGGGAAAATCGCGCCCCCAGGACGTGCTGTCGTAGAGCGCCTCGTTCAGGCGGTGGCCGTCTATCAGGAGCAGATTGCGCCCGCCGTAATCGTCCGGCCGGTTGACTCCGCGCACGCCGAGGAAGTTGTAGGTGCGATCGCCCGTCACGTAGAATCCGCCCACGCTGTTGAGGATGTCGCCCAGCGTGCGATAGCCGTACTGCTGGATGTCCTGCGCCGTGACGATGGTGACCGAAGCCGGCGCGTCCGCGAGGCTTTGCTCGCGCTTCGACGCGGCATAGACCGAGGTCACCTGGATGGCACCTAGATCCTCCAGGTTCATCGCCGTGAAGTCAGGCTCGGCAGGCTGGGCCGCGGCTTGGGGAGCAGCGCCCGCACAGGGCGCGGCGCCCGGGACGAGCGCGCAGGCGAATGCGGGCAGCCAGCAAAGCCAGCAGGCGGCGGCGTTGGAACGAGGGCATCTCATATTCTTGGTCTCATCGGCGAGCGTGGTCCATGAATGTGCGTCCTCCCGGTCCGGGCAAGGCAGTTCCAAGGTGAAGGCGGCGCCCTGGCCGGGGCCGCCGCTGTGAACGGTCAACGAACCGCCCAATTCCTTCGCCGCCAGCGCCGCTGTGCAGGCCAAAGCCGTGACCACCTTCGCGGGTCGTAAAGCCGTGACTGAAGATGCGCGTCAAATTCTCCGGCGCAATTCCGACCCCGTTATCCATCACCGATATTCTGATCCGGCCATCACCGTTGGCCACGCGCAGTGTCAGCCGCTTGTCCGCGCGCTCCAACGCATCGCAGGCGTACTTGGCGTTACGCACCAGGTTCACCAGGATGTGCAGGATTTTGTGCTTCTCGGCGTTCATGGGTGCCACAGTTTCAAATCGGCGGATGACATGCCCTCGATTTGATGCGCAATGACACCCGTTACGTCGGAGGTTCCCGGAGCCTTCCAAGTGTACAATTGGGGGATGCGGAATCGGTGTGAATGCGTTGGAGCAGTTCCCCCCTGGTGACGCGGGGCACGATGATGTCGTCACCGCCACGCCGAATGCGCCTTCTTGCAGGCGCTGCAGGGCGGTGTCGGCAACTTCAGGCCGCGACCACCTCGCAACCGTCGGCGCGCAGAAGCCCGCCCAAGGTGCGGCGGCTGCTCTGTTCGCCAACGACTATCAGGATTCCCGCCATGATTTGATCGCGGATTGCGGAATGGGAAAGCCCGTAGCAGCGTCTCGGCAGAGACTGTCTCAAAACTGTAGGCGCCGACGTGAGGAGGCGTTGACCGTGCCGGATTCGCTGGGGAATTGAGTCTCCTTACTGACAAGACCTTGGGATGGGCTACCCGAAGACGCTTGGTCCCAACCCGCACGCGTAGGGCGCGTCTGTCCCCAGCGCGCCGTCGGGTTGGCTGGGAGTGGTTCGCGGCGCGCTGGGACAGACGCGCCCTACCCAGCCCGGGTGTCGTCCATCCCACTGCCTGGGCAGTACGTCGCCGGCGCACCCGCCGCCACCGCGCAGACCGCCGCGGCTTGAGCGAGAAATCGATTAGTTGGGAGGCTCGCTTTCAGATGTGATCGCCCTTTCCAAGTTCGGCCATCGCCATGGCTCCGCAACGCACAACGCAAATCATAAATCAAGGCTTTGAGCGTGCCGGGCGAATTGTGAGTGTGCCCGCCAACCTTTCCATCGGCTTCACCCGGCCGGCGCACCCGGCCGGCCTCACCCGGCCGGCCTTCCTCTTGACGTGCGAATCGCCGCGGTTCATTTTCACGGGCCTCGAAAATGGATGCGCATCACCAGTCGCCGGACGGAAGCACGGCAACGCCCGCAGGATTTCGCGTGGCGATTGTGGACGACGACGATGCCGTGAGAGCGGCACTCAAGGCGGTGTTTGCCAAGGTGCGCAACATGACGGTGGTAGCTGCATTGCCTGACGGGGAGTCGGCCTTGCGGGAACTCCCGCGTTGCGCGCCGGATGTGGTGCTGATGGATATCAAACTGCCCGGCATCTCCGGGATCGAATGCGTCAGCGCCCTGAAATCCGCGTTGCCGGAGGTCCGGGTGGTGATGCTGACCGGGCAGTCGGACGAGGAGAGCGTGTTCCAGTCCATCATGGCTGGCGCAGACGGTTACCTTTTGAAGCCGTCGAGTTGCGCGGAAGTGCTCCAGGCCACCCGTGAAATTCTGGCCGGCGGCGCGCCGATTTCCGCACCGATTGCCCGGCGAGTGCTGGATTGTTTCCACACCGGCCAGACGGGTGCCATGAGACCGGCGCGTTTGAACGCCGTGCTGGAGTTGCAGAGTCTCTCCGCCCGCGAGCACGAGGTTCTCTCCAAACTGGCAGGAGGCATGTCAGTCAAGGAGGTGGCGGGCGCGCTCAATATCACTTGGGAAACCGTGCGACATCACATCAGCAACATCTACGACAAACTCCACGTCCACTCGCGCACGGAAGCCATCCTTAAATTCCTCGGACATCCTTCGTCCGGTCCTGGCTGATTCAGGATCCGCATTTCTCAGTCCGCCAGCGCATCCCCCAATCGCGCGATTCATCTGCGCCGGGAGCGTTCCGAAGTTACCGGTGTGCATTGGTGGATCCTCAACTCAGGAAAGGCTGCGGGTGCGCTGACAAATCCTCCCGCGTCCAAGCCGGCGGACCAGTCGATGGCTGTGCCTTTGGCACCAGCAGACCCGGCAAGGGCGGATTGCGTTTGGCAATGTCACGCGATGTTCCTCAATCGAGAGCAATGATGCCGGAAACCGGACACCATCTGAAGTTCTGGAAATGGCTGCTCAACATGCGGATTCATGCGCGCTTTGGTGTGGCCGCATCGGTCATCGGTTTGTTTGGCATCGGCGTCGCACAAGGCTCCGGTTTCATCGCCCATCGTGAAATCGTCGTCTGGTGCCTTGCTGGCGTGCTGGTCGCCACCGGCGTGTTGTTGCTGCGTCAGCCTGAGGCTGAAGTCGAGGAAGTTGAGAGCGACGTCCCTAACTCGGTCTTCGTTCCCCAACAACCCGGCGACATCGCGCCGCCGGAGTGTGCAACCTCGGTATTCACCCGGCGCTACTGGGGTTGGGTCGCTCTCGGTTGCGGCGTGATGGTGGTGGTGGCGGCGGGGCAGCTACCAGCACCGGCACCGTTCCAGGCCGCCCCCAGACTGGTGGCGAAGGAATTGCCGCCTCCACCGCAGGCCACGAATCCGCCGGTCATCGTTCCCCCGCCGGCGCCGGTCGAGTTACCCGCACTGAAGCTGCAAGGAATCCATCTCCTGCCCAGCCATCCCGCAGCGAAGATCTGGCTGCGGAATCACATGACGCGGGCGGACGTGGATTTGCTGGCAAAATCAGGTTCCCACAGCATCCGTCTGCCGATGCACTACAACCTCTTCACCCTGCCGATTGAGGAGGAGCCGGTCCAAGGCGGCGCTACCTGGCTGACGGCGGGTTTCACGCTGACCGACCATCTCCTCGCGTGCTGCAAGGCGAATCGCCTGTATCGGATCCTCGACCTGCATGCCGCTCCCGGTGGGCAGGGGAAGGATGCGAACTTCTCGGACTATGACTCCTCGAAGCCGTCGCGTGGGAGAGTGAGGCGAATCGGCAAAAGACCGTCGCGCTCTGGCGAAAGCTGGCCAAGCGATTGGCCTCCAATCGTGGGAGCGATCCATCGGGAAGCTCCCTCAGGTGTACCCCAAGTTTGACGAGACGCGCGGGTCACGGTGCCGGAGAAATACCCCTGGCCCAATGCCGACGGCCAGTTTATTGATTTGCCTCCGCACGGCCGTCGCCCAGAATGCCAATCCATCACCAAACGCCTGACGCCCATGAAGACGACAACTCCTCTTTTCAGCCTGGCCAGCCTTCTCGTGTTCCTCGGTTCCGTGGTCGCCTCCGCAGGCCAAGGCGGGCCCGGCGAACTGATTTATCGCGACGATTTCCAAGGTCATCTCGGCGAGGGCTGGACCTTCGAGCGCGAGGAACGCGCCCATTGGCGAACCGGTCCCCGAGGACTCGAAGTGCGCGTGCAGCCCGGCGGGATGTGGGGCGGCGGCAACAACGCCCGCAACGTCATGGTGCATCCGATTCCTGCGCCCGCCGACGCGCCCATCGAGATCGCCGTCACCGTCAGCAACCTACCCTCGGCGCAATGGGAGCAGGCCAACCTCGTGTGGTATTACGATGCCGGCAACATGGTGAAGCTCGGCCAGGAACTCGTCACCGGCCGGCTCTCCATCGTCATGGGCCGCGAGGAAAACGATCGCGCGCGCACCGTGGCGATCATCCCGCTCGATGCCTGCACGGTCGAACTGCGATTGCAGGCCTTCAAGAATCTGGTGCGCGGCCAGTTTCGCACCGCGCCCTGGCGCGAATGGCGCGACGTCGGCGAATGCGATCTTCCGGTGAAAGGCAACCCCAACGCCAGCCTCCATTTCTACAACGGACCGGCCAACGAAGAGCATTGGGTGCGCGTGAATGAATTCACCGTGCGCCGTCTGCCGGCGGGCAGCGTGGATTGGCCGCGCGTGCGCGCCGAGGAGAAGACACAGCGCGCGGCGGACAGTCCTCGGATGGGTCTCTCGACTGTCGCTCTGCCCGGCGAGTTCAGGGTGCTCAGCGAGGTGAAGTCGATTTCCGGCGAGCCGCAGGCCAATTACGAGCAGACCATTTACCGGCATCGCGATGGCACCTGCGGCTGGCACTGGAATCGGCGCAGTTCCGCCAGCAAGTCGCCCACCGCGGCCGGTGTGGGTGTGGGCGTGAATGCCCTGTGGCCAGGCGCGCCCCAGGGTGGTTTCGAACCAGTTGCCGTCGCAGCCCTGAAGTCGCTTGAACTGGAAATGGACGCGGTGACTCGGCTGGAAAACGATCAGGGAGATCACAATCTCGTGGTCGTCCTGCCGCTGAAGCCAGCCGGTCGAGTGGCCATCTGGTTCGATTGGTACGGCAAGGCTTCCGACGTGAAGACGCTCAACGATGGCTATCGCGACTTCGGCTTTGTGCCAACGCCGACAGGTGACAACGAATTTCAATATCGCATCGCGGGCTTTCGTGGCGCCCCGCCCCGCATCAACTTAAAGTCGTTTCTTGATGACGCGATCCGGCGCGGTCTGGGACTGCAAAGCGAGGTGCAGGGTGTCTGGTTCGGCAACGAGATCTGGAATGGCTCGCTCGGCGCCACACTGGTCACGCGGCTGGACCTCATCGTGAACGGCCGGCGCCTTTCGAGCGTGCCAGTTCAAACAAAACGACCGTAGCGGCGTGTCGGCAGACCGCCGCACTCTTCTCTCGCTCTCCAGATGACGGCGCTCTGCCGAGACGCCGCTTCGGCGGGCAGATTCTTGAAACTCAGCGCAGGTTGCGGCATTCGAAAAGGCGCAGGCGGCTGAAGGTGCGGCCGTCTTTCTGCACCTCGACCATGCCGAGATCCTTCACGCTTTCGAACTGGTCACCGATCAATGGGATCATCATGGGCGGGGTGGCGTCTCGCGCGGCCTTGAGATTCATGATGTCGCCGCGCCACCAGCGCTGGAACCAATCATGCACCAGCGGGTGCTGATCGTACTCGGTGACATAGATCGCGCTGTGGCCGCGGCGGAATTTTTCGTAGCGGTATTTCGGGATGAAATAGAACTGATCGCGCGGCGGATAATAAATGACCGAGTAAACCAGCGGCATCTTTGTGGCCGCGGCGGCGCGCGCCTCGGGGATGTACATCGAAAGCTCGCCGGTCATGCCGTAGTGATCGGCGATGACGAAGGTGGGCCGGCCTTCGCTCTCCAGCTTCTTGCGCGCCGCGTTGACGGCCGCAGCGGTCTCGGGCCAGGCGCGAGTCCGCCGCGTCGGATCGCGCTCCGGCGGCAGCGGCCAGCCGCGCAGGCGCCCGATGAAGTTGGTGTCATGCGCGATGACCACGACCACGAGGCCGAAGATCAGACCGGCATTGTAGAAATGGCGCACCGAGGTTTGGCCTTCGCGATAACGCTCGTACCAGAAGAGCGCCGCCAGCGTGAACATCGGGACCACGGCGGGCGCGATCCAGTTCGGCATGACGTGGTTGTAGAACGTGAACAGCCAGTAGCCCATGAACACCGGCGCGCCCATGCAACAGAGATAAAGCCAGAGTGGACGTTCCCGGCGTCGTGGCCAGAAGGCGACCATCGCCCAGAGCGCGGCCACCAGGAACACCGGATTGAGCAGCCCCAGTTGGGCGCCGACGAAGTCCCAGAAGTTGCGCAGCGTCGGCACCCACTTCTCATTCACCCCGGCATTCGACGCCACATGCGAGACGGTGATCCAATCATGCTGAGAGTTCCAGATGATCACGGGAATCGTGGCCAGCAGATTGATGAGCAGCGCGAGGTAGGGGCCGGGCTTCCGCAGATGCATCCGCGCTGGCGCATACAGGACGAAGAACAACACCCAGCAAATAATTTGAAATGCCTGGGCGTACTTGGACAGGAAACCCAGCGCCATGAACAATCCCACCAGGAGCCAGTGACGCGTGGCGCCGTCGGATTGCACCGCCCGCCAGCCGGCCACCATGGCCACCACCCAGCACAGCACCAGCGGCGGATCGATGGTCATGAGAATCGCGCCGGCGGACATCATCGGCGCGGCGGAAACCATCAGCAGCATCAAGAAGCCGAGGCGCGCGGTCGAGACCTGCGCCATGAAGCGCAGCATCACCCAGCTCAGCAAGGCGGCGAACACCGGCGAGAAGAAGCGCACGCCGAACGCGCTGTCGCCCCAGATTGATGTGCCGGCAAATTGAATCAGCGCGATCATCGGCGGCTTGCTGAAATACGACAGCGCGAGGTTCTTCGACCAGACCCACTGATAGGCTTCGTCCTTGCTCAGATCGATGATGCCGCTGGCGAGATACCAGAAGCGGAAGAGCAGCATCACGATGGTGAACGCGTAGCCCAGCCATAGCCACTGGCGATCGTCCTCGCGCGGATCGATGCCGGCCGGCGCGGGATGAAACACCAGCGGTTCGCCCTTGAGGGGCACCAGCACCGGCAGTTGCGCCTGCCAGATGGGAAAGATCTTCGCGCCCGCCGTTTGCCAGAACGCCTGCGCCAGCCACAATACGGCCACGGCATAGCCTGCCCCGAGAATCGCTCCGGCGACGACATCACTCGGATAATGCACCCCGAGATAGACGCGCGACACCGCGATGAGACACGCGATGGGCAGCATGAACCGCCACGATTTGCGGTAGAAGATGAACGAGACCATCGCCGCCGCAAACCAGATGCTGGAGTGACCCGAGGGCATGCTGCGATAGATGCTGCTCTTGCCGGCGAGGAGATTCAGCTCCGTCAGCGTCATAAATGGTCGCGGGCGTCCGACCGCCTGTTTCAGCGGCTCGATGAGCAATCCCTCGCCGAGCATCAGCGCCAGCGCCAGCATCAGCACGAAGAGCCGTCCGCGCGTGCCGCCGCGCCAGAGGAGCAGCGTGCAGAGGAGCAGGACGGTGGGCATGAAGTACGAATTCCAGCTCAATGACGGCGCCACCGCGTCGCACCAGTGATTGCTGAGCGACCCATTGATGAAGTGAAAGCCTGCGTTGTCGATGCTCTGAAGCCAGTCCATTTTGCGACGATAGTGGTTGGCCGGTCAGGGCTTTGCCAACAAGAAATGCCGGGACGAAATGGCGCGGGCGCATTCTGGCTGGCCAGGGTGCAACCGGGTTGGACCGCGACGTTTACGTCGCTTCCCGGTGCTCAAGCTCGCCAGCCAATGATGGCACCTTGTCCCGCCGCCTATCGAAGCGGCCTGAAGGCCGCGCGCCGGGGCAGTGCGCAGATGCGTCCCAATGGCGCCTTCGCCTCACGGCGCCGCCATCGCCTCGCCGGCCAGGAAACCGGTGGTCCACGCCGCCTGGAAGTTGAATCCGCCGGTGATCCCATCGATGTCGAGCATCTCGCCCGCGAAAAACAATCCCGGACAAAGGCGGCTCGCCATCGTCTTGAAATGCACCTCGCCAAGCCGCACGCCGCCGCAGGTCACAAACTCATCCTTGTTCAGGCTCTTGCCCGCCACCGGCAATTCCGTGTCCGTGAGTTGCCGCAAGAGTTGCTGCTGTGCGGGGCGGGAGAGATCGGCCCAGCGCTGCTCGCGTCCCAGGCCCGCCGCCGCGACCAATCGCTCCCACAGGCGTGCGGACAGCGGGGCGATCGGCGCGTTGACCACGCAACGCGCGCCTTGCCCTTGTCGTCTTGCGGCGAACTCCGCCAGAATCGCATCGTCGCTGAGTTGCGGAAGCCAGTTCACCCGGAGCGGGAACCGGTAGTCGCGCTCGTGCAACACGCGCGCACCCCAGGCCGAGAGACGCAGCACCGCCGGACCGCTCACGCCCCAATGGGTGATCAGCAGCGGACCGCGCTCAACGAGATCCGTGCCCGGCACGGACACTTCCACGGTCTCGACCGAGATGCCGGCGAGTTCGCGCAACCACGGCGTTTCAATGTGAAAGGCGAACAGCGACGGCACGGGCGCTTCGAGCATGTGTCCAAGCGAAACCGCGAGTTGCCCCAGCGCCGCGGTGCGGCAGCCGCCCAGGGCGAGGAGCAGGCGATCGCAGGAAAGCATTGCGCCGGAAGTCAGCTTCAGATCGAAGCCGCCTTCCGCGCGCCGCACGATGCGCTCGACACCGGTGTTGGCGCGCAGTTCCACCCCGGCCGCGCGCGCGGCGTCGAGCAGGCCGTCGATGATGGTTTGCGACGAGTCGGTCACTGGGAACATCCGGCCATCGCCCTCGGTCTTCAGCTTCACGCCGCGCGACTCAAACCAGGCCACGGTGTCGCGGGCTTGAAAGCGGTGGAACGGCCCGAGCAGCGCGCGTCCGCCCCGCGGATAACGCGTCGCGAATTCCCGCGGGTCGAAACACGCGTGCGTGACGTTGCAGCGACCACCGCCGGAAATGCGCACCTTGGCGAGGAACTGCGGCCCCTTCTCCAGCACCAGCACCGCGGCGCCAGGTGCGCGCTCGGCACAGGTGATGGCGGCGAAGATGCCCGCCGCGCCGCCCCCGACAATGATGACCCGCAGTTGCGACATGGCCCGAAGGCTAGCGAACGCGCGGCGCGTTGCCCAGCCGCGCGTTCCAGAGGGGCAGGGCAGGCTTGCGCCCTGCAGTTCGAATCAAACAAGGAACTCGTAAACCATGGATGAAGGCGGATAGGCGCAACGCAATTCGCGCCACCACCACGCTTTGGAGTGCGGCGAGTTCTCGCCGCTTTCGGCAGGCGACTTGTCGCCGTTGAACTGCCGCGCGCGTGACATGAGTTCGAGCCGCTGGACGCGGCTCTGCCTGGCCGACAAGTCGGCCCGGCGATGAAGGCGGTGACAAGTCACCGCACTCCAAATCGTTGTCGTCCGCGCCTCACGGCGAGCGGAGGCGGTAGAAACGGGCAGGGTGATTCGTCCACTGCGGGTCGCTGAAGTAGGACGAGCCTCCGGTGAGGGTGTTGGTTCCCAGCACAGACCACGCGGGATTGACCAGGTCCGTGCAGGCTTCCACCACGATCACCAGGTTGCTGGTGCCGGTGATGGTGAATCCGAATTGATTCGTCCGCACACCGAAGCTGGCGTCGCTGGTCTGCATCTTTGTGTTCCACAGCACGGTCGGGCGACCGGAATACGTCGGACCCCAGCCCGTGGTTCCCGGCAGGTAATAGACGGTCGCGTTGGTAGCACCGTCAAAAACACCCCAAGTAATGATGGTGGGGGCGTTTCCTCGGAAGTAGACACCGGTCAAGCTGCTACAGCCTATGAATACATCCGAGCCAAACGTGGTCATGTTGCTGGAGATTGTGACGCTGATAAGGCTTACACACTGTCCGAACGTGCCTGACAAGCCTCGGACGCTATTGGGAATCGTAACGCTGGTCAGTTTGGCGCAGCCGTAGAACGACATGCCACCGAGGTAGGTGACGCTGTCTGGGATTGATACACCGATCAGGTTGGTGCAGGACGAGAACGCTAGATTTCCGATTCCGGTAACGCTACTGGGGATGATGACGTTCGTTAGGCTGTGACATGAAGCGAACGAGAAATCTGCAATGAAGGTGACGCTGTTCGGGACCGTGTAAGTTCCGGCACTGCCGCCCGGACATTGCCGGAGGCTCGTCTGGCTTTTGTCGAACAACACCCCAGCAACACTGCTATACACGGAGTTGCCCGCATCCACTTCGATCGCCGTCAGGCTGGTGCAGCCTTCGAACGTCCTCGAATAGATGCTGGCGACGCTGGCGGGGATTTCGACGTTGGTCAGGCTGCGGCAGTGCATGAACGCCCCGCCCTCGATGCGGATGACGCTGTTTGGAATCAGAACACTAGCCAGATTGGCGCAGGATATGAACGCACTGCTCCCAATATTGGTGACGCTGTTGGCGATCGTGACGTTGGTGAGGCTGGATTGGCCGTTGAACGCGTAGTCTCCGATGCTGGTGACATGTCGGCCATTGATCACGTTAGGAATAGTCACCACCCCGCCGGGGCCGATGTAGCCGGTGATGGTGATCGTGCCGTTGTTGGTCGTGTAAGTGAATTGCGCTTGCACTGCCGCAGGCAGCAACAACAGCACCAGCATCAGGAAAGCGAGCGGTCGTCGAACACCGCACCTTGCCGCCCCTGCGGCCGGAAGGAGGCGCTGCGGGATGCATGGCGAATTGTCGGCGGAGGCGTTGGATTGGTGAGCGATGTTGGTTTTCATGAGCGTTGGGGTGGAGTCTTCACGAAAGCATTCGCGCCTTGAACCGCTGAATCCGGCGGCAGAGGTGGGGCATGTCACTCCGTGCGCGCCGTTCGAGTACTCCCTGGCGGCTGGCGGCGCGCACGGAGTGACGCGCCCTACCTTGCGGTTCTTGGAAAAGAAAGGGTGCTGCGGATTACGGGAACGAGGGCATGGCGTTGCGCGGAGCCGGCGAAACCGGTCGTAGTTCTTGGCGTTGTTACGGCGTGCGTGCATCTGGTGTGTGCGAGAAACTAATCGTGGCGGACTCTCGTGGCCAGTCCGAAAATGGGGGGGATGAGGCACGGCGCGCAAAACAGCTTTCAGCGACCCCACTTGGAGTTGAAGGCGCCGATTTTCAGTCCCGGAGGGACGCCATGTTTATAGCGGAACGAATCCCATGAGGATCAAGTTCCAGCGGGCGTCATGTTACGCCGCTTGGGAGAATTTTCGCCTCCGGGCTGGTGGAGCTGGTGACCATTGCGCCCCGCCGGGGCTTGGTCGCTTTCTGGGCATGCCGGGCTATAAACATTTCGTCCCTCCGGGACGGACGCCGGATCCGACCCACTACAGACCCAGGCTGGTGAAAACTGGTCGGCACTCCCATGCCGCGCGGGCTTTTGACTTTTTGGGCGCTTCCGCGATACTGGGCGGCCATGAGTTCCACGAGCTGGCTGTTCCTGTCGGGCGTCGCGTTTTGCGCGACGGCCAGCTTCTTCTTTGCTCTCGCCGAATCCTCGCTCTTCGCACTGGGCCGGTGGCGGGCACGCCGTCTGGCCGATCAGCCCCACGGCGAATTGGTGATGCGCCTGCTGGAGCAGCCGGCGGAGTTGCTCGCCACTCTTTCCCTCGGCAACACCCTGGCCAATGCCGGCATCGTCGCGCTCAGCCTCTGGCCCGCGGTTCATGGGCAATTCCCACTGGCGGCCACGCTGGCGGGGCTGTTTGTCCTCGTGTTGCTCGGCTGCGAGGTTCTGCCCAAGACGCTGGGGGTGCGCGCACCGGAACGGTGGGCGTTGCGCGTGGCGCGTCCTGTGGCCTGGGTGCAAGGAGGCACCGGCTGGCTGCGGGCGCTGGTGCAGGGGCTGAACCGACGCCTGATGGGCACCGTGCTCGCGCATCCGACGGCCGCGGAAGGCCCCAGCCTCAATGACGAGGAATACCGCGAGCTTGTCGAACTGGCCTTCCAGCAGGGCGCGCTGCGCCAGCGCGAAAAGGAAATCATTCTGGAAATCATCCACCTGGATCGCAAAGCCGCGCGCGACGTGATGCGGCCCCGCTCGCGCATGGCGGCCATTTCCGACGAACTGAGCATCGAGGAAATGATGGTCGAGGCGCGCCGGCATCAGCGTCGTCGCCTGGCGATTTACGACGAAACGCCGGACACCATCGTCGGCATTCTCGACACGCAGAAGCTGCTGCTGAATCCCGACGGCGATCTGGCCGACGCGATCGATTTTCCCTCGTTCGTGCCCGAGAGCATGAACTGCCTGCAACTGCTCAAGAGCCTGCAACGCCAGCAGCGCGGCCTCGCCATCGTGCTCGATGAATTTGGCGGCGTGGCCGGCGTGGTGCGCGTCGAGGACATTCTCGAAGAGGTGGTGGGAGAAATTCGCGACGAAGGCGAGGCGGCGGGATTCATCATCGAGAAGCTCGCCGAGGGGCGATGGCGGGTGAACGGCCTGATGGCCATCGAGGATTTTCGCCGCGAGTATCCCGACCTGCCCGAGATCAGCGGCGTGGACACCATGGGTGGCCTGCTGGTGCGACAGCTCGAAATGGTGCCGCCCGCGGGCCGGGCCGCGTCGTTTGCCGGATTGCGCCTGACCGCCGCGGTGGTGGATGAGCGGCGCGTGAAGGAGTTGCTCGTGGAGAAACCGCGCAAACATGATCGCGGACGCGCGCCGGCGCGGCCTGTTTGACATGGACGCATTGCTCATCCTCGTTTTCGCCGTCAGCCTTGGCATCTCGTTCCTGATGTCCGGGATGGAGTCGGGCGTGTTTGCGCTGAACCGGATGCACATCCGGCAGTTGATGCGCAAAGGCAACGCGCGCGCGGCCAAGCTGAGCGGCTTCCTCGAGAATCCCGAGCCGTTCCTCTGGACCATCCTCGTGGGCAACACGCTGGCCAATCTCGTGGTCGTGAGCATCGGCTTCGTGGGGCTGGAGCGCTGGCTGAGCGCGCGGCCGGCGGTGTTCTGGAGCGTGTTTGCGCTCGCGCTGGTGCTCTTCTACGCCTTGCTGGAACTGCTGCCCAAGACGCTGTTTCGCGCGCGGCCCAACCGGCTGAGCCTGACCGTGGTGCCGGCGTTTGGCGTCATCCAGTTCCTGCTCCGGCCGCTGGTGAGCCTGGTGGCGTTCTTCGCGAGTTCGCTGCTGCACTGGTCCGGGGGACGCCGTTTCACCGGGCAGTTGTTCGGCAATCGCGATGAACTGCGGCAGGTGATGCAGGATTCCGCGCAGGCGCTGACCAGCGAGGAGCGCACGATGATCAACCGCGTGCTCGATTTGCAGTTGATGACGGTGCAACAGCTCGCTCGTCCCATCGGTCTCGCCGTCACCATCGCCGCGGACGCCACGGTGACCGAGACACTGGCCTTGTGCCGCGAGAAGGCCGTGAGCCGCCTGCCGGTCTGGCAGCGTGAAGGCAACCGGCGGCGCATCATCGGACTGGTCACGCTCAAGTCGCTGCTCTACCGCACCGACCTCGACCTGGCGCGCAAGGCGGTCGATTATGTGAAGCCGGCGCTCTTTTTTGCGGAGGACGTGCGCGCGGAGGCGGCCTTGCGGCAGATGCAGCGCACCGGCCAGCGCCTGGCCATCGTGCTGGGGCGCGATCAGCGCGAGGTCGGTCTTTTGAGCATCGAGGACATACTCAAAGTCATCTTCGGCGAGGTGAACCTGTAGCATGGACACCAGCCTGACCACCATCCTGCTGAAGATATTCGCCGTGCTGGTGCTGGTGTTCCTCAACGGCTTCTTCGTGGCGGCGGAATTCGCGCTGGTCAAGATCCGCGACACCCAGCTCGACCCGCTCATCCGCCAGGGCAACCGGCGCGCGCAAGCAACGCGGGGCGTCATCCATCATCTCGACCGTTACCTGAGCGCGGCCCAACTCGGCATCACCCTGGCCAGCCTCGGCCTGGGCTGGGTGGGCGAGCCGGTTTTCCTCGCGCTCCTCCAGCCGGTGATGAACTGGCTGGAAATCAGTTCGCCGCACGCGCGGGAGACGATCGCCTTCCTCGTCGGCTTCTCCGCCATCACCTTCCTGCACATCACCGCCGGCGAACAGGCGCCGAAATGGCTGGCGATCCAGAAGCCGCTGGTGACCTCGCTGTGGGTGTCCGGTCCGCTGCGCCTGTTCTGCACGGTGGCTTATCCCTTCATCTGGGTGCTGAATCACTCCTCGCTCTGGATGCTGCGTCAGGTGGGCATCGAACCCAAGGGCGAGGGTGACATGCTGCATTCCGAGGAGGAACTGCGCCTGCTGTTCGGCGCCTCGCAAGAGCGCGCCGGCGGCACCAAACTCGGCCACGACATCGTCGTCAATGCCCTCGATCTGCCTCACCGCATCACGCGCGAAGTGATGCGCCCGCGCCAGGAAATTGCCGGTCTGAGCACCACTGCCAGCATGGCCGGGTGCCTCGATGCGGCGGAGCGCACGCGTTTCTCGCGCTTTCCCTTGTGTGAAGACGGCGACCTGGATCGCATGCTGGGCACCATTCACATCAAGGATCTCTACGCGCTGCGCAGCAAGGCGCGCAGCGGCGCCGACCTGGTCAGCGCGGCCAAGGGCATTGTCTATATTCCAGAAACGGCGCGGCTGGAAACCGTGCTGCAACTGTTGCTCGAACGGAGGCTGCACCTCGCCATCGTAGTGGATGAATACGGCGGCACCGTCGGCATGGTGACGCTGGAGAACATCCTCGAACAACTGGTGGGGCAGATTCAGGACGAGTTCGATCAGGAAAAACCGCTGCTCCTGCCGGCCGGCGAAGGCGCCTGGGACATCGACGGCGCCCTGCCCATTCGCGAACTCGCGGAACTGGTCGGCGAACCGATCGAGGCGGGCGAACTCACCACCACCAGCGGGTGGGTCACCCAGCGGCTGAACGGATTTCCAAAAACGGGCGACGCGCTGGAAGTGGGCGCCTGCCGGTTGCAGGTGGTGGAGATGGACGGGCTGCGCGTCGCGCGCTTGAAGCTCCAGCGAACCAAGCCCGTGCCCGAGACCGCGGACTCGCCCTGAGGCGCTGGCTCAGCGTCCCGGCAACGCGGCCGCGGCGGTGTGGAAGTTGGTCGAACTCTTGATGTGGCCTGCCGCGACGATGAGCAGGTAATCCTCGTTGGGCTTGAGCGGCTCCGGCCGGGCCCGGGGGACGGAGGATTTCATGCCGCGGATCGGCTGGCCATAGAGGAAGTTCTTCGTCGGGACCGAATTTGAGTCGGCAATCATGTGCCACATCGCTGGCGCGAACCTGTTGTTCGAATACTCCGCGGCCTGGACCACTTTTATTTCCGTGAAGCGGAACTTGCCGTCGAAGGAGAAGGATACCGGGTAAACCGGCGGCGTATCCACATCACGAGGGATGGACGACGGCCGCGTCGGCCGGATGGTGGCGATAATCTGGATGGTCGGCTTGTTGAACCAGTCGGTGAAGAAAAACACGTACGCCCCCAGCAACACCACCAGCGCGCCGGTCAGGACAATCAGGTTCTTGTTCATGCGGGAATGGACGGCGGCGGGCGCAGAAAATTCGAGCGTTAATGAATTTCTGCCATCCGCCGATCATCCAAAGGCCATGAGTCACCGGCGGCTGTCGCCTGCGACAGAACCAAAAGGCGCAATTATGTTGAAGCAAACCAAATCCAATCGCCGCAGCCAGCCGCGCGGGGCGTTCACCCTGATCGAACTGCTGGTGGTCATCGCCATCATCGCCATCCTCGCGGGCATGTTGCTGCCGGCCCTGGCCAAGGCCAAGGAGGCCGGCAAGCGCATCTCCTGCGTCAACGGCATCCGCCAGTTCGGCATGGCCGCGCGGATGTACGCCGACGAAAACGACGGCCTCTTTCCCGCACGCCCCTCCGGAGGGCCGAATTCATCTGCCTGGCCTACCGCGCTGCGCGAAGGATACATCGAGCTCCGGTTGCTGGTCTGCCCCAGCGACGGCCTCAATCCCTTAAGCAACGGCAGTCCGACCTACGAGGCGGACGCCGCTCCGCGCAGCTACATGATCAATGGATTCAATGATTACTGGCAGGCTACCCTCACCAACTTCAGCATGGGAGCCATCGGCGGCAAATCCGCCCCCGAATCCGCCATCAATGAGCCGAGCGAAACAATTCTGTTCGGCGAAAAGGAAACCGGTTCGGGTCATTTCTACATGGATTTCATGGAGACCGCGCAGGGCAACGATTTTGAGGAGGTAGAGCACGGACGACACTCCGCGAGCAACAAAGGCTCCGGCGGCAGTAACTATGCCTTTGCCGACGGCAGTGCGCGTTACGTGCGTTACTTCCAGACTTTGACCCCGCTGAATCTCTGGGCGACCACCGACAAGTGGCGTAATAGCGGCGCCAACGCGCCGTAAAAGAAGATCGCAAAAGATCGCGATTCATCCAGGCACGGCCAACCAGCCGTGCCCTTTTTGTTAATTGGAAGGCAAGCGAGACGCGTTGGGTGCTTTCTGGAAATCCGCTACTCGTAGCGCAGCGCCTGGATCGGATTCAACCGCGCGGCTTTGATCGCGGGGAACAGGCCGGCGATGATGCCCACCAGCGCGCTGAAGGCCACAGCGACGATCATCGCCTCGGGCGTGATGACGGGGAGATTGCCGGTCAGACTGCTGCCGGTCCCGGTGGCGGAACGCGCCGCAAATTTCGCCAGCGCCTGCACCAGCGCGTAGGATGTGCCCAAACCCACCAGCGCGCCGAGGCACGCCAGCACCAGGCTTTCCACCATCACCTGCATGAAGATGGCGAGGCCGGTCGCGCCCACCGCCTTGCAGATGCCGATCTCGCGGATGCGCTCGTTGATGCTGGCCAGCATGATGTTCATGATGCCGATGCCGCCGACCAGCAGGCTGAGCGCGGCGATGATGCCGCCGCTGAGGCGCGCGTTGCGGATGCGCTTGTTGATGTCGTCCACCGAATTCTCCTGCGTCTGGAAAGAGAAATCCTCGATGCCGCGATGCCGGACCATCAGAACATTGCGCGCCTGCTGCAGCGCTTTATCCATCAAGCCCAAATCGGCCACCTTGATATCGATGTCCGAAAGGCGCGCCATCGGAACACCCATCTCCGCCGCCCGAAAGCGAAGCCAGGCGGTGTTGAGTGGAATGTAGATCGTCGCGTTCTTGCGCCAGAAGGCATCCCAGTGTTTGTGGCCCCAGCCGCGCCGGTGCGTCGGCGCTGCGGCCGCGTGGTTGGTATTCTCGGGCGGATTATTCTTCGCCTCTTCACGGGCGCGCCGGGCGCCTTCGCTTTCGTAATGCGCCAGCATGCCCACGATGGTGAAAGGCTGGCTATTAAGGTAAATGGTCTCGCCGATGGGGATGATCTCGCGGCCGACCTCCTCGGGGGTGCCGAACAGTTCATCCCGAATGCCGGTGCCGATGACGCACACGGGACTGGCGCGTTCCTCGTCCATGGGAGTGAAGAATCGTCCGTGGGCCAGCGAGTGGAGATTCATGTCGAGCACCGCCGGCCACGCGCCGATGGTTTCGGAGGGACGCGAGACCTTCGATCCTTTGCTGGCGGTCACCCACACGCCCATCTCGGGAGAGATCACCCGCAGCAACGGCGCGCTGGCCTTGAGCGCATACACATCCTGGATGGTCCGGCCGGGCGCCTGGTCCTTGAGATGTTCCTGCTGCGGCGGCACGTCCTCTTCGCGCGTCAGCACCTTGTCGAGTCCGCCCATGGCGATGAGCGCCTCCTTCATGCCGTTCTCCATGCCTTTGACGATGGCGGCCATGGCGACGAGGCTGGAGACGCCGAGCACAATGCCCAGCATGGTCAGGAACGACCGGGTCTTGTGCGCCCAGATGTGCTTGAGGCCGATGATGAGGGCGTTGGCGAGATTCATCCTGAAATCCGATGCTTGCGAACAGACACCGAAGTTATCGACCGCGAAGGCTTACGGACGGACTCAACGCGGCCGGCATCGCAATTAGATATGGAGTGCGGCGAGTTCTCGCCGCTTTCGGCAGGCGACTTGTCGCCGTCGAACTGACGCGCGCGTGCATTTGCTCCGAGCCGCTGGACGCGGCTCTGCCTGGCCGACAAGTCGGCCAGGCGACAATAGCGGTGACAAGTCACCGCACTCCAAATCGTTGTCGTTCGCGCGTCCATTTTCATCATGGAATTCATGGCTACTCGTAGCGCAACGCGGTGATCGGATCGAGGCGCGCGGCTTTGATCGCGGGAATCAATCCCGCCAGAATGCCGGTGCCCGCACTGAAGATGAACGCCACCATCATCGAAGCCGCCGTGATTTCCGGAGCGTTGTCGGTGGGCGTGATGAACGCGATGCCGTTGACCAGACCATAGGAGACCACCAGACCGGCCACGCCGCCGACCAGCGCGATGACGAGGCTCTCGATCAGGATCTGCGCGAAAATCGCACCCGGGCTGGCGCCCACGGCCTTGCGCAATCCGATCTCGCGCACGCGTTCCGAAATGCTGGCCAGCATGATGTTCATGATGCCAATGCCGCCGACGATCAGGCAGATGCCCGAGATGACGCCGCGGCTCAGGCGCGCATTGCGAATCTGATTGGCGATCTCGTCCGCCCAATCCTCCTGCGTCATGAAGCTGAAATCCTCGATGCCCTTGTGGGTCATGAGGAGGACGTTGCGCGCCTGCTGGATGGCGGCATCGAGCTTGTCCAGATCGCGGACGCGCATCTGCAGCGTGGTCAGGCGAAAATCGGGCAGGCTGTTGGTGCCGGAGGCGGAGCGGAATTTCAGCAGCATGGCGTTGAGCGGGATGTACACCGTGTGGTTCTTCAGCCGGAAAACAAAATGCCCGCCGCGTTCGCGTCCGCGCCCACCGTTGCGTGGAGAGGCGTTTGTTTTGATCAACGACTGGGCCGCGGCCAGTTCACGCTCTCGTTTCGCCTGTGAACTTTCGTAGTGCTGAAACATCCCCACGATGGTGAACGGGATGCCGTTGACGTTCACGCTCTCGCCGATGGGAACGATCTCGCGCCCCGCTTCCTCCGGCGAGCCGAAGAGTTCATCGCGAATGCCGGTGCCGATGACGCAGACGCTGCTCGCCATCTCCTCGTCATACTGGCTGAACATCCGGCCGTGGGCCACGACGTGCTCGTTAAGAGTCAACGCATCGGGCCAAGTGCCGGCGAAGACGAAGGGACGCACCGACTTGCCGTTGTGAGTCAGCAGGGTGCGCTCGTAAGAGCGGAAGCCAAAGCGTTCGATGCTGGGCGTGATGTCCTTGATCAGCGACGCGCTCTGCTGCAACGCGTACACATCGTGAATCGTCAAGCCGGGTGCCTGATCCGCGAGGTGGCGCTGATACAACGGCAGATCATCCGTCGGCGTGACGCGCAGCTTTTCCAATCCACCGATGGCTTGCAGCGCCTCCCTCATGCCGTTCTCCATGCCCTTGACCAGCGCCGACATGGCTACGAGGCTGGAGACGCCGAGAATGATTCCGAGCATGGTGAGCAGCGAGCGGAACTTATGCGCCCAAATCTCCTTGAACCCGGTGGCGATGACGCTGCCGACGCTCATGGCTCAGGAGGAAGAAGACGACGCCAGCGGCAGACGATCCAGTCCCGCGAGCTTCGCATCGACATGCTTCGCAATCTTCCCGTCGCGAATTTCGATGCGGCGCGGGGTGACGGCGGCAATTTCGGGATCGTGCGTGACGAGAATGATGGTGCGCCCCTCGCCGCTGAGCCTGCGGAACAGTTCGAGAATCACTTCACCGGTGTGGGAATCGAGGTTGCCCGTCGGTTCATCGGCGAAAACCAGGCGTGGACTGTTGACCAGCGCGCGGGCGATGGCGGTGCGCTGCTGCTGTCCGCCGGAGAGTTGGGACGGCCGGTGTCGCGCGCGATTCTCCATCTCCACCATCTTGAGCGCGGCCAGGGCGCGATCACGGCGTTCCCGCGCCGAGACTCCCGCGTAAATCATCGGAAGCTCGACATTCTGCAGGACGTTGAGGCGCGGGAGCAGGTTGAAGAACTGGAAGACGAATCCGATCTTTTGATTGCGCACGGCGGCGAGCTGCCGGGCGGAGGCGCCCTGAATCTTGATGCCGTCGAGCGTCATTGACCCGCCCGTGGGCGTGTCAAGACAGCCAAGGATGTGCATCAAGGTGGATTTGCCGCTGCCGGAAGGTCCGATGATGGAGATGAATTCGCCCGGCTCGATGTCGAGCGTGATGCCATCCAGGGCGCGGATCTCCTCGTCGCCCAGGCGGTAGATTTTCGTGATGTCGCGGAGTTCAACCAGGGCCATGCGCACCTTTCAGGTTCCGCTCCGCGCGGGCGTCTTGACGAGGGCATTGGTGCTGCTCACGCCGTTGGTGCGACCCGGGATACTATGCACCGCGGTTCTGACGCCCCCCTCCGCGGCTTTGCCGTCCTTGCTGGGGCCGCCGGACTCAACAGGCGGCAGTTCAATGGCCACCACATCGCCCACCTGAAGTCCCGCGACAATCTCCGCGAAGAAATAATCCGCCACGCCCAGCTTCACATCGCGGCGTTCAAACTTGTCGCCGTTTTCGACATAAACATAGCGGTCGTTTTGATCGAAGAAGATCGCGCCCAACGGCACCGCCGCGACGCCGGCGGCCGAGGCCACCGGGATGGTGACGTTGGCGGTCATGCCCGGCTGGATGCGCGGATCAATGTTCTTGATGTTCATCCGGGTGGAGAATCCCTTGATGCTGTTGCGAATGGTCGCCTGCGGCGCGACCCGATCCACCACCGCTGCGATCTTCAAGCCCGCCACCGCTTCCACTGCGACATCGACCTGCTGGCCCACCTTGAGCCGCGTGACGTCCGCCTGATTGACGTGCGAGTTGATGACCATCTGGTTGAGGTCGGCGATGCTGAGCACCTCGGTGCCGCCGGCCATGCCGCCCGAGCCGGAGACGGCCTGGCCGATGGACACCGGCCGCGTCAGCACGGTGCAATCGAACGGCGCCTTGATGACCGTCTTGGTGAGCTGCTCATCGACCACCGCGAGATCGCGCTGGGCGCGCACGACCGAGTTGCTGGCGAGTTCGAGTTCGGTCTTGGTGGTTTCGTAAAGCTCCTGCGGGATGAGCTTGTCGCGCTGTAGTTCCTCGCTGCGTCTGAAGTTGCGCAAGCTCTGCTGGAGCTGCAACTGTGCGCGCTCCACTTCCGTCAGGCTGGCGGCGCGGCGATTCTGCAGCTCCTTGTCATCGAGGGAAAAAAGGATCTGCCCCTGCTTGACCTTGTCGCCAATGTCCACCGGCAGCACCTCAACGCGCCCGTTGATCTCCGGCTTCACCGAAACCTGCTCGGCCGGCGCAATTTCTCCGGCGACGTTGATGGCAAAATCGATGTCACGCGCTTCAACCCGGGTGGTGGCCACCTGCTTTTCGCCGCGCTCGGTGGACTTCTCCCTGGCCGCCCTGGACTTGTAGAAATAATAGCCGCCAGCGCCGAGGGCACCGATCAGGATCAAAATTAAAACGTTTTTCATTCAGTCAACGAGAGTCGCTTTCGTTCCGCTGATGGCACATCCGTGCCGGTCAGCGAGCAAGCAGGTGGAGTCAGTCTTGTCGCTGCACCACCCACTGGCAAACCCCAAACATCGCAGAGCGACCATTTAGAGATGGAATTCACCGCGCGGGTATTCACCCCGAGAGCCGGAGCCGCCTCACGCCAAGGCGCCAGGACGCAAAGCAAATCGGGAGACAGTTCGCGCGATGGCGCGATGCGCCGGGGCGTTGGCCGAGGGTTTGCAGTGAATTCTCTCCGTGGGCCTGGCGGCTTGGCGCGGGCGCTGACACGTCTGCCATCGAATCCAACCGCCAAGACGAACATGGGAGCGGGGGAATAAGTGTCTCTCAAAACCGCACTATGCCCGCTACCTTTGTCTTTCGCTCAATACCCTAACCGCCGCAGTCAAAGTGCGATACCGGCGTATGATGGCTTCTAAGGAACCGGTGATGGAATTGGCTTCATCACCTGCTTTTTGGCGACATGAATCACGGTTTGAGCCAAGTCTCTGTTCCGCTCTGATGTGCTTGGAGCTTCCAGAACCGCCTCAGCAGCCTTTTGAACCTCGGCGGGCGACATTAATCCATGCAAATTTGTCGTTTGCACGATCATCAACAGATTTCCAAGCGCTGTTGCCTTCACAAGCTCGCCATCGTCCAGCGTTAGCTTCAACAAGAGTTCCCTTCGCTTTAATAGCTCTTCGGGAAACACGCGCGCAGCCTCAAGAGCCGACTGGCGATAGATGGCGTTGGTGTGATCGAGAGCGGCCATTGCCTCTACCACGATTTCCGACCGAAGTTGTGGGAACGCGTCAGTTGCGGACTGGACAACTGAAGAAGTTGCAACCCCAACCGGCATTCCGCTGAGTCGCCCTCCGACGATGGAAGTAAACTGCGGCGCGGCTGCGTAAGCCTCCAGGAAACGTGAAAAGCCACCGTGGGACTTGGCACCCAACGCCAGCAAAGCAAAGCCGGCTGCGTGCTTGCGGTCCATTTGAGCAAAAGACCAACTCCCGGACGGACCCGGCTCCCTAAGCAACTTCCATCGCAGCCAAACATTCCATCGAGCCGCTGGTGGCATTGTCTGAGGGATTTCTCCCGGTTCGGCAATCCGCTTCATCAAGACTGGCACAGCACGAGGCCCAATGGCTAGCAGTGCGCGCACCGCGGGGTCTGCCGCAATGGTCTCGGGAGATCGCCTCACCATCTGAGTTCCGCCGTCTGGGAGCTTCTCCCAACTGTAAAGCTTCAGCCTCTCCAGCCATGCAGTCACGGTCTTGCCGCCGTAAGATGGCTCGCCAGTGATATGCTTGGTCACGAGAGGCGCCACTACAGCCGCAGCGACGATAGCGCTGATGGCGCCGATTTTTAATTTGGTCATGGCCATAAGTTTCAAAACACTGAAAGTGGTCCCAGTTCCTTTGGCGATGCCCAGTAACGATGCGCCCGTGAGCGTTGCTGCCAGGCCTTCCGGCGCCGCCTGGACGGCATTGGTGGAGATGATCACGACGAGTCCGCTCGCGCCGACGGTGACGCCGCGTTTGACGAAGAATTCACGCAGGCGTTCGACGGCGCGGCTGACACGCTTTTGCGCCGCGTCTTCGCTGACGCCGAGAGCTTGCGCCATTTCGCGCGCGGACTTGTGCTCGAAGTAGCGCAGCAAAACAGCGTCGCGATCCGTGTCGGTCAATTCACCCAGCGCAGCGTCGAGATGCGGGGCGATTTGCTCCCATGAAGCGTCAGTTCCGGCGGAGAGAAGTTCATTCATGGCAGCGGCCTCCTGTTCGCGGGCTCGACGCCGGACATCGGTACGGACGGTTTGGGCGGCGATGTTCTGCGCGGTGCGATGCAACCAGCCCGACAGAACCAGGCGGTCCGTGAGCCGTCCGGGGTTCTTCGCAAGCGCGAGGAACACACCCTGGGTCACGTCCTCGGCGAGGTGCGAATCACCCACCATGCGTCGCGCGGCCGAATAAACGAAATCCACATGGCGGCGCACCAGTTCGGCGAACGCGGCTTCGGAGCATTGTTCCGCGTAGGCGCGCAGCAGTTGTGAGTCTGTCTGGTGGTTCACTCACCGAATAGTAGCCGCCGACGCGAAAATCGGACAGGGAACAAAGCACAAGAACGATCCGGTGTTTCGGCTGCTACGAGGTGGAAGCGTGGTCCATCCACTCCACGAACTGACGAGGCGAGAAGATCTTGATTCCCTGAAACGCTTCAAGCACCAACAAATCCTTGTCACCGGTCAGAATGATTTCGGCGTCGCAGGCGAGGGCGACCGCCAGCACTTCCTCATCGTCCGCGTCCCGGCACACGGGCTTCGGAAGCCGTCTGGATTTCACCACCGTGGCGGTTTCCCGGTAAATTTTCAGCAGCGGCAATTTGCCGGGATCGAGTCCGAATTTGTCGCGCATCTTGTCCGCCAGTTCTTCCAGCAAGGGTTGCGAGGTGAACAACTCGCAGGCCGGCAGACGCCGCTTGATGATGTCGCGGCAGACACCATCCGCCACCAGTCCGGCGACGATGACATTCGTGTCAACGACGATTCTCACGAAATGAGTTTGAACACGTCCTCGTCGGTGTAGATGCCCCTGGCGCGCGCCTGCGGGACCGCTTTCCGGCGCGTCGCTTCAAAAGCCTCCATCCAGAGCTGGCGTTGCACCGCCTTGCGGACAAATTCACTCTCGCTCATGTGCTGGCTCCTGGCGGCGCGGGAAACCTCACGGCGCAGCATCGGAGGCAGGCTGATCGTCAAGGTCGCTCTCATGTAAGACAGATTAAGACAGGCCGGCTTAAAGGCAAGCGGAGGGATCAAGGCGCAGGAGGAAAATGCTGAACCACTCAACTGCCATTTCAAAGACGACGCGCCTGAACCTGGCCGACATCACAGCCTCGGCACCGGTGGCTTGATGGGGGCCTCAAATGGAAGCACGCCGCGCGCCCTGGTCTGGCGCTTGAAGACCTTGTCGCCGCAGGTGGCATACAGCTCGTCAAAAGCCGGTCCGCCAAAGCACACGTTGGCCAGCCAGCCATTCTGCGGCTTGGCGATGATTCCCTGCACGCGTCCCGCCTGATCGCATACCTGAACTCCCAGGCGGGTGGTCACGTAGAGGCGCCCGAGCGTGTCCACCGTCATCCCATCGGCGCCGCTGTCGTTAGCGGTGTCTGGGACATGCAGATAGAAGAACCGTTGTTTGTGGGCGAGCGTGCCGTCCGGCTGAATCTGAAACGAATAGACGAAGCGACCGCGCGTATCGGCGACGTAGAGCAGGCTTTGATCCGGCGACGTGATGACTCCATTCGGCGACTCGATGCCGGCATCGACCACGGACCTCTCCAGCGCGGAGTTGACGTGCCAGACACGCTTGTTGCCGGGATCGGTAAAGTAACCGCTCGACGGTAATGCCACCAAGTCATTCGAGGGCGCGCCTTCCACTACGGTCTGCGCATTCCCCTGCTCATCGTAGGCCACGATTTGTTTCTTCTCATTGGCGCAGGCGTAGAGCCGACCGTCGGAGCCGAACATCAATCCATTGGCGCCGCCCGTGTTCTCGGCAAAGACCGTCACCTTGCCGTCGAGGCCAATCTTGTGAATGCGATTGTTCGGGATGTCGGTGAAGAAGACCTCGCCTCGCGTATTCACAGCCGGGCCTTCGGTGAAGCGGTGTCCGGCGCTCACGAGTTGCCAGTCTTCACCGGGAATGAGGATCTCCATCAGCGGCTGTCTCGACTTTTGAGCCGGATTGGCGACGATCGGCGACGGGTAATCGCGCCACAGCCAGCGAAGCGCGTCTGGAAAAATCGCCGTGGCGTGCTTGCCGTCGTGCCCGCCGCCGCCCCACGCGTTGGTCACGTCGTAGCCCGCAAACTGGAGCGCGCTCAGCATGTCCTGATTCGCGATCCACCAACTGCCCCCGTAGATGTTCAGGTCGTTGGTGCCGTCCTGCAGAAAGACGCGCATGGGCTTTGGCTCGGTCTTGCGAATGAGCGACGGATAATCATTCCCGCCGCGCAGATTCACATAGGTGCCGATGGCGCTGAACACGCGGCGAAAATCATCCGGTCGTTCCCACGCCGCCGTGAAGGCCGCGATGGCCCCGGAGCTGTTGCCCGCGATGGCGCGGTCGTTGCCGTTGGTGCTGAGATTCAGGTGATGCGTCGCGACCACATGCGGGAGCAGTTCCTCGACCAGAAAGCGCGCGTAGCCTTCGCCCAATCCATCGTACTCGAAGCTGCGGTTGAAGCGCGGCAGCGCATTCGACGACGTCGCCGGCACCACGCCCGGTCGCACGAACACGCCCACCAGCGCCGGAATCTCCTTCCGCGCGATCAAATTGTCGAAGACGACCGGCGCGTTGTATGCCAGGCCATCCTGAAAGACCATCACCGGCGCGGGCTTGGTGGTATCCAGTTGCTTCGGCACATAGACCCAGTAATCGCGCTCGGTGCCCGGGAAGATTTTGCTGCCCTTGAACACCGACTGGATTACCTCGCCCTTCGGCACTCCATCCTGCGGTTTGGAATCCGGCGTGACTGAAAACTCATCGGCTGCTGGCGCGAGCGGAACTACGGCGAGAAGGGCGGTGACCACCAGGGAGGGCAGACATGCTTTGGAGTTCATGGCCCGAGTCTGCCCTTGCGCCCATTAATGTCAAAAATCAATCTCCCTGAATCCCGGCGTAGCGGCGTCTCGGCAGAGCGCCGCCAACTTCTGGCGGTCATGACGGCGGCGTTCTCCCGAAACGCCGCTACGGAACGCCAATGCCAAACGCGAACAGATTCTTCACCGTCCGCACATAGAGCCGATTCCCGACGATGGCTGGCGTGGCCAGCGCCTGTTCGCCGAGCGGATTCCGCGCGAGAACCTCCAGCGTGTCGCCCGCCCGAACTACCACTGCCACGCCCTGCTGGCTGATCATACACACCTGCCCTCCTGCCGCCACGGGTGACGCGTAGTAATCACCAATGGCGCCCAGCCGTTCTTCGAGGAACAACGTGTGCCCGGTGCGGGTCTCAAAGCACGAGAGCATCCCGCCGTTCTTCACCAGATACACTCGCCCATCGAAACACAGCGGGGAGGGCACATAAGGCAGACCTCGCGCCTGCGTCCATGCGGTGTGCGATGCGGTCACGTCTCCCGAACCGCCGGGTCGCACGGCGAGCAGAGCATTTCTGGACTGCTCGAAAATTTTCGCGAGCGACTCCCATTCCGCGCGCGTCACTGTCCCGTCCTTGTCGGCGTCGATGTAGGGAAAATGATTGCGCGCCGGACCTTCGGGAGCTTCCTCGCGCTGCAATATTGCGTCCTTGTTCTTGTCACCCTGCTCGAGCAATTCATCGTATTGCGGCAACCGGCTCACGCCCGCTCCGGGGGTCCAACCGGCCACATAGATCAAGCCGTCGCCAAAGGCCGGCGACGACACCATTTCGTTGGGCAATCCCGCCACGACCCAGCGCTCCGCGCCGTCAATCAATGAGTAGGCGGTCAATCGAAGCGTGCCCGGCAACACGGCGACCTCGGGCTTCTCCGGCGGCCACAATAGCGGCGTGGAGAAACCGCGACGGTATCCCGCGCGTTCGGTGCGCCAGAATTGCCGGCCGTTGCGGGCATCCACCGCGAGCAGGAACGAGCCGACGTCTTGATCGCACGCCAGAATCACGCGGCCATCCGCGACGACCGGTGAGGTAGCCGCGCCGTGCTGGGTGACGGGAGTGGGCAGGGGATGCCGCCAGAGTTCCTTGCTGGCGAAGTCGTAGCAAACGAGTCCGAACGGCGCGAAATAGGCGTAAAGCCGCTGGCCATCGGTGCAGGGCGTCGAGTCCGCCGGCGTGCCGAGTCGCGCGCCGCGCTCGATCTTCCCAGGGTCGAGCATTTGCTTCCAGCGCAGGCGCCCGTCTGCGCGGTCGAAGCAGAGCGTTTCCAGTTTGCCGTCATTGAATGCGTTCAGGAACAGGTTGGATTGCCAGATGCACGGCGACGAACCACCCGGCGGCACGGGAACTTTCCAGAGGAGATTCGAGTGCGGACCGAAATGGGTCGGGAAGCTGCCGGTCGCGGCCACGCCCGAACCATCCGGCCCGCGAAAGCGCGGCCACCATTCGGCGGCACGCGCATTGGCAGAAATGAAAACCAACAGGATGGCGACCACACCAAAGCGCGTCGCGACCGAGAATGACGTTGTCCAGATTTTCACGGCAAAGGAAAGCTGGCGGAGTGATTACCCGAAAGCCGGCCAAAGAGAAAGCCGCAAAAAGGTTCTGGAGCGGCGTTCGTCTCCGTCCTGTCGAGATAAACATTCTGCGACATGCGGGGAGCGGTGCATCCGCGCTGACCACATGCCGCGCACGGCCCCCGGCGCGCGGCCTTCAGGCCGCTTCGATAGGCGGGGGGACAAGGTGCCATCATTGCCCGGCGGGCTTGCGCACGGCGAAGCGACGTCAACATCGCGCTCCAAACCGGTTGCATCCCGGGGCAGTGCGCGGATGCGCCCTGCGGGGAGAAACCAGAGCAAAACCAACCCCAGCAGCAGCAGCAACCAACCGGGGAGCGGCTGAAGCAAGGACCCAACCCGATGGAAGGATTTCCGTTATTGCGCCAATATTTTTGCCTCATCATTCGCGGCCGTCGTTCACGGGCACCAGCGACCTTGGCATTGGGCAGACCAGTTGAAATCTGAATGATTTTGCCGTGAATCCGTCCAGAGAATTGCTGTTTCACGTCTGCAATCGATTACCATGAAAATTCTCACCCTCCCCCTCACCGCCTTCGTCGCGACAACCACCTTCGCCGCCGACAAACCCTCCGGCCTCCCGGATAACTACACGATGCAATACGAGCAGACCTTCGCATCGCCGGATGCGTTCAAGGATTTCGTCTTCACGGATCCCAAGGCGTGGCAGTTGACCACGACCAACGGCGCCACGGGTATGGAGTTGATCCAGCAGAGCCAGTACCAGCCCGTCGTCCGCTCGCCGGTCAACATCGCGCTCATCGCCGACAAGGTCTTCGGCGAGTTCGTGCTGGAGGCGGACTTGATGCAGACCGGGCGTGAATACGGCCACCGCGACATGTGCATCTACTACGGCTTCCAAACGCCGACGAATTTCTACTACACCCACATCGCGACTGCTGCGGATCCGAACGCGCACAATTGCTTCCTCGTCAATGGAGCGCCGCGGAAGAACATCGCCAGGGAAACGACCCGGGGCGCCAACTGGGGGTTGGGCATCTGGCACAAGATGCGTCTCGTGCGCAAACCGTCGGAGGGCACGACGCTGGTGTATTTCGACGACATGACCAAGCCCATCATGCGCGCCGAGGACAAAACTTTCAAGAGCGGCTACATCGGCTTCGGGTCGTTCGATGACACCGGCATGATGGACAACATCCGCATCTGGGCGCCGTCGATGGAGGCGAAGAAAACGGAGTTCTTCGTTCGCGGCGCGAAGTGATCGGTGACCTGCACAGCGGGCAGCCTCTTCGGGGCGGGCGGGCTCGCCTCAGCCGCATTGATGCAGTTCGGCTGGGGAGCGATGGTCGCTGGCCGGCTGTGCTCGGCGGCCCGCCGGGCACTTTGTTCGATCATTTTTTTCGGCCACCTTTCAGTGACGCGAGTGAGTGAGCCACGAAGTCGTCGCCGGCACGCGGGCCGCGTGCGATCCCCATTCGATGGCATCGTGCCGTTCAGATGTTCGGCTTTGGCTTCGTCGTCTTTGACCGGCGCGCCTTGAACAGTTCCATCTGCGGGTCCTTGAGAAAATCGTAGTTCTTCAAAATGCGGATGACCTGCAGCAGGTCGGACTTCGCATAGTTGCGGTTGGCTTCGACCTGCTCGATCAGGTCCGCCAGGAGGGTGTGAAAGGCGATGACGGCGTCGATGCCCTTGCTGGTGAGCAATTCGATGCTTTGTTGCCGGGCCTCGGCGCCGTGTGGCAGCGCCGGCACCACGAGGATCTTGGTCAGCGGTCCCTGGCCTCCGAACGCTTTCTCCATCTGCTGGAAAACCGCCGGCTCCAGTGAGCGGAAGATCTCAGGTGAATTGGTCAGGGTGCCCGTGGTGAAGGTTTCGGTATGCCAACCCCGGACCACGACGGCGGCGCGCACCACTCCGGGCAGGTCGGCGGGCGTCAGCACGAAGGGCATCGCCGGACGCATTTCGGCACGGGGATTCCAGACCACGAAATCCACCTCGTCCTCGTCGTCGCGTGAGCGCGCGATGTATTTGCGCTGCTGCCGGACAAGAAAACCGTGCTGCTCGAAAAACTCGCGGACGATGGCTTCGCTGACGGCAGGCATGGGTCGGCGGTGGGTTCAGGGTGGAGACTGGAGAACTTCCGCAATCATCGCCGCAGGCACCTGCTGGCCCCAGCGGACGCGGCCGATTGTTTCCGCGAGGACAAATTTGATTTCGCCGCCGCTGACTTTTTTGTCGAGCCGCATGGCGGTGAACAGTTGCCCGAGGCGCGTCGCACTCAAGCGAATGTTCACCGGCAGTCCGGCACGGACGAACAGGGCGCGGATGCGTTCCACGTCGCGCGCCGGCAGGCCGAGCAACTGGGCGGACAGCCGCGCCGTCGCCACCTGGCCGATGCTGATGGCCTCGCCGTGCAGATAGGTGCCGTAGCGAGTGATGGCTTCGATGGCGTGGCCGATGGTGTGGCCGAAATTGAGAATCGCGCGCAGGCCGCTCTCCGTTTCGTCCTGGCCCACGACCTCGGCTTTGATCGTGCAGCACCGGGCGACGACTGCGGCGAGTTCGGCGGGTTCCTGGGCGATCAGTTTATCGAGACCGCGCTCCAACCGGCGGAAGAGCGGCGCATCGTGGATGATGCCGTACTTGATCACCTCGGCGAGGCCGGCGCGGAATTCGCGCGCCGGCAGCGTGCGCAGCGTATCGAGATCGCACAACACAAAGCGCGGCTGGTTGAAGGCGCCGACGAGATTTTTGCCCGCCTGAAGGTTCACGCCCACCTTGCCGCCGACCGAGCTATCGACCTGCGCGAGCAACGTCGTTGGAACCTGCACGAACGGAATGCCGCGCAGATAGGTCGCCGCCACGAATCCTGCGAGGTCGCCCACCACGCCGCCGCCGAGTGCGACGAGGAAGGATTTGCGCTCGAGACGATGCCGCGCGAGGTCGTCATAGCAACGCTGAACAACGGAAAGCGACTTGGCCTTCTCGCCAGCGGGGACGGTGAGGAGCACGGGTTCGAAGCCGGCCTGCCGCAGGCTTTCCAGGGCGGCCCCGGCGTAAAGCGGCGCGACGTTGTGATCGGAGATGACAGCGCAACGGCGGCCGAGTTTGTTCCGGGCGCACTCCGCGCCCAGACGCGGCAGGAGTCCGGACGCGATGAAGATGGAATAGGTCCGCTGGCCCAACGGCACTTTGACCACACGCATGGCGGCAGGATAGGGAGCGTCTCCACTCGCTCGCAAGCCAAAGCTGGAGCGTTCAATCCATTCCGACAGCGTAGCGGCGCGTCGGGAGACCGCCGCCATCTTTATATCCCGAGAATGCGGCGCTCTGCCGAGACGCCGCTACGAGATTAGATCACGCCAGATGGCAGGCGGCGAAATGGTCAATCGAAACCTCACGCAGCGCGGGAACCTCTCGACGGCATCGCTCTTCGGCGACGGGACAGCGCGGATGGAAAGGGCAACCTGACGGCGGATGAATGGGCGAAGGCACGTCGCCGGACAGGAGAATCCGCTGGCGCTTCGAGGTTGGATCAACGACGGGCACCGCCGAAATCAGCGCCCTCGTGTAAGGGTGTCGGGGCGCGCGGATGAGCGACTTCGCGTCAGCCAGTTCCATCACCCGGCCGAGATACATCACCATCACCCGTCGGCTGATGTGCTCCACCACCGCCAGATCGTGCGCGATGAAGAGATAGGCGACGCCGCGTTGCTCCTGCAAATCCTGCAACAGGTTGATGATTTGCGCCTGCACCGAGACATCGAGCGCGCTGACCGGTTCATCACAGACGATGAGCCGCGGTTCCACGGCGAGCGCGCGGGCGATGCCGATGCGCTGACGCTGCCCTCCACTGAACTCGTGCGGATAGCGCTGCGCAAACATTGGGTCCAATCCCACCGAGCGTAGCAATTCTGCCACGCGTTCCCGGCGCGCTGGTGGGTCGGCGGCCAGTCGGTGAATATCCAGCGCTTCGCCGATGGAATCTTCGAGGGTCAGGCGCGGATTTAGCGAGCCGTAGGGATCCTGGAAAATGATTTGGAGCCGCCGTCGCCGCGCCCGCAACTCGGCGCCATTCAATCGCGCGATGTCCTCTCCCTCGAACAGGACTCGGCCTGACGTCGGTTGATTGAGCCGGACGATGGCGCGCCCCAGGGTCGTCTTGCCGCAGCCGCTTTCCCCCACCAATCCGAGCGTCTCACCGGGCGCGATGTCGCAACTGACGTCATCGACCGCCTTGACCCAGGCACTGGCGCGGCTGAACACGCCGTGCCGGACGGGGAAATGAACTTTCAGATGGCGGACTTCGAGGAGGCTCATACGTCCGGGCCGTTACTCGAACAAGCCACGATGCAGGTCGCGCGCGCCGTGGAGCACACGCCAGATTTGAATTCGATCCGGCACTTCGCGATAGAATATCAAGAAGCTGCGGAAACCGTGGACCCGCCAGGATCGAATCTCAGGAAAGCCCAGGTCGGCTCGCTGTCTGCCCAACCCCGGATTTGCTGCGAGATACTCGAAAGTTGCGTAGGCCGCGACGAGGAAGGCGCGCGCAGCCGAAGGATTTCGCCGATGAATGAAGCGGGCCGCCGTCTGGAGATCGCAGAAGAGAAACTCGCTTTCCTCCCAGTGCGATTTCATTCGAGGCTGGCTAGGATCTTCTCGATGTTCGTGCGGTTGCCCGGCTGAAAACGTCCCGCGGCAGCCTCGGCCAGCTTCTCCTCAAGTCCCGGCGGATTGATCTCCGCCGGATGCGGACGATCCCAGTCCGGCCACACCAAAGATTCCAACTCGGCGCGCTCTTGCGGCGAAAGTTGGTCGATGGCGGATTTGATTTCGACAACCGTGCTCATGGCGCAAACGTAAACGCAGCCGGGGGCGAGCGTCAATCGGTCACGGAGCCGGGCTGATTCCAGTAAGGGCATCTTACGCGTCGCGCCGTCTCCACCTCAACCAACTCCGGCGACGCCTTCCCGCAATCCGCCTTCGCCATCGGACACCGCGGCGCAAACCGGCAGCCCGGCGGAATTTCGCCGAGGCGCGGCACGCTGCCCGGGATTGTGACCAATCGTTGCGCGCCGCCGCTGAGTTTCGGCACCGAGTTGATGAGTGCTTTCGTGTAGGGATGCAACGGGCGGCGCAGCAAATCCGCCGCGGGCGCCTCCTCCACAATCTGCCCGGCATACATCACCGCCACGTGGTCGGCCATGTCGCCGACGATGCCGAGGTTGTGCGTGATGAGCAGGATCGCCATGCCGAGGCGCTGCTGGAGGTCGCGCAGCAATTCGAGAATCTGCGCCTGGATGGTCACATCGAGCGCGGTCGTCGGCTCGTCGGCGGCGAGCAGCTTCGGTTCGCTGGCCAGAGCCATCGCGATCATCACCCGCTGCTGCATGCCGCCAGAGAGTTGGTGCGGATAATCGCGGGCGCGTGATTCTGGCGCGGGAATGCCGACGAGCTTCAGCAGCCGGACGACCTCGGCATCGGTGGCTGCGTTCGGGCGATGCAACTGGAGCATCTCCTTGATCTGCGCGCCGACGCGGAAGACGGGATTCAGCGACGCGCCCGGTTCCTGGAAGACGTAGCTGACCACGCCGCCGCGAATCTGCTGCAACTCGCGCGCGTTCAGGCGCAACACATCGCGTCCCTCCAGCAGGATTTCACCGCCCGCGTAGCGCGCGGGTGGCGTCGGGACCAGCCGGGCAATCGAGAGCGCCGTGAGGCTTTTGCCGCAGCCGCTTTCGCCCACCAGGCACAGGGTTTTGCCGGCATCGAGCGCGAGCGAAACGCCATCCACCGCGCGCAGGACGCGGTCGCCGTCGCGAAACTCGATGGCGAGCTGGCGGATTTCGAGCAGTGGCATCGGCGCAATCGGGCGGCGGCAAATGCGCTTGCTGGACCGATGCGCCGCCGGTACGTTGCGCCACGATTATGCGACTGCTTTTTGCCATGACACTAGTTTGTTTTTTAGCCGCCTGCCATTCACCTGAGTCGCTGCCCCGCACGACCATGTTCGATGCGCCGACCGCGGTGAACCCATCGAATGCAAAACCGGCACCGGTCATGCCCGCGCATTTGACAATAAACCTGCTGCAAGAGTGGGCGAAGGACTTCAAGTCGATCATCAGTCTGCCCACGTTCGAGACGACGCCAGCGGCGGTCTTCGACTCGGTGACCAACACCATCCGGCACGCCAACGCCTCTCTCGATGCCATCGGCCTCCGCGCGCCGGACCAGATGACTTTTTCCAACACGGTGCAGGCCCTCGATGACATCGGCTACGGGGCGGGACTCACGGCGAACCGTCTCGCGTTGATCAAGGAAACCAGCACCAACGCCGCGCTGCGCGAAGCCGCCACCGACGCCATCAAGCAACTCGAGGAATGGAGCGTCGGGCTGGATTATCGCGAGGATGTCTATCGCGCCGTGAAGACAATCGCCGATGGCAAGCCCGCCTTGACTGGCGAAGATGAGAAGTTCCTTGCCGAGACGCTGCGTGATTACCGGCGCGCGGGCCTGGCCCTGCCCAAGGCGCAACGCGACGAGGTGGAACGTCTGCGCAAGGAACTGGCCGGCCTGACCACCGATTTCTCGAGCCACATCAACAAGGCGCGCTCGCCGGTGATCTTCACCAAGGCCGAACTCGAGGGCGTGCCCGAGGATTTCCTCAGCCAGCCCGGGCTCAAGACCGGTTCCGACGCCTACACGCTCAGCCCAAACATCACCTTCCAATATCTGACGGTGATGGAGAACGCGAAAAGCGAGGCCACGCGCAAGAGGATGGCGGTCGCCCGCTTCAACCTCGCACGCAAGGAGAACGCCGCGCTGCTTCAGCAGATTCTCGAACTGCGCCAGCGCATCGCCGCACAGCTCGGCTACGCCACCTGGGCAGATTACGTCATCGAGCCGAAGATGGCCGGGACGGCGACCAACGCCATCGCGTTCTGCGAAAACCTGCGTGCCGGATTGCAGCCCAAGTTCGACGCCGAACTGCGCGAGTTCACCAAGATGAAGGCGCGCGATGCGGGCGATGCCACGGCCAGGATTCAGATCTGGGACATGGCCTATTACGGGAATCAGTTGAAGAAGGAGAAATACAATGTGGATGCCGAGCAGTTGCGCGTGTTCTTCCCCTACGACAAGGCGCTGGCCGGGATGTTCCGCACCTTCGAGCGCATTTTTGGCATCGTCATTACCTCGGTGGATCCGGGCTACAAATGGTCTGACGACCTGCAGATGTTTGCCGTGACGGATGCCACCACCGGCGAGCCGCTCGGGCTCTTCTATCTCGACATGTTTCCACGCGACGGGAAGTTCAATCACTTCGCGCAATTTGGCATCATCGAGGGCAAACGCCTCGCCAGCGGACAGTATCAGCGTCCCACGGTCGCTCTGGTCTGCAACTTCCCCACGCCCGCGCCCGGCAAGCCTTCGCTGCTGACGCACAGCGACGTCGAGACGCTCTTTCACGAGTTCGGTCACGCAATACATTCGATTCTGACCCGCGCCAGCTACGGGCGTTTTGCCGGCACGAGCGTGCCGCGTGATTTCGTCGAGGCTCCTTCGCAGATGCTGGAGAATTGGATCTGGGACAAGAAGGTGCTGGACAGTTTCGCGGCGGACTACCGCGATCCGTCGAAGAAGATTCCCGAGAGTGTGCTCAACCAGCTTAAGGCCGCCAAGCTGGCCACGGTCGGCGCCTTCTACCGGCGCCAGATGAGCTTCGCGCTGGCCGACCTCGCGCTGCACACGCAGGTGAAGCCTGGCGTGGACGCGATCAGCCTCTCCAACCAGAAGCTTGGGGAGGTGTTTGTCCCGATGCCCAACGACACCACCTTCGCGACCTACTTCGGCCATCTGATGGGGTACGATGCAGCCTACTACGGCTACGGCTGGGCCGATGCGATCGCCGCCGACTTGGCGACAAAATTCGAGTTGTCGCGCGATGGCTACTTTGACACCGAAGTCGGCCAGCAATTGCGCAAGGAAATCTACGAGCCGGGCAATTCTCGCGACGTGAACGAGTCGATCAAAATGTTTCTCGGCCGGCCGCAGTCCATCGAACCCTTCCTCAAATCGGTGGGCATCGAAACGAAGCCTGTCTCCACCCGCGCCGTCCCAGCAGCGGCCAAGCCCTGAACATGTTCCGTCCCTGCATCGATCTTCGCGGCGGGCGCGTCACGCAAATCGTCGGCGGCACGCTCAGCGACCGTGGCAATGAGGTGCGCGTGAATTTCGAGTCGGAACGCCCGGCAGCGTGGTTCGCGAATCTTTACCGCCAGGACGATTTGCGCGGCGGACACGTCATCCTCCTTGATCCAACGAATGACGCGACTCGCGCGGCCGCGCTCAAGGCGCTCGGGGCGTTTCCCTCCGGATTGCACGTCGGCGGCGGCGTCCATCTCGATAACGCCGGTGCCTGGCTCGACGCGGGCGCCTCGCATGTCATCGTCACCTCGTGGGTTTTCCGCGAAGGCCGGGTGGACTACGACCGGCTTGCGGCGCTCGTAGCGACGATCGGGCGGGAGCGCCTCGTGCTCGACCTGAGTTGCCGGCGGCGGGGAGACGACTATTTCGTGGTGACGGATCGCTGGCAGAAATTCACCGAGGAAAAGATCTCTCCCGAGCTGTTGGAGAAACTGTCCGCCTCGTGCGCGGAGTTTCTGATTCACGCGGCGGATGTCGAAGGTTTGTGCCGCGGCATCGATCTCGATCTCGTCGAACGACTCGCCGTCTGGACGCCGCGACCCACGACCTACGCGGGCGGGGCCAGATCGCTCGCGGACTTGGAAACGGTCACGCGCGTTGGTGGCGGCCGCATTGACCTGACCATCGGCTCAGCGCTCGACATCTTCGGCGGCAAAGGGGTGCGCTACGCGGAGGCGGTGGCATTCAATCGTAGCCAGACGTAGTGGCGCAAACCTCCGGTTTGCGGCCGTCCCGCCAAGCTTCCAGCTTGGCGAGCAAACCGCGCTGAATACCGACCAATCCGGAGGATTGGTGAGACGGTCGCAAGCTGGAAGCTTGCGACACAATCAGTGCGGCAAAGGCATCCCGCGCATCCGACCGCAGGTGTTCCTTCAGTCCGCGCCCGTGGCCTGCGCCATTTCCTCCTCATGCTTCTTCCGCGCGGCTTCGACATCGTATTGCACGTTGTCCGGATGCTCCGGGTTGAGCGGTGAAATGGCGCGCAGCTTCGCGATGATCGGCGGCAGTTTCTCCAGGAGATAATCCACGTCGGTGTCCGAGTTGTAGAAGCCAAGGCTGATGCGCAGCGAACCGCGCGCGCGCATCGGAGTCAGCCCCATTGCGCTGAGGACGTGCGACGGATCCAGCGAGCCAGTGGTGCAGGCGGAACCGCTCGACGCGCAGATGCCCGCCTGATCGAGCAACAACAGGATCGCCTCCGCTTCCACGAAATCGAAGGCGATGTTCGACGTGTTCGGCAGGCGCGGGTCCTTGGCGCCATTGCGGCTGGTGTAGGGGACGGTGCGCAGAATCGTGTCTTCAAGACGATCGCGCAGCGCGCGCACCCGCTCGTTCTCGTCTCGCAACCGCGCCATCGCCAGTTCTGCCGCGCGGCCGAAGGCCACGATGTAAGGCACATTCTCCGTGCCGCCGCGTTTCCCGCGCTCCTGGTGTCCGCCGATGACGAACGGCTGAAACTTCGTCCGCCGCTTCACGTAAAGCATCCCAATGCCCTTTGGCGCATGCAGCTTGTGCGCGGACAGCGAGAGGAAATCACAACCCATCGACTTCACGTCGATTGGCAGCTTGCCGGGCACTTGCACGGCATCGGTGTGGAACAGCACGCCTTTGCTGCGGCAGAGCGCGGCGATTTCCTCCACCGGAAAAATCACGCCCGTCTCGTTGTTGGCCCACATCACGGACACCAGCGCGGTGTCGGGACGGATGGATTGGTCGAGGCGATGCAAATCGAGCGAGCCGTCGGGAGCGACCGGCAGGAAGGTGACGTCGCAGCCCTGCTTTTGCAGGAACTGGCCGTAGTTGATGTTCGCCGAGTGCTCGACCGCCGTGGTGATGATGTGGCGCTTGCCGGGCTGCGTGATCAGCGCGCTGTTCCAGGCGGCGTTGTTGCTCTCGGTGCCGCAGCTCGTGAAGATGATCTCGCGCGGGTCGGCGTGAAGCAGCGCCGCGACCTTGGCCCGCGCGTCCTCGACGTGCTTGGCAATCTGGTGGCCGAAGCTATAGGCACTCGATGGATTGCCCCATTGCTCAGTGAGAAAGGGCAACATGGCCTCGACGACCTCGGGCGCAATGCACGTGGTCGCGTTGTTGTCGAAGTATCGGATTTCTGGCTGCGGCATAGTTCGGTGGACGGATGGGAAGTCGTTCGTTCGTCGCTCCGCCAAGGATTAAGCGCAGCGAGATCGGGCGCAAGTGTCATGTTGCTCGCCGACCCAACTGGCATCCCTCGCAGGCATGGCACCCATGACAATGCAAATCGCGAATGGCTGCCCACCGTCGGCCTATTTCAACCGCTCAATCATCCGAGCGATCTTGTCTCGATGCGCCAAAATGAGGCGTGGGTCGGTGGTGAAATGCGTCAGGTCCTTCGAGATTTCCTCTGGCACCTTCAACAGTCCACGCGCCTCGGCGAGCAGGTCGCGATGGGTGCCTGCCTTCTCCGCTTTCTGCACCGCCTGATCGAGCAGCCAGAAATATTCGTAGTCTTCCATCCCGTCGCGGAGGTTTTCCCAGCGGATGGAATTCACCGGGCCATCGAGGCTCGGCTTCTTGTCGTTCAAGTAATCGCGCTTCGGCGGATACAGGAAGCGCCCGTCGCCGTTGCCCCAATAATCGATGTGGCCGGGCTTGAAATCGTAGCCGCTGACGTAGCTCATCGGGTCGGCCCAAGGGTCCTGTAACTTCGGCGGCGGGAATGCGGCGGTGCTGTTCCAATACGTCGTCGCCCAGATGAGAATGCCCTGCACGCCATATTGCCATGACTGCCACGGCCAGAGGCGCAACTCGGTGCCGGGATGATCGATGAACTCGGTCACGTAGGGCGCCTTGGGCACGCAGCAGATGTACCACCACACTTCCTCGCCGGCGGCGCGACGCGCTTTCACCTTCTCCGGCGTCCACTCCGGCGTGAGACCGCACCAAATCTCGACGTTGCCGATCAGTTCTTTCTCCGGTTGCTCGGTCAACATGCGGCGGATGCCCGGCGCAGCGGCGCGGATGCGTTTCATGCCGTCCACCACGAACGCGTAGTCCTTCGGGTCCGGTTCGTCGAACCAGTAGGTGAATGCCTTGTCGAGCCAGCCGCGCTCACGCAAGTGGTGCTCGATCTGGCTGAGATAATCCTGAAACAGCCGCGCGAACTCGGGCGTGCCTTCCTTGAAGCCTTCGAGCGAACCGAGCGAGCGGCTCTGGAAGGTGCCGCCGCCCATGCCGCGCAAGGGCAACTGAAACGTGCTCAGGTGCTGCTCATCGAGCCACTTCTTCGCCGCCGCATCGAAGCGGGTGAAATCCACCACGGCGCGCTTGTTGGTGCCTTCGCCGGTGAAGCGGATGTCGATGGGTGCGTAATCGAAGAACGAGTAAGGGCTGATGCGATGCTCGGCGAAGTTCTGGAGATACTTCTCGAACACGGTCTCGCGCTGCTCGCGGTTGGTCAGCGCGTGATAGCGATTGATGTCATGCGTGCCGAGTCCGAGCGCGCTCTTGAGATGCGTTTCGCGCGGGAGTTCGAAGTCATAAACCCGCAGGACGAGTGGGAGTTGGATTGTCCTGCGTTCCGTTTTAATTTCCACCTTGCCGCGATAATCACCCGGCAGCGTTTCGCGAGGAACCTTCGCGGTGAGCCAGATCGGTTGGTTCCTCCTTTGGGACAAGGTTGTGCCAGCGATGAACGGCGGCAGTGGATCAGGGTAATCGCCTGCCTCACTGCGATCATCCGTCGCGCGCACCACCGAGACGAACTCCACGCAATTGACCGAGAAGGTTGCTGGAGCAGTTGCGCCTGCGGATGATTTCAAAGGACCAACTTTCACCGACATCAGGCGGTCACTGACGACTGGGCTAAGAATGATCTGCACCGCCTCGGTTTCCCCGCGCGCGGCGGCCATGGTAATCGGTTCGGGCAAACGGTCCAACGGAACGGCTGGCGGCGGGCGGTTCTCGCCGACCTTCCAGCCGCTCTCGCACCACCAGACATCGTGGATTCCATCCCGATTGAGCCAGTGGCCGAAGTTCGAAACTGCGAGCAAACCAACATTGAATTCGGTCTCTCCGGACAGCAGAACCTCCCGATCTGATCCGGTGACTTCAATGCCGATTCGGTGCGGCCCCGGGGTAGCGCGAACCAGCCAGGGTGGGAGTGGACGCCCGCGCCGCTCTGGACGGTTGGCGTGGACCATAAAACGATCAGGTTCATCCAGCTTGCGGTCATCCATGTTGTATTCCACCGATATCAATTCACTCCGCGAGTTTTGAAATTCGATCTTTGGCCATTTGCCAATTCCATCCCGCGCACCCGGACTCCAGTCGAGAATCGTCAGGTTGGTGGAGAGCGCGTTGACGGCGAAGAACTGAGATTCTCCTTTGTACGCCGGCGGGCGGCTGTCACCCGCGTCCAGCATCCCGCGACGAAACGTGGCCTCGTATTCGTAACCATTGACCTGGAAATTCGACTTCGGACCGGCGGTCAATCGAATGAAGACCGTGTAGGAAGGAAAAAGGTCCGCGGGCAGGTCAATGGTTCCCGATCGTCGGTCGCCGTTGAAGCGCGTCAGCGGCGTCCAAACCTTGCCGCGGTGGCTGTATTCGACAATCAGTTCGCCGGAGACGTAGTAGTTCAAGTTGATCTTCAACCGGGCGCCGTATTGAAGCCGGTTTGTTACTTCGTGGTGGTAGATCACCTCGGCGCCGCCCGAAAACGTCCAACGATCCGAGTTGAATCCGCAGCGGTTGATGTAGAGCGGTCGGTGGAAATTCGCGGCAGGTCCTGAATAATCGGCGCGGAACTCATAGCGATTGGATACTAGGCGCTCTCCAATCCCGAGTGGTGTTGACGGGCAGCCTTCGTGCGTGACCCAGACCGGCACGAGCGCCACGTCATCGAAGAACACTGTGCCGCGCACCTCCCATTGTCCGAGCCGAACGTAGTCGTTCGTCGTGTCATGCGGCATGGAGAAGGTGAAGCTGTAAGGCTCCCACTTTTCGGTAAAATGAAAATCGCGGTTCACGCGACTGGTGCCAGAAACGACGCAGCCACCGCTCGTTCCGGGCGCGGCGCGTCCGAGAAACTTCAGCCGATACACGCCGCCCGGCTGGAGCTTCAAATTACCCGTGCGCCAGGCGAAGGAGTTCTTGCCATCACCCGTCACCGCGATGGCGCGCCGGCCGGTGTGGGCATTGGTACTCCATTGGCCCTCACTCTGACCGATGCGCCAGCCGGTCGGGCCGTTGGCGCCTGCTTCAAAGCCGGGATTGGGCAGGAGATTCTGCGCCAGCAGCGCCCGGGCGGCGAGCAGTCCGATGACGATGACGCTCGCGCGGCACCTGAGAAAATGAGCCGAGGGTTTCATGGAGATTGGATGGGAGCCTTGGGTGAGTTGTTCACCTCAAAGCTGCTCACGCATCAAGTCGTTGTGAGAACTTCAGCACCACCGTCGCACCCAGAGCGGTGGGGCGCGTCTGTCCCAGCGGGCCGTTCGGTGGGGCAACAGTCGCGGCGCGCTGGGGACAGACGCGCCCTACCCGGCAAATACTTTATCAACGACTTGATATATCCCAATCCCTGGAAAACTGCGCCGAAGGCTAAGAGCCTGTCTGAAAACCCCGGAACGCGGCTGTATCGTCCCCGACCGTGCTTGCAGGTGCAAGAAAATCCGTCCGCGGTGGAAAAATATTTGTTGGCCGGCCAAACCTGTGTTACTGGCCAAGGGGCTGCTGCCAGGGAGTGCCAGAGACATTCCCGGCGGGCAGTTCACCACGAATCTCATGCACTATCGAAAATTTGGCAGGACGGGCTGGAATGTGTCGGTGCTCGGATTTGGAACATCGCCTTTGGGTGGAGTGTTCGGCCCTGTCCACGAGAAAGACGCCATTCGCGCGGTCCGCACCGCGCTGGATCTCGGCATCAATTTCTTCGACGTATCGCCTCACGACGGCTGCTCGCGCGCGGAGACGATGCTCGGCAAGGCGCTCAAGGGGGTCACCCGAGAAAGCTTTCTCCTGGCGACGACCGTCGGCCGTCATGGGCGGGGCGATGAAAACATCAATTTCTCCGGCGAGGCCGTCACCCGGGGCGTGAACGACAGCCTCAAACGACTCCGCGTCGCGCACATCGACCTCATTCAATGCCAAGACGTCGAGTTTGCGCCGGTCGCCCAGATTGTCGAAGAAACGATCCCCGCGCTGCAAAAACTCAAGCAACAGGGCAAGGTGCGCCGCATCGGCATTACCGGGCTGCCGCTGCGAGTTTTTAAGAAGGTTCTCGACAAGGTATCACTCGACGCCGTGCAGTCGTATTGCCACTACTGCCTCTACGACATCACGCTGGTGCAGTTGTTCTCCTTCCTGAAAGCGCACGGTGTCGGCATCGTGAACGCCGCGCCTTTCGCCATGAATCTCCTGACGGAAAAGGGCCCGCCCGCCTGGCATCCGGCGCCTGCGGCCATTCGCGACGCCTGCGCACGCGCCGCAGACCATTGCCGCAAGCGCAAGGAGAGCCTGGCCAGACTCGCCCTGCAATTCGCCGTCGGCGGCCGTGAAATCGCCACCACTCTGGTTGGCTCCGCGAATCCCAAAAGCATCAAAGAGAACGTGAAATGGCTGGATGAACCGATCGACCTGCGCCTGCTCGCCGAGGTGCTGGACATCCTCTCCCCCATCCGCAACCAATCGTGGCCCAACGGCCGGCCGGAGAACAACTGAGATCTGCCATGCCCAAACGCGTCCTCTGCCTGCTGGCTCCCGGATTCGAGGAAATTGAAACCATCACGCCCATCGACCTGCTGCGTCGCGCCGGCGCCGAGGTCGTCATCGCCTCAGTCATTGGCGAGAAACTGGTCACGGGCCGCTGCCAGATGGTCGTGCAAGCCGATGCGTCGCTCGGGGAAGTGATGGGGCAGGACTTTGACCTGCTGCTGATTCCTGGTGGTCCGGGCGTCAAGGCGCTGCGCGCCGACGGCCGTCCCGCGCAACTGGCCCGGGACTTCGTCGCCGCGGGTAAACCGGTCGCAGCCATCTGCGCGGCCCCGGCGGTGCTGGGCGACGCGGGATTGCTGGCCGGCAAACGCTTCACCGCGCATTTCTCGGTTCACCCGGAACTGCCGCAGGCGCTCGCCGGGGAACGGGTGGTGGAAGACGGTCTCCTCATCACCTCGCGCGGGGCCGGCACGGCGGTGGATTTCGGACTCGCGCTGGTGCGCCGGCTTTTTGGCGACGCGGCGGCGGACGAAGTCACCAGGGCCATCATGGCCTGAGCGTGCCTGCTGCGGTGCAGAGCGCCGAAGCGGCGGCCGGATCGCGGCCGCGGGTCAATTTTTGTCACCACCTTTCCGCGCTGGAAGTTGGCGCTCGTGTGAGGAAATTCCGCTCCCAGGCTCAGAACCGCATTGCGCTCCGGTGGCAAATCGACGACAACCACGCCTCCAATTTTCAAAACATGAAACCGAAATCTGAACCGAAGAAGAACAACGAGTCCCAACTGCTTGACCTGCTCAAGAAGGTCCTGCCCAAAGCCACCCACGATCCCAAGCTCGCCGGCCAGATTTATCAGGCCGTCGAGGCGGAACTCAAAGCCAAGTCCCGCGCCAGCGCTTTCGACAAGTTCTGCAACAAGGTCGAACTGCCCGACCTCGAAGCCAAGACGCTCGATGGCGTCAAAACCCAGTTCAAAGCCTCCTTTGGCGATGGCGATGTCACCCTCAAACCGAACCGCAAGGAGAAATCCCTCGCGGTCGAGGTGGCACTGCTCGACGGCTCGCAATTCAGCGGCGAGATCAAGGTGCGCCCGGTCGCTGCCGAGGGCGAGGAAGATCCCGAGTTCAAGCCGAAGTTCGTGCCATTTCCCGTCAGCCTGCCCGGTGACCAGGAACTCGTCTGGCTGCTGGCCAAAACCGAAAACCTCACCGCCGGGGAAGCCGGCATGGCGTTGAGCAAAGTCGAGGACGACTTCTGGGCTTCCAAGACCGGACAGAAACTCCTCCGCGACCGCGTCGAGCGCAGTTTCCCGGAGTTCATTTCCCGCGCGCCCGCCGGCCTGCTCAGTGAAGTCGGCCTGAAGCGGCATTACAAGACGCCCGAGCCGGTCAAGGTGCTGAAGGGACCGGGCAAGCGATAATCCGCGCTGACGAAAGTCGGGAAGAATTTCCGGACGCGGGGTGTGTCACTGAAGTAAAGGGCGCTCTGTCTCCATGAGCATGCCCCTCACCCGGCCTTCGGCCACCCTCTCCCCCCGCTCGGAGCGGGGGAGAGGGAAGGGTGAGGAGGGGTGCCACCCGGTCGCAGCTTCAACGCGCGAAGTTTGCTCGGGGGGGATTCTCCTCCTGGCCTTCTCCTCCATCAGATGAGAGAAAAACACCCTGCGGCGTTCGGTAGCAGGAGAACAATGCGTCCCGAGCGAGTGCCCGGAATCTTCTCGGCTTGCGCCGCGCAGGGAGCCTTGTAGCCTCGTCGCTGCGTATGGATGTGTTATTGCTGTCGCGAATCCAGTTCGCCTTCACGATTGCGTTTCATTACCTGTTTCCGCCGTTGAGCATCGGCCTCGGCCTGGCATTGGTGATGATGGAGGGGCTGTGGCTCAAGACGGGCAAGCCCATCTACCACCAGATGGCGCGCTTCTGGACCAAGGTCTTTGCGCTCACCTTCGCCATCGGCGTCGCCACCGGGATCGTGATGGAGTTCGAGTTCGGCACCAACTGGGCCACCTACTCGCGCTACGTGGGCGACGTCTTCGGCAGCGCGCTGGCGGCTGAGGGCATTTTTGCGTTCTTCCTTGAATCCGGTTTTCTCGCGGTGCTGTTGTTCGGCTGGGACAAGGTCAGCCGCAAGGTCCATTTCTTCGCCACCTGCATGGTCTGCTTCGGAGCCCATTTCAGCGCGGTCTGGATCGTGGTGGCCAACTCATGGCAGCAGACGCCCGCGGGCTTTCACATCGTCGGCGAAGGCATGAAGGCGCGCGCCGAGATCACGGATTTCTGGGCGATGGTGTTCAATCCTTCGTCGATGGACCGGCTTTCGCACACGCTGTGCGGCGCGTGGCAGGCGGGCGCCTTCCTCGTCATCAGCGTGAGCGCGTTCTATCTGCTCCGGCGGCGTTTCGTGGACTTCGCGCAAGGCTCGCTCAAGGTCGGGCTGGTGCTGGCACTGGTGGCGTCGGTGCTGCAAATCGTCACCGGCCACGAGAGCGCCGCAGGCGTGATCAAGAATCAGCCGGCCAAGATGGCGGCCTTCGAGGGCCACTACGAAACGGCGGAACTTCCCATCTACTTCGGTGGTTGGGTGGACACAAAACAGGAGAAGGTTCATGGAATCCCGCTGCCGCGCTGGATCAGCCGGATCATGCTTGGCAGCGATCAGCCGGTGAAGGGGTTGCGCGAATTTCCGCCCGCCGACCGTCCGCCGGTGCAGCCCGTGTTTCAGTTTTACCACGGCATGATCGCCATCGGCATGAGCCTGATGGCGCTGGCAGTGTTCAGCGCTTTTCAGTGGTGGCGCGGCCGGCTCTTCGAGCAACGCTGGCTGCTCTGGCTGCTGGTCTTCTCGGTGCTCGGCCCGCAACTCGCCAATCAGCTCGGCTGGTTCGCGGCCGAAGTCGGGCGGCAGCCATGGATTGTTTACGGATACCTGCGCACCGCGGATGGTCTCTCGGCGGTGGTCAAAGCGGGCGAGGTGCTTGGTTCGCTGATTCTCTTCACCGCGATCTACCTGCTGCTCTTCGCGGTGTTCGTCTATCTGCTGAACGACAAAATCCAGCACGGCCCGGATGAAAAGGATCTCGTGCCCGCCGGCAAGCTGGCTCTGCCTACCCGGAACTGACCCATGAACTTCCCCGCCTCGCTCGATCTGAACGCCGTCTGGTTTGTCCTCGTCGGCGTGCTGTTCACCGGCTACGCGCTGCTCGATGGCTTCGACCTCGGCGTCGGCGCGCTGCATCTCTTCACCAGGACCGACGAGGACCGGCGCATCATGCTCAACTCCATCGGTCCGGTCTGGGATGGCAACGAAGTGTGGCTGGTCACGGGCGGCGGCGCGCTCTTCGCGGCGTTTCCGATCGTTTACGCCACCGTGTTCTCGGGTTTCTATTTCGCGTTCATGCTGCTGCTGGCGGCGCTCATCTTCCGCGCGGTGGCCATTGAGTTCCGCAGCAAGCAACCCATGCGCTGGTGGCGCCAGATGTGGGATTGCGGCTTCTTCGGCGGCAGCATTCTCTCCGGATTTCTCATTGGCGTGGCGATGGGCAACATCGCCTGGGGCGTGCCCATTGATGCGCGTGGGGAGTTTGCCGGCACCTTCCTCGGCCTCCTGCATCCTTACGCGCTGCTGCTCGGCGTGACCACCGTGTCGCTGTTCATGATGCACGGCGCGATCTACCTCGTCATGAAGACCGAGGGGACGCTGCACGAGCAGGCGCGCGGCTGGGTCAACAACGCCATCATCTTCTTCATCATCTGCTATGCCACCACCACCATGGCGACGCTGCTCTACGTGCCGCACATGGCGGCGCGCGTGCGCTCCAACCCGTGGCTCTTCAGCGTGGCGGTGGTCAACATGCTCGCCATCGCCAACATCCCGCGCGAGATTCACCGTGGCCGCGACTTCTCCGCCTTCCTCTCCTCGTGCGCGGCGATGATGGCGCTCATGCTCCTCTTCGGCCTGGAGATGTTTCCACACATGGTACTCAGCAGCGTCGATCCGGCGAGCAACAGCCTGACCATCTATAACGCGGCCTCTTCGCAAAAGACGCTGGGCATCATGCTCACCATCGCGCTCATCGGCGTGCCCATCGTGCTGGCTTACACGGTCAGCATCTACTGGATTTTCCGCGGCAAGGTGAAGCTCGACCGGATGAGTTACTGAGAAGACCGCGGGGATAACCACCGCCAGCCTGTGATGCGCCTTCTGACCGTCACCCCGGCAATGTCGGCTTCGCCCATCACGCGGCTCTCCTCAGGTCGCCCAGATTCTGCATGCCCAGATTCGGCTTGGACATCGCACGGAATTACGGTTAATACCACCGCATGAACCGCCGCCAATTTCTCCAAACTTCCGGACTCGGCGCTGCCGGGTTGCTCTTCCCTGCAAAACGACTGTTCGCCGCTGAGTTTGCCGACCAGAAAAAGCGCGTCGGCCTCATCGGCACGGGCTGGTATGGCAAGTGTGACCTCTGGCGACTCGTCCAGGTCGCGCCCGTCGAGATCGTCTCGATGTGCGACGTGGATAAGCGCATGCTGGAGGGAGCTGCCGACATGGCGGCCACGCGCCAGGCCTCGAAGCAACGTCCACGCACCTATTCCGACTACCGCGAGATGCTCAAGGAGAAGGATCTCGACATCGTCCTCATCGGCACGCCGGATCATTGGCACGCGCTGACGGCCATCGCGGCGATGGAGGCGGGCGCCGATCTTTACCTTCAGAAACCGATCAGCGTGGATGTCGTCGAGGGGCAGGCGATTCTGTCCGCCGCTCGCAAGCTGGGCCGTGTGGTGCAGGTGGGCACGCAACGCCGCAGCACGCCACATCTCGAAGAAGCGCGCGACCTCATCCAGCAGGGCAAGCTTGGCAAGATCGGCCTGGTGGAAATCTGCTGCTACTACCACATGCGCAACCGCGGCAATCCCCCCGACACCGCCCCGCCCGAGAACCTCGACTGGGAGATGTACTCCGGCCCCGCGCCGCTGCGCCCCTACAACAGCATCGTGCATCCGCGCGGCTGGCGGGCCTTCATGGAATACGGCAACGGCATTGTCGGCGACATGTGCATCCACATGCTCGACATGACGCGCTGGATGATGGACCTGGGCTGGCCGGTGCGCGTCAGTTCGACTGGTGGCATCGTCGTGGACAAGAACGCCAAGTCGAACATCTCCGACACCCAGACCGCCACCTTCGACTTCGGCGACACGCAGGTCATCTGGCAGCACCGCACCTGGGGCTCATCGCCTGACCCGAAATATCCGTGGGGCGCGACCTTCTACGGCGACAAAGGCACGCTCAAGGCCAGCGTGATGAGCTACGACTTCATCCCGCAAGGGCAGGGGCAGCCCATCCACAAGGACGTGACCTACGAGTTGGAGGAATTCCCGGTGGACAAGACCGAGAAGGATCTCGAGAAGCACGTCGCGCCGGCCATTCGCAAGCACATGAAAGACCTGCTCACCTGCATCGGCACGCGCGGCAAGCCAGTGGCCGACATCGAGCAGGGCTACATTTCCAGCGCGTCGAGCATCCTCGCGAACGTCTCGGCGAAGGCGGGTCGCTCGCTGCAGTGGGATCCGGTCAAGGGCCAGGTGGTGAACGACGCCGAGGCCAATCAACTCCTGCGCCGTCCCTATCGCGCGCCGTGGACGCATCCGGAGCCGGGTCAGGGCTGATCGTCTTGGCAGCCAAGCTTCCGCCGCGATCCGGCGGGAGCGCTGACCCGTGCCGAACGGCCAGGTGACTTGCTAAATGAGGTCGAGTTCTCCGGTCACGGCGGTGTTGTCGATGGTCGAGGTGCCCCCGGACTGGAGCTTTTCCCGCGCATCGACATATCCCGGGATGATGCGGCCGAGCTGGGTCGGCGTCGCTCCGAGATGGTCGCGCACGATTTCGCCGAGCACGGACCGGAAATCCGTGGCGCGTTTGAGGTAGGCGTTGCTGACGCCAAACATTGAGCCGCCCGTGCCTGAAACCCAAGGCACCGGATCGCCGCTGCCGCCGCAGTTGTAGATGCCGGTGACGCGGCCCATTTTCCCGGCACCCTTGACGGCGCCCCCGGCCAGGAACATGACGCCTGCCTCGGCGTGGTCGGTGCCCTTGTCGGAGTTCTCCACCGTCTTGCGGCCGAACTCCGAGAGCGTTACCACGACGACGTTGTTCCATGCGGCGCGATCGGCGTAGTTCGAAAAATATTTGCGCAGGGCGTAGATGGACCAGCCGATGGCCTGCTGCAGGTTCGGGTGCGAACCGGTGACCGCTCCCTGATTCTGATGGGTGTCAAAGCCGCCAAGCTCCGTGCCCGCGATGATGGCGTCGGTCTTGTTGAGGATCATCGCCGCCGCCTTGAGGTTCTTGAAGAAGGTGTGGTGGTTGGTGCTGATGACATACTTGTTGGCGTTGGCCGAGCGATCCGGGCGCCGCCAGCCGCCGTTCTTGTCGCTGTTGGTGGGGAACAGGAAATAGCCCCTGGCCGGATCGCCGAGCGAGGCGCCTGAGCTGTCAATCGGCAGCCAGTCGGTGTCGCCATCGGTCTTGATGTCATCCTGGAAGGTGTTGCCGGACTCGTTGAAATTGATCGTCGAGAAGAGATTCAGCGTGTTCTGGAGATTCTGATACTGGAGCTCCAGCAAGTCGCGGCTTCTCTTCGCCGGAAACGGCAGGCCGTTGGCCGCAGCGATCGCGGCATCGGCCTTGAAATCACCGGAGGGTGTCGGCACGCCGAGCAGATTGTAGCGGGTGGGGTCGGTGAGGTTCGTCATCGCCGCTTCCGAGCCGCGCAGGATCAGCGGCAGCGACGATTGCACGGAAACGCCGGTGAGCGGTGCCGTGTTGGCCAGACCGGATTCGATAAGCGTGCGGTAGAAGATGCCGTCGTTGAGGATGTTGTTGTTCGGCGAGCCATTCTCCCAATAGCGCTGCGAATCGAAATGCGAGCGCGATTGCTTCGGGTAGGCCACGCGATGAAGCAGCGCCAGGTCGCCCGCATTCAGGACCGGCGCGAGGAACTTGAGCGACGGATGCAGCGCCGCGAAGCCGTTGCCGGACCGGATGGCGTTCGCGTAGCTGTAGGTGTTCAGGCCCGAGGAGCGCAAGGCGCGGTTGGCGGGCGTGTCGTCATCGCTGGCGAACACCGTCGGGTCGAAAACCGGCCCCTGATAATCATAGGCAAGGCCCGCCTGCATAGGCAGCGCCAGCGTCGGCCGGGCGGTGGCATAGGCGCTGTCGCGGATCGGCGCGACCGAATTGAGGGCATCGTTGGCGCCGCGCAGCCAGATGAAGAGGATTTTCTTCCCGTTCAGTCCGATGTTGCCCTCGGCGAGCGCCCGCTTCATCACCAGCGGAATATCCACCAACGTGGCTAGCGCGGCGGCGAGGCCTGTTTTGACGGACTGATCGAGAAACGAGCGACGGGTGATCAGGTTGAGTTTGGACATAGAATTATTGCTCCTGGAAACGTTGCAGGCCCAGCAGCATCGCCACCATGCCCCGGACGCGGGTGTCGTAAGTGGTGCTGGTGTCGGTGAGGTTGGCGACCAGCGACGGGGTCACCCCGTCGTCGGCGGTGTTGAGGAAGTTCACGGCGAGATCGCGATAGCCCTGGAGGTTTCCGAGACCTTCGCCCGGATAAAGAATCGCGGCGAAATAGGCGGCCACGTCGCTGGCGTTGCGCCAGCTCGCGGCCGGCAGCTTGCTTTTCAGCAGCCGCACCGGGTCAGTCAGGTTGAAATTGCCGCCGCTGATGCCGTCGGTCTTGGTGCTGGCGCCGGATGGCATGAGCGTGGTCTGGAGGAAACGCACGCGCTCCGCCAGCGTCCCGGCGCTGATCCAGGGAGGGCCGTCTTCGGCATAACCATCCGGCGCATCCCGGTCGAAGAGCATCATCCGCCCCATGCGCGTCAGCGGCGATGAGGCGGCGGTGCGATCTCGGCCGGAGATCGAATAGCCGTCCGTGCTGGCGGTGAAGGTGCCATCGGGATTCTGCGCCCGCAGCGCCCGGATCGTGCTGGCGGCGTACTCCAGCGGCGTCTTCACCTTTTGCATCGAGCCGCCATGGCTGCGAAAGAGTTCGCTGGCGAAGATGGTGCGGAGAACGTCGCGCAGGTTGCCGCGCGGGGTGCTGTTCCACCAGGCGAGCATGCAGTCATGCACCAGCTTGGCCTCGGGCGAGAGGTCCGGCCGCGTGTAATCGTAGAAGGCGTATTCCAGCGCGTCGCTCTTGGTCGTCGGATTGGGGAAGTCATCATGCACGAACAGCCGGCACAGTTTGATGCTGATGTATTCCATCGTCATCGGGAGATTGGCCAGGTGCTGGATGACTTCGTAGCCGTCGCGGATGCCATTGGTGTCGTTGGTCGGGCGCGGCGGAATGACAAGCTGGTAGGGCGTGCCCGCCCACGGCGGACCGTAGCGGGCCGGAACGATCTTGGGTCCGAGCGCGACGAGGTTCGTCCTGGTCGTATCCCACTCGGAGAGCAGCGGGGCGCGATTGGTGCCATGATTTTCCGGTTTGAAGCGGAACGACCAGACGCCGACGCGGTTGGAACTCGCGTTGTAGCCGGAGCCCGGATAGAAGCCGTAGGTCGTGGAGGGCGGAGCCAGCGGATTGTTGATGTGCTCCTTGTCCACGATATCGACGGACCAGCCCGCCCAGGCGCGCGACATGGCCACGATGTCGTTCTGATCGTAGCCGTTGTCCACGCCCATGCAGAACAGCTCGAACAACTCGCGGGCGTAGTTCTCGTTGGCGATGCTGGTTCCGGTGGCTTTGCTGTCCACGGTGTCGAGATAGACGATCATCGCCGGGCTTTCGGCGCTGATTTTTAACAGGTCGTGGAAGGTGCAATCCGGCCGGCCGAGCGCCGCGCGCCACTTCGAGATCTCGCGGTATTCCAGGTCCGTGGCCAGCTTGTCCATCAAGGTGGTGTCATCATAGCTGCGGTCGAAGTAGTCCGCGCTCTTGGCGTGTTCAGTGACGAAATGGTTTTCCAGAAACTGCGTGAGCACCTCCAGGAGTTGACGCTTCCCACCGACCGCATTCATCACAAACCAGGCGCGCAAGTCCGCGAGACTCGCGCCGTTGACCGATCGCGCGGTGGTGAAACCGGTTTCGGGATCCGCCCCGCCAAAGGTGTCGAGACGGCGTCGGATGCCGGCGAACGAGGTTTCCGGGGCGGCCTGCAGCAAGCTGCCGGAAAGGCGCACGGTGAGCGTCCGGTTCTGGGTGCTGGGCAGGTACCAGAAGCTGAGGGTGAAGGTGCCGGTGTTGGTGACGCCGAAGATGTTCGTCTGATAAATCGAATCACCGCTGCCCGCACCGGCGGCGGTCGCGATGATCTTGAGACTGCCATTCCCGGAATGGGACAGCGTCGGGCTGATGAACGAGTTGGTGAAATCCGCGGACCACCGCCATCCGTTGGTCAGGGCTTGCTCGAAATCGCCGTTGAGCAGGAGGTTGGTCCCCTGTTCCGGCGTCGTGCCGCGCGCCAGGAAGATGTCATCGATGAACGCCTCGCCCGCGCCCGAAAGATACATGTAGAGCGCCGGGGTGTTCGACGCAGTTCCTGTCGTGGTCACGTAATACCACGTCGGCGTCACGGGCGGTTCCGCACCCGAGGCCGCGACGCCGCTGCCGGAAAGTCGCGCCACGAGTTCGTCCGCCATCATCGTGCGCAGGTACCAGAAACTCAGCACGACGGTCACGTTGGTGATCGGTGGCGAAAACACCTGGGTGACTGACCCGGTCGCTCCTGTCCCGATGCCCGTGGAGACGATTCGCAGTGACGCCAAACCCGAATGCGCGGCATCCGTGGTGATCGCGGAACTGACGTGATTACTGATGCCGCTCCACGCGGGAGCCAGAGCCATTTCAAAGTCGCCGTTGAGCAGGAGATTCGTCGAGAACACCGTGTTGGTGCTGTAATTCGTCACCATCAGGGAATTCGTGTCCTGAAAAATATTCGTCGTGATGACGGTCCGCAGGGTGCGCAGAGCCACATCATCGACCAGCAATTCCCCGGGCGTGGTGAGATAGAGATACATGGTGGAAGAGCCGCTGGTGACGCGCCCGGTGACGGTGACCAGCGTCCAGTTGGTGGTTTCCGGCAGGGTGATGCCATTCGTCGTCACGGCGACATAGGCGTCCGCATTGTCCGCGATGTTCTCCGGCGCGAGTTGCTCATCGAGGTAAGCCTGCGGGCCAATGGCGGCGAGGCGGTCCAGGTCATCGGGCGTCGGGCCGTAGGCGATGCGATTGAGCAGATTGGCCGAGAACAGCGTGTTGCTGCTGAGCGGCGTGACGGCGAGGCGGTAAAAGGCGGCCGGCAGCGTGTTGGTGGTGAGCCACGAATAGCCGGAAAACGTGCCGGTGAGGTCGTTGGTGAAGCCCTGCGCCAGATCGCCCGAGGATTGAATGACATACTGCTCGGCCGCCGGGTAGGGCGTGAACCCGATGCGCGTCTGCCCGTTGCTCACCGTCAGCGCGGTCGCCGGCGGCGGGGGAAGCTGCGCGTGGGAGGTCGTCGTGCCCGCCATCAGGAGGCAGGCGCCCAGGGAAAAAATGATTCGTGTTTGCATACAAAATCGGCCGGCAATGGGCGTGAACCTATTTAATTTTCATCACAAGTCAAATTTCTAACCACAGTCCGTGCCAACCGGACGGCCTGCGGCGAAGAAAGCCGTGGCCAACTCCCGGCTGCCAAATCCCTTCTTGGCACTCCCCGGCCGGTTTGGTTAGCTGTGCGCGCCCGATGCACCCGTTGATCCTCATCCTCGTGTTCCTGTTTTGCGCCGCCGGACTCGCTTGGGCGCAAGCGCCGCAATCCCGCGAAAAACTCTCATTCGAGGCCACCGATGCCGTTGATTTCAACCTCGATTCCGGCGAGTTTTCCGCCACCAACGGCATCGTCATCAAGGCCGGCGAATCCCGCCTGAGCGCCCGCAAAATCACCGGCAATCAGAACACCGGCGACCTTCAGGCCGAGGGCGGCGTGCGACTGGAAGCGGGTGGACGTGTCTGGGTGGGGGACAAGCTGGAGTACAATTTCCGGACAGGCAAGATGGCGGGCGAGGACTTCCGTTTCGGGCAATACCCGTTCTTCGTCCAGGGCGAGGTGATGACCGGCGACCTGACGAACAACCTCTACGTCATGGCCGAGGGTTTCGTCACGACGGACGATTATTCCGAGCCGGGCTACCGCGTGCGCGCCAAGTCGATTGTCATCATAAAGGATGAGTATGTGGAGGCCAAGGACGCGGTGCTCTACCTCGGCAAGGTGCCCGTTTTTTATTTTCCGCGCTACCGGCGCTACCTGCAGCGCCACCCGAATTACTGGGTGCTCGAACCCGGCTACAAGAGCCAGTTCGGCCCCTACCTGATGACGAGCTACAACTGGTTCTGGGATGAACGTCTCGAGAGCAGCGTCACCCTCAACGCCTACGCCAAGCGCGGTGTCGGGTTCGGCCCGAATTTCAGCTATAATCTGCCCAAGTTCGGCGATGGCAAAGTCTGGACCTTCTTCATCCACGATCTCGATCGCAACGAATCCGGCACCGGCCTGGCTCAGTCCGACAACCGCGGCATCGTCTGGTTCGAGCACCAGACACAGGTCACCTCGAATCTCACCGTCAAGGCGGCGGTCCGTTACCAGAACGACGCGGTGGTGGTGCGCGATTTCTTTGAGAACATCTACCGGCAAAATCCCCAGCCCACCACCTTCCTCGAAGTCCAGCAGCAGTGGCAGAACTTCACCTTCAACGCGCTGACCGTGGGGCGGGTGAACGACTCGGTCGAGACGGTCGAACGCCTGCCCGACATCACCTTCACCGGTCTGCCCCAGCAGGTCGGGCGCACGCCGCTTTACTACGAGAGTTCGAGTTCCCTCGGCTGGTATCGCCGCCAGTTCGCCTACGATGTCGTGGATGAATATTCCGCCTGGCGCGCGGACACCTTCCACCAGTTTTCGCTGCCGCTGAATTTTTTCGGCTGGCTCAACCTCACCCCGCGCGCCGGCGGACGTTACACGCACTACAGTTCCTCCGACGTCTTCGGCCAGCCGCTCAACGAGGCGAACCGTGCCTTGTTCAACACCAGCACCGAACTCTCCACCAAGGCCTCGCGCATTTTCCCCGACGTCCACAGCGACCTCTTCAAACTCGACGGCCTCCGGCACATCATCCAGCCCTCGATCATCTACGCCTACGTGCCGGACCCGAATGTCGTCCCGCTCGATCTGCCGAGGTTCGACTACCTCACTCCGAGCACGCGGCTGCTGCCGATCACCTTCCCGGAATACAACGACATCGACTCCATCGACAGCGAGAACACCTTCCGTTTCGCGCTGCGCAACAAACTTCAGACCAAGCGCAATGGCGTCATCGACACCGTGGTCAATTGGGCCGTCTATACCGACTGGCGCCTCAGCCCGCGGGCCGAGCAGGGCACCTTCTCCGACATTTACTCAGACCTCGATTGGAAGCCGTTCAGTTGGCTCATTCTCAGTTCCGAGTTGCGTTACGACATCAACGAGAAGCAGTGGAACGCGGCCAACAACGCCGTCACCCTCCTGCCCAACAACGTCTGGAACCTCAGTGTCGGGCAGCGCTACCAGCGCGAAGTTCCTGGCATCCCGAACTCGGGCAACGACCTTTACTTCGCCACCCTCTTCTATCGCCTGAGCGAAAACTGGTCCGCCCGCGCCAGCATATTCTACGAGGCGCACTACGGAGTCATTGAGGAGCAGCGCTACACCCTCTACCGCGATTTCCGGAGTTTCGTGAGCGCGCTCAATCTGAGCTGGCAGAAGAATCCCATCGGCAACGTGCCGGACAGCTTCACCATCGGCGTGACCTTCTCCTCGAAGGCCTTCCCGACCGCCAATCCGAACAACGAGCGGCTCTTCCCGACGCAGCTGCTGGGGGATTGAGCTGAGTGTTGAGCTCTTTCTTTTCCCGTGAATGAAGACCAGACAACCTCCCGAAAAAAGTGGCGGAGGCGCATCGTCATCACTGGCGGCGTCTTCTTCATTCTTGTCGTCTGGTGGTTCTATCTCAGGTCGGGCGTTCCTACCTTTCCGCCGTGGATTACTTGGAGCACCGGCGGCGAGCCTCATACCATCATCTTCCACGTTACCCGCGGCGGACGTCCGGTCTCCGGTGTCGCACTCGACACCGAGAGCACGTCGGGCATTACGGGCGAGGAACTTACCGACGAGTCTGGCAGCGCGGTCCTCCGCCCAGGAGAGGGTGATGTCGTCTCAATCTACATCGACCACCGACAGATCTTACTTCGCCCCGTTCCGCCCGGCGGGTGGTTCTTCCTGCCTTCTTGCCACAGGGGACTCACGTTCCATGTCGCACTCTAACTCGGCCGCAACGTTAGCAATGTGTTGAGCATTGGGTCCATCACCATGCCCCCCGATTACCACACCCACACGCCGCTCTGCCGTCATGCCACCGGCGAACCGGTCGAACTCGCCGCGCGCGCAGTGCAACTCGGCTTCACCGAGATGGGTTTCTCCGATCACTCGCCGATGCCGCACGACGATTTCGACAACTGGCGCATGCGCCTCGACCAGCTCGATGACTACGTGGAGAAGGTCCGCCTCGCACAGCGCACCCACCCGGCCCTCTCCATCAAGCTCGCGCTCGAAGTCGATTACCTGCCGGGCCACGAGGACTGGATCCGCGACCTCGCCGCGCGGCATCCGTGGGATTACTTCATCGGCTCCGTCCACTACGTCTCCGACTCCTGGGCCATCGACGATCCCAGCCGCCTCTCGGAATGGAAATCGCGCGACGCCTTCGAGGTGTGGTCGGTCTATTTCGAGCGCCTGACTATGGCCGCCGAGTCGCGCCTCTTCGACATCATCGGCCACGCCGATCTGCCGAAGAAATTCGGCTTCCGCCCGCAGCGCGACATCACCGGGTTGGTCGAGCGATTCCTGAAATCCGCCGCGTCATCCGGCGTGGCCGTCGAGATCAACACCGCTGGCTTGCGCAAGGAATGCCGCGAGATTTATCCCGCGCCGTCGATCGTCCACGCGATGCATCGTCATGGCATCCCGATCACCTTCGGCTCCGACGCGCACGCGGTGGAGGAAGTCGGGATGAACTTCGCCGAAGCCATCGCGCTGGCCCGCAGCGTTGGCTACACAGAAACCTGCCGCTTCACCCAGCGCCGCCGCGAATTGGTGAAGTTTTAGAGCGGTTTAATTTATCCTAAACGGAGCAATTGGAATCGGGCGAAGAAGTCACAAACCACGGATGCACACGGATAAACACGGATTTCCTGCGGCATGTCCTCCTCACCCTCCGGTTGATCCACTGGTTTCTGCAAGTGCCTGGCATCCGTGTCCATCGGTGTCCATCCGTGGTTGAACTGCGGGTTTTAGGTTTATTCCTTAGCCGCTTGGTGAGTAAACGCGGCTCTCCCTCACCCCGGCCCTCTCCCGCTGGGAGAGGGAGAATCGTTGGCCGTCTTGCTGCGAAACCAGCGGCTGTGTTGGCGGGAAGCGCTGCCGAAAAACCTGAACGTGCCGATGGTTGTCCCCTCTCCCAGCGGGAGTGGGTCAGGGTGAGGGAGAACGCTCCGACCAACCCAAGAACGTCGCCACAGAATTATTGAAACCGCTAAAAATGCCGCTCCCCGCTCGACGGCGACGAGTCGCCTGCCGAGAGCGCGGGCAAGTCCGCGCACTCCAAAACGCTTGGTTGCGGTTCCATCGGCCCGGCGTCATTTCAACACGCGCAGCAGGCTCGCGTGGTCATCGGTCCACGGCGGGATCCTTCGCGGCTTCTCGGGCGGTGGCGCGGCCACCAGACGGAGATCCGGGTGGTCGATCAACACCTTGTCACGGCTGAGCAGAAACCATTGCGAAGGCAGCACGTACCACGGTTGGTTGACCGTGTCCTGGATGACGAACACGGTGGCCAGTCCGAATTGCGCCGCGTGATTCTCCATCACCGGACGAAGGTCGAGGTGGCGGTTCGAGATGTGCGCGGCGATCACGCCGTTCGTCTTGAGGTGGCGCAGATAGATCTCGAAGGACTCACGGGTGAGCAGATGCGCCGGGATGGCGTCGCTGCTGAAGGCATCAAGCACCAGCACGTCGTATTGCTGCGGCGCCTCGCGTTCCATCGAGAGCCGCGCGTCGCCCATGATCACCTCCACCTTTCCGGTGGTGCCGCTGAGGAAGGTGAAATTCGTCTCGGCGAAGCGGCGCACCTCCGGATTGATCTCGTAGAAGCGGATCGTGTCACCGGGGCGCGCATACACGGCCATGCTGCCGGTGCCGAGGCCGATGACCCCGATGCGCCGCGGTCCGGATGGCAGGACGCTCATCAATTTGCCCACGCCGCTGCGTTCCGAGTAGTAACTCACCGGGGCCATTTTGCGCGTGGGATGGGCGAGTTGGATGCCGTGAGTGATCTCGCCGCATTGCAGCAGGTAACAATGCAGCCACGGATCGTCCACCTGATCCTCATACACTTTCAGCACGCCGTAGAAATTGCGGGATTTGGCGATGACGAGGCCGCGATTCGTGCGGGCCTCCATCCAGAGCGGGATGGCCAGAACGAGGCTGGCGGCGAGGACGACGCGCCAGAGCGGGAACGGGCGTCCGGCGATGCGCCACTGATTGTCCTCGCGCCCGTGCAGCCAGGCGAGGAGCAATCCGAGCACGACGATGCCGCAGTGCAATTCGAAGTAGCCATTGAAGATCAGCGGCGCCACCAGCGCCACGAATACTCCGCCCACCGCGCCGCCCAGAGCGATCATCAGGTAGAAGCCAGTGAGGTAACGCGGGTCGGGCCGCACTCGGTAGAGTTCGCCGTGGCAGACCATGCAGGCGACGAAGAGCGCGCCGCAGTAGATGATGATTTGAGGCAGCAACGGCATCTTCTTCTCGAAGAGCACCAGGCAAAGCAGCGCCGCCGCGATCGCCAGAGCGATGCCGAAGAACCGGCGCCAGTACCATTGCGGACTGTCGAAGCAGAGGATGAAGCTCAACAGGTAAAGCCCCAGCGGCAGCACCCACAGGAACGGGATGACCGCCACGTCCTGGCACATCTTGTTGGTGATGGCCATGAGCAGCACGACCGCGGACGCGGGCAGGCAGAGCCAGAGCAGACGTTGCGCGCCCGATGGCTTCGTGACTTCGGGAGCCGCCGCCTCGGAGAGAGTCGAAGTCGCTGAACGATGTGACGTCCGAAAAAGTCGCAGCGCGCAGACCACGGTGAACACGGCGTAAATTGCCAAACCAACCGACCACCACAACGCCTGCGTTTTCCGCGCCAGCCATGGTTCCACCACGAACGGATACGCGACCAGCGCGAGCAGTGAGCCGACGTTCGAGAGCGCGTAGAGCCGGTAGGGTGACACGCCGGGTTTGGCGAGCGTGAACCATTGCTGCATCAGCGGGCCGGTCGCGGACAGCACGAGATACGGCAGGCCAATCGTCACCGCGAGCAGCGCGAGAATGCGCCACGTCGGGTCGGCGTCGGGGCCGGGCTTCCAGTGCTCCTCGGGAATGATGGGCAAAAAAATCAGCGCCGCGGCCAGCAGAGCGAGATGGGTGATGGCCTGGAGCCGCGGCTTGAGCCAGCGCGCGCTCAAGTGCGCGTAGGCATAGCCGCCGAGGAGAGAAACCTGGAAGAACAACAGGCAGGTCGTCCACACCGCCGGGCTGCCGCCGAACCAGGGGAGAATAAATTTACCGATGAGCGGCTGCACGAGAAACAGCAGGAACGCTCCGGTGAAAATCGTCAGGGCAAAGGCGGTCATAGTCACGTCCGGCGGCACGCTGCTTGGAAGCCGGCCGGTGGCCGCGAGCGTAGGTGAGGCGGATTCAAGCTCAAAGGCCAAAGTGCGGCGCAGCGCTGACAGAAATCCGGAAGGTAGGGCGCGCCTGGCCCCAGCGCGCCGTCGAGCGCAGAATGCCCGCGCCGCGCGCTGAGGACTGGCAGATCCTTGGCCGGACGGTGAGGGAACTGTTTCGATAGTTCATCCTGCGATCTCCTCAGCCGGGGCTATTCGTCCACCAACCCAGAGGGTTGCTGGCACGGCTGCAAGCTGGAAGCTTGCGCCACTACTTGGAGCCACTGATCGCGTCTCCTCCGTCCGTGCCGAAGATCTCTCGCTTCGCTGCCCGCGTTCGTGACAAACTGCGCCCACCAAACCATGCAAAAAAACGCTGTCATCACCGGAGCCGGCAGCGGCGTGGGCCGCGCCATCGCGCTGGCCCTCGCCGCGGATCATTGGCGTGTGGCGATTGTCGGACGCCGCGAAGAAGCTTTGCGCGAAACTATTGCCCTCGCTGGTGCGCACGCCGCGCAGTTCCTCGCCGTGCCGTGCGACATCGGTCGCGCCGAGGAAATCCAGGCGATGGCGGGGCGCGTTCTGGCCGCGTTTGGAGAGGTTGAGGTGCTGGTCAACGCCGCCGGCACCAACGCGCCCCGCCGGGCTCTTGATGTCCTCTCGCCCGAAGATTATCACCGGATGATCGACACCAATCTCCACGGCGCCTATTTCTGCGTGCAGGCGTTTCTGCCGGCAATGCGCCAACGCGGCTCGGGCACCATCGTGAACATCGTGTCCGATGCCGGCAAACTGGCCAGCCCCAAGGCCGGCCCGGCCTATGTGATTTCGAAATTCGGCCTCGCCGGATTGACCCAGGCCATCAACGCCGAAGAGCGCGGCCGTGGCATACGCGCCTGCGCCATTTTCCCGGGAGACATCGACACGCCGCTGCTCGAACAGCGTCCGCAACCGCCGACTGCCGACGCCCGCGCCCGCATGCTGCGCGCGGAGGATGTCGCTGAGTGCGCGCTGCTCGCCATCCGTCTGCCGGCACACGCCATCGTCGAGGAACTCATCATCCGTCCGCGCTGAAGTCCGCGCGTCATGAAACGCTGGATGCTGCCCGCCGCGTTGGTTGCCGTCTTCACGCTGGTCCTCGCGGTGCTGGTGGCGCGCCGGATGAATCAGGAGCCGGCGGCCCCGTCGCAGACGCCGGTGAAAATGCTGACCCTGAGTGCGATCATCGATGGCAGCGGGCGTTTCATCTTCACGACCAACTCGGTCAGAATTGACAACCGTCACTACAATCCTCCGGCAGACATTCTCTTCGACGGCGAACCGTGGACGGACGTGAAATCGCCGCCACCCGGCTGGCTGGAGGTCGCCCCCGAACTGGATCTGTCGCGCGCCCGAATCGTGCAGCGGCGCGGCCGCGACCTCATCGCGCTGGAACTGACTGAGGAAGGTTTCGACCTTTTCTATGCCGACACCGCCGGTGGCAGTGGACCCTACGTCGTCACCATCGCGATTCCGCGGAAATGATCGCGAAAGAGTTTGAGGCTGGCACCGAAGCCGCCGCATCCCGGATTGCGCGGGGTCGCCTATATCCCCGTTTCCCCCGGGCCGTCGGGGGCGCATCTCGACACAGCCCCCGAAGGCAACCGGGGTTGGAGCGCGACGTTTACGTCGCTTCCTCGTTCGAGAGACCGTCCGGCCATGTTTCGCCAACACCCATCGAACGCTGAAGCGGCCTCAAGGCCGCGCGCCGGGGGCAGTGCCCGGATGCGCCCCGGCCGTCGGGAGTTTTGGAGTTTTGGATTGATCCGCCTGCCGCCGCCGTTACGCTCGCGACCATGTTCCACAAGCCTGTTTTTTTCGTCGCTGGCGTCCTGCTGGCGTTGACCTCCGGCATCCCGGTCGGCGCAGCGGATGGCGTCAAGATCACCGAGCAATCCGACCGTCTCGTCATTGAGATCAATGGCAAGCCATTCACGGAATATCGTTTCACCGGCGCACCGCATGTGTATTTCTATCCGCTGCTCGGACCGGGCGGGGCGCCGATGACGCGCGATTTTCCGATGAAGAGCGTTCCCGGCGAGGAGCAGGATCACAAGCATCACCGCTCGCTCTGGTTCTCGCATGGCGCGGTCAACGGCGTCGATTTCTGGTCGGAGGAAGCGAAGGCCGGGAAGATCGTCCACGACAAATTCCTCGAAGTAAAATCCGGCGAAAAGGCGGGCGTGATTCGCTCTGCCAACCAGTGGATTGCACCGACTGGCGATGTGATCTGCACCGACGAACTCACTTTCCGCGTGCTGGCCACGCCGGACAACGAGCGTGTGATGGACTTCGAGATCACCCTCACCGCGCCGTCGGACAAGGCAGTGGTCCTCGGTGACACCAAGGAAGGCTCGATGGCCATCCGTGTGGCGGAAACGATGCGCCTCAAGCCGAACAAGCAGAACGCCGGCAAGCCGGTCGGGCAGATCGTGCAGAGCACCGGCGTGAAGGGCGACAAGACCTGGGGCAAGCGTGCCGAGTGGTGCGACTACTCGGGGCCGGTTGGCGGCAAGATTCTCGGCGTGGCGATCTTCGACAATCCATCGAACCCGCGGTATCCGACGTGGTGGCACGTCCGCGATTACGGCCTGTTTGCGGCGAATCCATTCGGACAGCACGACTTTGAAAAGAAGCCCGCCGGGGCGGGCGACCTCACCATTCCCGCCGGCAAGAGCGTCACCTTCAAATACCGCATCTACCTCCACGAGGGCGATGAACAGCAGGCCGGCGTCGCGGAGCGATTCGAGAAATACGTCGCCGGACAAAAGTAACCACCGCCTCGTCGCAATTTAATTCCGTAGCCGCTCAATACAATCCGCCGTCTAGTCGTCAGCAATACCACGAAACCTATGAATACCTTTAATCGCCGCAATTTCCTCAAGTCCACCGCGCTCACCGGCGCCGCCCTCAGCCTCTCGCCACGCTCTTGGGCGCAGGTCGCGGGCGCGAACAATGACATCCGCGTCGCCGTCATCGGCTTCAATGGCCAGGGCGGAAGCCACATCGGCTCGCTGCTCAAGGCCAAGGGCGCGCGCATCACCGCGCTGTGTGACTGCGACAAGGAAGTGCTGGCCAAAGGCGCCCAGCGCGTCGGTGAGGGCGTCGAGACTTACACCGACATCCGGAAACTGCTCGAAAGCAAAAACGTGGATGCGGTCTCCATCGCCACGCCGAACCATTGGCATGCGCTCGCGACCATCTGGGCCATTCAGGCGGGCAAGGACGTGTATGTCGAGAAACCCGTCTCGCACAACGTCAGCGAAGGCCGGCGCATGGTCGAGTTCGCCCGCAAGCACAACAAGATCGTCCAGACCGGCACGCAAAGCCGCTCGTCGCGTGAGGGCATCGCGGCGGCGGTCGAGTGGGTCAAGGCCGGCAATCTCGGCAAGGTCAAGGCATCGCGCGGTATCTGCTACAAGCCGCGCGGCAGCATCGGCAAGAGCACCGCGCCGCTGGAAATCCCGGCCAACATTGATTTCGACCTCTGGTGCGGCCCGGCGGAGAAGCTGCCGATCGTGCGCAAGAAATTGCACTATGACTGGCACTGGGTCTGGAACACCGGCAACGGCGATCTCGGCAACCAGGGCATTCACGAGATGGACGTGGCGCGCTGGTTCCTCGGCGTGAACGAACTCTCGCCGCGCGTCTTCGCCGTCGGCGGACGCCTCGGCTACATCGACGATGGGGAAACTCCAAACACGATGGTGATCTACCACGATTATCCCGATGCCCCGCTCATCTACGAAGTCCGCGGCCTGCCATCGAAGACGGGTTCCAAGGAAATGGACAGCTACATGGGCGCGAAGATCGGCATCGTGGTCGAGTGCGAGGGCGGTCACGTCACCGTGCCGAGCTACAACGACGCCAAGGCCTACGACAAGGACGGCAAGCTGGTGAAGGAGTTCAAAGGCAGCGTCGGCCACCACGAGAACTGGCTCAAAGCCGTGCGCAGTCGCAAGAAGGAGGATCTCCACGCCGACATTCTCGAAGGTCATCTTTCCAGCGCGCTCTGTCACACCGGCAACATCTCCTATCGCCTTGGCCAGCAGATGGCCCCAGAACAGATCGAGGAAGCCATCCGCAACGACAGCGCCGCAGCGGAAGCCTGCAACCGGGCCTACGAGCATCTTCAGGCCAACGGCGTGGATCTTGGCCAGGACAAAGCCACACTCGGCGTGGTGTTGAAGATGAACCCGAAGACGGAACGATTCGCCGACGACGACAAGGCCAACGCCATGCTTACCCGCCCGTATCGCCCGGGCTTCGTGGTGCCGGCGAAGGCTTGAAATCTTGGCGGCGCCATTGGGGATCGGCGCGCCCGCTGCGCGAATTGCGGACTAAACCGACAACCGCTCGTGCGATGAGCCCAAGAGTGGCGTTGAAAACAAATGGCCGACGTCTTACCGTGCCACCATGAGCATTGAAGAGTTGAAAAAGGAAGCCGGGGCGTTGAGCCCGGAGCGGCAACGCGAGTTGATCGCGTATCTCCTGCACCTTCGCGAATCGCAGGATCCAAACTACCCCGCAATGCTCAAACAGCGTCTGGATGATGCGGATCGCAGCCGCTGGCTGACTCCGGATGAGTTCGAGGCTCGTTTGAACGAACGGTGAGGGGCGATGGTCCGCTACTCCGTCTTCCTTCGGGAGGAAGCACATGCCACAGCGCCCAAATCAGGCGTCCAGCGCAGCATGGTGATGGAGTTCATTCGCAGCCTGGCGGACGACCCTTTTCAATCGGGCGATTTCCACGAACACGATTCCGTTGGCCGGCGGCTGGAGGTGAAAATCGTCGGCCGTTATGCCGTGACCTTCTGGAGCGACCATCCGGTCAAAGAGGTGAAAGTGGTTCATATCCGGCTGGCCGATCGGTGAAGCAATCCGCGTTTCAATCGTCAAAATTCGCACTATGAACACCCTGAACCGCCGCTCCTTCCTCAAATCATCCGCCCTGACCGCCGCCGCGCTCAGCCTGCCCGCCCGTGTCTGGTCCCAGGCGACGGGCGCCAATGGCGACATCCGCGTGGCCGTCGTCGGCTTTGGTTCTCGCGGTGGCGATCACATCAAAGCCTTCAGCAACATGCCGGGCGTGCGCCTCGTGGCGCTGTGCGATTGCGATACGAAGATTCTCGACAACGCTGCCGCGCAGTTGGCGAAAAAGGGCAGGGAGGTCGCCAAGTACACCGATGTCCGAAAGCTGCTGGCGAGCAAAGACGTGGACGTCATCGCCACCGCCACCCCGAACCACTGGCATTCGCTCATCACCGTCTGGAGCTGCCAGGCGGGCAAGGACGTTTATGTCGAGAAGCCGGTTTCGCATAATGTCTTCGAGGGCCGCCAGTGCGTCGAGGCCGCGCGCAAATACAACCGCATCGTCCAGGCCGGCACGCAGAGCCGCTCGAACGGCGCGTATCCCGAGGCGTGGGCGTGGGTGCGCGAAGGCAACATCGGCAAGATCAAGGTCGCGCGCGGCCTTTGCTACAAGCCGCGGCAGAGCATCGGCAAGGTGGACGGACCGCAGCCCATTCCCGAGAACATCGACTACGATCTCTGGTGCGGCCCGGCGCTCAAGCTCCCGCTCATGCGCAAGCGCCTCCACTACGACTGGCACTGGGTGTGGAACACCGGCAGCGGCGACATGGGCAACCAGGGCATCCACGAGATGGACAAAGCCCGCTGGGCGCTCGGCAAAATGGAATTGCCCTCGGCGGTCTATAGCATCGGCGGACGCCTCGGCTACGTCGATGACGGCGAAACCGCCAACACGCAGATGTGCGTCTTCGACTACGGCGACGTGCAACTCATCTTCGAAACCCGCGGCCTGCCGAAAGGGAAGGAATTCCAGGAAAAGGGCTGGAACCAGAACATGGACACCTATCGCGGCGAGCGCATCGGCCAAATCATCGAATGTGAAGGCGGCACAACCAACGGCCACGTCGCCTGGGACAAGGACGGCAAACAGATCAAGAAGTTCAGTGGCGGCGGCGATGAGAACAATCACTTTGCCAACTTCATCAAGGCGGTGCGCAGCCGGAAGCGCGAAGACCTCAACGCCGACATCCTGGAAGGCCATCTCTCCAGCGCGCTTTGCCACCTTGGCAACATCTCCCATCGCATCGGGCAGACCGCCGATCCGGACGCGCTCCAGGCCGCAACCAAGAACGATACCGCCGCGCAGGAGACGCTGGTCCGCATGGGAGAGCACCTTGCCCGGAACGGCGTGGACCTCCGGCAGACCAAGCTCACCCTCGGCCCGACGCTGAAGATTGATCCGAAGACCGAACGTTTCATCGGCAACGCCAAGGCGAACGAACTGGTCATGCGGCCGTACCGGGCGGGCTTCGTGGTGCCGGAGAAGGTGTGATCGCTTTAGACTCGAACATCGAGAGTCGAAATCCATCATCAGAGGCACCCACCCGGTGTGAAGCATGGCCGCCCTCCGCGACCGTCACACGCGGAGAACTTTCGCGTAGATTCGGGCGACGATGAAGACCTTGCACGAACGGGTGGCCGACAAGCTGGAACGCGATCCGGCGCTGCTGCGCGTGAAAAAGCAGACCAAACGTCTCATCCGCCGCCGCCGTGTCCGCAACAAATTGCGTCAGCACGCACCCAGCCTGCCGTGCTTTGGCCAGCAGCAGCCGCGCGGCTTCAAGCGCCGCCATACGACCCCTTTCCCTCCGTTCCCGCCGTTTGGTAAATCGTGCCCTGCACTGTCGCCACTTTTCAAACGTCCGGTGGCTGGCCACCAGCACGTCCGCCGGAAGCCGCAGCGGATAGAACAAGTTCCCGAGAATCGTCATCACTTCCCGGCGTGATTCACCTCCGGTTGCACTACCATGAAATCCACGTCGCTGTCGGGCCGCGCATCACCGCGCGTCCGCGAACCAAACAGAATGAGGGTGGCATCAGGGCGGGCCGCGTGGAGAGTTTCCGCAGCCTGTTGGACTGATTCAGGCGTTGTCCTTTCGTCAATCGTGTCCGAAATGGCGAGATGCATTATCGTCACGACATGGCGTAGGGACAATCGCCGTCGAGCGGCGCATTCGGATGCGCGTGCGGGTGGAGGCTCGCCGTTGCCGCCCGTTCTTCTTCGCGGGTGAAGATGGAGGCTCCTCCCGCGGCGAGCTCCTGCAGGCGCGTCAGGTCCGCGGCCACGATTGGTCGGTCGTCCTTCGCGGCCTCAATCGATCGTTCCAGCAAATCAAGGAACGACGGCGGGATGCCGGCCGCCACGCCCGGTTGCGACCACGCGAACCGCAGCGAGAGCGTCACGTCGTCCTGTTCCTCAGTGGAGCGATACCACCACTTGCGCGTCTGCTCGACGCCCTTGGGCCACGCGCCGCGCGACATCGGCTTGATGGAGATCACGCCGGCGCCGTGCTCTTTCGCCAGTTCGAGCACTTCCTTGCCAAAGCCGCGATTGAGGTACTCGGTGAAGTTGATGGGAAACATCACCGTGTCGTAGCGAAAGCTCTTCATCGCTTCCAGCGCGGCCTTGGTGGTGTGCGCGGAGAATCCGATGTATTTGATCTTGCCCTCTTCCTTCGCCTTGAGGAATGCCTCCAACGCGCCGCCCGGACCAAACGCCTGCTTCACCTCGGGCACGGTCACGAGGTGGTGCATCTGGTAGAGATCGAAATGATCCGTCTTGAGCAGCTTCAACGAGTTCTCCAATTCCTGCCGGACGCCGTCGCGGTCGCGCTTCTTGGTTTTGCACGCGAGGAAAATTTTGCTGCGGTCGAGGCCTTGCAGACCGATGCCGAGCTTGGTTTCGCACACGCCGTTTCCGTAAGCCGGGGCGACGTCGTAGTAGTTAACGCCCTTCTCGAAAGCCTGGTGGATGCTGGCGGTGCATTCTGGCTGCTCGACCTTGTTGAGCGCCAGCCCCGGGTAGCCAACGATGGACACGCGCTGCCCGGTGCGGCCCAGCAGGCGGCGCGGCATTCCGGCAACCTTTTCAACGGTGGCGTCTGGTTTACTCTCCGCCAGCACGCGCTCGATGGTCATGGCGTAACTCCCGGCGGCGGCTCCGGCGGCGACTTTCAAGAAGGTTCTGCGTTTCATAATTTAATGGGGTTGATGGTGAACAGTTGAAGATCTACCACCCGGCGAGCGAGGCGTCCAGCCGGCGTTGCCATTTTGCGGCTTACTTTTCATCATGCAATTCCCTCTTGGCCCCGCAATGCGGAGCCATTACTTTCGCGCGCCGTTGGGAACGCCTGGACTGGTATCCGGGCGAGCGACTTTCGCACCATGCCACCCAATCCAGCCACATCATCCACCTTCCGCCTCGACAACGACCTCGCCTTGATTCACCGGCGGGGGGACCGGACTGGGCCTGGCCATGGCCCGCTGCCTCGCCGCAGCCGGTGCGCGCGTGGTGCTGACCGGACGCCGCGAGGATTTGTTGAAACGGGCTGCCGCCGAAATCGGGCCGCGCGCGGGCTTTGTCGCGCATGACGTGACCGGCCTGCATCAGGCGCCCGGCGTGGTGGACAAGGTGACCCGGCGCTTTGGCGCCATCACGATTCTGGTCAACAACGCGGGGATTCATCTCAAGATACCCGCTCTCGAAACCTCCGAGGAAGAGTTTCTCAGCGTGCTCACCACGCACGTCCTCGGCGCGCACGCCGTGAGCCGCGCCGTGGCGCCGGGCATGATTCAGCGCCGCTCCGGCTCGATCCTGTTCATTGCCTCGATGGCGGCGCTCTTTGGCATCCCGCAGGTCGTCGCCTACGGCGCAGCCAAGAGCGCTTACCTCGGCATGGTGCGCTCGCTCGCGACCGAGTTCTCGCCGCACGGCGTGCGCGTCAATGCCATCGCGCCCGGCTGGATCGACACCGCGATGACGCGCCTGGCGATGGACGGCGACCCGGAGAGGCGGAAGAAGATTCTCGGCCGCACCCCGCTGGCGCGTTTTGGCGAACCGGCCGACATCGGCCAGGCGGCGGTGTATCTCTGCTCGCCCGCGGCAAAGTTCGTCACGGGCGTCGTGCTGCCCGTGGACGGCGGCGCGAGCATTGGCTTCTAAGCCGGAACGACGCAGTCAGAATTCAACGCAAAGACGCCACGATGCAGAGGCGCAAAGAACATCAGGCCGATCCAAGTGGCTCCCAAAATCACCGCCCGGGGCCGCCGTTGTGGCGCAGGTTTCCAGAACCTGTTGCATCGCCGATTTCCAAATCGGCGGGGCGTGTGACGACGCGCCGGCTACGGCAACAGCGCGCGGGCGCTGGCGCGTCATGGGCGGGAGTTGAAGTTGTTGCGGCTGGAGGACGCGATTCGCCGAATGAGATCCCTGCCGGCCGACACCTTTCGCCTCAAGGATCGCGGCCCGGTGCGCGAGGGATTCGCCGCCGACCTCGTGGTGGTCGAACCGACAAAGGTTCAGGACAACGCGACGTTCTCCGACCCGCATCATTACGCCACCGGCTTCGCGTGGGTGCTGGTCAACGGCGTGCCGGTCGTTCAGGCCGATGCGCACACCGGCGCACGCCCTGGCCGGGTGCTGCGCCACGGGATGGCGTGGGCCGCCCCGGTCGCCGTTGAAAAACCCTGAACATGGGGGGCGCATCTCGACAGTGCCCCCGGAGGCAACCGGGTTGGAGCGCGACGTTTACGTCGCTTCCTCGTTCGAGAGAGCGTCCGCCGATGTTTCGCCAACACCCATCGAACGCTGAAGCGGCCTCAAGGCCGCGCGCCGGGGGCAGTGCCCGGATGCGCCCAAAATGGGCAACCCTGAAAATGGGGCTTGCCACAGGGGCGTTCGCTGCTAGTTTCTGCGCTCCTTAAACGAAAAAAGAATCTGGTTATGGCTCGAATCTGTGAATTGACCGGCAAAGGCCCCATCAAGGGAAATCACGTGTGGCGCAGTGGTAAGGCCAAGAAACTTGGCGGCATCGGCACGCATGTGACCGCGATCACCAAGCGCCGGTTCTTCCCGAACCTGCAGCGGGTGAAGGCATTGATCAACGGCGAGGTCCGCTACGTCCGCGTGGCCGCCAGCGCGATCAAGAAGGGTCTGATCGTCAAGGCGCCGAAGCGCACCTGGAAGAAGGCGGCGCCGAAGGCCGCTTGATTTTGTCGTGTGTTTGTTTCCGGGCGGGCACCCCACAAGGTCCCGCCCGGTTTTCTTTTCGTTGAAGGCTTCGCAGGAATTACTGCCGGCTGACGTGATTTCAGTTTCCGGCTTTCGGCCTTTGATCCCCTGCTTTCTTTTCCCTGCCATTCTTGGATTCCTCGTGGCACACTTTCCCCGCCATGATTCTGACCGAAGCGGAACTCACCAGCCTCATTGAGGCGCGTCACAGCAATCCCCACTCGCTCCTCGGCATGCACCCGCTCGGCGACGGTTCGGGTGTCGTGGCGCGTGCGTTCCTGCTCAATGCCGCCGCCGTCGAGGTCGTGCCCACACTCGAAAAGGACCAGCCGCGCATCAAGCTGAAACGCCTCGACGAAAACGGAATCTACGAAGGCGTGGCGCGTGGCCCGAAGCGCGTCTATGCCTACGACCTCGTCATCACCGATTACCAGGGCAACCGGCGTCAGGTGCGCGACGCGTATTCGTTCCTGCCGACGCTTGGCGAGACCGATGTCTTTCTCTTTGCCCAAGGCAACGAGCGGCGCATTTACGACAAGCTCGGCGCGCATCTCCGCGTCATCGATGGTGTGCCCGGCGTGAGCTTCGCGGTGTGGGCGCCCAGCGCGCAGCGCGTCAGCGTCGTCGGTGACTTCAACGGCTGGGACGGACGTTATCATCCCATGCGGCTCATTGGCGCGTCGGGCATCTGGGAACTCTTCGTTCCCGGCCTCGGCGAGGGCACGCTTTACAAATACGAAGTGCGCAACGTCTATGGCGACCCGGCGGTGAAGACCGATCCCTACGGCTTCTTCTTCGAGATGCCGCCGAAGAATGCCTCAATCGTTTGGGACACGAACAAGTTCAAGTGGAGCGACGCGCAATGGATCGAGCAGCGCGCGAAGAGAAATTCGCTCCGCGAGAGCATGGCGATTTACGAATTGCATCCCGGCTCGTGGAAGAAGAAAGGGCCGTTCGAGTCGTTCAACTACCGCGAGCTGGCCGGGCCCCTGATCGATTACATCCGTCGGACGGGCTTCACGCACGTTCAGTTTCTTCCACTCGCCGAGCACGCCTATTATCCTTCGTGGGGCTACCAGGTGACCGGGTTCTACGCGCCCACCAGCCGCTACGGCACGCCCGATGAATTGCAGTATCTCATCAACGCCCTGCACGAAGCGGGCATCGGCGTGCTGGTCGATTGGGTCCCGGCGCATTTTCCGCGGGACGAATGGGCGCTGGCGCGCTTCGACGGCACCGCCCTGTACGAGCACTCCGATCCGCGTCAGGGCGCGCATCAGGACTGGGGCACCTACATCTTCAACTTCGGCCGGCACGAGGTGCGGAATTTCCTCACCGCCAATGCGCTCTTCTGGTGCGAGCGCTTTCATCTCGACGGTCTGCGCGTCGATGCCGTGGCCTCGATGCTCTACCTCGATTACTCGCGCAAGTCAGGCGAGTGGATTCCCAACCAGTACGGCGGACGCGAGAACATCGAAGCCATCGCGTTCCTGCGCGAGTTCAATCACCTCGTCCACACCGAGCATCCCGGCGTGGTGACCATCGCCGAGGAAAGCACCGCCTGGCCGATGGTGTCGCGCCCGCCCTACATTGGCGGACTCGGCTTCTCGCTCAAGTGGAACATGGGCTGGATGCACGACACGCTCGGCTATTTCAAGCGCGAGTCGGTCTACCGCAAATACCATCAGAACGATCTCACCTTCGCGATGCTCTATCATCACCACGAGAATTTCGTGCTGCCGCTGTCGCACGACGAAGTGGTGCATGGCAAGGGATCGCTGCGCACCCGCATGCCCGGCGACGACTGGCAGGGCTTCGCCAATCTCCGCTGCCTGCTCGCCTACCAGTGGACCTTCCCCGGCAAGAAACTGCTCTTCATGGGCGGCGAGATCGGGCAGCGCAACGAGTGGAATCCAAACGCCGAACTCGACTGGCACCTCCTCGAACAAGGCCCCTACCATGCGGGCACGCTGCGCTTCGTCGAGGATCTGAACAAACTCTACCGCGCCGAGCCGGCGCTCTGGGAAAAGGACTTCGAGGTGGACGGCTTCTTCTGGGTGGATTGCACCGATTCGGAGAACAGCGTGCTCTCCTACGTGCGGCAGAATGGCGATGGCTCGAGCCAGTTGCTGGTGGTGTTGAATCTCACTCCCGTGGCGCGCACGCCGTATCGCGTCGGACTGCCGCGCGGCGGTTTCTGGCGCGAGGTGCTCAACAGCGATGCCCTCGTTTACGGCGGCAGCAATGTGGGCAACGCGGGTGGCGTCACCGCCACCGACTACCAAGTCCACCAGCAACCCTTCTCCGGCGAACTCACCCTCCCGCCGCTGGGCGTGGTGGTGCTCAAGCACGAGGGGTGACGGCTGCACAAGACCCCAAATTGATGGATTTGCGATGATCCTTAAATTTTGCGATTGGGATCGAAATATGTTTAAGATTCTGCCAATTGCAACGAGTTTCGACATCACCCACTACCGGTTGTTGAACCAATCAGTCAAGCCAACGATCCCAGTCGGTCCCGCACGGAATTCAGCGCGGACACGCAGTACGTTATTTGAGTCGAAAAGCCGCACGGTCGGGAAAGGCGCGACACGAATGCGCTGCCCGTCGGGCGTCGCAACATTGATCGAGATGGCCTGAAACTCGTGGTGGCCGCTCATGACCGCGTTGACTGTGTTTGTATCGCCAATCCGGCCAAGGATAGCTTGGACCTCTCGCGTCGCTTCATCTTCGGCCAATTCTCCAGCACACTGATACCAACTCTTCATGGCGTCAGGCTCGCGAGCGCTGCTGCTATCAATAATTGACATCAGCTTCATCACGCGCCCATTGAGCACTTCAGCCACGTGCGTAGGCGTACTAAACACTGCGTGAGCGCCGAAACGATTTGACTCTTCGCGGTAAGCCCGAATCTGCGGATTGAAATTGTAAAACTTAGCTGCGTTCGTAAGTTCCCAAACACATTTCAAAGCTTGTTGCGCCGTGCTGGATAAATCTACCGGTATCTTAGCCTCATCAAAAGTTGGCTCATTCGTTCCCGTTTGATTTTCGGGTTGTCGCTTGCGCGCGAACTGTTGCGGTGGTTTCTCTTCTATTGAAGCGACAAAGTTAGCCTGATTCGGGTGTCGGAACCATGATACGAATGCCACACCCCCGACAAACGCCAGAGCGATTCCTAAGCCAATTAAGTGGCGGCATTTCATTCGTCAAAAAAACAATCGTAGCATCCAACATAGTTGATTGAGTCCCCCTCGCTGTTATCAATCCGGCTAGGATTGTAGGGGCTTGCACCATTTGGATGCTGTCCGAACGCGACAGCCTCCTCATAGGTATGCAACATATAGCCATTCCATGGATCTCTTTGTGTGAGATGCCAGTAGTAGTCACCAACGAACTCGAAGTGTTTGTCGTAAAGAACGCCTTGCTGTTCGAATGCAATCCCCTTCGCATCCTTCCATCCCCACGCAAACCGCGGATCCCAGCCATTCTCTCTAAATGTCAGTTTTGGGTTCTTCCGGCTTTGACCGATATAGGCACTGAGCATGTCTGTAGTCTTGGACGTGCGGCACCCGTCGAGAGCGACATAAGACATTGGATTCGTGGCCAATAATGAAGAACTCTGTAAGGCGTTCAGTGTGATGTTGGAATTTGGTTGATTGCTCCCAATCGAACTGCGAGAGCCATGACCAAAGTAATGCAGGTCGGAAACCAAGCCGGAACAATTTGTGCCATATATGAGAGTCCTAAGTTGGATCCAAGAACTCGCGTCAATTAGCTTTGGCACGCTGCTCCTTGCGATGAATTCGTTTAGCGGAGAGCCATCGAGTGCTTTCTGGAATGCTGCCTGATAACATGCTAGGTAGTAAATCAACATCCACTCGTCGATATCCTCTTGGATCATATAGGAAATCGTAAAGGCATCATACTGCTGGACCGTGATTCCAAAGCG
>JBBRWD010000019.1:0-89339 GCA_038249465.1 Limisphaerales bacterium | reverse complement strand
GGGCCGCAGTTCGCGCAAGTAAAGTTGCTTGGGCTGGCCGTGCTCGTGATAGAAGTCGCGGCTGGCCCGGCCAAAGCCCCCGGTTAAACCGACAGCCTCAAACCCGCAGGCGCGGTAACAGGTGCCGCGATAGCGCGTCTCTCGACAAAGTCCACCACTAGCTTCGCCAGATCCTCGCTGCCCCCGAGCAGGCTGGCGAAGGCCGCCTTGAGCGCAGCCTCCGGGATATCCGCCACCCCGTCCTTGCCGACGTGACCGCGGTGGGCGGCGAACGCGCAGTCCTCGATCTTCTGGCGGATGTCTTCGTGCCGGAGATCGCGGCCCAGCGTTTCGCGCAGGGTCTGGTCGGAGCCGCTGCGTTTGGTCCAGCGTTTGAGCAGCAATTCCACGATCTCGTGGAACAGGTCCGCGCGGTCATCGGGCAGATGGGCGGCGCTCAGGCTCGCAGTCAGCGTGAGGAGCAGAGGATTGAAAACAACGGGTTGAAGATCTTCGCGCCCCGCCGCCGTTTCGAGGTCGGCTTTCTTGAGGGTGGCTTCATTGGGCGTGAACCAGGGACGCTCGCCTTCTTGGACGGCTTGGTACCAGTTCTTGATGAACGTCTCGACCTGCGCTGGTTCCAGCCTGGCGACTTCGTAATGCACGGGCAATTGAGTGTGGAGTGCCTTGAAGGCGTTCTGCATTCTGACCAAAAGCGCGGGGTCCAACCGCCCTGCGTCGGGTTCCGCCTTCTCCTCCGCGGCGAGGAGGACGCTTTCCCAAGCGTAGGGCCGGGAGGTCAACAGGAAGCGACAGCGCGGCCCGGCGTTCTTCACCAAGTCGGCCAGCGCCTCCGCCACCAGCGCCAATCGAAGCGGATCGTGCGTTTCATCCCAGCCGTCCAGCAGGAAGAGTGCGCCGTCATTCTCGGCGGTCTTGCGCACGGCATCTGCCCAAGCAGCGTCCACGCCGCAGTTCTCCAGATGCTGGCGAAGGTAAGCCCAGAGATGGCTCGCGCATCCGCGCTGGTGGTTTGCAGTCAGACTCGCGGCGAACTCGCGCAAGACCAGTGGCACCGGCAGAACCGATCCGTGCGTCCAGGTTTTGCCGAGGCGGTTCAGTAAAGAGTCGTCTCCCAAGCAGGCGCGAGCCATCGCCAAAGTGAGGAATTGTCCGACGGTGGATTTACCGCTACCGGCATCGCCAATCAGTACAAGGCGAGGATGGTGTCCCAAGGTTTCAAACACCGCCACCGGATGGGTGTCGCGCGCCTGCTCCTTGAGCGACTCATGCATCGCGTGCCGTGGCGGGGAGAAATGACTTTGCCGTGAAGACTTCGCCGCCGAAGCGCGCTCGCGCTCGCGCTTGAGGTGTTCGGCCAGCGAAAGCCCATCCTGGACGCGGAGCATGACATTGAGATCCACGAAAACGCTTCGGAGCTGGAGGGGATCGGCGTCGGTGCCGACGACGCCCTTGATGATGTCATTGATGCGGACGGCAGCGTGGATGCGTTCAAGCCAGCGGAGGTAGCATGAAATTGCGTCGGTGCAGTTGGCCGGCGCCCCACCGTGGTAAACAGTGATGTTCCCGCCAGCACTCATTCCGCCCGCGCCGGAGACGATGTTGCCAGGACCATAGGCCAAACCGCCGCTGCCTGTTTGCGCGGCGATGATCTGCGTTTCGAATTTGGTAAGGTTGCCGAGCACGGAAAGCTCTTGGCGCAGTGTTTCGAGAAACCACTGGCGGTCGGGTTGTGCCAGTGCCTCACGGGCCGCGGCGAACGCATCCAGGCGTTGCAACAACGCGTCGAGGTGCTCGCGAATGGGATCATCTTTTGGAAACGCCGCAATTTGTCGGGCGCCATCGGCTTCGTCCCTCCACTTTTGAAGCTGATTGGCAATCAGATTGCCCCCTACGCTGCTGCCCAGGGCGCCACCAAGCGCCATGAGAGCGGATCAGTCACCCCCTTGGGCGGCAGCCGCGACAGGCCAAAGCGCCGACGCAATGACCATGGCATAGGTTGAGTTGGTGCCCGATTCTTCCATCCGCTTCCTCCAGCCGGGAAGCGCTTGCTTGAACTTGTCGAGAAGATTGAAGTTCATGGTCGATGCAGATTCTGTTTCGTATGATTCGTGATCCCCTGCTTCGCGCTGCGCGGTTCGAGGCGGGCCTTTTGCCCGGTGTGTTTGGCGAACGCCTCCATTACGGCCATGCTTTCCACCTTGGTGACAGTGACGAGGAGAATATCGGCCTGGGTTTTCATGCTTTGTCTGGCTGCCCTTGTGAACTGGCCTGAGCGGTCAACACCGGCTTTCGCCGAGCAGCCGCCCCCACGTTTCCTCCAGGGCGGTGGCGATGACGAAATTCACCAGAGCTTTGACTCAGTTCGCTGGCTTGATGCTGGCCAGTGAAGCGGAACCGCCAACCAGCGGCAACTGCGGATTTCGGACCGCATCGGGATCGGTGATGCGCAAAACCTGAACGCCTTTCTTGATGCAGGGCTTTCCGCATTCCGCTAGATCAAGCGACGTGATTCGTCACCTCCCAGCGACCGCCGTTGTCCGCCCGCTTTAGCATGGACGCATCAGATTCCAAACCGGCCCCGCCTGGTTCCGCCGCTCTCGCTGACTTTGATTCCGCCATCCTCGCGCAACTGTTCGCGACTTGGGGCTACAAGCCGAGTCATGCGGCGCGGGTGCTTCGGGCTTTTTATGCCGGCGGCGATCTCACGACCTCGCCCGCGCGGCGGCTGCCTCAAGGTCTGGTCGAGCGAATGCGGACGGAGTTCAACCCCAACCCAGTGACGGTGGCCGCGCGCCAGGTGGCGGGCGATGGCACGACCAAACTGCTGCTCCGTCTTCGTGACGGGCGCACGGTGGAATCGGTTTTGATGCCGGATTTCCGGGCTGATCGCGCTGCCGGATGCCTGTCGTCGCAGGTGGGCTGCGCGATGGGGTGTGATTTTTGCGCCACATCCAAGACAGGCTTCGAGCGCAATCTCACCGCCGGAGAAATCGTGGAACAGTTTCTGGCGCTCCGACGCGAGGCACACGCCGTCGGGCGCAAGCTTCAGACGGTCGTCTTCATGGGCATGGGCGAACCGTTGCTCAACCTCGACGCGGTGCTCGCCGCCGTGCGCCGGATTGCGGACAACGCGCTCGGCGCGCTCGGCTGGCGGCAGATCACGATCTCCACGGTCGGCATCGTGCCCGGCATCGATGCGCTCACGGCGACCGGGCTCAACGTTCAACTCGCCATTTCCCTCCACGCGCCGGATGACGCCACGCGCGCCCGCTTGCTGCCGGCGGGCCGGCGCCATCCCATCGCCGACATCCTCGCCGCGGCTGACCGATTTCAAGCCAGGCGCGGCCGACCGGTGGTGATTCAGTATTGCCTGCTCGCCGGGGTGAATGATTCGCCGGACCACGCCCGCCTTCTTGCCGAGTTGCTGGGCCCGCGCCGCATGCATGTCAACCTGCTGCGCTTCAATCCGACCGGCCCTGGTTTGCGCGGCGTCGTGTATCAAACCTCGTCGGAGGAATCGTCCGAGGCGTTTGCCGAAGCGCTGCGGGCCCGCGGTCTGGTCGCGCATTTCCGCCGTTCGCGCGGCCCGGAGATTGATGCGGCGTGTGGACAGTTGCGTCGCCGCGCTCCTTTGGGCGAGCAGGCAGGCAGGGCTGAACGCGCTTGCGCCAACGGTCTGGAGACGTAGTCTTCCGCCGCGCTGCTGCCTGGTCAACGAAGCATCTCAACGTCGTGGACGAAGGTGGCTGGCCGCGCCTCAGAGAATGTCGAACCAACGAATCGGTCGAAATGATCCCTGCCCTTGCGGCAGCGGCAAAAAATACAAGCGATGTTGTCTGGCCGACGACGAACGCCAGGCCACCTCGCTGCCGCTTCCTGCCCCAGAGGAGGATGTGTCCGTTGATGCACTCGCGCCGCCGGCGACAATGGACCCGCATCGAATTCCTGAAATGTTGCGGGAACTTGCCCGTCGGGCTCCCAAGGGAAAGCGCGGTACCTTCGAGCGCTTGCTGGCCGAAACGCAACCCATCCTCGCCTACATGGAGCGGCAAACGGAAATCGAAGCGGCATCCAAGGCGCTGGAGGCGCACCGAGGGGACTTTGAGAAGCTTGCCAACGACGGGCAGGAGTATCAGCAACAATCCCATGCGCTCTTTGCCGAGGAACGGTTCGCGCCCCTGCGGTTCACGGCGGATGAGGTGAGGCGCGCGTTTGACCAGGTGGGACAGCCCCCCAACATGGCGGCAGACGACCGCTTTGTCGAAAAGCTGCGGGCCACCATTCTCCACCTGGCCACTAAGGAGCGCCGGAGTCAACTGGCCATGAGCCTGCTGCTGCACCTGCCCGACTATGTGGCGGCGGGCCGTCCGCTGGACGCGTGTATCCTCCAGGAGTGCGCCTACCTCACCAGCGATGCTCCCGGAGACAGCAATCCGTTTCTTTTCCAGATGTTTTCCCACGGCTACGACGCCTGGGCTGCCGAACAGCGCGCCCGTGATGAGGCGCTGTTGCGTGAAGTGGGAATCGATCTGCCGCGCCTCGAGGGCATGAGCCTGGACGAGATTGATGCGCTGCTGCGAGAGCAACAGGCGAATCCCGCCGTGTTGGCGCGGATGGAGGCGATGATGCAGGCTCATCCGGAGCAGCAAGCCCGGGCTGCCGCCAACTTCGAGGAGATGCAGCGCAACTCCGTCAGCCTGCTGGAGCGCGAGGATGCCGCCGGCTTGCTGCTTTCTCCCGAGGATTTCCTGCCGTGGATGCCCCGGCTGAATGAATGCATGGCAGGCATCGTTGCCACGTTCCCCGTTTCCAGCGACTCCGTTCCGGACCCGTCCGCCGGTGATACTCTTGCCAGCGCCCTCTGGCCGATCATCGGTGAAATGGCCGGAGCCATCTTCACTGCGGAGCGCCGCCAGCAGTTGCTGGTGCAGCTCAAGACCTACCGGAACGAGTTGTTTGCCAGCGGCGACAAACGCCTTGCCGGCTATGCCCAGAGCGCCATGACGTCCATCGAGCGGGAGGACGAACCGGCGAAGAATTTTTTTCTCAACGCCCTCTGCTTCGCCTCGCTTTTGAGGTTTTCGAAGACCTTGTCCGGCTCTGAGGAGGACCACCAATAGCCGCCCGCCCGCCTGGCCAACCGCCCGGTCTGTGATTGCGGACGGTAAGGCTGCCAAGCCCAGTGCAGAAGAAGTAGTCTTAGCGGTGGCGTGTGGACCGCCGCACGATTTCGCCGCTGACCGAGCGTCGTTACATCGAAGCCGTCATGGGAAGCCGATGCGCCGATGCGGCTTTCTGTTTATGGACTTGACGAAAGCGATTAGACTTCACATTTTCCTGTTTTAACAGAAATGACTTTGGATCCTATCATGCAGAAGTTGGTGCTGCACTGGGGCGAGATGGGCGCACGGTGGGGTATCAGTCGGACTGTGGCGCAGATCCATGCCTTGCTGTATTTCTCGCCGAAGCCGCTGGCGGCCGATGAAATTGTAGAGGCCTTGGGGGTGGCACGCTCTCATGTCAGCAACAGCCTTCGTGAACTCCAGTCGTGGGGTGTGGTCAAGTTGGTTCACGTAATGGGCGACCGGCGCGAGCACTTTGAATCCATCCAGGATGTTTGGCGGTTGTTTGAATTGTTGCTGGATGAGCGCAAGCGCCGGGAAGTGGACCCCACCTTGAAAGCGCTGCGCGAAACTGTTGGGCAAGTGAAAGACGGAGCCAAGACTGACACGCACACGCAGCAGCGTCTCCAGGAAATGCTGGAGTTTTTTGAGTTGATGGACGGTTGGTTTGGCGAAATTCGCAGAATGCCGCTGGAGTCGAGAGTCAAGCTGGTCAAGTGGGGTTCCCGTTTGCGCGACTGGTTGAAGTGATTTTTTTTGAGAATGAATTACACAAATTACAGAAATAACTGATGTATGAGTAAAAACACCATTCACGCGGTCACGGGTGCCTTCGGCTATTCAGGTCGGTATATCGCGAGCCGCCTGTTGGTCGCTGGTCATGCTGTCGTCACTCTCACCAACTCCCTCGACCGGGCAAATCCATTTGGCGGTCAGGTCAGAGCCTTCCCTCTCTGCTTCGACCAGCCGACTCAATTGACCGAATCGTTGCGCGGCGTTGAGGTGCTCTACAACACCTACTGGGTTCGCTTCAACCACTGTGAGTTCACCCACGCTCAAGCGGTGGCCAACACGATGGTGCTGTTCGAGGCTGCTCGCCGCGCGGGCGTGAGCAGAGTGGTGCATGTCAGCATCACCAATCCCGCGGAGGACTCGCCGCTGGAGTATTATGCCGGCAAGGCACGGTTGGAGCGTGCGCTGCGTGAAAGCGGCTTGAGCCATGCCATTCTTCGCCCCACCGTCCTGTTTGGACGCGAGGACATTCTCATCAACAACATCGCCTGGGCTTTGCGGCGATTTCCGTTCTTCGCCGTGTTCGGAGACGGTTCGTATCGCCTGCAACCAATCTGTGTTGAGGATCTGGCTGACCTCGCTGTGGCAGAAGGGCGGCGACCGGAGAATTCCGTGGTCAATGCCATTGGGCCGGAGACCTTCAGTTATCGAGGACTCGTGGAATCCGTCGGCGCGGCCATCGGGAAGAAGCGTCCTAGCGTGAATGTCTCGCCTGACTGTGGTTACGCGCTAAGCCGACTCATCGGCTGGTTCGTCCGCGACACCTTCATTACGCGAGAGGAGATCCGGGGTCTGATGGACGGCTTGCTATGGGTGGATTCTGCTCCGGCTGGGACCACCCGCCTGACGAACTGGATGCGTGCCCACTCCGACACTCTGGGCAGACGATACGCCAGCGAACTGGCCCGTCGGCAAGACCGGGAACAGCCCTATTTCCGCGCGTAATTAGCTCGTGCGAGGACATCCCGAAAACTTCCGAGGGACGAGCGTCGCGAGTCTATTGATCAGTCAAGGCCTGCATCGCAGTTTTGATCAAGGCGGGTAGAGGCGGGTAGAGGGCGCTTGCCCCCGCCGCGAGTCTCCGGCATAAACGGCGCAACCAATTCAAACTATGGCCAAATCAAATATCCCAGCCAGGGTGCTGACGGAACTGAACCGCCAGCTCAATCACGAACTCAACGCTGCCCAGGCTTATCTGGGTCTGTCGGTCTGGTGCGAGGCGCAGAACTTGAAAGGCTTCGCCGGCTTCTTCGCCAAGCAGGCAGGCGAGGAGCGCGAGCATGCCGAGAAAATGATGAAGCATCTGCTGGATCGCGGGGCCATGCCGCAGTTGGCCGCCAGCAGCGCTCCCAAACAGGACTTCGACGCGCTGCTGGTGGCGGTGAAGCACGCCCAGGCGATGGAGCAGACGAACACCAAGGGGATCCACGCGGTTTACGAGTCGGCGGTTGCGGCCAAGGATTATCCGGCCCAGGTGCTCATGCATTGGTTCATCAGCGAGCAGGTCGAAGAGGAAGCGTGGGCGGCGGAAATGGTGGACCGCGTCCAGAGCGCCACCTGTGCCGGCAGCTTCATGGACCTGGATCGGCACATTGAGAAGATCCTCGCCGCCGGCTCTTACTCGCCGGCGGGCTCGTCCGCAATCGAAGTGGAGGGCGTCAGCCTGCCCGAGGTGAACTCCTGCACGTCAGGCCCCAGGCAGACCATCGGGATGTTGGTCATGGCGGCTGAGCCTTGGTTGGTGACGCGGATTTCGTAAGTCACCGGCTGCTTCACCTCGATGGGATCTGCCAGGTCCACCACCTCGACCGGAATCGCTGGCACTCCAACGACGCGCGTGCTGCACCGGCTTTCCGCGGGTTGGGCGCAGAGGCCGCGGAGCGCGGGAGCAAAGGACAGCGAGCCGGGTTGGCGCGACAGCAGCACCACGCACACGCGCTGGCTGGAATGGGAAGCGAGATTCGCCATCTCCCAAACCACCCGGCCATCGGAGGCGACTCCGCCCGCAGTTGTGCTGACGACCGTGGCTCCGGCCGGAACCGGCAAAGTGAGGGTGGCCTTCGCCTCCGGGGCACCTCCGGTGTTCTTCGCCGTGAAACATATCCCTGCCGGGCGCCCGAGGATGACTTCGGCGGGAGCCTGGCACTCGATGGCGAGGACCGGAGCTCGCACCAGGGTCGTGGAGGTGGATGCGATTTACCTCCTTCAATCGCCGCCGCCTGCACTTTGTTGACGAACGCGCCCTGGGCGGTGGCGCTGTTCTTCATGCAAAATCTCCTGTTAATGCAAATGCAGTGACCTGATGAGAGGAGCCGGAGCGAGAACGCCCTCTCGAGATCGGGAGTGATTTTCGGCAAATCGCGAGGCTGATAGCTCTGCCCGGTAAATTGCTCGCTATGCCCTCGCTTTCGGCGATGTTGCTTTGGTGCTGGAGTCGCGGCTGGGATTTGATTTACAACCGCAGCGAACCGATCATTAAAGCAACCGGGTAAACTATGTCGTGGCATCTTCGGAATCAGGCGTTCCTTTTGCTTGGCACCGCCCTCTGGCTGGCGCGGGTGGACGCGCTCAATGGTGCGGACTCCGTCCCCGCCGCGCCGCAGGAGGTTGCGCCCGGCGTCTTCCTGCTTGGTCGCATTACCGATCCTCGCCTCACCGAATGCTCGGGCGTGGTGCGATGCTCGACCGACACCAATGTTTTCTGGGTCCACAATGACGGCCCGCGCCCGCGCCTTTACGGCATCAAACGCACCGGTGAAGTGGTGGCCGAGTTTACGGTGTTCGGCGCGGCTTTCAGCGATTGGGAAGACATCGCTTCGGACGGCAAGGGCAATCTCTACCTCGGCGACATCGGCAACAACGACGCCCAACGCCGGCAGATCACGGTCTATCAAACCAAGGAACCGACGCCAGCCGACAGCGGCAAACCCGTGCAGGTGACGCGCACGTTTCACCTGCGGTTTGCCCGGAAGCCGTTCGACTGCGAGGCGCTCTTCATCTGGAAAGACCACGGGTACCTCGTCTCCAAGGTTTTTGACGATGCCAAGGCGGGGCTGTACCGCTTTCCGCTCAGCGCCGAGGAACCGGTCACGCTGGAGTTCGTCACGGAGCTCGACATCACCACGCCGGTGACCGGTGCGGATGTTTCACCGCACGGAACGCGCCTCGGGTTGGTGGGCCACAGCGGCGCCTTTGTGCTCCGCATCAACGGTGACCCAACCATCGCCGGCAAGGCCCGCGAGGACCGAATCCGCTTTAAAGACGAACGCATCGAAGGCTGCTGCTTTGTCGAAGAGGGACTCCTGGGAGTCAGCGAAAACCGCGAAATCTACCTGTTTCGCGGCAAAGGATTCCGTCCGAAATAGCCCCCGACGCCGGGCGGATTCACGGCGATGAAGACGAGCCACCCTGGAGAAATGGAACCCATCGGCCCGCCGGATTCACATCACCTGCTCGCCGCCCTGGGCTGGCTTGAACTCGGTCTGCCCGGTGATGCCGGGGAGGAGGTGGCCCGCATCTCGCCAGGCAATCTCGAGCATCCTGACGCGCTGGAATTGCGCTGGGAAATCTGCGCGGCGGGAAAGCGCTGGGACACGGGACTGCAACTCGCCGAACGATTGCTGGAGGTCGCTCCGGATCGCAGTTCCGGATGGATTCATCGCGCCTACGCGATGCGCCGCGCGTCCGGCGGCGGACTGGAAAAAGCGTGGGAGGCGCTCCGGCCGGCGTTCGAGAAATTTCCCGATGTCTCCATCATTCCCTACAACCTCGCGTGCTATGCCGCGCAATCCGGCCGTCTGGAGGATGCCTGGGACTGGCTGCAAAAAGCTGTCATCTCCACCGGCGGCGAAAAAGAGGGCATCCGGACGATGGCCCTCGCGGACTCGGACCTCGAAGCACTCTGGCCGAAGATTCGCGCGTGGTGACACTTCGAATTCGTTACGGGTCGTCGATGCGAAAACGTAGCAGCCGACGTCAGGAGGCTCTGATCATTACGCGCTGCGCATGGAATGGAGCCTCGTGACCTCGGCTGCTACCGAGTTTCGAAATTAGCTCTAACGGTTCAGCATTCTTTCCGCAGGCTCACGGATAGATCCACGTCATTCCGGTGAAGTAAATCGTGCCCTTGGTTCCGTTGCGCGAGCCATCGAGGAGCAGAGGACAATCGAGCCGCAATTCGCCGACCGCCACGCCATCGTTGGCGCCGCCCCAGTGGCCCGCGTGTTTCAGGTCAACCAAATCAAACGTCACCCAGCGCCAGCCCCGCCAGCTCAGGTTCGGCCCGGTCGGCTGGAAGGTTTGTCCGGCTGAATCCATCAGGCGCATCCGCAGCGCGTTGTTGGAACCATCGCCATGAATCCACATGCCGAGCGCCGCTGGCCGCCCTTTGATGGGCAGTTTCTCCCAGCGACCGGTGGCCGCCTCCACGGGTTCACAACGAAGGAAACGCCAGCCCGCGTCGAATTGATAATCCAGTTGCCAGGCGCGTGCATAGGGAGCATCGCCCGACGGCGCATTGGTCCAAATCAGATTCGCCTTCGCTGGGATTTTCGCGTCGCCATCGAGCGCGGCTCGCATGCGGGGCAAGTCGAGCGGACGGAATGTGGCGCCCGGCGCGGTGGCAACGAGGCGATTCGCAAGGTCGCGCAGTTCGACCCGCGCCGCAGTGGCTTCGCCGGCGAGTGTCAGGGTGGCGTCGGGTTGTTCGCGGGTGAGCGTGACAACTCGATCGGTTGCCGCAGCGCGGAGGCGTCCTTCGAAGGTGTCACGCGTCGGATTCTCGATTTGCACGCGCAATCCGGCGGCGACCGGCGCGTAGGTCATCGTGATTGGATTCGCGATGCTGAATTCGAGCGGTTCGCTCCAGCGACCCAGTGTCGTGAAGCGCTCGCCTTTGTCTTCGAGCAGGAACTCCGTCACCATCGCGCCGGTGAAGCCTTCCGCGAGACGCTCATGCACCGTCGCCTGGAAGACGTGCCTGGCTGATTGTCCCGGCAACACGAACTTCTCGACCTCCTGCGGCGGCTCGCCGGGCAGACCGGTCAGGCGGAAGCGCACCAGCGCCCGTTGCTCGAAGGGATTCTGCGCGGACACCGGCACGACCGCGGCATCGCTTTTCCCGGCGGTGATGAGCGACGCCACATTCGGTCCCACGCGCCACGCGGCAGCGGCCGTGAGTTCGGGCAGATGCTTCTTGAAGGTTACGTATTGCGGACCCGGTTGCAGCGAAAGACGCAGCTTGCCGCCCGTGACAATCGGCGCAACCGCGCTGCCGGTGACATCCACGGCGGACACCTCGTCGGACGTCAGGTTCTTCGCGGCGAAGACAAATTCATTCGTGCCTTCGGTGCTCCAGGCCGCGAGCTTTTGGTCGCCGCGGTCGTTGAGGCAGAGAAGAACCCACACCCCCGTGGAGCCATCATCGAGGCGGCGCGCCATGCGATAGCCGCCGAGTTGACGCGTGAGCGTTTGCACCGCGAGATAGCCGGGCTTCGGCTGGAGATCGAGCGTCACGGTGCCAAAGTTGTGCTCGCCGTAATTCACGTCAGGGCCGTCGTTCTTCCAATCGTACCAAATTGAAAGCGGCACACCGGAGTAGAGGTTGGCCAGTTGCTGGCGCGCGATGAAGGCCGCTTGCGTGTCGAGCGACACGCCGCCCTTGGCTTGCGTGGCGTAGCCCCATTCGCCGCTGATGATCGGCAGGTTCTTCCGGGAGGGCGAAGCGTAGCGTTCAATCATTCCGCGCAGCCGCCGGTAGTCCGCGCGCGCCGTCTCCGGGCCTCGGCTATAGCTGCGATACGGATGCACCGAGACGGCGTCGATGTGTTCCAGCGCGTCAGCCTTGAAGAGATGCTCGATGAACTCCCAGGGAAACTCCGACGAGCCGGGCGCGAGAATCGTCGCCTGCGGATCCACCGCGCGCACCGCCTGGCACGTGGCCAGCACCAGTGCCGTGTAGTTCGTCACGTTGGGCTGCGGTTTCCAGAAGCCGATGTTCGGCTCGTTCCAGACTTCCCAGACGACGCGTCTGCCTTTGAAGTGCGCCGCCGCCGCCGCCGCCCAGCGCGCGAACGCCGCGATGCTTTCGGGCTTCGATGGCGACGCCGTATCGCGCTGCTCCTGGCCGGAGATTGGATTGCGGCTGACGATGGTGTCTTCGTAGAGGCCGTTCGAGTAATCGAGGATGTAGAAGGCACGCAGTCCGCGCTTTTCGAGATTGGCGGTCAGTTCGTCGTAATCGGCCCAGTTGTATATGCCCTTCTTGCGCTCGGTGCCGCCCCACGAGAAATCCATGCGGATGAACTTGAAGCCGGCGGCGGCGATGAGGTCGAGGTCCTTCTCGTGGCCGCGGGTGAAATGAATGTTCACGCCCACGCCCGCCGGCAGGACGAGTTCAGGAAGATCCGCCGCGGCGACCGCCAGCGGCAGGAGGGCGAGGAGCGAAAAAAGGCGTGTGTTCATGAATGGGCAACGCATAACGACGCGCGGGTCGTGAGGCAAACTCTTTCTGAACGAATGGGACTGGCAGGAATGAATCCCGGTCGAGCATTGCGAAAGCCTCTGCAGAGGTATCAATCGTTGCGAAAGTATGCGCAGGCAGGGCGCGTCTGTCCCAGCGCGCCGCGTCTTCCGAGGGGCTACGAACGGCGCGCTGAGACAGACGCGCCCCACCTCTCTCTGGGTTGCGACGGTCGCATGAACTTACGCAACGACTGATGGATGACCTGGGTAGTTGGCGGGCGAGCGCGGGAGGCGCTGCACCCAACGATGCATGAAACAACTGACCACTCATAACTCCGAAGTTTCGCGCGGAGCAAGCCGCATCAGATCCTCAAGCTGGGGCTGGACGTGCCTGCCGAGTCCATCGCGGCGGCACGGCAACTCGACCACAGCGCGCCGCAGCCGCCCCAACAAATCCTCCACGACGGCGGCGGGGACTGTCTGCGGAGCGCGTCCTATCACGCGCAATTTCCACCCCGTTCTGGGATTGCGGAGAAACAGCGTTGAAGCGACACTCCGCGCATTCACGGCCAAATCGTCTGCCCGTGTCCATGAAACCAGCGAAGCCAAAAAGAGCACGTCCGGCCAGGTCCGGCCCGCCTCCGCGCCGGACAAATCCGGACCGGCTCGGCCGCGGCCCGAATCCATTCACGCTCGAAGCCATGCCGGGCCGGACGCTGCTCGACCTGTTGCCAACCGGAATCCTCCAGGTGGACGCACACGGGCTCATCGTCTGGGCCAACGCCAGCAGCCTCGAAATGCTCGGAGTCACCCTCGCGCAGTTGCGCAGCCTCGACCTCGCTTATTTCCAGCGACACAGCCGGCGCGAGGACGGAAGCCCGACTACGCCGGAGGATTACACCGTGAGCGCCTGCCTCAAGACCGGGCAGCCCCAGCCGGCGCATCTCCTGCAAATCGAGCGTCCAGATGGCGCCATCCTCTGGATCCAGACTTCGGCGGTGCCTTTGGGCGGGAGCGGCGCGGCGCAGCCGCAGGGTGCCATGGTGTGCTGGGAGGACGTGACCGCCCACAAGCGGTTGGAGTCGGCGTTGCGCGAAAGCGAAACGATGCACCGCGGCTTGCTGGAGGCGATGCGCGCAGGCGTGCTGCAAATCTCACCCTCAGGTGAAATCGTCTGGGCCAATCACCTCGCGCTGGAGATCATCGATCCTTCGCGCAAACAGTTGCCCGTCGATGGCGGTCGGAGATTCTTCAGTGCTTTCTGTCGTGCCGACAGGAAGTCACTTGATGCCGGAAACAATCCGCTGGCGCAGTGCCTGGCCACCGGCAAATCGCAGCCGACCGGCCTGATCGGCCTCCGGCAGGACGATGGCTCCATCACCTGGCTCGACTGCACGGTCTGGCCCGTGCCCGGTGGCAAACCGGGAAAGCCAGCCGGTGCGATGATGGCGTTTGTGGACATCACCGGGCGGCAGCAGGCGCAGCAAGCCTTGCGCGAGAGCGAAAAGCGCTTCCGGCAGGTAACCGACTGCAACATGATCGGCATCGTTTTCTGGCAGGCGGACGGCCGGATTTATGAGGCGAACGACGCCTTCTTGCGCATGCTTGGCTACACTCAGGAGGACGTGCATCAGGGACGGATCAACTGGCGTGAGATCACGCCGTCCGAACATCAGGCCGCCGATGCTCAATGCCTTCGTGAAATAGAAGCCACCCGCCGCTGCCAGCCATACGAAAAGGAGTACTGGAGGCGCGATGGGGCGCGCGTCGCCGTGATGCTTGGCGCCGCCTTGCTGGCGGACGAGACGGACCGCGGTGTGGCGTTCGTCCTCGACATCACCGAGCAGCGCCGGACGCAGCAAAATCTGCGGGAGAGCGAGGCCCGCCTGCGCCTGCTGGCCGAGCAGATGCCCGCGATTTTGTGGACGGTGGACAGCAACCTTCGGTTCACCTCGTCGCTCGGCGCCGGACTGGCCGCCCTCCAACTCAAGCCCGGTCAGGTGGTCGGGATGACCCTCCAGGAATTTTTTGGAACGGATGACCTGCAATTTCCGCCCATCGCCGCCGAGTTGCGCGCGCTTCAGGGCGAATCGTTGAGCTATGAGATGACGTGGCGGGAGCGCAGCTACCATGTCTATGTGGAGCCATTTCACAGCGCCGGCGGTTCCACGATTGACGGCTGCATCGGCCTGGCCTTTGACATCACCGAGCGCAAGCGCATCGAGGCGCAACTCATCTTCCGCGAGAAGCGGTTGCGGGCGCTGATCGAGAACTCCGCCGACGGCATCGAACTGGTCGCTGCCAGCGGCGAGATTCTCTTCGAGAGTCCGTCCATTCAACGCCTCTTCGGCTACTTCAGCCCGGCGATGGTGGGGCGCAGTCTCTTTGACTTCATTCACGCGGAGGATCGTCCCGAGCTGGAGAACCGCTTTGCGGCGGTCCGGCAGCAGCATGGCACCATCATTGAAACGCGCTACCGCTTCCGCCATCGTGATGGCACCTGGCGATGGGTCGAGGCGAGCCTCAACAACCTGATCGAGGAACCGGGCGTGCTGGCCATCGTGATCAATTTCCGCGACATCACCGAACGCCAGCGCTCGGAGGAGGAGCGCAACCGGCTGTTCCACGAGATCGAGCATGCGCGCTTCCGGCTGGAACAGCTCTCCCGGCGCCTGGTTGAGGTGCAGGAAGCCGAGCGCCGCAATCTCGCCCGTGACCTGCACGATGAACTCGGACAGCAGTTGACCGCCCTGAAGCTGCAACTCGAGAGCAGCCCGGGATTGCCGCCCGTCCAGATGCAGCATCGCGTGCAGGAGGCGTACGCCCGGGCCAACCAGCTTCAGGGACTGGTGCGCAACATGTCCCTGGATCTGCGCCCCACCATGCTGGACGACCTCGGGCTGGTGCCGGCCTTGCTCTGGCTGTTCGAGCGCCGTTCCGGGCTGAGCAGCCTTGAGGTCCAGTTTCGTCACCAGAACGTCGAGGACATGCGGTTTCCTCCCGCGATCGAAACCGCCGCCTACCGCATCGTGCAGGAGGCGCTGACCAACGTGGCCCGCCACTCCGGCGCCAGCAATGCCTTCGTCCGCCTGTGGGCCAGCGACGACACTCTTTCCGTCCAGATCGAGGACAAGGGCCGCGGGTTTGACGCCGAAGCCTCGCTGGCTGCCGGCAACTCCAGCGGGCTGAGCGGCATGCGCGAGCGCGCCGGACTGCTGGGCGGCCGGCTGACCATCGAGTCGTCGCGCGGCGACGGAACCACCTTGACTGCTGAATTGCCTTTGCCGACAAAGTCTGTTAAGAAGGAACTGCCATGAGCGCAATAACCATTTTGCTTGCCGAGGACCACCAGATGGTCCGGCAGGGATTCCGAGCCCTGTTGGCCGGGGAAAAAGACTTCACCATCGTCGGCGAAACCGGCGACGGCCTCGAAGCGCTGCGCCTGACCGAGCATCTCAAACCGCGTGTGCTGGTCCTCGATCTCATGCTGCCTGGCCTCAACGGGCTGGAAGTCACCCGCCAGCTCAGCAAGCGCGAGACGCAGACGAAGATCGTGATCCTATCCATGCACGCCAACGAGGCTTACGTGCTGGCCGCCCTGCGCAATGGGGCGGCCGGCTATGTGCTCAAGGATTCCAGCGCGTCCGACCTCGTGCGTGCGGTGCGCGAGGTGCTGGGTGGACGCCGCTACCTCAGCCCGCCGCTCTCCGAGCCGGCCATGGCGATGTATCTCGAAAAGGCCAAGACCTCGAACAGCCTCGACATCTACGAAACTCTCACCAGCCGCGAACGGGAGGTGCTCCAACTGGCTGCGGAAGGCCACACCACGTCCGAAATCGCCACCCGTCTCTTCATCAGCCCGCGCACCGTGGAGACGCACCGGGCCAATTTCATGCACAAGCTCGCGCTGCGCACCCAGACCGATCTCATCCGCTACGCCCTGCAACGCGGCATCCTCCCGATGGAGCCCGAGGTCAAAAAGGAAACCCCGTGATTCCTTCGCCGCCGATCCGCGGGTAGCGCCCTTTTGTCCCGGCGCGCCGGGCCTTGCTGCTGCGCGTTGCGTCCGTGATGCGGAAATGTTCGCAACAACCAGGTTGATCGAGAGGAGGAGGGAGCCACTGGCGCGCTTATTCCAACAATCGCACGCGATAGAATCCCGAGGAAGTTCCGGCCGGAACGGTGATGTGCAAATCAAGCGCGGACGATTCGAGCAGGAGAAAGTCGTGGACCATCGCCCAGTTTCCTCCGGGTTGATTTGCGTGTTCCAGTCGGTACCAGCGGCCTTGGGCGCCTTGGAAGCCGAGCACTACATGGTCGCCGTGCCAGTCGATCCGTTGCAACCGTGTCACGCTGGTGGCCTGCCGCGGATTGGTGCCGGCCAAATGCTCGGTGCGGTTGTCCTGACCGTCACCATCCGCGTCCTGCGTCGCATCCGTGGGATCGTCCGGATTGAATTGATTCGCCGTCTCCCAGTCATCCGGCAGACCGTCGCCGTCCCGGTCGCCGCCGCCCGCGAGGAGCACGAACGGTTCGCTGTCGCCGGTGTGGCCGTCGCCATCCTCCGCGCGCAGGACGATGTTCGAGGCCGCAAGAGGGAGGGTGATGAAGCCGGTCCACGCGCCCTGGACAAAGTTCCCTGAATTCATTGGCGTGACCGTGAACCTCACCGACGGACCGGCCACGAGGAAATTGAAATCCACCGCCCAGCCCGGGCTAAGTTCCGTCGTCGGGAAGGCATCCCCGTCCGTGTAATAGCCGCTTTCGATGTCGAGATGGGTGTAGTTCGTTTCGATCACTCCCCTCATATACGCCCCGCCGCCGGCGGTGTAATACGCCACGCGATAGCGCTGTCCGGCGAACAACGTCACCGGCACGTCGAGCGGCGTCTCCGTCCACTGGCCGGAGGGTCCGCTCACGGCACGAGTCACCACCGGCGTGCCTGTGTCGGTCCAGAGGGTGACCTTGGTGCCCTCATAAGAACGCACCTGCGTCACCCGCAGATCAACTGTCGGCCGGATGGCATAGCCGAGGGTGTAATCGCCATTGACGATGTTGGAGAAGGTGAGTTCGCCGAAGAGATTGGTGGCGAGGGCGGGTCCGTTGCTCCACCCGGTGAACAGGGTCGTGCCGGTGAAGTTCGAGATGAGATTGCCGGAGACGTCGCGGGCGCTGAGCGCCACCGGCACGGGGATTCCAGTGGTCTGCGGTGAGGAGATCGCGTTCCAGGCGAAGTGGTGCAACTCGCCCAGCGCATCGTCATTGACGATGGTTCCGGTTGCCCGAGCGCGCCCCAGGACGGCGTTGGTCGGGTTGCCGAGGTTCACGTAGAAGGTTTCATCCGGCTCCGGCAAGGCGTCGCCATAAACGCGGATGGCGATGTTTTGCGTGAGAATCAGCGTGCCGGAGGACCAGGCGACGTTGCCCACGCGGCTCTGGAAATCGCCCTCCGCCGCGGCTGTGACGTTTGCCGTGGCGAAGGGAATGACGACGAGGATGGCGGATGGTCCGGAGAGCACCACGGGGAAGTTCAGGTTGAGGTAGTTGGTGTTTCCTTCGACGATGGTCGCATCGCCGATCACCGCCGTCGGCACGGGGTCGTTGTCGATGATGGTGCAGGCGCCCTGGGCGCGGACGATGGTGCCGTTGGTGGGACTGCGGAGGTTGATGAAGAACACCTCGTTGGTTTCGTAGGCGATGTCGCCGCGGATGCCGATGGCCACCAGTTGCGTCGTCACGCCCGGGGGGAAGACCACCGCGCCCGACCAACCGACAAAGTCGGGAAATGTCCCCGAACTGCGCGCTGAGCCGTTGGCGGTGTCGAAGAGAACGTTGACGGTATTGGCCGAAGGCTGCGCCAGCCACATCGGGACGAACGCGGTGTTGGTGCCCGAGTCGCCCTCGGTCACGGTGAGGTCGCCGATGCTGATCGGGGTGAGGATGACCGTGGTCGTGAGCGCGACGGCGTTGTTGGCCGGATTGGCATCCGCCTCGCCGCGGGTGACGCTGAATCGGTTGGTGAGCGTTCCGCCGGAGGATGGGATGACAGTGACCTGCAACGTCGCCGCACTCGCGATGGCGCCGAGGTCACATCGCACCGCCGCGCCGAGATTAATACAGGTGCCCTGCGACGCCACCGCGCTGACGAACGAGACTCCGGCCGGGAATTGATTCGACACCACCACCGCCGTGGCGGAGAGCGGACCGGTGTTGGTGACGAGGATGAAATAGCTCAGTGGATTGCCAGCTACGACGGGATCAGGCGAGTCGGTGGCCGCGACGATGAGGTCATTCAGCGGGTTCGCGGCGAAGTTGGTGCTGTTGCCGGTCGTGCCGTTGCCGTCGTCGGCGCGCACGACGAGATTCGTGGCGGGCAGCGTCACCGTGATCGCGCCGGTCCAGACGCCGCTGACAAAATTGCTGATGAGCAGGGGCGTGATGGCCACGGTCTGGCCATTGGCGGGATTGAACCCGCGCAGCGTCACCACACCTTGATAATTGGTGACCACCCCGCCCGAGGTGGTGCGCGCGGTGAGAGTGATGGGAATCGGGCTGCCGCTGACCTGCCACGGTTCGATGGAACTCCACTCGAAATGATTCGCCTTCGAGCCGGAGTTCACCACAAACGTGGCGTTGGCGTAGCCGAGGGTTTCGCTCGTTCCGCCGAACTGCGCGCTGCCCTCATAATGGAAATACCATCGCTGGCGCGGCACGGACACGGTGAAGGCCGCCATGTCGCTGAGGTTGAAAAAGTTGGTCACGACAGTCGTGACATTGCCGGGCATGCGGGTGCGATAAATGGTCTGGCTGCCGCTCACGGCCACGAGGTTGATGAAACCGGCCGAATGCTCGGCCACACCCCAGAAGGCCCAGGTTTCGGTGTAGCTGTGCGGCAGGTAGGACAGCGTGCCGAGATCACTGACTTCACCTGACGGCAGATCGATATTGTAAACGCTCAGCCCGTTGTAGATGACGATGCGGTCGTAGCCGGAAAAGAGGCCGACGTTCCCGCTCTGGCCACTGCCGAGGGGCACCGGCGCCGAAAGGTTGATGCGCCGGCCGGTGAGATTGGCGGTGCCGCCGTCGAGTTCGAGCAGGCTGGTCACATTGGTGCCGACGCCGTTGATGATGTTGGCTCCGTTGCCCAGGAGATAGACGCGTTCGGTGCGCAGGTTGCTGACCAGCGAATCGAGGCGCCGGTTCAAGGCCACGCCCCCGGTGAGGTCCGCCGCCGAGAAGCGCGCCGTCGAGTTGTCTCCGGTGTAAAACACCTGGTTCGTCGAGATGGCGATGGGGCCGCGGTCGTCGCCGGTGAGCGCGTCGTGGTCGATCACCTTGCTGCCATTGGTCAGCAGCGCGGTGATGCGGAACACCGAGCCGTCATCCACCAGGGTGAGGACCGACAACTGGGCATTGGTGCTGACCACGCCGCCGTAGGCATTGGACACGGCGCAGGCGTAAAACCCGGCGGCGGCGCCGGTGACGTTCGTCAGCAGGAGCAGCCGGTTGGTGGCGCCATCGATGGGTGCGCCGTTGAAGAGCCATTGGTAGCGCAGCGGCGGGGCGCCGTCGGCAGAGACCACGAAAGTGGCGTTGGTGCCCGCGACCACCGACTGACCTTGCGGCTGCTGGTAAAAATAGGGCGTGCTGATGACGGTCAACTCCCCTGGACTGCTGACCACGGAGCCGTACGAGTTGCGCACTTCGACGGAGTAATTGCCCGCATCGCCCGGCTGAACATTGGTCAGCACAAGCACCGCATTCGTGGCCTGGGGGAGGTTGAGGCCGTTGAAGCGCCACTGGAATTCGAGCGGTGGCGGGCCGGAGACAGTCACCGAGAAATAGGCGCTGTAGCCTGGATAGGTGGAGTTGTCGAAGGGCTGGTAAACGATGACCGGCGCCGTATGCACGGTGAGCGTGGCGGGCGGACTCTCCGCTTCGCCCGCCGGATTTCGCACCACCACCGTGTAACCGCCGGCCGCGGCCGCGTCCAGATTGGTCACGAGCAGGGTGGTGTTGGTGGCGGCGGGAATGTCGCTGCCATTGAAGCGCCACTGATAATTCAGCGGTGCGGTGCCGGTGGCGATGACGCTGAAGACCACATTGCTCCCCGGAAAATTCGTCTGGCTTGCCGGCGTGCGTTCGATGGTCGGGAATCCCGGATCGGTGGTGTAAAGCGCCTTGGCCGAACCCAGCACTTCGTCGCCGTTAAAGAACTGGCCGCTGCTTTCGTAATGAAAATACCACCGGCTGAGCGAGGTCGAAAAGGTGAACGAGGCCAGGTCGCTCAGGCTCTCGAACTGCGCCACCACCTGCGCCTGCCCATCCGGCACCCGCGTGCGGACAATGTTCCGGACCGGATACTCGTTCAGGGCATATACGAGGTGGAGCGCATTGCCGAAATACTCGGCCAGCCCCCAATAACCCCAGTTCTCACTATATTGATGGGACGGGGTGTTCATTGCCCCCAGATCCGACACGACTCCCGACGGCAACCGGATGTCGTAAACCCGCGACCCACTGTGCAGCACGACACGGCCGCGGCCGGAGAAAAAGCCGGTGCCATAATTGATCGCGATGGTCGAAGACAGCGTGATCGGTTCACCGGTCAATCCACCGGTGACACCGTCCAGTTCGCGCAAACCCACCGCGACATTGTCCGTTCCGCCGTTGACCAGCGGACCGCTGGCGCCCACCAGCACATAAACCTTCTCGGTGCTCAAATCCGTCACCAGGGAATCATAGTAAGTCGCCAGTGCCGCGCCGCCTTCGAGAAATTCGCTGCCCCAACGGCCGGTCCGTGAGTCACCGGTCAGGAAGACGCGACTCGGCGAGACCGCCATGCCGCCCCGATCGTCGCCGGTGATGGTGTTGACCTCCTGGGCGATGAAGCCATTGGTGCGCAGCGCGAGCACGCGGAAGACGAGCGAGGCATCCACTGTCAGGGTCGCCACCTGGCTGGTGATCGCGCCCGCAGTGTTGGTGATGACCACATCGTAGGTGCCACCGTTAAAAAGGGTCACGCCAGCGACCGTCAACGTGCTGTTCGTGGCACCAGCCAGCGCGTTTCCTTTGAAGCGCCACCGGTAGCGCAGCGGTGCGTCGCCCGTGGCGGCGACTTGGAATGACGCCGTGGCGGCAGTGGCGACCGAGAGCGATTGCGGTTGGGTGACAATGGCGGGCGCGGCCCCTTGAAGGCGTGCCGGCGCGGCTATGGCCGCCACGGACAGCAGCATTGCGAACAGGCGGAAAGACGATTTGGCGATCATGATCGAAATTCTCTCGCCCGGCGGTCGGGGCTTTTTCACTCCGTGCCGGACGATGATTAAGTTTGGTTGCGCAGCAGATTTAGGTTTCTCACCAGAAAAATACAAGCCCGACTGCGAGGTTTGACGAAACCGGGCGCGATTCAGCCCGGAATAATTTTGGAGTCCGGGCAAGCCGTTCCTCCATCGCCGAGCGTGGCGGAGGCAGTGACCGTTGCTTTCCCGGTGGGCGGCGCGCGTTACGGCAGCTTCGATTCGCTCCCGTCGAAGAGCAATCTTCTAAAAGCCGGCTCCAAGCCCGTGTTCTTCCCGGCTTCGACGATGATGGCGGGCGTGGCATCGGCAGCAAACGAGTTGGCTTTCCAGGTATGCCACTCGCGACGGTTCTGGTTGAACCGCACGGCTTCGCCGGCCGTCGCATACACCACGTTCGATTCGAAGAGAAAGCCCTTGCTCCCTTCGTCGATGAAGAAGCCGTTGTTCGGCGCGCCGCCGTGGGCAAAGGCGCTGCGGTGGACATCATGGATGAGGTTCCTTCGCAGCACCGTCCCGGGCTGGAAGCCGAGCGTGTAGATGCCGCCGCCATCCGCCAGCTTCTTCATCACGTCGTAAATGTGGTTGTCGGCTGCCAGACAGCGGACTTGTGACGTGGGTTCAGCGTTCCAACGGTAGCCGATGGACATGCCGGAGTAGGGGAGATCGCGCATGACGTTGTGGACGATGCGCGTATCGGCGGAAAACGCGACAAAGATTCCCACCGCGCCACGACTGTCCGCTCCGCAGCGTTGGATCAGGCAATTGGACACTTCGTTGCCGGCTGGCGCGTCGGCGGGGTCGGCCCAATCCGCGTCGAGCGAGCCCTCCGCGCCGCCGTGCAGTCGGCCCGCGCCGCGCCAGCCAATCATCACGCCGTTGCCGCCGATGTCCTCGATCCGGCAGCCCACCACCGTGTTGCTGCGGCAACCGGGCCCGAAACCGATCCCGGAATTGTTCAGATGCGCCAGACGGCAGCCGGCAAAGCGGATTCCCTCGGCATAGTCGCACTCGATGGCTACGGGCTGAACGTGCGTCGGCTCCGTCATGCTTGGCCCATAATGCGCGGCCTGAATCTCCGAGTAGCCGAACGCGGGCAGCGGGAAATCGGTGTCCTCAAAAGACAAACCCTCAAAGCGAAGGTTTCGGACGGGCTTCTCCTTCGTGCCCACAATCCTGATCAACTGCGTCAGAACCGGCGCGACGGCGACCGTCTTCGCGGGATATTCGCCCTCCGCTGCCAGATACGTGATCGTGCCGCTCGCGCGGTCGAGATACCATTCGCCCGGCTGGTCGAGACCGGCGCGCGTATGCTCGATGAATGCCGGCTTGCCCGGGCTGGCTGTGGTCATGTCGCCGTGGCCGATCCAACCGACCGGACTGGCGGTGGCGAGCCTCTTGCCCTCCGCTGCCGTGATGAGGGCGCGAGAAACGGACCAGTTCTCATAAACGACCAGTTCGGTGTCCGGTCCGCTGAGAATGTTCGTGGGCAACGGCCGGTCAAAGGTGAACGACTTGACGCCATCGCCGACGGTGGCGACATGGAGCATCCCGTCCTCATTCGGCCAGCGGGCGCGCATGGCGCGGTGATCGTTGACCACCAGTTGCCGGAAGAACCAGCGGCCAGACTTCACCTCCGCCAGTTCCGCCGTCCACGTCCGCCCCTCCGCCGGCTTCCAATTGATGATTTTTCGTCCGCCGCTGAACACGACCTTCTCGCCGGGGCTCGCGGTGTAAGTGATCGAATGCAGTGCCGTGCCTGAATCGGCCGGGGTGAAGACCAGCGGCGCCGCCAGCGCAAATGTGCCGGCGCGGAAGATGACCCGGACATCGCTCTGCAATCCGCCCGCGATGAGTGCGCGCACCGCCTCGACTGCCCGGGCCGGCGTCGCGAACGCCTTCTCGCTGGTGCCGGGGTTGCTGTCATTGCCGTTGTTGGCGACAAAGAACTCCGCCGCCGAAAGAGGGTGCATCGTCAGGACCGCCAGCCAGGCGGCCACCGTGAGAAATCGTTTGCGCATGGCGGATCAGACCACTCCGGCGCGCCCGCTATTCGCCCCGGGTGGAAGGAGAAAGGATGAACAAATTGAATGCGATGGATGGGAAGCAAGGCCCTGTGTGGGGTTCCATCCTGTCAATCCGCTCCTCACCATTCATCGTCGAAGTCGCGGTCGAGAAGGGTGGTGAAGCAAGGCCGCCAGCTTGGCGGCGAGCTTTGTCTGGTGGCGGTTCACTCTGTCAAAGTTCCCCGATGAACCACTCTTCCACTTTCTTGCGAGCCCAAGGTGTTTTGCGCAGAAACTTGAGGCTGGAATTCACCGTCGGATCGAACATGAAACAGCGGATGGGAATCCGCCGCCCCATCTCGGCCCAACCATGCCGTGCGACCAGTTGCTTGAGGATGTTCTCCAGCGTGATGCCGAACAAGGGATCGCGGGGATGGTGCGTAGGCGATGGCATGGTCTATTGCGATGTTTCAAATCCTCCGCAATGGCGGCGAATTCTTCCAAGGCGGCTTCGAGGTCCGCAGTGATAGCCTGCGCGAGGCTGTGCCGGCCCATCATCGGGCGACCCGTCAGGAGCCCTTCCGGAAGGTCGCGGGCGCAGCCTTCTGCTTCTCCTTCTTCGGCTTCCTGACTTCTTTTTTCTGACTTCTGTTTCCTTTGGCCATATTGAACTCCTGGTTATTGTTGAACGCCAGCTACGCAGATTTCATCAAGTTCTGCAATAGCGGGCATTCAACGTTGCGGAATGGAAATCGGTCTGATGGCAGCCGGCGGCGTGAATCTCGAAGGTTTCCCGGCGTGCGGTCATGCTTGAGTTGCTGATTTATGCCCCGGAACCGGAGCGAGAAAATCATCTTCATCCGCCAGCGCGGCGGACGGGCGCGGCTTGCCGCCATCATTTTATTTTGTTTGGCGCGCCGGAGTATTTTTGCGCTGGCGCTTGTCTCGCCCGGGGTTGTGGGCCAATTTCTCCGCCGTTGAGCGGCGGCCCATGGAGGGAGATGAAGGCGTGGATGTTCATCATCACGCGGCGTCTCCCGCCGGAGGGCTGGCTCAAGAATCTCGCAACCCGCGACGCCATGACGCCCGATGTGAACAATCTTGGATTTGTCGAAAGCCTCTTCGCGACCTACCAGCGCGACCGCGCCGCAGTGCCGCCCGAGTGGCAGGAGTATTTCGACGAGTTGAATCAGGGCGACGGCCAGCCCGCGCGTTTCGGCCCGTCCTTCGCCCCGCGCAGCGTGTTCAATCCCGCCGGCGCCACGGATTGTTCGGCCGCGGTCAGCGCCGCCTCGCAGGTCGGCGAGTTCCAAAATCGCGTCAGCCAGTTGGTTCGCAATTACCGCGTGCGCGGCCACATTGTCGCGCGTCTCGATCCGCTCGGGCTGCCCGGCCCGGTCCCGCCCGAACTCGATCCGGCTTACAGCGGTTTCACCGAGGCGGACCTCGATCGGCCGGTGGCGCCGGGGACGATTCGGGGCGAGGAACGCTTCACCCTGAGGGGGCTCGTCCAGCGGTTGCGCGAAACCTACTGCCGCTCGATTGGCGTCGAGTACATGTTCATCAACGACGTGGCCGTGCGCCGCTGGTTGCAGGAGCGCATGGAGCCGTTCAGCAACCGGCTCAACCTCACGCGCAATGAGCAGGTCCGCATTCTCACGCGGCTGAGCGACGCGGTCATCTTCGAGGAATTCATCCGCCGGAAATTTGTCGGCGCGAAAAGCTTCTCGCTCGAAGGCTGCGAGAGCCTCATTCCGCTGCTGGATCTGGCCATCGAGCGCGCCCGCGAGCAGGGCATTGTCGAGATCGTCCTCGGCATGGCGCATCGCGGACGACTCAACGTGCTGGCGAACATCCTGGGCAAAAGTCCGCGCCAGATTTTCCGCGAGTTCACCGATGCCGACCCCGACCACTACATCGGCCGCGGCGACGTGAAGTATCACCTTGGCCACAGCAATGACTGGATCACCTCGACCGGACAGAAGGTGCATCTTTCGCTGTGCTTCAACCCGAGCCACCTCGAATATGTGAACCCGGTGGTGCTGGGACGTCTCCGCGCCAAGCAGGATCTCGTGGGCGACACCGAACGGCGCAAAGGGCTTGCGCTCCTCATTCACGGCGATGCGGCCTTCGCCGGCGAAGGCATCGTGCAGGAAACGCTGAACCTCTCCCAACTTGCCGGCTATCAGGTCGGCGGGACGTTGCACGTCATCATCAACAACCAGATCGGTTTCACCACGGGACCCAAGGAGGGCCGCTCCGGCTTTTACTGCACCAGCATCGCGCGCATGTTGCAGTCGCCCATTCTGCATGTGAACGGCGAGGATCCCGAGGCGGTGGCGCAGGTCATCCGGCTCGCGCTCGATTTTCGCGAGACGTTCAAGCGCGACGTGTTCATCGACATGTTCGGCTACCGGCGGCTCGGGCACAACGAATCGGACGAACCTTCCTTCACGCAACCGCTGCTCTACCGCGCCATCGAGGAACGCAAGCCGGTGCGCGAGGCATATCTCGAACACCTGCTCGCGCTCAAGGGACTGACGCGCGAGGAGGCGGAGGAAATCGTGGTGCATCGGCGCGAGTTGCTGGAGCGCGAACTCTCCGAGTCGCGCCGCGGGGAATACCAGCCGCCGGCCGAGAGCCTGCGCGGCACCTGGAGCGGCTACACAGGCGGTCCCGATGCCAGCACGCCAGACCTCGATACCGGATTGCCGAAGGAACAACTGGCGAACTTGCTGGAAAAGCAAACGACACTGCCGCCCGGATTTCACCTCCACCCGAAGCTCCAGAAATTCATCGAGTCGCGGCGGGCGATGGCGCACGGCGAACTACCGCTCGATTGGACGGCGGCCGAGTCGCTCGCCTTGGCCAGCCTCGCGGTCGGAGGCGCGCGCATCCGTTTCACCGGACAGGATGTGGGCCGCGGCACGTTCAGCCAGCGCCACGCGGTGCTGGTCGATTACGAGAACGGCGCGAGCCACACGCCGCTGCAACATCTCGATGCGAAGCAGGCGCCTGTCGAGATTACCAACAGCCCGCTTTCCGAGTCCGGCGTGCTCGGCTTCGAGTACGGCTACAGCCTGGAATATCCCAATTCGCTCGTGCTGTGGGAGGCGCAGTTCGGCGACTTCGTGAACGTGGCCCAGCCCATCGTGGACCAGTTCATCACCAGCGCGGAGGAGAAATGGCACCGGCTCTCCGGCCTGGTCATGCTGCTGCCGCACGGCTTCGAAGGCATGGGACCGGAACACTCCAGCGCCCGGCTGGAACGATTCCTCTCGCTCTGCGCCGACGACAACATCCAGGTCGTTTATCCGAGCACGCCCGCGCAGTATTTTCATCTGCTGCGGCGGCAGGTGGTGCGTCCGTGGCGCAAGCCGCTGGTGGTGATGACGCCGAAGAGTTTGCTGCGTCATGCGGCCGCCGTGTCGCTCCTCGACGAGCTGACGCGCGGGACGTTTCGTTGCGTGATTCCAGACGAGGTGGCCGCCAGTCGCGGCAGCGATACGCGCCGCGTCCTGCTGTGCTCCGGCAAGATTTACTACGAGCTTCTCGACGAGCGCACGCGCCTGAAACGGGACGACATTGCCATCGTGCGACTCGAACAATTCTATCCGCTGCACCGCGAAGAGTTGAAGGCCGCGCTCACGCCGTACGGTGACACCACGCCAGTCTGGTGGGTGCAGGAGGAGCCCGAGAACATGGGCGCGTGGTGGTTCCTGCGCATTCATCTCGGCGAGACGCTCTGGGGGTGCCACCCGCTTTTCTACGTGGCGCGTCCGGCCACGGCCAGCCCGGCTTCCGGCTCGTCCGCCGCGCACAAGATTGAACAACGCGCGATCATTGACGCCGCGTTTTCCACGGAGACGAATCCCGCCAAACTCCGCCCCACCCGGGCCAAATCGAGGAAACAGGACCATGCCAGTTGAACTGAAAATCCCCGCCGTCGGCGAATCCATCTCCGAAGTCCAGATCGCCCGCTGGCTCAAGCAGGCCGGCGACGCGGTGGCCAAGGATGAAAGCGTGGCCGTGCTCGAATCGGACAAGGCCACCGTGGAACTTCCCGCCCCGGTCGCCGGCGCGCTCAGCCAGCTTCTGCGCAAGGCGGGCGAGATCGTCAAGGTCGGTGAGGTCATTGCTCTCATCGAAGAAGGAGCCGCTGGCCGCGCTTCTGCCCAGCCCGCCGCGCCGGCTCCGGCCACGAAGCCCTCTCCAGCAGCCATGCCAGCGCCCGCCGCCGCGACCGCGCAGGTGATGCCCGCCGCTGCGCGTGTGCTGGCGGAAACTGGTTTGAGTTGGGAGCAAATCAAGCCGACCGGCCCCGGTGGACGATTACTCAAGGAAGATGTGCAACGGGCCGCGGAAGCGAAAGCCGCGCCCGCTCCGGCTCCCAAAACACCCGCCGTTCCATCGCCGGCGCCAGCTCCGGGCGCGCCAGCGGCGCTTGGTGCCGGCTACCGCGAGGAGGAAGTCGTGCCGATGACAATGCTTCGCCGCACCGTGGCCAAGCGCCTCGTCGAAGCGCAGCAGACGATGGCCATCCTCACCACGTTCAACGAGGTCGATCTCTCCGAAGTGATGGCGTTGCGCAAACAGTTTCAGGAAGCGTTTCAGGCGAAATACGGCATCAAGGTCGGATTCATGTCGTTCTTCGTGAAGGCGGTGGTGGATGCACTGCGCCTCGTGCCGGGTTTGAATGCCGAGGTGCGCGGCAACGACATCCTCTATCGCAACTACTGCGACATCGGCGTGGCGATTGGCGGCGGCAAAGGACTTGTCGTGCCGGTGCTGCGCAATGCCGAACGGATGAGCTTCGCGGAAATCGAACTCGCCATCGCCGAGTTCGCCAAACGCGCCGGCGAAGGCAAAATCCGCCCCGACGAATTGCAAGGCGGCACCTTCAGCATCAGCAACGGTGGCGTGTATGGTTCGATGCTCAGCACTCCCATCATCAATCCACCTCAGAGCGGCATCCTCGGCATGCACGCGATTCAGGATCGCCCGGTGGCGCGCGACGGTCAGGTGGTCATCCGCCCGATGATGTATCTCGCGCTGAGCTACGATCACCGCATCGTCGATGGCCGCGAAGCCGTCACCTTCCTCAAGCGCGTGAAGGACGTCCTCGAAACCCCGGCGCGGATGTTGATGGAGGTGTGACCTCGGGCGCCAACGCCGCCCAAAGAAAGCCCAGCAGGAACGATAGCCCTGCGATTCATCGTTCGGACAAAGGCCAACAAACCCGTTTAAGCCCGAACTCCGAAGTTGGATGGGGAGCGCACCCGCCCCGGGTGCTGTTTTCCGCGCCCTCGCGGAAAACCCGGTGCGCGTGAAATAGTTCAGGACGCCTCGGAACAACGGGAGCCGCAAATTGCTGGCCGCGCGGCGCGTCCAGCCACACCCGAGGGCGGGTGTGCTCCCCATCTCGGAGTTCGGTGTTAAGCCCCACACGGGCGAAAGAAATCATTGAACATGCCGGCGATCATCTCTTTCGTCCCTGGCAGGACTCGTTTCCCCATCACCCGGAAACCCAGCGATGAATCGCTGGAGTTTTCACTTTCGCCTACCGGGCTGACAAAGCTCTCCAACATTGCACGCAACACCACCGCCTCATCCGCGCGCGGCAAGCGTTTGGAATCCTGGTAGTCCGATTCCCCGGCTAGCAATTCGTCCGCAGGGGAAGTCAGTGCTTCTTACGCAGCTTGGGCTTCTGCTTGGCTCGCTTCTCTGATCGTCGGAGCTTCTCAATGGCAGCGGCAACTTCGTTCTCCCAAGGAAGCTTGTCGTCCTTGCTCGGATCGTAGGGCGGCAGCTTGGGGATCTCAGCGCCGAGTTGATCGAGCAGGGCCGTAGCTTTGTTCAGTTCGTAACGGTCAATGTAGGGTTCGCCGTCTGCCCAAGCCGACTTGTAAGCTGCGAGAGCGTGCTTTTTCGCTTGGTCGTGATCCCCAATCGCAAACCAGAGTTCTGCCAGTGGTCGGTGGGAAATCTGCCTGGCTTCGCTGAGTTGCTTTGCCACTTGTTTCGGATTGTGAAGTTGCTTCAAGTGGAACTTGGCGAGAGCGAGCCGGGTTTCCGCTCCGGCATTGGTTTCTCCGACCTCGCGCGCCATGCGGACAGCTTCGTGCAAGCTTTCGGCTGCGAGCGACCAACGGCCTTGCGCCAAACGCCATTCGCCACGTAGCGCATGGAGGTCACGTGCTGTTCCGCGACTCTTGCTTTCTTTTGCCAGTCGCTCGCCTAGCGCAAGGTCATTTTCTCTCAAAACACCCCGCCAGAAGCGGAAGTGGGCGTAAGCTCTCTCGGCATAGCCGGGGCGGTAGAAGCAGCGTGGCCAATCTCGGCCCATCGATTCAAGGGTGTGCCACATCGCTTCGGCCTTCTCCCATTGGCCAAGCTCGGCTAACTGGTAAAAGCAATCTATCCGAGTAAGAAAAAGGCCCACCGCATCTTTTGAGAGATCGGCGAGATTGAGAGCTAGGAGCAGGCAGCGCTCCGCCATGGCCGGGCGATTCCTTCCCACGAACACATGTGAGATGTTGACCAAGTTCGTGCGGACATTCTGCCAGTCCTCCTGTCGGAGGTCGGTCATTACTGCGACGCCGAATGCGTCCAGAGATTCCTTCCACTGGCCTATTCCACGCAGAGCGATGCCAGCTTCATTGGCCAAGTAGGATTGCGGTCTTGCGGGAAAGCCGTGTGGGGGAACGGCCCATCCATTCGGAAAGAAGGGCCGCATGAGCGACAGGCATTCAGCGTCAGCCTCGACGTTGAACTTCAGAGCTTGTGCCAAGTCACCCTGGTAGGCGTAGTACGCCTCTCGCAGTCGCCCCATCTTCAGCAGCGTGCGGACTATGTGAAGTCCCGGCTTGAGATCATCAAGCGTCTCAGCCTGCGCATACGGCCTGTGGGCTTGGCGAGAGAAGTAGTCCACCACGCGCTGGCCAAACCTCTGTGTTTCCGGTTGCTTGAGTCCACCGACTGCGACACCACGCACCACCGGATGGATGTCGTATCGCTTTGATTGGTGGTCGTATTGCACCAGCCCCCTGCGCTCCAAATCATGGACGGCTTGCGTCAGTTGTTGCTGGGCAGACTGAATTTCTGCCGAATTCCTCCAGGCTTCCACTGCTTGATCGTATTCTGACCTGCGCTTGATGGCGACTTGATACTGCCGCAGAATCCTCTTCTTCTCGGCATCGGGAATCTCCTTCCACCACGGCGCGAGTTCCGGATTCCAAGGCTTCACGACCGGTCTCGGCTCAGGAGGCAGGTAGGGGTTGAATGCCTTGAGCATCGGGTAATCAATGCCCTCGGATACGAGGGCCAGTGTGGAGAGAAGCTCACGGCCCTTCCCTGGGATAGCGTCAAGAGCGGCTTTGAGGATGTGGTTGCGCTTTTGAACCAAGTCGAGGTTCGCCAGGTTGAGTCGGCCACCCCCGGCTGCATCGGCAACCCACGCATCAAAATCTCCTTTGCCGGGCAGGTAGTCGTTGATGAGACCAGCGAGAATGCCTGTGACAAGCGGGTGGCAGTCACACTGGCTTTTGAGAAAATTCTGAATCGCTTGGGAGTCACCGGTGACGCCGCAAGAACGGAGCAGTTCTTCGGCGTCCGCTGGGCGAAGGCCAGGAAGCGCGACGCGGAGGACGCCGGGGACGGATTGGCTTGTCGGATTCAGAAAGACACGCGGCACGAGCCGAGTTGTGAAGAGCAGTTTTGCCGGTGCGGCAGCAGCAAGCGCGCGAAGCAGGTCGTCATCCTCCGGACGAATTGCGGCGCAAGGGTCGCGCTGGGCAATGTCGTCGGTTGGCTGGTTCGTCGCTACTTCGGGTAGTTCGGCAGCATCGATCCGGTGGTAATGGACCAGCACACGCTCAAGTCCATCGAGCACGATCAACCAAGAGCGAGTCTGCAAATGATGGATTAGCTGTTCGGCAAGCTCAGGCGTCTTCTTCTTGCGGAATTCTTCCAGAGGTTTGCCGGTCATGTATGCAAGGGCACGCTGACAGAAGTCAGACATGACACCGCCCTTCTCGTAGAACGAATACCAGAAGCGCCCTGCCCAATCCTCGCGGATTTTGGAGGCGTGCTTCGTTGTCCATTCCCAAGTGAGCATGCTCTTACCAGAACCACCGATGGCGTCGAACAGAAGCACGGGATGCGGGTCGGCAGCAACAGCCCAGTCGTTCAGGACTTCAAGCTGTGCCGCGCGGCCGATGAATTTGTGCGACCCAATGTAAGGTGGCTCGGCGTAGAAGGCTGGGGGTGCGGGGACAGGATTGAGGGATGTGGCGTCATTCGTTTCAACTACCACCAAACCTTGAGCCCGTGCTTCGATGTAGCGACGAAGACTCGCTCCAGCGTGAATCGCCTGCGAAGTGAAGTCGCCAAGGTCTTTGAAGACAATGTAGATGCGTCCGGCTTCTGCGGCCTTCCGAAACTCGGCGAGCTTTTGGATTTTCGCGGGCTCAGTCTCTACGTCCTTTGGCTTTACGTCGTGGTCCTCGCTCATCACGAAGATGAGTGTGGGCAACCCGAGGCGCTGTGCTTCCTCGAACTCCAAACGTGTGACGGAGAAGCCGAGCGGATTCCGCTTGGGGCATTCGAGAACTTGTCCACAGCGATGACTGACAAGTCCGATATAGGCGCTACCCTTGCGAACCATATTCAGTGACGAGGAAATCACGTCATCCTCGGGCGTGGGGACATAATCCTCCATGCCGATGGCGAATAGCTCCTCCTTGCGCAAGGAATCCATCAGTGCGGCACGATGCTTTTCCAAATCCCTGAAAGTGCTGGACACCATCACGCCGGGGTACTGGCGTGGAGTGGTATGGAATTCGGTTTTCATGCTCTGTCTATTCGGAGGTCGTCCAAACAGCCTTGCCGGAGGCGTCGTCGAGCCACAGGGGAATGAAGCGGCGCTCCTGGTTCAGCGGGGCGGTAGTTGGTTGAGAGTTGAAAGTTGAGGGTTGAGAGTGGGTCCGCAACTGCGCCCAGTCGGAGCCGAACGCATTTGCCGCACAGCCCTCACCCGGCCTTCGGCCACCCTCTCCCATCCGATGGGCGAGGGGAACCACGCGCGGGTGCTCCAACCCTGCCTCGATCTTATCGGCGCAGCGGCGTCTCGACAGAGCGCCGCCATCTTCCTCTTCCCGCGTCGGTTCTCCCGACGAGACTGCGGCGCTCTGCCGAGACGCCGCTACGGGAAGCGGGCGCACCACCGCCTTGTCCGTCGCGCTGTGGCTGAGGAACACGTCGTGGGTGAAGGCTGAAGTTCGCGGAGGGGTCATTCCAGGACGCCGAGCACGCGGCGGATGTGCCGGGCCAGGTGCTCGTCCACTTCGATATGCCGCGGGATGGGCTGCTTCTTGCCGGTGGCCGGGTTGAGATAAATATCATGACGACCACCCGGGCGCAGGAGCACGCAACCTGCGGCCGTCAGCCGCCGCACGAGCTCGCGGCGTTTCACACCGCGATTTCTTTGAGCGCGTAGCCTGCCGGCACGTCGTCAAGGATCATCATCCGGTAGGCGTCACGCATGTTTTCCTCGAGTTCCTTGAGCGTCCGCCCCTGGGTCATGATGTCGGGGAATTCGCGAAGGCGTCCGAGCCAGAACTTGTCGGACTTCCAGTAGATCATCGTTAGTTTCTGTTGAGTCAACGTGCTCATGGCTCGAAATTCGGCCTCACGCTTGGGCTGGGCAAGTCATTTCGTCGGTCGGTCGCCGCGGAGCGGGAATGGCCGGACGATGGCGGGTGGCAGGTGTTGGGGGGTGAATGAGACGGCCACGAGATCCTCTTCCACTTTCGACCCCCGGCAACCGGGAAGCGAAGGACAACTCACCGCCCATCCCTCTTCGGCTCGAATCAGGCGAATTCGGCATTGCATGGAGGTTTAATGGCCCAAGTTCAGCAAGGTTGCAATGCGCGTTTGTGCTTGGATCGCGTCCAGCGGTTGCGGGCGTCGTCGCGTCGCAGAGGAACGAAACGGCGCTCCTGATTCAGCGGGTCGGGAAAGGGCAAGTTGCCCCGTCCACACAGTTCTGTGCCGCCGCTAGCCCTGCTGCGGGTAAATTTGGTAGAGCAGGAAGTAAATCACCACGCCGGTGATCGACACGTACATCCAGATGGGCCAGGTGATGCGCGCGATCTTCTGGTGCGCCTCGAAACGTTTGCGCAGGGCCAGGCCCAGCGTGATCAATCCCAGCGGCACAATCGCCGCCGCCAGAATGGTGTGAGTGATCAGGATCGTGAGATAGATCGGCCGGAACCACGCGGGATCCTTGAAAATGGTCGGGCCGAGCCCCAGCACCCGGACGCGATAGGCGTGGTAGCTGAGGTAGCCAATCAAGAAGAGCGTACTGCAAACGAAGGTGGCCAGCATGCAGTTGCGGTGCGCGGTCTGGTTGCCTTTCTTGATGTAGATGAATCCCAGGGTCAGAAAAACGATGCTCAAGCCGTTCAGCGTGGCATTGATGGCGGGCGCCGTGGTGATGGTCATCATGCGCGGCGAGAATCATGGCCGCGCCGGCAGGTGACAAGGAAATCCGCGTGCGCAGCGGGCCGCTTCCGGGAGACAGTTGCTTTTGGTGTGCGGCGCCGCGTCATGGGGTGTCCGGGCGCTGCGGTCAGAGCGGCTCGGATTTGGAATGGCACCTGCCGAAACTAGGACCTCGGCATAGACCGGGACGTTTTTACAACAACCATGCCCTCACCCGGCGTCGCCGTGGAGAAGATCGGGCAGCGACGGGAGGATTTTCAGCTTGAGCAAAACCACAATCCCGCCGGTGTAGAGCAGCGAGATCAACAAATCCTTAACCAGTTCGCTTCTGGTGTAGAGGCGCGCGGGCTTGCCGGTGACCGTTTGGCGCGCGCCCTTTTGCAGCAGCACCAGGCCGATGATGTTCGTCAGCCAGTAGCCCACGATGACCGCCGCCTCGAAGGCGGGGCGATGAACCAGCGCCACCAGCCAGCCAAAGCCGACAGCCAGCGGAATGTTGATGAAAGCATCATTCCACCACGAAAGCGGCGAATGAAGGAATCCGATGAAGGCCATCGTTCCGCCGCCAAGTCTGCGCTGCCAGGTCACTTGCCCAGCATCGGCGGAACGTCCCCGAGCGTGCAAGGGATTCCGCCGGGTGTGCATGATGCTGAAAGCCGCAATGCGGTTGCGGCAAATCCCGCGACGGTGACCATTCACTCCCCAACGTAGTTCTCATCCCACTCGATCTCGTGTCGTTGCAACAACGCGCGTAAATCGTCCTGAAACCCAACCTTGAGGTGATGCTCATCCTGTCCGGCGAAGTATTGCGACACCGGTTCGGGAGTGGATTGGCTCACGGAGAAATGGGCCGTCTTGCCACTCGAAGCCGGCGCAATCGCGACCGCGTTCCTGGAGAGCCGGCTTGAATATTGCGAGGGGTGCTGCGGCGAGGGATTTGCGGGTGGAAGTGCTGCGCGACGCCGGCCGGCAACTGCGCACGTTAAATCCCGAAAATATACCGGGGCAGGCCGCGCGTGACGCAGGACGAGGTTGTGTTGCATATGCAGCCTGAAGTGAGTCATGGCAATCGTGCTGCAGTTGACTGACTGGGAAGGGCTGAAAGCCCGAAAGAAAATAGCCCAGGGCAAAGCGATTCTGCGGGCGACGCCCTGGGTCAACGTAGCCTTCGATGACGAAGTCGGCGTTAGCGGGCGTGCTAAAACACAAACTGTAACCATCCCGCGGGTCATGCGTCAGCGGGGGTGAATGAGCATTAGCTCAATGAAAACACAAAACGCTGACATATGAACACGAACCACTCTGACTCCGACGTTTGCACCATGCCCGAACACGGACTCGAAACCGCCGCAGCGGAATGTTGCCGGCCAAGCTCGCCGCACTTTTGGGGAACGCGCGCAATTCCAGCCCAACCCACTCCGAAATGGCTGGAGTTTTGGCGTGACCGCACCACCTGGGTCAAAGCTTCCCGCAACACCCTGAACTGCCTGATCGGATGCAGCATCGGCGACTTTGCGGTGATCATCTACATGCAAGCATATCATCCACATGTGTCGATGTGGCTGACGATGGGACTGGCGATGGCGGCGGGCCTGGTGACTTCGATCCTCTTCGAGAGTGTCATGTTGCGTTTCAAGGAAGGCTTCGAGTGGCGAAACGCCGTGACGATGGCTTTCTCCATGAGCTTTCTTTCCATGCTGGGCATGGAGTTCGCAGCCAACCTCACCAATTACTTGCTCACTGGTGGCAAGGTCGCGATGCACCACCCATTTTATTGGACCGCACTTGGCATCTCGCTCGTGGCCGGATTCCTCGCCCCACTGCCATACAACTATTGGAAGTTCAAGAAGCACGGCCAAGCCTGCCATTGATCATAGCGGCTGGCCGCGTCATTCTGTAGGGCGTGACGAAGCCTGACGCATCATCCGCCGACTCAAAGATGGACTCCCTCGCGGCGCAACTGCTCGTGCATCACGAGATGTTTCTCGCCTTCGCCCGCAAGCGCGTGGCCGACCCCGACCTTGCCGCCGATGCGGTGCAGGACAGCCTGCTCAAGGCGGTCAAGAGCGCCGGTCAACTCCGGGATGGCGAGAGCGTCGTGCCGTGGTTCTATCGCATCCTTCGCCGGACCATTCTCGACCTCTACCGCCGCCGCGAGGTGCGCCAACGTGTGCTGGTCGAGATGCCGGAGGATTTCGAGGCCGCTGCAACCGAGGAGGAAAAGGCGAACATCTGCGGTTGCTTGCGTGAGTTGTTGCCCACGTTGAAGCCCGAATACGCACAAGCCATCGAGGCCGTGGACTTGGGCCAAGGTTCGCTCGAAGACGTGGCGGCCAAACTCGGTGTCGCTCGCAATAATCTCAAAGTTCGGCTCCATCGCGCCCGCGCTCAACTCCGCGAACGTCTCGTCCAGACCTGCCAGCTTTGCGCCAAGCACGGTTGCCTGGACTGTCACTGCTCGGAATCGTCCGCCGGCGCACCTTCCTCCTCGCGATAGTCGGCCGTTCTGTTTCAAGTCGGGAAGCCTTCGTCCCGTTCGCCCCCTTCCGTTTTCTTGCCTGAGCGGCTCGCTCGCGCGACCACCCGGTCTCCCGTCTCACTAGGCTCTTCGTTCCATTTATCCAGCGCATCGGTGGTGCAAGTCTGCACACGACGGTTGGGCGACTGTAACCGGCCCGAGGGTCGTGCGTCAGCGGGGACGAAAACGAAACAGCAACGAAACAAGATATGAAAACAGACAAAAGAATTCTCGAACTGCCGCAGGCAGGCGCTTTGACCAATCCATTCCGCCCTGAAGTTAAGACGTGGCATCAACTCAACGAAGCCTTCCAAACCACGATTCAACGCGAGTTCAGCTCACTGTCACAGCGTCAGCCGCAGCTCCTCCAACTGGCGCTGAACGAAGCCGCCGCGCTCGCGTGGTTGACGAAATTCCCGCACCTGTTCTTCCCGACGCTGGCACAGGAGAAGGTCGAGGCGGTCGCCAGATGGGACGCTCGCCAGCGCGCCATGTTTCTCGCCAAACACGATAACTCCATCGCGCTCGCGGCCTGAACCCTCCAAAAACCATACGCAACAACCAACCACACACTTTGATCATGAAACAGTTCATCACTTACCGATCGCTTCTGCTCGCCAACACTTTCATCGCCCTCGTGCTTCTGTCCGCCGGATGCCGGCGGCCGAGCGCCAGTCCCGAACCCGTTCGGCCGACGGTGACGGTGGCATCGGTTCACCGCGAAGACCTCGTCGAGTGGGACGAGTTCACCGGGCACACCGTCGCCGCGGAAACCGTCGAAGTGCGCCCGCGCGTCTCCGGACACCTGCAGGAAGCTGGCTTTCAATCCGGACAACTCGTCAAGCAGGGCGACATCTTGTTCACCATTGACCCACGCTGGCACAAGGCGGCATTCGAGCAGACCGCCGCTGAACTGGAGCGCGCGAAAGTGCGCCTTCAGAATGCCGAGCGCGAAGCGAAGCGCACCGCGCAGTTGCTGGCGAGCAAGGCTGTCTCGACGGAGGAAGCCGAGGCCCGCGAGTCACGCTTTCTGGAGGCCAGGGCCGCGCTGCTCGCCGCCGAAGCATCACGCGACACCGCACGGCTGGACCTGGAGCATACGGCAGTGCGCGCGCCCATCAGCGGACGCGTGAGCCGCGCGCTTGTCACCCCGGGCAACTACGTCAGCGGCGTTCCCGGCGCGGCGACGATGCTGACAACCATCGTTTCGCTTGACCCAATCCACGTTTATGCCGACGTGGATGAAAACTCGTTGCTCAGGCTCAACGCGCTCGCTGCCGCGAAGAAGTCTGGCAGGGACGCAAGTGGCATCGTGCCGGTCGAGCTTCAACTTGGCGACGAGGACGGCTTTCCTCATCGCGGCCACATCGAGTCGTACGACAACCGGCTCGACCCGAAGACCGGCAGCATCCTTTTGCGTGCGGTGATTCCCAATCCCGAAGGCCGCATTGTGCCCGGTCTGTTCGCGCGCATCCGCATTCCCGGCAGCGCGGCCTATCCGGCGGTGCTCGTTGATGAGCACGCCATCGGGACGGACCAGGCGCACAAGTTCGTCCTCACGCTCACCGAAACGAACACCGTCGCGTATCGCCCGGTGCAACTCGGTCCGTCGGTCGGCGGCAAGCGCGTCATCCGCAGCGGCCTTGATGCGGGAGAACGCGTCGTGGTGGCCGGACTGCAACGCGTGCGTCCGGGAATGCCGGTTACGCCCCAGGAGCAGTTGGCCCAAGCCGGCAAAGCGATTCAGACCGCCCAACGCTCCGCTTCGGCGAGCGTGTCCTCGGGCGCAAACTAAACTCATCTCGTACCTCCTGATCTAAATTCAACTCTCACGATCTTATGAAATTCTCCCACTTCTTCATCACCCGGCCGATTTTCGCGGGCGTGTTGTCGCTGCTGCTCGTCATCGTCGGCGGCCTCTCGCTCTGGAGATTGCCGGTCAGCGAATACCCGGAAGTCGTGCCACCCACCGTCGTCGTGCGCGCGGTGTATCCGGGCGCAAACCCGAAAGTCATTGCTGAGACCGTGGCTTCGCCGCTCGAACAAGCCATCAACGGCATCGAAAACAGCCTCTACATGTTTTCACAATCCACCGCCGATGGTGTGATGACGCTCACCATCACCTTCAAGCTCGGCACGGACATCGACAAAGCTCAGGTGCAGGTGCAGAACCGCGTCTCGCAGGCGTTGCCCAAACTGCCGGAGGAAGTCCGCCGGCTCGGCGTCACGACGTTGAAGTCCTCGCCCGACCTGACGATGGTCGTCCATCTCGTTTCGCCGGAAGGTCGTTACGACGACACCTACCTGCGCAACTACGCAGTGCTCCAGGTGAGGGACGAACTTGCCCGCCTTCCCGGCGTTGGCCAGGTCCAGATCTTCGGTTCGGGCGATTACGCGATGCGTGTCTGGCTCGACCCGAGCAAGGTCGCCGCCCGCAACCTCACGGCAGGGGATGTCGTCGCCGCCATCCGCGAGCAGAACGTGCAAGTCGCCGCTGGTTCAGTCGGCAACCAACCCGTCGCCGGGCCGGTTTCGTTCGAGTTGACCGTGAACGCCAAGGGCCGTCTGGTCAGCGAGGAGGAATTCGAGAACATCATTGTGAAGACCGGCGCGAACGGTGAGACCACTCTGCTCAAGGACGTGGCGCGCATCGAACTCGGCGCGGGCGATCACCAGCTCCGCAGCCTGCTGAACAACAAACCCGCCGTTGCCCTGCCCATCTTTCAACTTCCCGGCTCGAACGCCATCGAGCTTTCGAACGCGGTCCGCGCGAAGATGGCTGAATTGAAGAAGAAATTTCCCGCCGGCATTGATTACGCCGTCGTGTATGACCCGACGCTCTGGGTGCGCGACTCCATCAAGTCCGTCGTCATCACCTTGCTCGAAGCTATCGGCCTCGTTGTGCTGGTCGTCGTGCTGTTCCTCCAGACCTGGCGTGCGTCCATCATTCCACTCGCTGCCGTGCCGGTGTCGCTCATCGGCACTTTCGCGGTCATGCACGCCCTCGGGTTCTCCATCAACAATCTCTCGCTCTTCGGTCTCGTCCTCGCCATCGGCATCGTGGTGGACGACGCCATCGTCGTAGTCGAAAACGTGGAACGCAACATTGCCCTCGGGCTTTCGCCGGTCGAGGCCACGCGGCGCGCGATGAACGAGGTGACCGGTCCGATCATCGCCACGGCGCTGGTGTTGTGCGCGGTGTTCGTGCCCACGGCGTTCATCAGCGGCTTGAGCGGCCAGTTCTACAAACAATTCGCCATTACCATCGCCATCTCGACCGTCATCTCCGCGTTCAATTCGCTGACGCTCTCGCCCGCGTTGAGCGCGGTGCTGCTCCGGCCGCATGGCGCGACTAAAGACACATGCTCGCGCCTGATTGACCTGCTCTTCGGCTGGCTGTTCCGCCCGTTCAATCGCTTCTTCGAGTGGGCATCGCATCAATACTCGGCCGGCGTGGCCCGCGTCATTCGCAAGAGCGCTGTGGCGTTGCTGGTCTATGGCGGACTGATTGCACTCACCGCGTGGAGCTTCAAGCAAGTCCCGACCGGTTTCGTGCCCACGCAGGACAAGCAATACCTCGTCGCGTTCGCGCAACTGCCGGATGCCGCCTCGCTCGACCGCACTGAGGCCGTCATCCGTCGGATGTCCGACCTCGCGCTGAAACACCCTGGCGTGCAGGACGCCATCGCGTTCCCCGGCCTTTCCATCAACGGCTTCACCGTCAGCCCGAATGCCGGCGTCATTTTCGTCGGCTTGAAACCGTTCAAGGAACGTCGCGATGCCGCGCTGGGTGGACTCGCGATTGCCGGCGCGCTCAATGCTGAGTTCTCGAGGATCCAAGAGGCGTTTGTCGCCATCTTCCCGCCGCCGCCGGTGAACGGCCTCGGCACGATTGACGGTTTCAAGCTGCACATCCAGGACCGCGGCGACCTCGGCTACGAAAAGCTTTACGCCGCGTCCCAGGAACTTATCGGCAAAGCGTGGCAGACGCCCGGCCTCACGCGCATCTTCAGCGGCTACCAAATCAACGTGCCCCAACTCGAAGCCGACGTGGACCGCGTCAAGACCAAGTCCCAAGGCGTGCCGCTGGTGAACGTATTCGAGACGATGCAGGTCTATCTCGGCTCGCTTTACGTGAATGACTTCAACCGCTTTGGCCGCACCTACCAGGTCATCGCGCAAGCGGACGCTGAATTTCGCGACCGGCCCGAGGACATCACGCGGCTCAAGACTCGCAACGCGCAGGGCCAGATGGTGACGCTCGGTGCGCTCGTGAAAGTGAAGGAAGCCCACGGGCCTGACCGCGTGATGCATTACAACGGCTATCCCAGCGCCGACATCAACGGCGCGCCCGCGCCCGGCTTTAGCTCCGGCCAGGCCGAGGCGCTGATGGCGAAACTCGCGGCGGAGACGCTGCCGCCGGGCGCGCAATTCGAGTGGACGGACCTGACCTACCAAAAACTCCTCGCTGGCAACACGGCTTACGCCATTTTTCCCCTCTGCATCCTCCTCGTGTTCCTCGTGCTCGCTGCGCAATACGAGAGCTTCCGGCTGCCACTGGCCATCATCCTCATCGTGCCGCTCTGCCTGCTCTTTGCCATTGGCGGCGTGTGGCTCGCGCGGGGCGACAACAACATCTTCACGCAAATCAGTTTCATCGTGCTCATCGGGCTGGCGTGCAAGAACGCCATCCTCATCGTCGAGTTCGCCAAGGTGAAGCAGGACGAGGGACTCTCGCCACTCGCCGCTGCCGTCGAAGCCGCCAAGCTGCGTCTCCGCCCCATCCTGATGACGAGCATCGCGTTCATCGCGGGCGTGTTTCCGCTCGTCATTGCCACCGGCGCAGGCGCGGAAATGCGCCGCGCGATGGGCACGGCTGTCTTCTCCGGAATGATTGGTGTGACCTTGTTCGGCTTGTTCCTGACGCCCGTGTTTTATGTGGTGCTCATGAAACTCGGTTTGAAGAAATCATCCGCGGCGGAATCGCAACCGCACAGCGCGCCGCTCGCCTCACGCGGCCTTGCCGCTGGCGCTGCGACCATCGCGCTGCTTGCGTTCGCGTTGACGGCCAGCGCCGCCGTCGGCCCAAACTACGTCCGCCCGACCAACGCTGTGCCGGCCACCTACAAAACCACGAACGACCTCGGCGCTTGGAAGGAAGCCAAGCCACTCGACACCTTTTCGAAAGGCAACTGGTGGGAAGCGTTCGGCGACCCCGCACTCAACGACCTGGAGCAACAGGCCGCGCTCGCCAATCAAGACCTCAAGGCAGCTTTCGCGCGGGTGAACCAAGCCCGCGCCACCGCCCGCGTGGCCCGCAGCGAGTTGCTGCCTGCACTGAACTTCGACCCCAGTTTTCGCCGTGAACGCTTCTCGCCCAATCAAGAACCCGGCTTTGGCGACATCACGGCCAGCGTTTTCCGCGCACCGCTGGACTTGAGTTACGAAGTTGACCTGTGGGGTCGCGTGCGGCGCAGCTTTGAGAGCGCCCGCGCCGAAGCTGTCGCCAGCGTCGCCGCGCTGCACAATGTCCTGCTCACGCTTCAGGCTGACGTGGCGCAGAACTACTTCGCGCTCCGCGCCCGCGATGCCGAGCTGGTCACGGTCACGAGCACCGTCTCGTTGCGGCGGGAACAGCTTCAACTGGTGCGCAGCCGTTTCGAGGGCGGCATCGGCAATGACCTCGACGTAGCCCGTGCCGAAACCGAACTCGCCGCCACCGAAGCCGAAGCCGCCGCGCTCTCCAAACAACGCGCCGAACTGGAAAACGCCCTTGCGATTTTGGTGGGGGCAAATCCCTCCAACTTCCGCCTCGCGCCACTGGCCAGCGAAGCTGCGTGGAATCCAGGACCGCCGCTGATTCCCTCCGGCCTTACCTCCGACCTTCTGGAGCGCCGCCCGGATGTCGCCGAAGCCGAACGCCAGCTTGCCGCCGCCAACGCCCGCATCGGCGTGGCCAAAGCCGCGTTCTTTCCCGTGCTGCGGCTGACCGGCTCGGGCGGTTTCGTCAGCGCCGATGTTGAATCCTTGTTCAACTGGGAAAGCCGTGCGTGGTCCATCGGCCCGAGTCTCTCGCTCCCCATCTTCGCCGGTGGACGCAACCGCGCGAACCTCAACCGCTCCAAGGCAGCCTACGAAGAAGCCGTCGCCCGCTACCGCCAGCGCATCCTCGTGGCGTTCGGCGAAGTCGAGAACAGCCTTGCGGGCATCCGGTATCTGAGCGACCAGGCTGCAGCGCAGGACCGCGCGGTCGCCAGTGCGCGCCGCAGTGCGCAACTTGCTTCCGAGCGTTACACCGCCGGCATCGTCAGCTACCTCGAAGTCGTGGACGCCAGCCGCGCCGCGCTCCAGACCGAGCGCGCCCACGCCCAACTCACCGGCCAACGCCTCATCGCCACCGCGCAACTCATCAAAGCCCTCGGTGGCGGCTGGACGGAACAGCAACTTGCGCTCAAGTGATGAACGGCAAGACCAATTCAGACGTTCGAAAATGGAGACAACGCCAAGGTGCTGTGGCCGGGGTTAGTGGCGTTTACTTCAGCCAGTTTTTCTTGAGCTGTTGTTGTCGGCGAATTGGGCCTACACGTTCTATCCAAAAAGCTTTCCCACCTTCGCCTTCAACGCGGCATCCATCTTGATCAACGGCGGCCAGGCGCGTTTGAAGCCTTCGCCGGGGAGTTTCTTCGTCGCGTCGGGACCGTTCACAGTTCCTCCGTCTTCTTGAACGGCAGGCCACGCTCACCGTTGAAGAGTTTGCGCAATCGTTTATCACTGGAACTGCTGGAGCGGCGGATGATTTCCGGAGCAACGCGGTTACCCGTCTCACGCCGGGCGCGGCGGCCTTTGAGCCAGTCTTCCCAACTGATCGGGCGGCCCTTAGGAATCACAGGGATTGGGTTTGCCGAGTTCATGCGCAACTTCGCCAACAAGTTTTACCAACACCGGCAGGATACGGTATTCGGGACGCCCGGCAAGCCTCCGGGCCTCCGGCCAATCCATTTCCACCTGTCCGGCCAGCGCCACGGCGATTAGCTTGCGAGCGCAAAGTTCCGCCGGTTCGTGCGGCTGTGGATAGACCGAAATCAGGACGCGCTCGACCAACAAGTCTTCCGGACTGACGAGGCGCACGGGGCCGTAGGGAGCTTGCAGCTCGTCAAACGGCGTGCGTGCCAGCGTTTCAACCTCGCCGAGGACATCCACAAACAGGCCCGCAACCTGCCAATTCCGTGGCCCGCCTTTCGCGCCGACTAGCCCCATCAGCTCCTGGCGCGTTCGGATGTCGAGTCGGGGCGGGGAGACAAGGCATAGATCAAGATCGCCGGACACGTAGGCTCCTTCCGTGTAAAACTCAATGGCGGAGCCGCCCACGACAACGAGTTCCACGCCCCGTTCGCGGAAGACGGCGGAGACGAGGCTGGCGAGCTTGAGGTGCTTGAGCGTGGGGTCCGTCTCGGCGGTGATGTCGGCGAGGGCGCGCTGGATGTGTGCGGGCATCATAGAATTGGAGCCTCTTTGCGTCGGCTGCTACAGGTTGAACAGCTTTTCCACCTTCGCCTTCACCGCGGCATCCATCTTGATGAGCGGTGGCCAGGGGCGTTTGAAGCCTTCGCCCGGAATTTTCTTCGTCGCGTCAATGCCGAGTTTGCTGCCGCTGGCGATTTCGCTGGTGGCGTGGTCGAGCACGTCGGACGGGCCTTTGGTGAAGAGGCTGTCGCGCTGCGGGTCGGTGTTGGCGCAGAGGCGGAAGAGGACTTCGCTGGTGTTGTGCACGTCCACGTCGTCGTCCACCACGATGATGTATTTGGTGAACATCATCTGCCCCATGCCCCAGAGGCCGTGCATGATTTTGTAGGCTTGCATCGGGTAGGTCTTGCGGATGCTCACGAAGACGAGGTTGTGGAAGACGCCTTCCGCCGGCAGCGCGATATCGACGATCTCGGGGAAGTTCATCTTGAAGATGGGCAGGAAGAGTTTCACGGACGCGCCGCCGATGTAGAAGTCTTCCATCGGCGGAATGCCGACAATGGTCGCGGGATACACGGCGTCCTTCCGGTGCGTGATGGCCGTGACGTGAAAGACGGGATATGGCTCGGGCAACGTGTAATAGCCGGTGTGGTCGCCGAACGGCCCTTCGTCGCGCAGCGGCTCGGTCGGATCAATGTAGCCTTCGATGACGAAGTCGGCGCTGGCGGGGACTTCGAGGTCGTTGGTCTCGCACTTGACGAGTTCGACGGATTTCTTGCGGAGATAACCGGCGAGGAGGAATTCATCGAGGCCGTCCGGCAGCGGCGCGGTCGCGGCGAAGGGGAACATGGGGTCGCCGCCGAGGAAGATGCTGACGGGCATTCGTTCGCCGCGCTCGTAGTAACGTCGTCCGTGACGCGCGGCGACCTTCTGCAACTGCCAGTGCATCCCCGTGGTCTTGTCGTCGTAGATCTGGATGCGATACATGCCGACGTTGCGTTCGCCGGTGTCGGGATCCTTCGTGACCACACATGGCAGCGTGATGAAGCGTCCGCCGTCGAGCGGCCAGCAGCGGAGGATCGGCAGGTTGAGGAGGGTGGGTAGTGAATCTGAGATTTGAGATCTGAGATTTGAGATTGGCGAAGGCGGTGGCCACGGCTCGCTGCGGCGGGGCGGGGCGTCAAACTTGTGGATGACATCCTTGCACGGGCCGCTCTTCACTACCTTGGGCCTGGCATGGCGTAAATCCATCGCCGTCCCGAGCAACTTGATCGTTTCCCGCAACGAAGTCGGCGGCTTGGCCTTCATGAGCGAGCCGAGTTCCGCGGCGACTTCATCCACGGTCTGCGCGCCCATGCTCAGGGCCATGCGCTTCCAGGAGCCGAGCGTGTTGATGGCGACAGGGAATGGGGAAACTTGACCGTTCACCGTCGGCTTCTCGATGAGGAGCGCCTTGCCACCGCCGGGCTTCTTCATCTCGCGATCGGCGAGTTCGGTGATCTCCAACTCGGTGGCGACCGGTTGGGAGATGCGCAGCAGTTCACCGGATTTTTCGAGTTGGTTGACGAAGTCCCGGAATGAGTCAAAGGCCATGTTGGGTCCAGCGTAACAGACGGGTCCAAGTTGGCAATGCGCTGGTCTGGTCTCGCAAAGCCGGGCGCGTCAGAGAAGCACCCCAACCTCGGTGCGGGGAGTTTTCGAGGCATTCGACAGGCGACGAATGCGGTGCCAATTCACCGCGGTCCAGTTCGTTGTCTTCCCTGCCGAGGCTCCGTTCTGGGATCACGGTCTCGGCACGAGCGCAAAACCGATGGTTCATCCAGGAAGTCTGCGGAATCAATCGAGGCGGCTAAGCAGTCGGCGGGCGCGTTTTACCCACACCTTGTCACGCCGGCGCTGGAAGGCCGGGGCGTGCGGGTCATCGGCGAGCACTTCATCGAGTTGGGCGCGTGCGGACTCAGGCTGGCGTTTCTTCAGGTACAGTTCGGCCAGTTGGACCTTGGCGCGCGGATAGGAATGATGGTCGGTCACGCGTTCCCACACGGCGATGGCTTCCTCCATCTCGTCCATCGCGGCCAGTGTCTCGGCCAGCGCCATCAGCGTATGGCCGTATTCATGGCGGGCATCTGCGGCGACCACGGCTTCGAGCAAGGGCCGCGCCTCGGCCGGACGCTGCTGACGGAGCAGGCACTGGCCAAGGTGCGAGCGGGTGTCGAGGTCCTGCGGATCACGCTCCAAGGCGGCGCGGTAGCTGGCTTCGGCCTGCGCCAGCCGGCCCTGTTGAAAGAGAAGGTCGCCGAGTTGCGAGTGGTGATGGGCCTTGTCGAGGTGGTGAATCTGCGCACGCAGCTCCTTGATGCGGCGGCGGTCGTGTGCGCCCGGAAGCTCGAAACCGCGCGTGGCGGTGGCCCCATCCCGGTAAACCGTCAGGTAATACCACAGGGCCGCGAACCCGGAGAAGATGAAGAGGAACAACACCCAGATCCATTCGCGGCGCCGCACGGCGTCGATGAGCATCCAGATCTGGAAGGCGGTCACGAGCAGAACCACCGGTGTGCTCGCCCAACCGAGCAGGCTGGATAAATCGAATGCGGAGAACATTTGCGGGCAGTGTAGAAGTCCCGGTCGTGGAAGCCAAGCCTGTGACTGCCTGTGAACGAACGATCAAACCCTCCGCACGGTTGCACGGAAGGACTGTTCCACGGCCCCGGTTTCATTGCGTCGCACGATTCGGACCGCTATGCTCCGGCCCATGTTGAAAGTCATCTACAGCTTCGTTCTCGGGGTCGTCGTCGGGGCGCTGGGTTTCTGGTATTTCGTCCACGGACCGGGGCAGGGAAAAATCGAGCGTGCCGTCGATGAAGCCACGGTCGGGGCCGGCAAATTGAAGCAGACCCTCCAGCACGGCCTCACGAATCTGAGCGCGTCCGAGATTCAGCAGGAAATCTCCCGCTCAGGCATGGTGGTGCGGGAAAAAGCCCGCGCGGCGGGCACCGCCATCGCGGATTCCGCCACCAATGCAAAACTCACCGCCACCATTAAAGGCAGGCTGGTGACGGATCTGGGCAAGGCCGGCCTCGACATCAATGTGGATGTGAACGACGGCTTCGTCACCCTTTCCGGCACCGCGACATCGCTCGACCAGATCGCCCGGGCGGTCAAAATCGCCATTGAGACGGAGGGGGTGCATAAGGTGGTTTCGACGGTGCAGTCGAAAACGATAAAGCCGTGAACGGGGTTTGATCTTACGGCACCCGCGGAGTCACCAGACGATAGTAACGCTGCGAGGAACTGGATGGGCGCGGATCGCTCAAACCAATGACGCGATTCGTGCCCGCGGACGCGATGTCCGCGAATCTTCCCCACTCTGCGCCGGGAACGGCGTCGGCAGCCAGCACGCTGTAGGTGCGGTTCGAAACAGCAACGAATCGGAGTTGCATCGCCAGTCCGCCGACGGTGTCGGTAAGGATCTGCTCCACCTTGAGATAGCTGGCCGGGTCGAGCGGATCGGTGCCCGCCTGATATTCCTGGAGATTGGTCAGCGTGTCGCCGTCGGCGTCCAACGCCACGTCCGCTGGGCTGTTGGTGTTGAAGCCGTGTTGCGCTTCCCACGCGTCCGCCATGCCGTCGCGATCATGATCCGCCAGCACGTTGAGGTAGCCCTTCTGACTGAGCACGCCATTGGGGACAGCGATGTTCGTGATGACGCACGCGAAATAGAGGACACTGGAGGACACCGGGGGATTGGTGAGGGTGAGCACGGGACCGGCTTTGTCGGGGGGCACAAACGTAATGGTGTTGCTGCGCCAGTAATAGCCCAAGGGCGGCGTGCCGCCAGCTTCGATGGTAAACGTGGCGTTCTGTCCTTCGAGAATGGTGACGCTCTCGGGATGGCGCACGAAGAAGGGTCGGACGAGAACAATCAGTCTGGCCGGCTGACTGACCGCGGTGCCGATGTCGTCCGTGACGCGGACCGTGTAATCGCCGCCGTCCGGGAGTTGAAGGTTGGTCAGCACGAGCGAGGTCTGCGTGGCCCCGGTGATCGGTGCGCCGTTGAAGAACCACTGGTAGCGCAAGGCTCCCGTGCCGATGGCGCCAACCGTGAAAATGTTGGTTGTCCCAGCCGCGAGGTTGGTGGATTTCGGCGGGTTGGTGATGGTCGCCGGAATGCGCACGATGAGGAGCGCGTTCGAGCTGAGCAACGCGCCGGCGGTGTTTTGCACGAGGACGTTGTAATTGCCTGCCTGATCGGCGCGCACCGCGGGCAGGAGGAGGAACAGGTTTGTCTGCCCGCTCACGTTGGTGCCATTGAGCCTCCACTGGTAGCTGAACGGCGCGGTGCCCTCCGCCTGGACGCCAAACCATGCCGGCTGATCCCTGACCACATTCGTCCCCTGCGGCTGGCTTGAAATCAACGGCGGGAGCTGCACCCAGAGCGTTGCGGGAGTGCTGAGAATCGGGCCTGCCGCGTTGCCCACCTCGACGGAATACTCTCCCGAGTCGGCGAGGGTGAGGCCGCTTAAGGTCAGCGTGCCATTGGTGGCACCCGCGATGTTGGTCCCATTGAAGAACCACTGGTAACGGAACGGAGGCGTGCCGCACGCCGCCACGCTGAAGGAGGCGCTGCCATTCGTCGGCGCGGCGCGGCTCTGCGGCTGGCCCACAATGCTGGGCACTCCCGGCGGCAGCGGATCTCGACCACGTCCCGCCGTGGGAGATTGAGCCGTCCAATTGGCGGGGTCGCTTCCGTGACCGCTGGCGGCGACGCGGTTCAGCGAATTCCCCGAACCATCCGCGGCGCAGGGCCACGGCGATTGATCCGCGTAGGTGACTTCATCGACGATGATCCACGAAGTCGCATCTCCCGGCAGGTCCGGCATCTGCGGTCTTTCCAGCGCGACGCGATCGCTGCTGTTGTCGAGCTTGCCGCCGTACGGCCCAAGAATGAGCGCGGCCGGATTGGTGATGCCGAAGATGGCGCGGAAGGCGGCCAGTTGGGGGGCGTTGGTGGAGGGATTGAAATTCACGATGGTGACATACTCGCCCGGGTTGAGCGTCACGTTTGTCGGGAACAGAAAATCCATTCCTCCGTTGAGACGCCAGGTGCCGTTGGTGTCGAAGAACGGAACGGCATAGGCAGTCGGATTGTGCAGTTCGATGAACTCGTCGAGCGTGTTGTCGTTGGTCCCGTTGAACTCCGGCGGATGGAAGTGAATCTCGGTTACCACTGCAGTGGAGGGGGGAAGCGCATTGGCGCCGTCGCGTGTGCGCGGACGCAAGGCAAACCAGAACGATGCGCCATCGGGGAAGCGTCCGACGGACCAATCGTTGTCCTGGCCCTTGAAGCTGACGGCATCGACGACGCGATCTTCGGTGGTGCCTGGCAGGAAGGAGAGGAACACCTGCTCGCCGGACTTGCTCAAACCGAAGCCGATGTTTGTGGGGTTATGAAAGCCGGAAACTTCGTCGAACGTCAGCCAGCCACGCGAAGGCACCACATTCGTCGCCGGGATCGCCCATTTCTTCAACGCCGCCGCCTCGTCACTCAGATACCAGCCCGCACCGAAGACGAAATTGGTCTCGCCCGGATTGAACAGTTCGATCCAATCGTTCGAGTCGAGCGCATTGGTGAAGTCCGTATGGGCGACAACCTCATTGAGGAGCACCGGCGGCGTGGCAGTTTCATCCGCGCGCCCGGGAGAGCCGCGCATCCAACCGCTGGCGTGCCAGTTGCCACCGAAGTTGCCCGCGCCGTCGCCCTCGGCCTGCAAGGCGGCGGGATCGAGCACCAGCGAGTGCCCCGCGCCATCGGCGGCCGGTGGCCAGTCGCGACCGTCGCCAAAATTGAACGAGACAATGTCGGTCCCGCCCGCCGCAGTGCGCAGCGTGAGTTGCTCGCCGCCGTTGTTGAGGCTGCCGGTCCATGGCCCGTAAATCATCACGGTGGGGGAGACCCCAGACCAGGCGCGAAACGCCGCGAAATCCGCCGCGCCCACCACCAGCAGATAACCGCCCGGCCCGAGCGACGCGCCCGACGGAAACGTGTAGTCGATGCCCTGGGTGAATTTCACTCCCGCGAGATCCAGCGTCACCGAGGCGCTGGTGTTGTGCAGTTCGAGGAACTCGAATCCTCCCGCCGGCGGATTGAACATCACTTCGGTGATGCGCAGGTGATTCTGCAGATCGGCTGCTCCGTCCGGTTCGTTCACGCCGAATTCGATCGGATCAGACCAGTTGCTGTTGCGTCCCTGATTGTCCACGAGCTGTGCGCGCACGCGGAAGGTCCGCCCGGCACGCACCGCCGATGGGGGCAGGGTGATGTCGGCGACGAATACATTGTTGCTCGACTCCCACACGGAGGTGATTTCGTATTTCCACGCTTCAGCCGGATCGAAGCCTGCTGTGCCGGGATACGACACCTCTGCCAGGCGCCACTTGAGCGCGGCAAAACTCGCGCCCCCGTCGGGCGTGCTGAAACTCGACGAGCGGAAGGAGAGACGATTGATGGGATATCCCGCCGGGCCGGCGTAAGCGATGACTGGTTTGTTGGGGCGTTGCGGTTCGAGCGACATTGTATCGAGGGAGAATGCCGTGTTGGTCGCACGATAGAGGACATAGTTCCTCATCAATTGCACGCAGCCGTTGAAATTCTTGCTCACCGTCGGTTCGTTGGGCCACTGATAGAAGCGTCCTTGGCCCGCCTTGTCGCTGGGATGCGGGGTGTAGGCGAGGTCGTTCATCTTCGGGTTGTAATCCCATTTCGACCGGTCCGCCTCCAGAAGGGTCGGGGCGTTGGTGTCGCCTCGCAGCAAGGTGGCGTGCTCGTCGATGAGCTTGAAAGCCTGGTCGGTGTTCCACATCAGATCGCGGAACTCGCGGATTTGGTTGCGAAACTGACGAGTGATGTTCGTGCGCGCTCCGGGAATGGCGAAGTCTGACAGGACGCGGCTCTTGAACGGCTCGTTGCCACCCTGCTGGCCTTCGCGATACATGTTGTCCGCCCAGGTCAGATCGAGATCCCACGACATCACCTGCCACATGCGGTTGGTCGGATTGATGTAGTAAAAATAGTTTTTCCCGTCGGCGATGTCGTAATGATGGATTGCCTGCACCACCGCCTGATAGGCAAAGTACGTCGGCAGATTCAGATTCGTACGCCACCAGAGGTCGGGCAGGCCGCTGTTGCTGTAAGTGCTTAGAAGGGCGTTCAGGTCTGATTTGTCCGTCGGACCATTCGGCCCGGTGTTGTTCAATTCGCCCGTGCCATTTTCCATCTTGTAGAAATTTCCATCCGCCAATCCGTGCTCTTCGAGGAAACGTCCATCCTCCTGCTCGATGGCCAGATACAATCCCCAAAAATCGCCGTCGTATTGATCCGCCGGAGTCTCGACCGCGTCATCCACCACCCGAAACGTGGTGAAGGTCGTGTTCGGCGCTTCCATGCCGGCAAGCTGGAAGAGCCGGAAGCCCACGGATTCGAACATGCCCTGCTCGCCGCGGTGATTGAAGTTTCCCTGCTGGATGCAGGCACCGAGGTTGAGCTTGGTCCAGCCGGTGTTGAACTTGCGGCCCCAGTTGTCGCGCATCACGAAGTCGTGCCCGCGATTGATGTCGAACTTCCACATGTTCTTCACCATCGAATAGCGCCACACGCCGCCGCGCGCCCGGTAGTGGATGTGGTCATACACCTTGCCATCGTACACCAGCGCGCCGGACCACTTATAGAGGTCGCCAGGGTATCGCTCGAACCAGGTCGCCGTCGCCACGGCGTTGCTGCGGGCAAGCAGGTGAATCGCTGGCAGCCGTGAGAGGGTGTTGCTGCTGAAATTCACCACTGGCGTCGCGCCCGGCCTCGTCGCGGCGCTCCAGCCCGGAATGCCGTTGTAGCAAAAATAAGCAAAGTTCGGCTGCGGATCGTCCGCGTAGGGCACGCGTACCGAGGCGCCCAAAGCATCCGTGACGGTGATGCGATAACGCACCAGCCGGCGATGGGTCTGCAGAGCGCCCGCGAGTTCCGCCGTGTAAAGGCCATCGAGCGCGGTCAGGTCGCCGTTGGTGCCGTCATCACGCATGGTCACGTTCGTCCAGGTGGTGGCGTAGGCGGGGTCGGTCAGTTCGATGTAACTGCCGGGATTGACAAGTTGGTATTGCAGCAGCACCGAAGCCACACCGTTCGGATCAGTGACCTTGGCGGTGACCTTCACGATCTGGCCCGCGGTCGGCGCCTCAGGCTGATGCTCGACCTGACGAATCTGCGGCGGCGCGTTGGTCGCCCGGACGGTGTTGACCCGGCCCGGCGACGGTCCTGCCGCTCCGGCGGAACGCCAGCTTCCGCCAAGATCGTTGTCGAGGCTCGGATGGATGAGTTCAATCGACTTGCCCGGCATATCGCCCACGGTCGGCCACGGAAAGCCAAGCTGGTAATTGACCTCATCCCGCGTGGTGCCGGCGGCGTCCTGCAACGTGATCGTCTCGCCATACTTGGAGAGACCGCCGGAGTACGGTCCGAGCGCGCCGGCGAAGCTGAATTTCGTCACCAAGGCGGACGGCTTTTCCGCCACGACGAGATAGCCGTTGGCGGCGATGACGGTATTCGACGGAAACGTGTATTGCACCCCGGCGGTGAACTGCCAGCCGGCGAGGTTGGTTGCGGTCGCACCTTCATTGTGGAGTTCAATGAACTCCACGCGTTCCGTCTTGATGTCGGGATTGTAGTGAATCTCGTTGATGACCACGCCGCCGACGGCCCGGTCTGGAAGAAGGACCGAGGCCAGCGACACGAGGAGTGCGCTAAAGACCACTGCAAACGGGGAATGGTGCATGCATGGAAACTATCCACTCGAATTCGCCCCGGGCAAGAAGAACCACTGGATTTGGCGCGGTCCGTTCGATTTGCCCAGGGGAGATGCCATTGCGGCGAGGCGATGTGAGCCGAGTGGGCGCAAACGCCGAACACGGACAGGGTGCGCGTTTGGGCCGCAGCTCACTGCGGTTTTTTTGTGGTGGCCCTGCCGAACTTGCCAAGCAGCCATTCCAAGACCGCCCCCTGATCGTCAATTGTCGCGCGGCGTATTTGGGCGAGGAGGTGGATGCGGTCGGGCTTGGGCAGGGCCGTGTTTTGCAGTCCCTCGTTACAATTGGTGCAGACGGCACGAAGATTTTGTGGGCTGTCATCGCCGCCTTTGGACTTGTCTTTGATGTGTCCCATCGTCAATCGCACCGGGCGTGAGCCGCCGAGCGGATCCGGGTCGCCCGCTGCCACGCCGCACAAGCCTTCGTAGCACTCGCTGCAAATCGTCCAAGCTACCCAAGGATCTCCAGCGCGAGGTCTGATTCTCAAAACAACGGGTTTCTTCGGTCGAGTTTGCCAGCGGTTGCCGCCTACAGCTCCGCACATTTCGCAAAAGTTCGAGTGTCTGATGTCGCAAAGAGGCACATCGGACGCTAGCCGGCCAAATGCGCCAGCGGCAAGATGTTCTTTTAAGGCACACCGGGCCGGCATGGTTCTGCTAAGAAAGGGTGGATGCCGACCGACACCAAAAAGCAGCAATCCCGAAACATCATCGGTGCCCGAATCAGGGAAGCGCGTCAGTTTTTTAACCCGCGGCTGACCCAAGATCAGCTTGCCGGAAGATTGGCCAAGGAAGGTGTTCAACTCGACAGAGTCGCTCTGGCAAAGGTCGAGAACGGGCTGCGATGTGCATTCGATTTCGAGGTCAAAGCGCTGGCTGCTGTGTTGAAAGTTGATGCCAACTGGCTCCTCGGAATTGACGCCCAGAAGGCCAAGTGAAGCTCATGAGCTTTCAAACAGCGGCGTACCTCCGCAAGGCGACATCCAGAGCCAAGTCGGACGTGGCGAATAAGCTCGTGAGCATGTTCCTCCATGAGGTGAGCCGCAAAATAGCGGCTTCGCTTGAAGTGAATGTCACTGACCTCCGATACACGGATGCAGTAGTCGCCAAGTTTGGCGTCAGTTGTTGCTACTGCGGAAAGCCCTTGGAAAACGACCGGGCAGCAGTTGAACACTTGGACGGCATGAACCGATTTCGGGCGGGCTTGCACATCCCAGGCAACGTGATTGTCTCGTGCAAAAAGTGTAACAACGAAAAACGTCGAGATGACCAACTCCGGGAACTGAAACTCGCAAAGAGCGGTTGGGAGTCGTTTCTATCACACGATTCGACGAAGTGTGGCCACGCGTGCAACAATTGTGAGTATTGGAGAAGCATTTGGCCTGACGACAGTCAGAGGGTGAACAATTTGAATCATGCTCGTCGCCGCATCGCTGAGTTTCGAGCAGAATACGAGCAAGCAACTCGGCTGAGCCAGGTTGCTCAGCCCTCACTCCACGAAGAATTGGAAAAGATTTATCGGGAATGCCAGACGTTTGCGACGAGTCGCATCAAGGGGGCTGTTGACAAAGTCATTTTATGCCTACCAATCAGCCACGAAGACAGCCACCAACTTAGCTGAATCCAAGCCTGGAACATTCTCGAACAGGACTGCTCGTGGGCGCGCGCCCTCCACCAACGCCAGAGCCGTTGGGAACATGTCGCGTTCATCCTCACCTCCCAGTTGCTTGCCTGCGATGCTGAATGGCGGACAGGGAACACCTGCCGCCAGCAGGTCAAGCCCGGTAAAATCAGACGCGCGCAAGTCACGGATGTCTTTGTTGATGACGTTCCCACTTGGGGCGATTGGCGAGCAGAGTGGCGCAGAACTGCGGTTCGTATTCGACCGCTGCCGCGTGTTGAAAGCCCGCCATTTCCAAGCCTAGCGCCTGACCGCCACCACCGGCGCAGAGTTCAATCGCGGAGTATTTCATTTCTTTCGCAAAGAGAAGCGCAGGCTAGCGCGGAAGACAAGCGCGCCGCGCACAGAACGCCGGAGATTTTCAGCCAGGTCACATCTGGAAAAGCCCAGCCGACTGGGATTTGACCCGCCTCCCGGCCGTTCTCACACCGCCACCGGCGCCTTGATGGCCGGATGCGGGTCGTAGCCGGTCAGGTCAAAGTCTTCGAAGCGAAAATCGTGAATGTTCTTCACCGCTGGATTCAGCTTCATCACCGGCAGCGGATGCGGCGTCCGGGTGAGCTGGAGTTTTGCCTGTTCGAGGTGGTTGCTGTAGAGATGCAGGTCGCCAAAAGTGTGGACGAACGTGCCCGGTTTCAACCCGCACACCTGCGCCACCATCAGTGTGAGCAGCGCGTAGGAGGCGATGTTGAAGGGCACACCGAGAAAGATGTCCGCGCTGCGCTGGTAGAGCTGGCAGCTTAGTTCGCCATCGAGCACGAAGAACTGGAACAGCGTGTGGCACGGCGGCAGGGCCATGCCTTCGACCTCGCCCGGATTCCAAGCGCAGACCAGCAGCCGCCGGCTGTCCGGATTTTTTTGAATTTGGGCCACGACGTTGTCGATCTGGTGGATCGACCGCCCGTCGGCCGTGCGCCAGTCGCACCATTGCGCGCCATAGACGCGCCCGAGGTTGCCGTCGGCGTCCGCCCATTCATTCCAGATGGTGACGCCATTCTCCTGGAGCCAGCGCACGTTGGTGTCGCCGCGCAGAAACCAGAGCAACTCGTAGATGATGGATTTGAGGTGGACCTTCTTGGTGGTGACCACCGGGAAACCCTCGGCCAGCGGGAAGCGCGCCTGCGCGCCGAACACCGACCAGGTGCCGGTGCCGGTGCGATCGGCCTTGAATTTGCCGCGTTCCAGGACCAGCCGGAGAAGATCGTGATACTGATGCATAGCGCGCGGGGATTGTTGAACGGCCTCCGCGCAGGTGGCGAACGATTTCTTACGCCGGGCCGGCGGGCGCATCCTGGGGAACGGTGGCGGCGACAGCGCCACCAGCGGATGGAATCGGTGCAGCCTTGCCCAGCGGCGTCACGCGAATCGACCCCTCTGGCCGGATGGGCGGACCGGAGACGGGCGTGAATTGGTCCGCTTCCGCGCTGTAGTCCAGCCTTGTCAGGTTCCGCTGGCGCGCCACCTCGTCGAGAAATCCGAGGGCAAGGTGTTGGAGTGTTTTCTTCTCCTGTTCGAGATACCAGCCGAAGATCGGCATCGTCAGCAGCAGCATCCAAATCCACGGACTATTCGTGCCCACCAGGCCGATGAGCAGCAACTCCAGTCCGAGCAATCCCCAAAACGCCAGCTTCGCTTGCAATGACCATTCCGAGCGCACCCGGCAGCGCAGCGACATCTGCCCGCCGGAAAAAATCTCGGACACCGTCGCGATTTGCAGACGGCTCCAGCGCGTGCCGTAAAGTTCCACGTCATGCTCGCTCCAGCCCGCGTCGGCCTTGTGCGGCCAGCCTTCGGCGTCGAGGCGTTGCAGGATGGCGCGGATGAGTGCCACGCGATCCGTCCGGCCGTCGCTCCAGAACACCCGTTCTTCGACCAGCTTGCTGTCGTCGTCCTCGCTCTGCTGGCTCATCCGCTCCAGCACTGCTTCGGGAAGCGGTTCCAGCCGGATGCGCCCACTGTAGCGCGCCCAACCGCGCACCAGCGGTTGCAGAAAAAAAAGCAGCGCCGCGAGCGGACGCGACCACCACAGGCATTTCGTCTTCGGGATTTCCGCCTGCCACGCCGCCACGCCGCAGACGGCGGGCGAAACCAGCAGGCTGAGCAGTGCCACCGGCCAGAAAAAATGGAACGGCACCGACAGCACGAGCAACGGCAGCGTGACCAGCACCTGGAATTCCAGCGAGGTGCCAAACATCAGTCCGAACGACGGCGGCGACGCGTAAAGTGTCTGGAAGAAACCCGTGCCGAAAACGCCGTGGTAAATGATGGGGTGCCGCGAAACCACCCCGGCGCGCGTCGTGCCGTAGATGCGCCCCCGCCACAGGCTGCCGCCGAGGGCGTTGAAGTACTCCGGATGCTTGCGCACCAGCAGCGCCTCGGCCTCGCCGTAGCCTTCCTGTTGTTTGAGGTAATCACGCACGGTCGAGCGGCGATAGTGCCACACGAATCCGGCGGGATTGAACCCGATGCGCAGCCCGCTTTCCTGCAGCCGCCAGCAAATATCCACGTCGTCTCCCGCCTTGCGGAACACGGGATCGAAGCCGCCAATGGTTTCGAGCGCCCATTTGTAGAACACCATGTTGCAGCCCGGAATATGTTCCGCCACGCGATCGTTCAGCATCACGTGCGCCGGCCCCCCCGGCGACGCCATCACTGCGGCGGCGACCGGTGAATCATCTGGCGGGAGCAGGTTGTGGCCGCCCATGCCGGCGAAGCGGCTCGTCACCAGATCGCCCACCACGTAGTAGAGCCAGTCTTCGTCCGCCCGGCAGTCCGCGTCGGTGAAGGCGATGACCTCGCCGGTGGCGGCCAGGCTGCCGGTGTTGCGCGCCACCGAAAGTCCATGGTTGCGGTGCTGGATCAACCGGACGGTCTTGAAATTTCGGGCGATCTCCGGCGTGGCATCCGTCGAACCATCGTCCACGAGAATCACTTCGTAATCCGGGTAATTCAGGCGGGTCAGCGATTCGAGGCAGATCTTGAGCGTGCGCGCGCCGTTGTAGCAGGCGACCACCACCGACACCCTCGGCGTGGCGGTCAATGGAAAGTAGGGCGCCGCCTGAAATTTCTCCTGCACCGCAAAGAACGATTGCTTCGGCACTCTCTCTTTCGTCACCAGCCCGAATGCCCAGTCCTCAATCTGCCGCCCGCCGCGGTGCCAGTCGTCGGTGAAGCTGAAAACAATCGCGCCCGCCACGCCGCCGCGGAAGGCTGCCTCGATGTGCCACGCCAGCGTCGCGCTCTTGTGCGCCTCGCCTTCGCGAAGCGAATCGAGGCCGAATTCGCCCAGCACGAGCGGCTTGGTCTCGGCCAGCATCTGGAGGCGCGCGAGATAATTCTCCAACGGCCGCCGCTGGTGGAGATAGACGTTGAAGCAGATGAAATCGAGATTGCGCGGCCGCAGGAATTCCGTCGGCGGAAAATTTCCCATCGTGCAAAGGCAGTCCGGGTCGGTGGCCTTCGCGAGGTCGATCAGCTCCTCGATGAATTCCTCAACCTCCCGTGCGCCGCTCCAGCGCACGATGTCCGGCGGGATTTCGTTCACCACGCTCCACGCGAAAATGGCGGGATGCGCCGCGCCGCCGCTCACCGCCCGCTCCACCGCCGTTCGCGCCTCGCCGCGGGACTTCTCCGATTCGAGGAAGCAACGATGCTTGTTCCATGGAATATCAATCAGCAGCTTGAGGCCCATTTCCTGCGCGAGATCGAGAAACCAGCGGGGCGGAACCTCATAGACGCGGAGCAGATTGGCTCCCAACTCCCGAATCTGTGCGAAATCCCTCTTGGTTTGCTCCGGCGTGGCGAAGGGTTCGCCGCTGGCGTTCGGCGCGAAAGGACCATAGGTGACGCCCTTTAAATGGTAATTGCGCTCGCCCAGACGGAAGAATTTTCCGTCCACGCGAACTCGCCCGCGAACACTGGAGCCGTCGGCCATGCGCATTTGGACTCAACCCGCGCGTCATTTAATCACGCGCCGTGCGCAGAGGGCTGGCCGGACCTCGTGTACAGTGGCGTCTGGGATCGCAACAGCGGCAAGCCGCGCGCACAGCTCTTTGAACGCATCATCTTCGCTGCAGGCGCCGCGGGCGCGCACGACGTTCTCATCGCGGACATCGATGGCGAGGCAAAGCCCGACGTCGTCATGATGGGCGACGAGCGCACGAAGCTCAACGCGCTCTGCTGGTATTCCATCCCGTCCGATCCCCGGCAGCCCCTGGACATACTGTGCGTACGCGGGTGCAAGCGTCGCAGAATCGGCTTCCGCGAGTAGCGGATTCGAGATTGATTCGAAAGTTTTCATGAAAATGGGTCTATCGGCCTGACATTTACTGCCCAGGCAGTGGGATGGACGATTCTCCGTGCGGAACAAAGGCGGGCGGACTCATGCAGTCGGGGCGCCTGTGCACCTTTGCGCGCGGTTGCCAAATTGCTTGCCATCGCGCGGGGCTCCGACCCACCATCCGCGCCAGTCACCAACACACAACGCATCATGGTTCCGCTCGTCCAGGATTTCACCACGCACCCGCTCATCCCGGGCAGCGTGTTGGCGTCCATCATCGGCGACCCGCAGACGCGCCAACTGCAACCGCTGGACTACGCGGCGCTGGTCGCCTTCAACAAACAGTCCACCGTCGAGATCGTCGGGCAGTTCCAGAACATCGGCCTGCTCGAAGAAGTGGCGGCGAACAAGTTGCTCGATGTGGACGCGCGCTTCGTCCGCTATTATCGCGACTTGCTGTTGAACATTCCCGAGGTGGCCGAGGTGACCGGCTGCGCCCAGGACCGCGTGCAACAACTGGCGCGCGCCCTCTTCAGCGCCCGCCTGATGGCCGAGTATCTGGAGATTGTCACGCCACCGCAGCTTTCCTACGAGAAGACGCCGCAGGGCACGGTGGATCTCCTCGCGGCGCTCTCCGAATCGTTCCGGCACGTCGTGGGTGGCGCGTGGTCGGCGTTTTTCCCGCGCGAGGATTTCGGTCTCGCGGCGGATGCGGCGGCGACGTTCTGGGTGGCGTGCCTTTACGCCGCGCGCCCCGAGGAGATGATGTCGGGCTTCATCGGCTATTTCCGGCGCGACCACGCCACGCGCCTGCAATCGCTCAACCGCGATCATCGTCCCGACAAAACGCTCCGGCTCAAGGACGTCATCACCGAGTATCTCGACGAATCGCAGGACAAGATCAACCGCCTCCACGCCGCCGTTGAACCGCAGGTCAAGCAGGGTCTTGACCGCGTGTTCGCCGAGGCGATGCGTCTCATCAACCGGCTCTCGCTGCCCTCGCTGCTCGTGAGCTATTTTGAATTCCTCACCAGCGAAGTGCTGGATGCCTTTGCCGCGCTCGATGGCGTCGTCGGCTCGCGGGAGAACCGGCTGCTCCTTTACACCAAGCAGCAGATCAGCGCGCAAACCAAGACGCAGAACGCCGCGCCCGGCAACGACCCGACCGACGAGCGGGAGGACATCGACGAAGTTCTGCTGGAGCTCGACGAGCTTGTCGGCATCGCCGATGTGAAGGAGAAAGTGCGGCAGACCGCGAACTTTGCGCGCATCCAGCAGGTCCGCCGCGCGCGGGGACTCAAGCCCATCGCCGCGAGTTACCACTCGGTTTTCACCGGCCACCCCGGCACCGGCAAGACCACCGTCGCGCGCCTCATGGGGCGCATCTACAAATCGCTCGGCGTGCTGCGCCGCGGGCATGTGATCGAGTGCGACCGCTCCGGGCTCGTCGCCGAATACGTGGGCCAGACCGCGCCGCGCACCAACGCCATCATCGACTCCGCGCTCGATGGCATCCTGTTCATCGACGAAGCCTACAGCCTGATCAAAGACCACGAAGACTTCGGGCAGGAGGCGATTGAGACGCTGCTCAAGCGGATGGAAGACAACCGCGACCGGCTCATCGTCATCGTGGCGGGGTATCCGGCCGAGATGGAGCGCTTCATCACCGCGAATCCTGGGCTGCGCTCGCGCTTCACGCGCTACATCGGATTCCCGGATTACACGCCGGCCGAGCTGTGCCGCATCTTCGCCCTGATGTGCCGCAAGAACGGCCTGACGCTTTCGCCGGGTCTCAAGGAGAAGCTGGTGCATCACTTCCATCTGGCGCACACGAAACGCGACGGGCATTTCGCCAACGCGCGGCTCGTGCGCAATTGCTTCGAGGAAGTCATCAACGCCCAGGCCACCCGGCTCTCGACCGGCGCGCGCATCGACAACACCGCGCTGATCACGCTCGAAGCGAAGGATCTGGTGTCGCCGGCCGAAGCCGCCCTCGAAGCGCATCGCCGTGGCGGGCGCGGCTACACGGTCAACTGCGAGAAATGCGGCCAGGTGTATTCGTGGACGCCGGAGTTGGATCTGGCCGAAGGGCAATGCACCCAGTGCCGCCAGCCCTACAACTGCGAGTTCGGCAATCCGGTCGGGGCAGCCTGAGTCGTGGCGTTGTCATCGGGCGAGTGCTGCGCGCGAAGCCGGGCTGTCATCTTGCTCCACCGGAAACCGCGGGGGTGATTAAAAGCGGGTGAGGCAGCACGCCAGGCGAGGTAGATGACATGAGTAGTTGGCGGGCGAGCGCGGGAGGCGCTACACCCACCGACGCATGAAACAACTGACCACACATACTACCCAGGCAATGGGAGGGACGACACCCGGACTGGGTAAGGCGCGTCTGTCCGGGCGCGCCGTTCGGAATGCTGGCACCGCTCTGGCGGCGCGCGCGGAGTGACATGCCCTACCTCCCAAGGTTGCGGCCAAGGTGCGGGATTTGTTGCGACGACGATTATTGCATCCCCACGCGGTAGAAGCGGAGTCCCGAAGCGGCAGCATTGGTGTCGGTGAAGGTGGTGGTGCCGGCCTGTCCGAGGAGATTGGTGGCCAGCGTCAGGAAGGAGGCATTGGTGCGCAGTCCGGTGCTCCGTTCGAGGGAGTATCTTTTTCCCGATACGCTTTCCCAGCGCACGGACAGATTCGTGCCGGCGACGGATGGTTTCAGCAGGCGCAAGGCCGAGAGCGCATTGGTGGGAACGGTGCCGCAGTTCCACTCCTGCCAGTTGTTCAACCGTTCGCCATCGGGATCGGCGAAGTCCGCGGAACCGTCCGTGGCCAGCCCGTATTGCTGGAGCCAGCCGATGAACTCGCTCATGCCGGCGCCTTGATATTCGTAGGCGCCGATGTCCACCCTGTCGCCCGCGATGCGTGGCCGGCCGTCGAGGTCGGTGGGCGCGGGGGAATGCGCGTTGTATCCGGAGTTGATGCACGGGGAGTTCGATTGCAGGCGCAGGTTGCCGCTGAGGTGGGCCACAAACAAGGGTGCATTGGTGAAGTTGCCCAAGCCGCTGGTCGGCAAGGGTGTGGTGCAGCAACCGTCAAGGGTGCTGGAATTGTAGTCGGGCCCATCAGCCGCTGCATTGTCAAAGAGAATGCAATTCTTCAGCGTGCTGTAAGCCACGCTGCCCCCGGAGATGGCCGAATTGCCGGTGAGTGTGCAGTTGTTCAACGTGCCTCGATACACCGCTCCGCCATCACCCAAGGCCGAGTTGCCCGTAAGCGCGCAGTTGTTTAACGTGGCGCCGTAAGCCCCGCCTCCCATGTTCGCTGAGTTACCGAGAAGGGTGCAGTTGTTCAGGGTCGCATAGATGGCGCCGCCGCCGTAGCTGTCGCCGAAGTATCCCGTGACTGCGTTGTCGCTGATCGTGCAGTTGGTCAATGTTCCAGAATACGCTCCGCCGCCGCCGATGGTCGCCGAGTTTCCGATGAGCTTGCAGTTGTTCACGATCGCTTTTGCCGATTCACACCACACTCCGCCGCCCCATATCTCCTTGTCGAAGTCACCCGAACTGCGGGTGGCCCCGTTGGTCAAAGTGAACCCGCTCAGCATCGCTCCGTTGGTCAGATAAGCGCACCGGATCGCCCCATCCCCATTGCGCGTGCCCGGCACCTGCCAGCCCTGGATGATGGTGAACCGGGGGCCGTTGACGCTCTGCACCTTCAGCGGCTTGGTCACCGCCACGCGATTGGTCATGAGGCCGAACACCGCCCGTCCGCCGGTGGCATAGACCCCGTTCGTCACCACGATTTCATCGCCAGCCTCGGCGGCATCCACCGCGTCCTGGATCGTCGTCGCCGCGGCAGCCCAATTGGTGAAGGGCGGCACGGGGTGAGTGCTGCCGACGTTCACGTAGCGCACGGTGGCGGCTGGCATCGACAGCGCGGCGAGGAGGAGAGAAAGGCAGGGGAGCGTCTTCCCGAAAAACAACTTGGGTACAGCTTTCATGGCGTTGCCGCGGATAAGACCAACTCCGCGGACGAACGGCAAGCCGGAATGCGTGCGATGCGCGCCATCGCCGTTCTCTTCTGGAACCACGCCCCATCGCCGTCCCGACTTCGACCGTATTCGGTCCGGGTTGCCTCGGGCCGGTGATCTCCAACACGAATGGAGGCTTCCACAGCACGCCGGGGTTCTTGCCGTTGAGGATGACCTCCGCCATCGCCTCGACGCCTGTGGTGCGGAGCATTCCCGTTCAGCGTGGGTCGGCGCTTGGATCAGCCGGGCAAAGCAGGATTTTTTTCTCCTCGGTGTCCCAAATCACCAGCGTGCGGCAGGGTGCATCAAGGTCGTCGCTGACACAGACAAACCGGGTTCCCTCGATGGCAGTCTCGTGTGCGCGATGGAAATGTCCGAAGACCCAGGCCCGCGGTTTGAAGGAGAGATCGAGCCACAGCCGGCCCAGCTCCACCTCGCCGCAATCATCCTGCGGCCCGGCATCAAAGCCGGCCGCGGTGATGTGTTCCGCCACGCCCGGCTGCATCTCGGCGGAACTTCGGATTCCGATTCCGATCCGGGAGGGGCAGGAATGGGTCACAATCAGATCCGGTTTCTGCTCATTGAACAGCAGGGCGGCGTGTTCACGGTTGCGCCGCAGGATGTAATTGGGAAAGCCGCTCACCCAACTGTGCTTTTGGGGGCGGTCCACATGCAGCGCCCCGCCGAGGAAGCCGATAGTGGATGCGCCCAGCCGCGCCACGGACGGGCGGGGTTGATAGATCAGGTTAAGGTCGTGTTTCCAGGTCCGCCCCGCGCCGGTCAGTAACGCACGGTGCAGCCATTGGTGGTCCTCGTGATTGCCATCAATCACATGCAGCGGGACGGGGAACCGGAGTTTCTCCTCGCGCGCCTGGGACAGGAGATTTTTGTAGAAGCCGAAGTCGCCCACTTGAATCGCGGCGGCAATCCGGAAATCGGTCTGCGCCTGCCGCAGGCTCTCGGCCAGTTTCTGGTGCTGGCCATGAACGTCGCCGACGATCAGGACACGCATAGGCTGGCACCGGTCGTGTTGGGTTCGGGAAACCGTAGAAGGCCCGGCGCAGAAAGGTTGCACCCAGAGAATCCGGCTGATCCCGGTCTGACCAGGTATCGCCTGAGGGCCACGGGATGTCGCCACCTGTTCATTGTTGGTTCATGGTTGCCAAATCCTATCCAGACCAACCTGCGGCGCACGCACAAAACGCCGGCCCCATTCTCCTCCGGCGCGGGGTCCGCCACAAAGGCCGGAGCACGATTTGATCAAGGGATGCTGAGTGTAGTCCACTCGACCGGTGGCACCGGTTGATTCAGTTGAGAAAGGCGTTTGTGGTTCGCACTGCTGGCCGTTCGCCGGTGTTTGTATGCGCAGATTCATCGCCAGCAAAGTGTAGCGCAGACACGCCCATCCGCAGGCGCCCTGGCCTTCATCTGGCCAGCCGAATGGAATTCGGCGACACATCAGGTTGGAAACCAGTGCTACGATGGCCCCTCGTTATCAGGCCAGTGTTTGTTTCATCCGAAAGCCGCTCAGAAAAACCGGACGTAAAGAGCCACCACGCAGAGGACGAGAATTGTCGCCCAAAAGCCAAACGAGCGCCACCACGGGATGGTCTTCATGTAGGCGGCCACCTCGGGCGCAAAGGCCCGGTCCACGATGGCTTGTTCTGGGATCACGTTCGTTTTGTTGCGGAAGAACCACAGGATGGCAAAGGCGAACAGGCCGTCAATCCCGGCGCGAGTCAGGAAGGGAATCAGGTAGTGGCCGGTGCCCGCGTCGCCAACCCACACGGTCAGATAGGCGATGTGGGGCAGGAGATGCATCTTTTCCAGGACGGTCACCGTCATCGCCCACAGCGGCCCGGCAATGATGGCGATGAGCGCCCCGCGCGCCGTGGCTCGTTGATAAAAGAACCCCGCCAGGAACAGGGCGCACACCGAAGGGTAGGCGATGGACCAGTATTCCTGGATGTAAACGAAGATCGCCTTCAGATCGCGCAGGAAGTAGCCCACGAACGTCGCCACCACCAGCACCAGCAGCGACGTGATGCGGCCGAAGCGCACGAGGTCGCTGCTGCTGGCGTCGCGCTTCACGTAGTTCTGGTAGATGTCAAAGGTGATGATCGAGGAGCTGGCCGACATCATGGAGGCGATGTGTGACATCACGCAGCCCATCAAGCCGGCCATCACCAGGCCGGTCAGGCCCGTCGGGAGCAACTGCTTCACCAGCGTCGGGAATGCGAGGTCGCCCTTTGTCAGCACGAACTCCGATTTCAGCAGGCCGATCTCCGGACTGTAGAGGCGGAACGCGACGATGCCCGGCAGCACGACCAGCAAGGGCACGAGCAGCTTGAGAAAGCCGGCGAACACGACGCCCATTTGGCCGTGCCACACGTCCTTCGCCGCCAGCGTGCGCTGGGTGATGAACTGGTTGCAGCCCCAATAGAAAATGTTGGCCAGCCACATGCCGCCGAAGAACACGCCGATCCACGGCAGCTCCGGATCGTTCCACGGCCGGACCATGTGGAATTTTTCTGGCGAGCCCGCCAGCACGGCCTTGAAGCCGCCGATCACCGACGGGCCGTATTCCGGCAGGAGCCCACCAACCTTGTGCAAACCGAGCAACATCACGGTGAGCCCGCCCAGAATCAGCACGGTCACCTGGATGATGTCGGTGTAGGCCACCGCCTTGAACCCGCCGTAGATCGTGTAGCCGCCGCCGATGACGCAGAGGATGACCAGGCCCCACACCAGCGGCAGGCCGAATACCTCGCGGATCGCCAGCGAGCCGGTGTAAAGCACCACCGCCAGTTCGATGACGATGTAGCCCACAAGGCTGATGATGGCGTAGGCGATGCGGACCTTGTCGTTGAACCGCCGCTCCAGGAACTCCGGCATGGTGGTGATCCGGGTCTTGAGATAATAGGGCAGGAAGAACTTGCCATAGAGCACCAGGGCGATGGCGGCGATCCACTCGAAGCTCGCGATGGCGAGGCCAATCTCGTAGGCGCGCCCCGACATGCCGATGAAGTGGTGCGTCGAGATGTTCGCCGCGATCATGGAGCCGCCGATGATCCACCAGGTCAGGCTGCGGCTGGCCAGAAAGTAGTCGTCGGCCCCTTCCTTCTTGCGCGAGGCGAGGATGCCGACGGTGGCGACGATCGCGAGGTAAACGCCAAAGACGAGATGGTCGAGGTTCATGGCTGTGGGGGATTCGACACGGGCACGATCTTACCGCTGGCATCGAGCTGAATGGGGAGGATGCCTGGGCGCTCGCGCCAGACGGCCTGAGGGTCGTTGCCAAAATAGGTGGCCCACCATTGTCCTCGCTTGTCCTGGAAGAACATGTTGTGGCCGGCGGTTGGAAGGGCGAGGTAACGGTCCCCGTAGGGACCGTAGATGCTGTCCGCGTGGGCCACCATGCAATCGTAAGTGTGATCGCCACCCTGCGCCGGATTGAACTCGGCGCAAACGAGCGTGTAGCGTCCATTCATCCTGGTCAGGAATGCGCCTTCGAATCCGACGTGTTTGAAATTCGCCGGTTTCAGCAAACGTGGGTTCTCGGCCAAGCCAGTCATGTCGTCGTTCATCCGCGCGATCTTGCCGTCCTGGAAGACGAAATACACCTTGCCGTCATCGTCTTGAAATAGGGCGGCGTCGATCTCGCTGGTGATCGGCCCATCAGGCTTCACGTCCACGTACGGTCCATCCGCCCTGCCGCTGGTGCTCTTGAGCAGGCCGGTGCCGCCGTTTTTCCAGTTCAGGCAATAGGTCAGCCAGAACGTGCCCTTGAGATGATGAATTTCCGGCGCCCACAAGGCGCGGCGGCCTTCCTCCAGCGGTTTCTGCCAGGTTGCGTCTTTGTCGAAACTCCAGACCAGGCCGAGCGGCGCCCAGTTGGTCAGATCGGGCGACCGCCAGACACGGATGCCCTCGTTGACATACCACCAGCCGTCCTTGGCTTCGGCTCCGCCGGTCTTCGCGCCGGTCGTGCCGGTCAGGTAATACATTCCGTCCGGACCGATGCAGACCGAGGTGTCGCGCACGGGATGATCGATGAGTTTGCGCACCGGCAATCGGGCCGCCTCTTCCATCAACCCCACATCAATGCACTGCCCGCCGTAAGTCTGGCTGGCGCGCACGGCCAGCAGATTATTGCCCGGCTTCAACGTGGCGAAGGCAGCGGGAGCGATGTCGGCTTCGTCGTATTCCGTCCTCCAACCGCTGAGTTTGGCCGCGAGCACGCCATTCAGATACACCTCCGGATCTTCGTCGTAGATCAACAGCAGGCGCGGGTTCTTCAGCGCGCGATCGGGCAGGGCGAACTCACGGCGCAGCCAGATTTCCTTGGTCTTCCACTCAGTGCCGATGATGGCGCCCGGCGTGCCTTTCGTGCCGAAGCCGCCCGTGCCTTCGCTCCACGTGCTGTCATCGAAGCCCGGCTTCGTCCAATTCTCCGCCGGTTGCCCCAGCGTGTACCGCCATTTCACCGGCGCGGTCTTGGCCGTGGAGACTACTTCCCTCGTCGCGCCGCCGATCGGAATTGGCGCCCAAAGACCGCTTACGTCGGTTCCGCGCCTGGCCCATTTCTGCCACATCGCGGGATCGGCGAGCATCTTGATACAGAGACCGCCCACGACCGGACGAGCTTGGAAGCCTTTCTGTCTGGCATCGGTCGTGACGAACCAATCCGAGAAGGGCACGCGCGACGGAGTTTCGTTCGCGTAGCGCCAGATTGGTTCAAGCAGCGCCTGGAAATCCGCATCGTTCCGCGCCAGCGCGATGCTCCACAGCGCCCAATCGATCAGGCTGGTGTCGGTGCGGTTGTCCACCGGCAGACCGTATTTCTTCTGCACCTTGAGATACCAGGCGACCTCGGCATCGCCGATGGATTGAAGGACGAGATTCAATCCCAGCACGCGGTCCCAAATCAGGTTGTGCTTCATCGCCCAAGTGCCGGGCTGGCCGTAGGCGAGAACGGTGCGTCCTTCGCCTTTGGCAAGCTCCTGCCACTTGGCGGCGTAATCGCGCGCGATTGCGAAATACTTCTTCGCATCGTCCGGCTTGCCGGCCAGTTCGCACAACTGCGCGAAGCCGCCGATGCCAATGATGGCCTTGAGCGCGAGATTCGCGTTGCGCGGCAGGTGCCCGAACATGTCGGCGGAGCATAGCTGGTTCTGCGGATCGAGACCCTCCTTGACGAGGTAATCGACCCACTTCGTCAGCATCGGCCAATACGGTTTCGAGAAGTCCGCGGTGCCCTCCTGCTTCGCGAGCGCGGCGAGCATGATGAGCATGTTGCCGCTCTCTTCGACTGGCATGCGGTCGCCGTCCTTGCCGCCCATGCCATAGACCTGACCGGTCGCGTGCGGGTACGTGCCGAGATCGTGCGGCGCGTAGTCGTAAGGCCAGCGCGGCGACGCGGCGTAATCGAGGATCGGCACCAGCATCGCCTTGGTGAGCGCGGGGCTGAGGACGAGGAAGAACGGCGCTTGTGGGAAGAGCACATCCACCGTGCCGATGCAGCCGTTGGAGAAATTCTCCTTGGGGAACATGAGTGGCTGGCCATTGGCGTCGGCAATGATCTTGTTGCCGGCGAAGGTTTGGCGATAGGCGAGCGCGCAGAGTTGGGCATATTTCTCGCCGCCGACTTTGCGGAGATCTGCCATCAACTCGGCGTCGAACTTCTCGCAACGCGCCTTGAGCGACTCGTAATCCGCTGCGGCCTTCTTGAGCAGCGCCGCCGCGTCATCGCCGTGGCGGCGCCAGTAGGGACGGAGGTTCTGGCGGAAATACTTGATGGAATACTCGTCGTCGTAAGCGAGCATGAGCCAGCGGGAGACGGGTTCAGAAGCAACTGGAGTTTTCAGAAAGCAGCACGACGCAACGAGCCTCGAGGCCGATTGAGGCATGTTGAGTGCTGGCCGCTCTTTGAATGCCCCTACGCCGACATTTGGCAACAGGAAACCCTGTTCGTCGACCGTGAGATGCGTCAAAAATCGCGAGGGCGCAGCAGCGTAAAGGCGCCCCCAATCAATCCGAAGATCGTCGCCCTTTATCGAAAGCACCTGCTGCTGCTTACTACCGACCCAAGCATCGGATACCTCCTCAGACCATTGCCCACCCCAAACGACTTCTTGGTCCGGAGCGTTGACAGCAACTGAAGCCGATACATCCAGGTACGGTTGGATTTCATGTGTCCTGTCGTCCGTCCGGGTGAATGTGTAAGTCACATAAGTCACCGGCCGCGACAGCACGTCCAAATCATCCGGCAACGCCGGCGTCATGAACGTCAGCGTCAGCCGCACGCCTTCGCCCTCAAAGGTGTAAATCGTCCGCGTCGGCAATACTTCGAGGCTGGTCTGGGGCAGCGCGGGAACGTTGGTTGGACTCGTGCCCATGATGCGGAACGCCTTTCCATCAATCTGCACGAAGCTGGCGAGCTGATGCGGCTTGCCGGTCCAGTGCATCGTGTCCGCGTCGGTCAACTTGTCCGCCGGTGACCAGATGCTGAAATACGGGTCGTGCGCCACCAGCGGCACGGCGGGCGGACGCAAATGCTCGGCGGCATTCGCGCCCAGACAACAGGCCAGCGAGAGGATCAGGACGCCGAGTCGGTGCAGGGATGGCTTCATGGCTTTGGAGGCTAACGCGTGAACACGAGAGGATTCAACTCGCTTGCGGCAAGATCGCCGGGGCTAAGGCCGGGCAGCCAGCGGTCGCGGTCGCGCTGGCGGTTGGCATTATCAAGCAGACCGACGTGCGTGCCGTCGGCGAACCAGATGACGGTCATCACCTCGCGGGTTCGATCACTGGAATTGCTAGGCGCACCGTGGAGCGTCCAACCGTAATGGAAGGTGGCGTCGCCCGCTGCCATGGCCGCGCCGGGCACCTTGGTGTAGCCGCGCTCCCGGATGAACTGCTCGAACTTCGCCTCGCTCTCATCGCTGATCGGCAGGTCGCCAAGATAGCCGTTGCGATGCGAGCCGGACGCGAAGTGCATGGTGCCCATCCCTGGAGTCACATCGACCAGCGGCATCCACATGGTGACCGTGTTGTCGGTGGCCAGTGGCCAGTAATGCTGGTCCTGATGCCACGGCGTGAGGCCGCCGCCTGCCTCCTTGAGCAGCGCCTGGTCGTGATAGACGCGCACGCCGTCCACGCCGAGGAGGTCGGCGGCGATTTTGGCGAAGCGCCGCGCGAGGACGAATTGTTTCACGCCCTCGTCCTGCGGCCAGAGGTTCATGCCTTTGAGGAACGCCTTGCCGTAGGTGTCGCGCTGCGCCAGCGGCGTGGCTTCCACGCCGTATTTGTCGCGGGCCTCGAGAATGACCGGGCGATACGCGGCGATCTCGTTGGTCGTCGCGACGCCGCGCAGGTTGATGTGGCCGTCGTGTTGGAATCGCGCGATTTGCTCCGGCTCGACCGGATACTCCGAGTTCAGTTTGGGGAGGTTCATGACGGTAATTGCGTTGTGGTCCATTGGATCAAACCGGCTCCCGCGGCAGCGGTGACCGGGAATATCTCCGGCTCAATTTTGGTGTCGGCGAAATAGCGTGTGCGAACCGCGGTAGCGAAGGCTTCGATTTTGGCGCTCTCGACAAAAGCCACCATGCAGCCGCCGAACCCTGCGCCAGCCTGTCGCGCGCCTATGACTCCGGGTGCGGCGAGCATCGCCTTCATCATCGCGTGCATGACGGGCGCGCCGATTTCGTAGAGGTCGCACGCGCCGCGGAACGACGCAGCAGTGAGTTGCTGGATGGCCTTTCTGTCGAAGGCTTGCAAGGCCACAGACAACTTGAGCACGCGGTCGCTCTCTTCGATGATGAAGCGGCAGCGCTTCGCCACTTCGGGCGGCAATTCGTGCTCGCGGGCCTTGAACTGTTCCGCCGAGATTTCCCTGAGCGCCTTCACCCCGAGCCGGCGCGCGCCTTCCTCGCACTGGGCACGGCGCTGGCCGTATTCCGAGCCGGCGAGTTCGCGTTTGGATTTGGTATCGCAGATCACCACCGAGATGCCTTCCGCCAGCTTGACCGGCTGGCTCGACAAGTCCCGGCAATCGAGCAGCAGCGCGCAGCCTTCCTGTCCGGCGCATGAGGTGTATTGATCGAGGATGCCGCAGTTCACGCCGACGAACTGATTCTCAGCGCGCTGACAGAGCACTGCTTTCTTAACCGGATCAAGTTTCCAACCGCCCAGCGCTTCAAAGATCGTCGCTGTCACGCATTCCAGCGCGGCCGAGGAACTCAGTCCGCTGCTCATCGGCACGGTGCTGTGAATGACGCTATCGAAACCGGTGAGCTTGAGACCCTCGGCGTGCAACTCCTGCGCCACTCCGCGGACGTAGTTGCTCCAGCGTTGCTGCGAGTCGGGAAGGATGTTGTCGAGGCTGAAGGTGGCTTCTGCTTCCAGGTTCAGCGAGTAGATGCGGACGGTGCGGTCCTCGCGCGGTCGGGCAGCCATCCAAGTGTCGTAGCCGATCGGTAGTGTGAGGACGAAGCCGAGGTTGTAGTCGGTGTGGCTGCCCATGAGGTCCACCCGCCCCGGCGCGCGGCACCAGAGGGATGGAGCGGCGCCGAAGTGCTGCTCGAAGGCCATTACGAGTTGGTCGCGACGTGGATCGTGGGTGTTCATCGCGGGAAAGCCTCCAGCATGGCGGCGACGTTCTCCGGTGGAATGTCCGATTGCATCCGGTGCGAAGGGCCGAGGATGAGTCCGGTGCCGTCCGGTGCGAGGTCGCGAACGCACGCGATGGTGGCCGCGCGGACCTTAACGGGCGTAACCTTGGGCAGCACTTCCTGAGTCGAGATGCCGCCGTAGAAGCTGAGGTGTTTGCCGAACTCGCGAAAGAGCCGCTGGTGTTCGAGCACCTCAGGCTGGACCGGGTTCAGGCATGTCAGGCCGATGTCCACGAGATCGGGAAGGATCGGCCAGATGTCGCCATCGGAATGAAGAATCGTCGGCAGGCCGGCGTTGCGGAAGACGGCAAAGATGCGGGCCAGGCGTGGCTTGATCAACTGGCGCCAATGTTTCGGCGAAAAGAGCAGGCTGCGCTGCGCACCATAATCGTCGCCGAAGTAACCGCCGTCCACCCCATCTTCGTAGCGGCGGCTCGGCAGAGTGCCGTCATTCTTCTGCTCGTCCGATGGAAATGCGGCGCTCTTCCGAGACGCCGCTACGCGGACAGACACAAAGCGCTTCGCCAGGGTGATCTGAATCTCGGTGATGCGGTCCAGCAGTTCCTCCACCCACTGAGGTTGGTCCACGAGGTCCATCAGCAACTGATCAAATCCGCGCAGCGACCACGCCCGCTCGAACAACGCGAAACCGAAATTTGGCGCGATGAAATGCTGTCCACCATCCGCTGCGATGGCGCGTTCCGCCTCCTCCAGCAGCGCCGACGCGTTGGGATCCGGCCACGGAAAGCCAGCGAGGTCGCTCGATTCCGCCAACGGCGCGTAAGCATGCCAGTAGCCTTCGGTCTCCGTCCCCCAACCAGCGCCCCACCAGTCAAAATTGACTTTGCCGTCGATGCTCAAGCGTGGGGTGTGGGCCACGTCCACGCGAAGGAGATGATTATGCAGGCGCGCAGCCAGTTCTTTCGGTGTACATGCGAAATGGGCGGCCAGCTTGGCGCCCATTGCACCGGTGTAGTTCGTCTGCACCGGCAGGCGGTCCACCGGTTGGCGCCACAACGCGCGGCGCATGCGGTCCTTCTTGGTCAATAGAGGATTCATCGGGTCGAATGCCAAAGTCTGGGACTGCTCCGCCAGTCGTTCCACCTCTCCATTGCTGAATTCCGCCAATCCATTGACCCTTCTTGCGGTGCGAGTGGCGATCCGACTAGGATCGGGTCCAAGCCATGCAAGTTGGACTGAAAGCGGAATTTGAGCTGGTTCCGAAGAGCGAGCGTTCCTCGTTTGCTCTCCGGGAGTTCAAGCTGCCCGCCTTCCGCAGTCCCTGGCACTTCCACCCCGAAATCGAACTGACCTGCATCGTTCAGAGCCGTGGAAAACGCTTTGTGGGCGACAGCATCGCGCCCTTCGGTCCGGGCGATCTCGTCCTGGTCGGCGCGAATCTTCCGCACTTCTGGCACAATGACGCACCCGCGCCCAGACGCGAACCACAGGCGCACTCGGTGGTGATACAGTTTCGCAAAGATTGTCTCGGCGCGGACTTCTTCACACGGCCCGAACTGACCGCCGTTCGGCGGCTTTTGCAGGCCGCTGGGCGTGGACTGCAATTCACCGGCCCGACCCATGACGCCGTGGTCGCCGTGATGCTGGAAATGCGCCAGCACAACGGCCTGGAGCAATTAATCGATTTTCTGACGATTTTTAAACTGCTGACACAGGCTGCGGAACCGAAAGCCCTCTCCAGCGCAGGCTTCATCCCGTGCCTGGATGACCGGGCTGGGGAGCGCGTCAATCGTGCCTATCAGCATGTGTTCAAACACTTCGCCGGGCGTTTGAACTACGAGGAAATTGCCCGTGAGACCGGCATGAGCCTCTCGGCCTTCTGCCACTACTTCAAGCGTGTCACCGGCCGCACCCTCTCGGACTTCGCCAGCGAAGTAAGGGTGGGGCACGCGCGAAAGCTGCTGATCGAAACAACGGAAGGCATTGCCCAGGTCGCCTTCGCCAGCGGATTTGAAAGTCTCTCCAATTTCAACCGTTGCTTCCGCGGCCTGACCGGTGTCAGTCCCAAGGAATTTCGCCGACAATACCAGAACTGCTGAGGCCAGCGTTCGTCCCAAAGATAAGGCGCCCGCCGGGAAGAGCGAGCGCCGTGAGTGATTGGTGTTTGATACTTTGGGATTCAACGCGTCGGAGGTCCGCCGGGACCGCGCCGTCCACCACCCTGACCCGCGCCGGCACCGCGTCCGTAGCCGCCGCCCGCGCGGATTTCGTCGGCCGTCACGGTGCCGTCGCCGTTGCGGTCGAGTTTGCGCAGGGAGTCGGTCGCATTCGTGATCTCCGCGGCGGACAGAATGCCGTCGCCATCCGTATCAAGCCAGCGGCAGGCACCCGCGCCACGACCGGGGCCGCGTCCGGCTGGATTCTGTCCTGTTGGGCAGAATTCATCCGCGGTCAATTGGCCGTCGTTGTTTTTGTCGAGCGCCTTCAATAGCGCCGGAGCGGCGGCGATCTCGTCTGCGGAAAGGATGTCATCTTTGTTGAGGTCGAGCACCGCGGCGAGTTGCGGTGGGAGCGCGTCACGTCCGCCCGGGGGACCGCCGCGTCCGCCTTGCGGGCCGGCCTGCGCATAGGTGTCAATGGCTGATGTGGCGATCGTCAGCCCGATGATGAGAGTGAGTGTTGTTTTCATACGATTGCGTTTTGTTCGATTTTCTTTCACCGGAGCCGGTCCGACTTCGCGGGCCTATTTGACTCCCGGTTTCTTTTCTCACTTTGAATAGACTGCACGCACGTAAAGCAGGTGTATGCGCCGGTGGGGAAAATTGTTAAGCGAATGTAAAAGTTGCGGCGTGTGCGCGGTGGATCCATAGAATGCTCTCCAGCAGCACCGACGCTTGACCATTCACGCCACTCCGTCATGAGCACCAGCACGAATCACCCGGAGAAGCCCGGCGGCCTTCAGCCGACGCGCCTGCTGGTGATCGATGATGATCGCAAGCTTTGCCGCCTCATCCACGATTATCTCACGCCGATGGGCTACGAAGTGGAGTCGGTGCATAACGGGCTGGATGGACTGGAGCGCGCGCGCAGCGGCGGATTTCACGCGGTGATTCTCGACGTGATGCTGCCCGGTCTGGATGGCTTCGAGGTGTTGAAGCAGCTTCGTCGCGAGTCCGATGTGCCGGTGCTGATGCTGACCGCGCGCGGCGACGAGGCGGACCGCATCGTGGGGCTGGAGATTGGCGCGGACGATTATCTGCCCAAGACCTTCTCAACCCGGGAATTGCTGGCGCGGCTGCGCGCCGTCACCCGGCGCTCAACGCGCGCCGGCAGAGCGGTCGCTTCGGGAGAAAAGGATGCGGCGGTCGAGGAACTGGTGGTCGGTGCGCTGCGCGTGCGCCTGGGTTCGCGGACCGCCGTGATGGGCGACGAGGCGCTCGTGCTCACGCCGGTCGAGTTTGATTTGCTGGCGTCGCTGGCGCGGGCCAAGGGCCGGGTGAAGACGCGCGAGCAACTGCTCGACGAAATCCGCGAGCGCGACTTCGACGTGTTCGATCGCTCGATCGATGTCCACATCTCCGCGCTGCGGAAAAAGTTGGGCGACGATTCCAAGGAGCCGCATTTCATCCGCACCGTGCGCTCTGCCGGCTACATGATGATTGACCCGGGGCGTGAACATGTCTGAGCCACAGAAAATCCGCTTTCCGCTGTTCGCGAAGATTCTGCTCTGGTTCTTCCTGAATCTGCTGGTCCTCGCCGTGGTCGGCTATGCGGTCTTCAAGTATCAGTTCCGCGTCGGACTCGATTCGCTGCTCCTCGGTCAGGCGGGGGCCCGGGTGCAGGCGGTGAGCGAGGTCATCGCGGCGGAACTCGATGGCCGAACCGCGTCGGAGTGGAGCGCCATCTTGCGCCGCTTCAGCGAAGCCTATCGCGTCGATTTTTCGCTCTTCCGCAATGATGGCACTCAGGCCGCCGGGATTCCGGTGGCGGCGCTGCCGGAGGAAGTGCGGTCGCGTCTGCTCGAACGCGGCCCGGGCTGGGGCGGTGGCGGCGGCGGACGACGTGGTCCGCCAGCGGGGCGCGGGCAGAATCGTGGAGCAGAGACCGTGGCCGGCGCTGAGGCTCTGGCGTCGCCGCATCCCAAGTTCATGGTGCGGACCGAGGAGCCGGTGCGTTACTGGGTGGGCGTGCGGATTCTCTCGCCGGAACACGAGACGCGCGGACCGTGGACGATGACGCTGCTGGCTGAATCGCCCTCGCTGGGCGGCGGAGGACTGTTTTTTGATGTGTGGCCGTGGGTGATCGTTGGATTGGGCGCGCTGGTGTTTTCGGCGTTGCTCTGGTTTCCGCTGGTGCATTCCGTGACGCGCTCGGTCGCACAGATGACGCGCGCGACGGAACAGATTGCCGAAGGCCGGTTCGAGGTGCGCGTCGATGCGTTGCGGCAGGATGAACTCGGCCGCCTGGGCGGCGCCATCAATCGCATGGCTGGGCGCCTCGCGGGATTCGTCAGCGGACAGAAGCGCTTTCTCGGCGACACCGCCCATGAATTATGTTCGCCGCTGGCGCGCATGCAAATGGCGCTGGGCATCCTTGAAGAGCGCATCGGCTCGGAACATCAGGCGCGCGTCGAGGACTTGCGCGAGGAGGTGCAGCAGATGTCCGGACTGGTGAACGAACTGCTCTCGTTCTCGAAAGCCGCGCTGCAATCCGGCCATGTTCCGCTGACTCCGGTGGCCCTGCGCGAGGTCGTTGAGGCAGCCGTTCATCGCGAAGCGGTCGGTGACGTGACGGTGGAGATTGCTGTCCCCGCGGAGTTGTGCGTGCTGGCGGAGCGGGAACTCTTGCAGCGCTCCATCGCCAATCTTGTTCGCAACGCCATTCGTTACGCGCGCCAGGCGGGACCAATCACCGTGTCGGCCACAAAGGAGGAGGGACGGGTGCTGCTGAAAGTGGAAGACTGCGGCCCGGGTGTTCCTGACGAGGCGCTGGCGCGATTGGCGGAACCGTTCTATCGCCCGGAGGCCTCGCGCGACCGGGAGAGCGGCGGCGTGGGACTCGGCCTGGCGATTGTGAAGACCTGCATCGAAGCCTGCCGCGGCACCGTGACTTGTCGCAATCGATCACCGCGCGGCTTCGCCGTTGAAATTCGGCTCAAAGAGGCCGGGGAATCTTGAGTTCGGACCGCCGTCGGATTGCTGGCGCTGCATCCACCAGGTTGAGAATCCCGTCCACGACCTTCAATCCAACTCGCCCAGCTTGAGCAGCACCGAGCGCAATTCGATCCGTTCCTCCGCATTCATCTGCAACAGCCATGCCGTCGTCCGGCCTATCGGAGTCCGGCCGGCGATCCGCGCCCCTTCCAACGCAAAATGTTCCTCCCACCGGTCGCGTCGCGGATGAAACAGGCGCGTCACTTCATTCGTGTCGGGATCGACGCCGGCCAGGTTGGTTCCCTTGTGCAGGTTACACTGGTGGCAGGCCCAGGCGGGTTCTCCAAGTCATCGGTGCCGCGATGTTGCCGCGCGACCACATGTTCGACGTGAAATGAGTGGTAGGGGCTGTGTTCCTGCCGCAACCGGCAATACTCGCATCGGTCGCCGGCGCGCTGGCGGATTCGTTCACGAAGGACCGCATCCATCACGAGATGTGTTCCTGCCTGAGCAAGAGCCGGGCTTTGGCTTGCAAGATCGCCACGACGTTACCCACATGCACGTAGGTTTCATACTCGCGCCTCTCCTCCGGATCGATCTGGCCTTCGTTGCATTTTTCCGCCAGTTCAACGATTCGCGCCTGAGCCACGGCATCGGCACGCAACTCCACGAGCGCACGGGCACTCTCGGGGGTCAGACAGCGGGAAACAGGGTCCAGCAACCGCTCCAGCACGCTCGTGTTTTCACCATTTTTAATGGGATGACTGTAGCGCAATGCCCGGCGGTGGCGAACTTGAATTTTCGACCATTGGCCACATCTTGAAACCTGGACTTGCTTCGTCCGCCTCGAAAATGAAAGAGGCCGCACCTTTGATGGTGGCAGCAAGAACCAACGCTCAAATCGTGGCGTTTCTTCTTCAAAGCAAGGCGGACCATCGTATCCGAGGTTTTATGGGAACGACCGCACTCCACTCTGCGGCGATCAAGCACCAAAGGGATTCCATCCTCGTTTTGGTGAAAGCCGGCGCGGAAGTGAATGCCCAAGACGATGGCGGCTACACGCCGGCGCTATATGTCGCCTGCAAATTCGGCCCGCAGCGAAAACAGGCTTTGTCCGCCCTGGTGGCCAACCGGGCCAATCCGAGCATCCCGGACAAAGGGGGTAATTCCGTTTTCACCTGCGCACGCCGTGATGCGGAACTCGCTGCAATACTCAGGGAACTCGGTGTCAAATTCTGAATGCAGATTTGGAACGGCTGTCAATTGGCAGCGGCTCTCCTGATTTCGGGCGCATCTCGACACTGCCCCCGAAGGCAACCGGGTTGGAGCGCGACGTTGACGTCGCTTCATCGTTCGAGAGACCGTCCGGCAATGTTTCGCCAACACCCATCGAACGCTGAAGCGGCCTCAAGGCCGCGCGCCGGGGACAGTGCGCGGATGCGCCCCCTGAATTCTTTACAGCGAGAAACACTGAATCGCTCGTTTCATCCCCTCGTCAGAGCCGTGATTCCCGGCCGAAGCGTCGCGTGGTTGGTTGGTGAGCCGGTGCGATTCATGTCATGAATATTTTTAAGACGGAGATCAACGCCAGGACCGCGTTGCTGGCCTTGGTTTCACTGATGGTGTTGGCCGCCGGGCTTTACGGCGGCGGCCTGCTGTATCGTCGGATCCAGGGCGTGCCAAAATCACCGGAGCAAGTGCGCAAGGAGATCTATTCGTATCTGCGCGACAAGAGCCGGACGCGTGAGTTCAACGCCGCGCAGCCGGCCGCGACCGGACAGGATGCTTCCCGTTTGACCAATGAACTGGCCGCGCTGCGCGTCGAGTTGCAGAATGTGGACACCGATCTCGCGCGCTTGCAGCAGGAATTGGGATCCCTGCGTTCAGGCCAGGCCAGCAAGGTTTCCGCAACAAATGGCACAGGATCATTGGGAAATTCCACCATCGCCCTGCCTTTGGACGCCGCCGGGAAGAAGGCGCGCCTCGCCGCCTTGTCGAAAGAATTGCAGTCACTGCACGAGCGGCAGAACGACAAGCAGCGGGAACTGCGCAAGAAGCAGAAGGAGATGAATCGCGCGGGTGAAGATGCCGGATCGGCGTATGTGAAACTCGGGAAGGATTTGCGGCGAGAGGTCAAGGAGGCTGCCACCTGGGAGGCGCTTTACGCCGCGCTGGGCAATGAACTGCTCACCGCCGAGCAATGGATGGCCAGCAGCGAGCCGCCATCCCGGCGGGCGGGTTTGGAACTTGCGGACGAGGCCCGGCAGCAGGCGGCCAACGATGCTTCCAGCGACTGGCTGGCCGCGCGAATTGTCGAGGGGTTCATCCTGCCAAACGTGGCCCTGGCCGATGCGGGACGCGAGGGAACCGGCAATGCGGATCGGCTCCTGACGAGCGCCTCGATGACTTTTCGCAGCGCGGAAGAAACCAACAATCTGATTCGCGCGGCGGAATTGTTGATCGCGAAAACAAGCAGTCCGATGCGCGCCGACTACGCCCGGAGCCAGCTTTCCTACGTGTGTGAACAGAACGGCGAGTTCTCCAAGGCGCTGGATCTCCTGCGTGCGGTCAAATCCAGTAATTTGGTGGCACAGATCCAGTGGCGCATTCCGCGCATGGAGCAGCGCATCAAGGCCGGGAAGTAATCCATGGGAATCTTCAAGCGCAGCCTGATATTGCTCCGAAATAGGAACGGGGAGAGCGCGCGGCCCGCGTGCCGGTTTGGGCGGCTCGCCCAAACCCTTGTCACTCACTTCTCGTCCCGTTGCCGGCGTCAGAATGGTTGTGGAACGAGGTTTTCGGCGGGCCGCCGAAAACCGCACGCCAGCGGCGTGCTCTCCCCGGATGGCATCGCCGCACACCACCTCCACTTCGCCACCGCCTATTCTTCGGCGAGCTTCTTGCCGGTGAGTGGTTCAAGCAGCCGCGGCACGTAACCCGCCGTGCGTTCCGGCATCTTCGGAACCTTGGCCGGCAGCGCGGCAATGGACGGCTTGACTCCGGTGGTCTTCGAGCCGAGCGCGTCGAGGGCGTTGAGCGCCTGGAGCGAGACATACACGGAGTTGTTCTTCAGCGAGGCGAGTTCCACCAGCGCGGTGAGCGAGGGCTGCAAATCCGACGGTTTGCCGAATTGCGCGAGCGCCTGCGCGGCGGCTACGCGCACGTGCGGAGATGAATCAATGAGCGCAACGGACAGCTTGTCGTGAGCGTCAGTCACGGCGCCGGCCCCGCGCATCAGCAGGCCGAGCGCCGCCCAGTAGCGCACGGCGCTGTCGGAATCCGTGAGGCCGGCCATCAGTTGCGGAGTCGCGTCGGGGCGAAGCGACGAGGCGAGTCCGGCCATCGCGAAGATTTTCTCGAACGGATATTTCGCATCGTCGTGGCCCATCTCGTAAGGCGTGGAGCCAACGGAGCGGGTGTGAATCTCGCCCTCGGGCAGAAAACCGACATCGCGCACGCGCCGCGCCTGTTCCTGCTGGGCGCGTCGGAAGCGTTGGAGAATTTCCTGATGCTGCGGCGAGGCGGCGAGGTTCTTCACCTCGTCGGGATCGGATTGCAGATCGTAAAGCTCCTCGGGCTGGCGGCGCTCCCAGAAAAAAGTCTGCGGCGGCGCAAGTTTGCCTGCGTCGAAGAGTTCCTTCCACACGCGCGTCGTGGGCGTCTCGAACATGAAGGTGACGTGCTGCCCGGCGGGCAGGTGCGGCAGGTAGTTGCGCAGATAGACGTAACGACCATCGGTCACCGAACGGACCAGATCGTAGCGCTCATCCATTCGCCCGCGGTAGCCGTGGAGAAACTCCGGAGCGGGTGCGGTGAACTTTCCGGCGAACGCGCGGCCGTGCATCCAGTCCGTTGTCGGCGTGCCCGCGAGACTGAGCAGGGTCGGCGCGAGATCGAGGAAGCTGACGAGGCGCCCGGAGCTGCCGCCGGGCTGATAATCCTTCGGGGCGAGATGCCGCCACTTTTCCGGGAAATAGACCACAAGCCCCACCTGGAGTCCGGAATTGCACGGCGTGCGTTTGCTGCGCGGCATGCCCGCGCCGTGATCGCCGTAGAAGAACACGATGGTGTCGTCCGCGAGGCCGGCCTGTTCGAGGTCGCGCAGATTCCGGCCCGCGAGGCCGTCCATCACGGTGATTTGATCGTAGTATTGCGCCCAATCGCGCCGGACCTCGGGGGTGTCGGGGTGATACGCGGGCACGCGAACCTTGGCCGGATCGTGGACGAAGTTGTGGGGGCGTCTCCGCACCTGGCTTTCGTGGGTGACGGTGTGGTTGAAGATGGCGAAGAACGGCTGGCCGGGCGCGCGATTGGTCCAATGGGCCTTCGCCGAGGAGTCGTCCCAGACCTTGCCGGGCTTGGCGAGGTTGTAGTCTTCCTTGTTGTTGTTGGCGCAGTAATAGCCGGCGTCGCGCAGAAACTGCGGATACATGCGAAAGCCCTTCGGCAACGACACCAGGCTGCGCATGTGTTCGGCGCCCGTCGCGGTGGGATACAGCCCGGAGATGATGCCGGTGCGGGCCCCGGGGCGCACACTGGCGCCGCCGACCAGACGTGGCGGTAGAGCGTGCCGCGCGCCGCCAGGGCGTCGATGTTGGGAGTGGTGGCGTAGCGGTCGCCGTAACAGCCGAGTTGCGGCCCGATGTCCTCGCACGTGATCCACAGGATGTTGGGAAGAGAATTTGTGGCGGCCGCGTTCGCCACGCTGGCGCTGCACGACGCCAGGAGAGCGAGCAGGGCGAGGAAGCGTTTCATTTAAGCCAAGGGACGAAATCTACTTCCCGCCAGTCACGCGCTCCACCAGCATATCTTCAAACGCGTCCAGATTCTTCCATGAGGAGGCGACGGAGACCTTTTTAGCCGCCGGATCAATCTTGGTAAAACCATCGTCCGTCACGCGGATGCCAAGCGTCTCCATGGTGCAGAGGGATTGATCGAAGGCGAGGTACACGGCGACGGTGTCGAAGAGCGTCGAACTGCGCGATTCCGCCGGCTTGGTGTCGCCCTTGCCGTTGTTCGGATGCGCCAGCCACAGTCGGTAGTTGTCGAGGATGGCGACCGCGACGGGATCCTTCGAATTGCGAAACTTGCGATACTTGTCGCCGGTCAGGTTGATGATTCCGCAGGTGTCGAGCGGTGTGATGGTCACTTCCCACGGCGCGGTGAACGCTTTCTGGAGCGATTTGGGATCACACTTCACGTTCCACTCCGCCGCCGGAGTCTTGCCGCCGCCGTAGCCGACACGGACGCTGCCGTGCATTCCCACAAAGCGCGCCTTGTCGGCGATGCGCGGTTCACGTTCCAGCGCTGCGGCAATGTTGGGCGCCGGGCCGATGGCGATGACGGTGATCGGTTCAGGCGACTTCATGATGAGGTCGATCATCGCCTGCACGCCGTCGCGGTGGACCTTGCCGGGATACGACGCCAGATCGTAATCCTTGACCCACTCCGACTGACGCGGTTCGCCACCGGGCTTGGTCACCTCGACCCCAAGGCCCACGGGAACATCGGATCGCCCGGTGCGCTGGAGGAATTTCGCCAGCAGCTTGGCGCGGTATTCCGGACGGCCGTAATCGCCAACGGCGAGCTTCAGGTCGATCTCAGGCGATTTGAGCAGGAATCCGAGCGCCCAGGTGTCGTCGATGTCGTCACCGATGTCGGTGCTGAGAATGGCGGGGATTCTCCTGGCGGCCTCGGCGGCGCGCACAGGTGAGGTGAAGGCGGTGAGCGCCACGAAGAGGGCAATGAGGGCGAAGAGGCAACGGTCGATGAATCGAGGTGTGAGGAGTTTCATGGTGAATTGGGTTTGCGGTGCTGAAATTGACAAGCCCTGCCGCGAGTTGTCAACGCGCGAACATAAGGCTTGCGCGTCTTACCATGACTTTGCAGTTTTTGCGTGTCCGGCGGCGCATCGGCGTCGTCGGGCAAAGCGAACAAGAAAATTTGGGTCACAAATATGGAAACTCTCGTGGATCAGGCGACATGGGTGCAGTTGAGGTTGCAGGCGTTTGACTGGTCGGGGCGCATTCTCAGCGCCGTTGCCATCCTGTTCATCGGCTTGTGGGTGACGCGCAAGTTGAGCGGCGTTACCAAGCGCACTCTGGGCCGGAAGGAATGGGATCCGATCATCACCTCGTTTCTCGCCAACATTGTCTTCGTCGCCTTGATGGCATTCGTGGTCGTGGCGGTGCTCGGTCGATTGGGGGTGGAAACAGCGTCGTTCGCCGCGTTGATCGCCGCGGCTGGTCTCGCCATCGGCCTCGCGTTGCAGGGCTCGCTGGCGAATTTTGCGTCCGGCTTCCTGCTCATCGTGCTGCGCCCCTTCAAAAAAGGCGATTACATCGAAGGCGCCGGCACGGCGGGCATCATCGAAGAGATGCAGGTGTTTCATACCGTGCTCAAGACGCCCGACAACAAGCTGGTCATCATCCCGAACGCCAAACTCACCAACGACAACATCACCAATTTCACCGCCTTGGAGAAGCGCCGCATCGATCTCAAGGTGGGCGTGAGCTACGGAGACAATCTCGCCAAGGTCAAGGAGGTGCTGCGCCGCATTGTGGACGCGGACCCGCGCATCCTGCGCGACCCTGCGCCCGCCGTGGTGGTGGCGGAACTGGCCGACAGCAGCGTGAATCTCATTGCGCGCGTCTGGGTGAAACCGAGTGATTACTGGGCGGTGGTGTTCGACAACACCGAGAAGATCAAGACGACGTTCGACGCCGAGGGCATCACCATTCCGTTCCCGCAGCGCCACGTGCATGTGACCCAAAAGTAAGCCGCTGTGGCCACGGCGAGCATCCTCGCCCCTGAATCGCCCTCGCGAAAATCCCGGAGGGATTTGATGTTTATAGCGAGCGCCCTGCTTGAAGAAGCATCCAGCCCCAGCGGGGCGTCATGTTCTTTGCTTTGCTTGACGCCGGCCGTTGCGTTCTCCTCAATTACGAATGCATCTCACCCGGAATTCATCTCGCCCCGCTGGGGCTTGTTGCTCAACTGGGGCGGCACCCTGCTATAAACATTACGTCCCTCCGGGACGGGCGATGGGATGGGCACGCCAGAATGCGATTTCCCGATGGTCGGTTTAGAACCTGATTTGCCTCCGGGCGGCGATCGTCGCGTGAATTGATTTCGCGTGAATTGATTTTGACCGGCTGGCCACTCCGGACCTATTCTCCGCTCAACATCAAACCGCAACTCATTCATTCTATGACCCAAAAACTCTCCCGACGTTCCGCCCTCACCACGCTGGCAGGCAGCGCTGCGCTGGTTGGTGCCGGCGTGCTGCGCACTTCCACCATCCACGCGGCTGACGCAACTCCTGTGAAACTCAAAGGCAACATCAAGCATTCCGTGTCGAAGTGGTGTTACGGCAAGATTCCTCTCGACCAGTTCTGCAAGGCGGCCAAGGCAATGGGCATCGAGTCCGTCGAGTTGCTCGACGAAAAGGTCTGGCCGGTGGTGAAGGAAAACGGCCTTGTCTGCGCGATGTGCAACGGCCCGGACAACATCGGCTACGGCTGGAACCGCGTGGATCATCACGACAAGCTGGTGGCAGGTTTCGAGCAGCAGATTCCCAAGGTGGCCTCGTTCGGCTTCCCGAACATCATCACCTTCTCCGGTAATCGCGGTGGCATGGACGACGCGACGGGCATCAAGAACTGCGTGGCCGGCCTGAAGCGCATCATGACCGTGGCAGAGAAGAACAACGTCACCGTCATTCTCGAATTGCTCAACAGCAAGATCGATCACAAGGATTACATGGCGGACCACACCGCGTGGGGCGTCGAGGTGTGCAAGCAGGTTGGCTCGGAGCGCCTCAAGCTGCTCTACGACATTTACCACATGCAGATCATGGAGGGGGACGTCATCCGCACGATCAAGGGCGACAAGAACAAAAACCTCGCGTCGGCTGCGCCTTACATCGGCCACTACCACACTGGCGGCAATCCTGGCCGCAACGAGATCGACGACACGCAGGAGATTTACTATCCGGCGATCATGAAGGCCATTGTGGCGACGGGCTACAAGGGCTACGTGGGCCAGGAATTCATTCCCAAGCGCGACCCGCTCACGTCGCTCCAGCAGGCCATCCAGATTTGCGACGTCTGAGCGCGTGTTTGAAAAGTAGCAGCCGACGTGAGGAGGCTCTGACTTTGGGCGGTGGACCTGCGCGAAAACAGATCGAATGGAGCCTCCTCACGTCGGCTGCTACGGCGGAGCGCGGTGCCGCCGCTTCTGGCGGGTCATCGGAGACGGATGAATGCAAAGACGGCGGCTGCGCAAACACTTCCCATCGCGGCAGCATTTCGCCACCGAGATCTGGCAACCAAATCCCAAGAAGTTTATCGCAGACTTAAATGTTAGGTGTCATTCGCACCCGTCATGGATTCCCAGCGCCAAGAGGCATACCGACATTTGCTCTACACTGCGTTGCTTCATCTGCGCGCGGGGCATCGGGATGTGGTCTGGTGGAGTCCCGCTAGTTGGCGGCGCACAGCTTCAGAGTTGCGACAGCACAAGGCGCTGGCAGACTGCTTCCACAATCTGGCGCTTTTCTCCGTCCGCGATTTCGAGCGATTTGAAGAGGAGCGGTTCTGGCAGGACATCGCGCACCTCGGTCGAGTTCACGGGTCGGAGTTGGTCGAGCGTTATCGCAGGATTTTCGACGAGTATGTTGCAGGTCGAGCAGCTTGCACATGTTGACCATGACACCAGAGCGCCGCAGCGAACCGCCGCCCCGCTTTGCAGCAGGACGGTTCGTGTAATTTGTCAGCGATTGTTGCAGCCGCACGGGCGTTTCCGGCGGCGGTCGCTGAGCTTGGTCGCAGTGCAGTTGTGGAATCCAAGCTCGTGTTTTGTAAAAGCGATGCTGTTCAGTCAGGATATTCTCGCCGCTCCTTATGAAAAATCTTGGACGCGCATTGAAAGCAGGGGCCAAAGGCTTCGCAAAGGCGTTTGGGCCGGCTCGTTTTCAGGCAGCAGGCGTGCAGGTTCGCTGCACGCATTGCAAGGGAGAGACGTTCCAGACGCAGGAAGCTCTACTCAACACATCCGGCGCCACGCTTGTTAATCTCGAGTGGCTCAACAAATCCGGGACGGCCTTGATTTGCGAAAACTGCGGATTGATTCAGTGGTATGCAAAGAGGCCAGACAGCCTGTAGGCCATGCGCTGCAGCGCCCGGCGGGAGCGTCGCGGTTACAATCGTTGCGTCCCGTGGGCCGGGTCGCTGAGCTTGGTTCGTTGGCAACTTGGCACCATGAGACCGCTTTTCATCATGTCGCTGATTTGTGCGGTGATAAGTTTGCTCGCCATCTTCGGGCTCTTCGCCGCGACCTTCGTTCCGACTCCTGACGCTGAGAGAGCGCGCACGCTGATGATGTCTGTCGCTGGCGTTTTCTTTCTCGCCTGGCTTGGCGTCGCGTTTTGGGCACGACCTCGCACGACTGCGGCGGAGCACTCGTTGCCGCCACGATGGTTGAGGCACTCACTGATGGGCTTCAGCGTTGTTTACTTGCTCGCAGTTTTCGTTTTTGTGATTGGATGAGTATGATTACGCCGTCGCCTGACCGGGAAGCATAGCGTTGCGCCGGGATCGTAGTTTCGCGGAGGCGGCGGCCGGAAATTCTGCCGATGGCGGCACCGCGGCAAAACGATTTAACTGAAGCCAGTGAACTGCCCGGCATCCATCGCCCACCGCATCGGAACGTCGCGGAGCGGATCCCAAGCCCCGCTCGCGCTCTGGTTGAGCGTCCTGGCACTTGCGATTCTCCTCGCGCTCCATTCCGCCAGCCTCAATTCCACGACGAGGAGAAATGGAGACGCCCCGAGTTTGAACCAAAGCACGCCTCCGGCAGGGAATGCGTTTCCTGCACTCGACGACATCGAGATCGGAAACCTCGCTTGAGAGCGCGTTTGAAATGTAGCAGCCGACGTGAGGAGGCTCGGTCTGCTTGCGGTTCGGAAGCAGTTTGCCGGGAAGTTTGAGCCTCCTCACGTCGGCTGCTACGGTCGGAGGCTGGGTTTTAATCCCGCCCTTCTTTCACGCCTTCAAGCCCAGCCCGAGCACCTCGCGGCAATAGCGCACGCTGCGTTCGAGTTCCGCCTTCTGATATTCCTGTTCGGCTACCTTGCGATCCACGCCAGCGGGCGCCTTGAAGGATTCAATGGCGTGACCCTTGCGCGCCAGCGCGAGAAACGGCGCGAAATCCTTCGCCAGCACTTTCGGGTAAGGCTTCCAGAAATCCGCCTTGAGGTAGGGCATTGGACGTTGGAATCCGGAGATGATCTCAAGCTGGAACGGCGCATTCGGGCACAACTGCGCATAACGTTTCGCGTAGGCTTTAAAATCCACCGCGCCTTCCCCGATGGCGGTCCATTGCACCACCGCGCCGTCGGGGCTGTCCCAGATCATCGAATCACGCATGCCGGTGGTGAGCGTGTAGGGGCCAAGGATTTCGAGGTTCTCCATCGGCGCTTCCAGCGTCCAGGTGGCGTTGCCGTTATCCATGGTGGCGCCGACGAAGTCGCGTCCCGCCGCTTCGATCAGGCCGACGAGTTCCGTCGCCTGCATGTCGCCAGCATGGTTCTCGACGGCGATTTTGACTCCGGCATCCAGCGCCTTGCCGCGGACATTCTTCAGCACCTTCACGGTTTCGGCGATTTGCTTCTCGATGCCTCCTTCAACCCTGCGGTCCTCACCGTTGCCCAACACGCAGCGCAGCACCGATGAGCCGACGGCCTTCGCCACGCGCAGGCCGAGCGCGAGATGTTCCTCCGGCGTGCCGTAGTCCTTGGTGCAGGATTTTGAAGTCGGGCAAATGCTGTAGGTGCCGGCCTGAATGGAAAGGCCCAGGCCGTCCGCCCTCGCCCGCAATTCCTTGAGATAACCGTCATCGTGGCTCTCATACACCTTGAGGTCCGAGAAAATCACTGAGTCCACTTTGAGCGTTGCCGCGTAGTCGAGGATGCGCCCGGCCTTCCAGCCGAGTCCGCGAATCGAGAAATTGTCGAAGCCCAGTTTGACCCCGAGGCGCGGCACGGCAGCAGCGGCGCCCGCGCCTTCCGCTGCGCGGAGCGACGGTATTCCGGCAGCCAATCCGGCGCCGGCCACCGTGATCGATTGCAGGAATTGGCGACGCGACGCGGCGGAGCGGGAAACAGAGCGGATAGAAGCAGGCGACATGGTCATGGTTGGAGTTGTGTTCATGGACAACAAGGCTGTGCGACGTGGCGTTGTTTTGCCCGGGACCAAGCTGACAAGCAAGCCCAGACAGGCGTGAGAAATCTCTTTGGCCGGGGCGGACTCGAATGCCCCGGCATTCAAGCCAAAGTGCGGCAAATACGCCCGGCGGTCTCGCGGACGGGCACCTGGGGATCTTCAAGTCCAGCCTCCGTTCCTTGGTTACCGAAACGCCTGCGACAGTGGCGGCGGCGAAACCATGGTCGGCATCTTTCACCGTCAAGCAGACGGGGCCCCGGTTTGTCGGTGTTTCGAGCGAGTGGTGAGAAATGCACGCTTGCCGGCGAAAGAATCACCTCGCTGCGGGACGGATCTCAATCCCGGCCGCCAGGTATGCTTTGCGAATGACTTCATGGGCCGTCAGGTCGAGCGCGCCGCAGATTCGCACCAACGTATCGAGGCTGGGCACACGCATCTCCCGCTCCACATAGCTCACCATCTGCTGCGAGAGGCCGGCCCGCTCTCCCAGCACGGTCATGGAAAGACCTTTCGATTCGCGCTCCTGTTTGAGGATGCGCGCAACCTGCGAGCAAACCGCTTCGACCGGCGCTGCGGACATGAGGAACGCATAGCGAAGAAACGGATTGACAACGGACCTAACAATAGTTAGCAACCGTTCATGCATGGCAATTCCCTCCCCAAAATCTCCACCCGAAAAGCTCTGTCTTTCACCGCGACCGGGCTGGCAGTTCTCCTCAGTGTTGCCGGTTTGGCGCACGCCAAACCGCGTTCGCCGCAGCCGCCGTTTCCTGAGCCGGTCTTGCTGCGATTTTCCTTCGATGAAACCAATGCCGCCCGCGTGTTGACCGACGCCACGTTTCCCCGGCAGGCCAATGGCGCCGACGAAAGCTGGAGCGGCTATGCCGCGCGCCTCGACGCTTCGAGCGGCGCGGCGGTGCTGGCGCCGATGATCGCGCTGGACGGCCGCCCGGCCCTCCTGCCGGGACAGGGCAGCGTGCGATTTTGGTATCGACCCGGTTGGCAAAGCTCTGGCCAAGGAGGCACCGGGCCGGGAGGCTGGGCCAAGCTGTGCGAGATTGGCCCGGCGTTCTCGGCGGCGGAAGGTTTCTGGCTGACTCTGGCCATCGAGCCGGGCGGCAATGAGGTGGCGTTGCACGTTCGAACGGGCAAAGACCTCCGCAGGGTTATCCAAGTGCCCATTTCCTGGTCTTCGAACGGCTGGCATGAGGTGGTGCTGAGTTTCTCGGCGGAAGGCACGGCGTTGTTTGTCGATGGCACCAGAGCGGGCCAGTCGAAGGAACCTCAGAATTGGCCGGCGATGGAGGATTGGGGGCGATATT
>JBBRWD010000018.1:0-92143 GCA_038249465.1 Limisphaerales bacterium | reverse complement strand
GCTAACGCATGGCCGGTGGGCGCGGCCTCGGGATGCCCCGCGGCGTCGGGGTGTCTGGCCTGAGGGTTCCATTAAAAACATCATTGTTGTGCGGCCCCTTGCCTACACGCCGCTACGTTTCGGTTGAACGGCTGTTGGAATTATTGAAATGAAACCCACCTCCTCTGGTTCTCTCGCGCTCGTCACGCTGGTGGCGGCGACGGGCGGCTTCCTCTTCGGCTACGACACGGCCGTCATCAATGGCGCCAACCAGTATCTCAAGGCGCACTTCGCCCTGACGCCGGTGCAGGAAGGCATTGCCGGAGCCAGCGCCATCCTCGGCTGCATTCCCGGGGCCATGTTCGCGGGTTTCCTCAGTGACCGCTTCGGGCGGCGCAAGGTGCTTTTCCTTTGCGCCATTCTCTACGCCGTCTCGGGCCTGCTCTCGGCGGTTCCGAGGACGTTTATGGAGTTTCTCGCGGCGCGATTCATCAGCGGTCTGGGCATCGGCGCTTCCTCCATGATTTGCCCGATCTACATTGCTGAACTCGCTCCGGCCGCCAAACGCGGTCGGCTCGGCTCCCTGTTCCAGCTCGGCATCGTGCTGGGCATCTTCCTCACCTTGTTCATCAATGCGTGGATACAAGGGCAGGGGGATGAGGCATGGAACGCGGCCAGCGGATGGCGCTGGATGCTCGGCGCGGAAGTCGCCCCGGCGGCGCTCTTGCTCGCGCTGCTGTTCTTCGTGCCCGAAAGCCCGCGCTGGCTCATCCAAGCCGGACGCGAGGACGAGGCGCGGCGAATCCTTGAAGGCGTCGTGGGTCCGGCGCAGGCGCAGGAGGAAATCACCGCCGTGCGCGCGGTGCTCGGTCAGGAGGAGGGACGGTTTAGCGAATTGTTCCACGCGCGGTTCCGCCAGCCGATCATCATCGCCGTGGCGCTGATGGCCTTTTCCCAGTTCTGCGGCATCAACGCGATCATGTATTACTCGACGAAGATTTTCACGACCGCCGGCGTGGGCGTGAAGGACGCGTTCATGTCTTCGGTGATCATCGGGTTGGTGAACGTCCTGTTCACGTTCGTGGCCATCGCCTTCGTTGACCGGGCGGGGCGGCGTCCATTGCTGATCATCGGCCTGGCGGTGCAAGTGATCGCGCTGGGCGCGGTGGGCTGGATGTTCCGCATCGGCGCGGGTGGCGTGCCCTTGCTGGCGGCGATTCTCGCTTTCATTGCCGCGTTCTCCATGGCCATGGGGCCGATCTCATGGATTCTCTGCTCGGAGATTTTCCCGACGAAAATACGCGGACGCGCCATGTCCGTGGCCACGTTCACCATCTGGACTTCATGCTACATCGTGGCGCAAACCTTCCCGATGCTGAACGACAACCCGGCCATCGGCCCGGCGAAAACTTTCTGGGTCTATGCGGCCTTCAGCCTGGCCGGTCTGCTCTTCGTGCTGGCCAAGGTGCCGGAGACGAAAGGCCGGACGCTCGAGGAAATCGAAGCGAGCTGGCGCCGGCACGGTTGAGCGCCAAGAGGGCGCGCGTCACCCCCAACCGCCGTGATGGAGGAAGTGCTGATCAAGGCGCCCGACAACGCGCTTCGCCTTTGCCTCGCACCGTTCCTTCCGGCACCCTCGCTGCGTATGCCTGAGCCGACCAACTTCCACATGTCGCCCGATGAATTCCGCCGCTGGGGCCACGCGGCGATTGATTGGATCGCGGATTACCAGCAACGCGTCGCCTCGTTCCCGGTCCTCTCACCGGTGAAGCCTGGCGAGATCAGAGCCTCGCTGCCGCCGTCACCGCCGCTGCAGGGCGAATCGTTCGCGGCGATGCTGCGCGATGTCGAACGCTTGATTCTGCCGGGCATCACCCATTGGCAGTCGCCGAATTTCTTCGGCTATTTTCCCGCCAACAACTCCGGGCCGTCCGTCCTTGGGGATTTGCTTTCGTCCGGTTTCGGCGTGCAGGGGATGTTGTGGTCCACGAGTCCGGCCTGCACCGAACTCGAAACGCTGGTGCTGGACTGGATGGTCGAACTGCTGGGTTTGCCGGAGAAGTTCCGCTCCACCGGCGCCGGCGGGGGCGTTTTACAGGATTCCGCGTCCAGCGCCGTCCTGTGCGCGCTGCTGGCCGCGCGCGAGCGGGCGACGCAGTTTCGCAGCAATGAGACCGGCGCGGATGGACGCCTCGTGGCCTACACTTCCACCCAAGCGCATTCGTCGGTGGAAAAGGCGATGGGCGTCGCCGGACTCGGGCGGCGAACTCTCCGACTCATCGAAGTCGATGATTGCTTCGCGCTGCGGCCCGATTTGTTGCGACAACGCATCGAACAGGACCGCGCCGCCGGACTGACGCCGTTCTTTGTGTCCGCCACGGTGGGGACCACGTCCTCGCTTGCGTTCGATCCGCTGCGGGCGATCGGTGAGATTTGCCGCGAGCAGGGAATCTGGCTGCACATCGATGCGGCGATGGCGGGCACGGCGGCGGTGTGCCCGGAGTTCCGTCATCTTCAGGACGGCGTGGAACTCGCGGACAGTTACGCGTTCAATCCGCACAAGTGGATGTTCACCAATTTCGACTGCGACTGCTTCTGGGTCGCCGACCGCGCGGCGCTCATTCGTACACTCAGCATCCTGCCGGAATACCTGCGCAACCAGGCCACGGAATCCGGCGCGGTGATCGACTATCGCGACTGGCAGGTGCCGCTGGGGCGCCGCTTCCGCGCGCTCAAGCTGTGGTTCGTTCTGCGGCATTATGGCGTCGAGGGCTTGCGCCACCACATCCGGCGCCACGTGGCGCTGGCGCAGGAGTTCGCGCAATGGGTGGCTACGTCGCCGGACTTCGAGGTGGCTGCTCCCGCATCGCTGAATCTCGTCTGCTTCCGGCACAAAGCGGGCGATGATTTCAATCGCCGGCTGTTGGATGAATTGAACCGCAGCGGCGCGCTGTTTCTCACCCACACGCAACTCGGCGGGCGTTTTGTCCTGCGCCTGTGCGTTGGCCAGACATACACCGAAGCGGCGCATGTCGCGGCGGCCTGGGCGCGGATTCGCGAGACCGAGGCGGCGCTGGCGGGCCGCGAAAGCTGACGCGCATTGATGATACACGCCGGGCGCGGCGTCAGACCCAGAGTTGATTCGCTCAATAACATCCATCAAGATGCCCATCATGAAAACCACCACCCGCCGTGAATTCATTCGCGATGCCGCGCTGCTCGCTGGCGCCGCACTGACCGCCCCATTGCTCGCCTCGGCAGCCGAAGCCAAGCTGAAGCGCACCGCAGCCGATCGTGTCGTGCTGGGCAAGACCGGCCTTGAGCTCAGCCGCCTGGGCATGGGCGCCGGCAGCAACAGCGGGAATGTCCAGCGCTCGCTCGGACGCGAGGGATTCAACCGGCTCGTTCGCCACGCCTATGATCGCGGCATCACTTACTTCGACACCGCGCAGGGTTACCAGACGCACGATTGGATTCGCGAGGCCGTAAAGGGTCTGCCGCGCGAGAAACTGTTTTTCCAGACCAAGATGCCCGGGACGCCCGAAAAGCCGCTCGATGTCATCGACCGTTATCGCAAGGAACTCGGCACCGATTACATCGACAGCCTGCTGGTGCATTGCATGATCAAGGGCGACTGGACCGATCAGATGAAGCGGATCATGGAGGCGTTCGATGTGGCCAAGGAAAAGAAGTGGATTCGCGCCAAGGGCGTCTCGTGTCACAGCCTTCCCGCGCTGACGGCGGCTGCGGCATCCGACTGGACCAACGTGCATCTGGTGCGCCTCAATCCTCAGGGCGCGCACATGGATACTCCTGCCGAGACGTGGAACGCCAAGAGCAGCGAAAGCGATATCCAGCCCGTGGTGGCGCAAATCAAAGCCATGCGCGCCAAGGGACACGGCATCATCGGGATGAAATTGATTGGCGACGGTGACTTCAAACAGCCCGAGCAGCGCGAGCGGTCCATCCGCTACGTGATGCAGAGCGGTTTGTGCGATGCGGTGGTCATCGGCTTCAAGAGCCCCGCAGAGATTGATGAAGCCATCGATCGCATCGACCGCGCCCTGGCCGAAATGCCGTCGTGAGCCGACTTGAATACGGGCAATCCTGCCGGCGCCTGGCCGTGACCTCCCCGGGCGCTTTTGACGGCCGGACCTGAAGGAGCAGAGAGCAAGCGGCGCGGCCACAATCTCCCCGGCCGGAAATCCGTTCATCAGGCGCGGAGGGAAAGCGCCAGCGTCCCGGACCGTCTGGAGGCGGGTTCTGACGCCAACTGACGACAAGGAGTGCTTCTTTAAATAAAAAGGAAAATTGCTTGTAGGTTTGCGCATCCTTGTGTTAATGGGAGCCAATAATTCAAAAAATCCAACCACCGGAGTTTCTATGAAGAATGGAACAAGGCTCACCGCTTTCAGGGTTGCCGCAATGTGCGGCGGGGTCGCCACCGGGTTGTTCGAGGCTGCGGCCTCGCCGACTGTTGTCAGCGCCCACGATGCCATGCGCTCGTCGGTGCATCATCCGCGGAGGTCGGATCTGCATACGCCGGAGAATTCCGCCGTGCATGATCCGGCGCGTTCGGTGGTGCATCGGCCGGAAAATTCCGCGGTGCATAATCCATTCAACTCGGACGTGCATGATCCGCATTGGTCCTCCACCCATACCCCGGCGGGATCCTCGGCGGGGCATTCGCCGGCGGCGTCGTCCTTGCACAACCCGCAGCGCTCCTCGCTGCACAATCCGCTCCGTTCGGATGTCCATGCGGCGGCTCTGTCCGGCCTGCATGATCCGCAGCGATCCGTCGTGAACCACGACCCCGCCCGGTCGAACCTCCACGACCCGGCGATATCGGCGGCACACGACCCAGTGCGCTCGGCGCTGCACGATCCAAGGCGCTCGGACCAGCACGACCCCGCTCGTTCGGTGCAGCACGACCCGGCGGCTTCGTCCACGCACTCCCCCAATCTTTCCCCGCTGCACGATGTCGCGCGGTCCCAGGTTCATACTCCGGCAGCCTCGGATCTTTCAAACAATGGCGGGCACGATGTGGCCCTCTCGCGGCTGCACACCGTCGCCGAGTCGATCCAGCACGATCCCTTCCGGTCGGACATTCACGATCCGGTCAGTTCCAAAACGCACAATCCGCAGGAATCGGCGGTGCATCCGGCGGCGCTGTCGGTCATCCATTCGGCGGAGCGGTCGGCGGTGCATCGTCCGTTCTTTTCCTCCATCCATGACGCCGTGCGGACGTCGTTGCACGAGGCGGCCGCATCGGTTGAGCATCATCCCGGCCTGTCGATGATGCACCAGCCGCAGGCTTCGCTGAATCACAACCCGCTTCGCTCCGATCTGCACTCTCCCTGGCTTTCCGCCCAGCACAATCCCAGCCTCTCGAAGGAACATGATCCGGCCAAGTCCGCCCTGGCGAACCACAATCCCGCTCTGTCGGGACACGACCCGGTCCGGTCAGACGCCGGGGTGCATTTGACCGTCCGCTCGATTCTTCACGACGTGGCCTTGAGCACCGCGCATTCACCGAACGTCTCCACGCAACACGACCCCGCGTTAAGCGCGGCGGCCCACATTCCGACGACCTCGAACATCCATCAACCGCAGCAGTCCTTCGGGCATCTGACGGTCAGTTCCCTGCAACACGACGTGCCGCGATCCCGGGTGGTGCATGATATTCTCTGGTCCAAGCAGCATGTCCCTACGCGCTCCCAGTTGCACAACGTGGTGTTGTCGGTCCTGCACGATCCGAACCAGTCCGGCATTCATGACGCGTGGCGTTCCCGGATTCATGATCCGGTCTGGTCCAGCCGCCACGAGCCGGTGAAGTCGTTGCAGCACGACCCGGCCCGTTCGGTGATTCACGAGCCGTCGCGCTCGGCCATTCACGATGATTTGCGTTCCGCACTCCATTCCCCCTTGCTCTCCGGCCAGCATACGGCGGCGACGTCGCAGCAGCATGACCCGGCTCTGTCGATGGCCCACGACCCGGCGACCACCGCGCAACACGAACCGGCGGTGTCCCAGGCGCACACCACCGCGCAGTCGGCCCAACATGTGGTGCTCCAGTCGCTGTTGCACAAGCCCGAACTGTCCAGGCTGCATTTTGCCGACTCCTCCCGCCATCATCAGCCGGCGCTGTCGCGCATCCACGAGCCGGCGTTGTCGCAACAGCATCGTCCGCTCAAGTCCGACATCCATGATCCGGTCTGGTCGAGGCGCCACCAGGTCGAGCCGTCGCGATTGCATGAGGCGGTCAGTTCGGTGTTGCACGAGCCGGCCAAGTCTCAAACCCACGGCGTCTTTGATTCGTTGATTCACGATCCGCGGCGGTCCGCCCTGCACGACGCCGCCACCTCGCTTCAGCACGATCCTGGCATTTCCGTGATTCACCTGCCGGGACGCTCGGCCGTGCATGACGCGGTGAACTCCTCGGTTCATGCGCCCTTCCTCTCGGGCAACCACGATCCGGTCCGGTCGTTGAATCACGACCCGACCTTGTCCGCGGTGCATGATCCAGCCCGCTCCGTGGTGCATGGTCCCGAACTATCGCCCGGCCACGATCCGAGAGTTTCCGTGCAGCACGACATTGCGCTTTCCCAGGTCCATGTCGCGGGCGTGTCATTGGAACATGACGCCCGGTCTTCCAGCATTCACGATCCTTTCTGGTCTGGGCAGCATGATCCGGAAAAGTCGTCGGTGCATCATCCGGTGCGTTCGCAGTTGCACGAGCCGGCACGGTCGCAGTTGCACGACGGGCTGACCTCGAGGGTGCATGACCCGTTATGGACGCGGTTGCACAAGCCTGAACAGAGCCGCATCCACGAGCCGGGGCGCAGCCGGGTCCACGAGGCGGATTCCTCGCGCATTCACAACCCGCTCCGATCATTGTTCCACGCCCCATTCCAATCGCTGCAACACGCGGAAACCTTGAGCATCGTGCATGATCCGGCCTTGTCGATGGCGCACAATCCGGCGAATTCCGCCCGCCACGATGGCGCCAGTTCCGCGATTACCGTGTCCAACATCATCGTCGGGGCCGGCGCAATTCCTGGCAGGGTGGATCCCTCGACCGCCCTGCGGACCATCCTTCATCTTCCTGGCCGATCCGATCAGCACGACCCGCGGCTGTCCGCCATTCACGACCCCGCGGTTTCCACCGTGCATACGGTCAGCCAGAGCCGGGGGCACAACGCCCTGCGCTCGGATTTGCACGACCCGGTGTGGTCGCGGAACCACCTTCCGGGACTCTCGGCCGATCATGATCCGGCCGCCTCGGTCGTCCATGTGCAGACCCTCTCGCAGGCTCACGACGTGACCACCTCGCTGGCACACGACCCGTTTGCCTCCCGGCAGCACACGCCGGAACGCTCGGTGGTTCACGATGTGGTGGTGTCGATGATTCACCGCTTCAGCGACTCGCAAATGCATGACCCCGTGCCCTCCGTGCTGCACGCGCCGTTGATGTCGCGGGAGGAAGGCGGTCCCGGAACGCACTTGGCGTCTGTTTCCGTCATCCACGATCCTGTCCGCTCCATCCTGCACGATCCGGCGAACAGCCGCAGGCATGACCCGCGCCTGTCGGACACGCACGACCTCGCTCTCTCGCGGGTGCATGAAGCCGCGAAGTCAACGATTCACCTGGCCAGGGATTCCAAGATTCACGATCCGCACTGGTCTGCGATGCATCAGCCGCTGCGCTCCGAGCAGCACAACGTCGTGCTCTCGCAACTCCACGAGCCCGGGCGATCCCGCCTGCACGATCCGTTGACCTCCACGGTGCATGACCCGGTGTGGTCCGCGAGGCACGAGCCGATGGTGTCGCTCCGGCACAACCCGGCGCGCTCGGTGGTCCACCAGCAGGAAGCCTCGGCCTTGCATGAGGATCTACGTTCCGTGCTGCACTCGCCGTTCACCTCGGTGCAACACAGCCCCACGCTTTCGAGCCAGCACGACCCGGCGCTGTCCATGGCGCATCATCCGCTGGAATCGATCCAGCATGATCCGGTGGCAACCCGCAGCCACACCGCCGCGCAGTCGGGGTTGCATGATCCGCTGCGTTCCGTCTTTCACAAACCTGAGATCTCCGCGGGGCACCTCACCACGCTCTCGCTCCAGCACGATCCGGCGGTCTCCGTGGTCCACACGGTCGAAGCCTCGCGCTTGCATCATCCGCTGACCTCCGACATCCACGACCCGGTCTGGTCGGCGGCCCACAAACCGGCCGATTCCGCGCAGCATGATCCCGCGGTTTCGACGGTGCATCAACCGACCGCGTCGGCGAATCACGACGCGTTCACCTCGTTGACGCATGACCCGCACTGGTCGTCGATGCACAATGTTGATCTGTCGAAGGTGCATCACCCCGGCGAGTCGATGATTCACGAGGTGCAGGCGTCCGCGCAGCACCTGCCGCTGCGTTCGGCGGTGCATTCGCCCTGGCAGTCGCGGATTCATGATCCCATCAAGTCCCGTCTGCATGACCCGGCCGTGTCGGTGATTCACGACGAAGCCCTGTCCCGGGTGCATGAAGCCTGGCTCTCCGTGGTGCATGACGAACTCCGCTCCTGCATCCACGACCCTGGCCAAAGCCGGGAGCATGACGTGCTGCTGTCGCGCCAGCATGATCCCGTCCGTTCGCGCATCCATGATCCGGTGAAATCGCGCCAGCACGATCCACAGCGGTCCGTGGTGCATGACCCGGTGTGGTCCGCCATGCACAAGCCGGCCGACTCGGCGCAGCATGATCCAGCCGTCTCGGTGCTGCATCAGCCGGCCATCTCCATCGCCCACGACCCGGTGCGTTCGCACGGGCACGATGTCCTCTGGTCCGGGCAACACCTGCCGGCCCGCTCGGTCATCCATGATCCGGCCCGCTCCAACATTCACGATCCGGCGAAGTCGGCCGCGCACGATCCGCTCCGCTCGGTTGTCCACGCGCCGCTGCGCTCCGCCGCCCACGACCCGCGCTTCTCGGCGGTGCATCAGCCGCTGCGTTCCGCCCAGCACGACCCGCGCAAGTCCATCGCGCATGATCCCTTCTGGTCGCAAGGACACCAAGCCGCCCAGTCGCTCCAGCATGATCCGGCGGCCTCGGTGGTCCATGAGCCGGGCCGTTCGGCCAATCATGATCCCTTGACGTCCACGGTGCATGACCCCTTCTGGACCTCGATGCATGACACGCTGGAGTCCCGCATCCACAACCCGGCACGCTCCCGACTGCACGACGTGGCCTCGTCCGAGTTACACGACGTCCTGCGCTCGGTGCTGCACTCGCCAGTGATGTCGCAGCAGCATGACACCGCCCTCTCGGTGCAGCACGATCCCGCCGTGTCGATGGCGCACAACCCGGCCACGTCCGTGCGCCACGAACCCGCGGTTTCCATCGCCCACAAGCCCGCCGACTCGGCGCAACACGAGGTGTTGCGGTCCGTCTTCCACCGCCCGCAGACCTCGCAGGCGCACGACCCGGTGGCGTCACTCCAGCACGACCCGGCCGTCTCGGTGGTCCATGAAGTGGCCAAGTCGCAGCAACACCTGCCGCTGCGTTCGGATATCCATGACCCGGTCTGGTCCGGCAACCATCTGGCGACGACCTCGGCGCAGCACGATCCCGCCCGCTCGGTGGTGCATGATCCGCAGCGGTCGGCGGTGCATGAAGCCTTCGATTCCCTCATCCACGATCCGCATTGGTCGGGGATGCACAACGCGGACCAGTCGGCGCAACATCATCCGGGCATCTCGATGATTCACCTCCAGGACGAGTCGCGGCTGCACAAGCCCGAGCGTTCCGCGGTGCATTCCGTCCTGATGTCGCGGCAGCACGAAACGCTGCGCTCGCGTCTGCACGATCCGGTCGAGTCAGCGGTGCATGAACCGGCGAAGTCGGTCGGGCACGACCCGGCGCGCTCCGTGGCGCACGACCCGCATTGGTCGTCAATGCACAACCCGGTGCGCTCGGCGTTGCATGACCCGGCCCGATCCGTGTTGCACGACCCGCTGCAATCTGGCTTCCACCGCCCGCTGGATTCCGACATTCATGACGTGCTGCGCTCGCGGCAGCATGAGGCGCAGGGATCCACCACGCATGAGCCGGCCAGGTCGATGGTGCATCAGGTGCCGCTCTCGCCCGGCCACTTCCCGCTGCAGTCCGACGTGCATGCGATCTTCGATTCCCGCCAGCATGATCCTGCGGTTTCGCGCGTTCATGACCCCGCGGTGTCCGTGGTGCATAACCCGCTCCAGTCGGGCACGCACAACCCGACGGTATCCGCCCAGCACGAGCAACTGCGCTCCGTGCTCCACGCGGTGGCTCTCTCGGTAAATCACGGGACAGCCCTTTCGGTGTTGCACGATCCGGCCCGCTCGGTCGTGCATGGCCCCGACAGATCGGTGTTGCACGACCCGGTGCGGTCGGTGCTGCATGATCCGCACTGGTCGGGAATGCACGACTCGGCGCTTTCCGCGCGGCATGACCCGGCACGCTCCAAGGTCCACGCGGCCGGCCTCTCTGCCAATCACGAACCGGCCCGCTCGGTGGTGCATTCGCCGCTGGCGTCCACGGGGCATGATCCAGCGCAATCCGGCCTGCATCGGCCCGAGGTTTCGGGCTTGCACGACGCGGGACTGTCCTTGACACACGACACCCTGGCCTCGCGCATTCACTCCGTTCTGCTCTCCACGGGACACGACGCTGCGCGGTCGGTGTTGCACGATGCGATGATCTCCGCCGGCCACGACACGCTGCGTTCGAGCCTGCACAACACGCTCACTTCGTCGGCCCACGATCCCGCCGTGTCGCTCCAGCACGATCCCGCCCGCTCGGTGGTTCATCTGCCGACGGTGTCCGGCGCGCACAACGTCCTGGTGTCCACCGTTCACGCCGACGCGCACTCCGTGCAGCATCTGGCTGCACTCTCGGCCCAGCACGACGCAGCACGATCGGTGGTGCATGAGACGAGCCGATCCATTGCGCACAATCCGCTGGTGTCGTTGGCGCATGACCCCGTGCAATCCTCGGGCCATCATCCCGCGTTGTCCCTGCAACACCTGCCGGAGCGATCGTCGGTGCATTTGCCGGCGGCTTCGGTGGTCCACGAAGTAGGGCGGTCTCTGGTGCATTCACCATGGCAGTCCAGCGCCGGACTGGACCTTGATCACGACGACATGGAAGACTGGTGGGAGATGCTCAACGGCGTCACCGATCCGGAGGCGGATGACGACCAGGATGGCATGAAGAACAAGGATGAGCGCCGCGCGCTCACCGCGCCCAACGATCCAAGTTCCAGCCTGCGGATTGATTCGTTCTTCGACATCTTCACCGAACTCGGCGCGGCGGGCCTTGGCGCGGCGGGCGGCCCGCAACCGGCGTCCTTTGAATTGCACTGGCTCTCGGTGCCCGGGATGACTTACGCGATCCAGCGGACCACCAATCTGGTGCCGCCCGTGGTCTGGCAGACGCTGGGCAGCGTCACCACCACGAACTCGGTGGGCGTCTTCCGCGATACGAGCGTCACCTCGCCGTCCTTCTATCGCGTGGTGATTGAGTGAACAAAACCGACTGAACGACGACGCCGGGTGAGGCCCAGGTTGCCTCACCCGGTTCGTTTTGCTACCGTCCATGCCTGTGAACAAACTACTGAAAGTTACCGGTCCCGCCCTCCTCCTGGCCGCCGCAACCTTGCTGCTGTCGCTGGGCAGCGTCTCTTCATCCAGCGGGGCCGAAGCACCGAAGACGTCCGCCCTCGGCGCCTCCACCCACCTCCTGCTCCAGCAATGGGCGAATGAAGGCTATTACGCTGACAATCTGGATTTGGAGGACGCCGACGCGGTCTTCGGCCATGTGTGGTCCAAGCTGCCCGATCAGGTGACCATTTATCCGTCCGAGAACTATTTCTATTTCATCCTCTATGTCAAAGGCCGCCAGGTCTGGGGCAACATCCGCCTGCCGGCGGGGCGGCGTGAGCGCGGGGTGCTGTCCTTTGGTTATTCGGAGTTTGACGAGTTCCCCAGCGTGCCCGGCGGGGGCAGCGGCGTCAGCCGGGCCAAGTATTTCCTGGACGGTGACGGCCTGACGATGAAGGCGCTCGATCCCTTCACCTGGCAGGTTTCCTTCAATCGCAAGACGGTGACTTTTAAACTGCATGAACTGCGCACCGATCCCCCGACATCCTTCAACCTCCGCACCAACGAGACGTTCCTCGAGCGCACCTTCGACGAGTCGGGGATGCAGTTCTTCCTCCTCTTCAACACCGAGCGCAATTGCTTCTTTTGGGTTCTCAACGAAGAGGAGAAGGTGCCGGATACGTTGGAATCGTTGGACAAGGACATCCTCGTCGGACGGCGGACCGGATTCGCCTTCTGGGTGGATGGGGAGAAGCCGCCGCGCAAGGTGCTGGCGAGCGTCCGCAAGCTCAGCGTGAACCGCAACGACTACTACGACGGCCCGTTTGACCAGCTCGCGGACAACTACGTCGAGGTGAACCAGATCTCGAAGTGGATGGAGCGGGCCATTCCCAGCATCAAAGGGCGCATCGACAAGTACGGCTATTACACCGACAGCGAACGGCCCTCGCGCGTCGCGCTCTCCTGCTACGGCAACTACTACACCCAGGCGGAAATCATCGAGTTCGTGAAGAAAGCCAAGGCCGCGCCGGATGCGTATCAGTTCATCTCGCGCGGCGGCGTGCCCCTGCCGGATGCCTCGGCCTACGCCGGGGCCGGTGGCACCAATCAATGGTGGGCGACCAATGCCGCGGGCAAGCTGACCAATGCGGTCGGCCCCATCCTGAAGTCCCTTAAAGTGCCGGTCACCACCAACACCTCCGCCGTGACGCGCTAGGTAGTTTCCCGGTACCGTCCTCGCGTAGCCCCCTCAATGGCGCGTCGCCACGCTGTCAGCCTAGGCTGTCCGCGATGATGAACGGTTGGAAGACAGCCATGTTGGTGGGGGCCGCGCTGGCGTTGTTTGCCAAGAACGAGAAGGCGGTGGCGCAGGCCACCAACTGCCAGCTTCCCTCGGTGGAAGAACAACTGGCACATCCCATTTCGGCGATCGTGCAGGACGGTGGTGCCGATTCGTTCCTCATCATCACCCTGGCCGACAGCGCTCTGGACTGCACGATCGCGAATGGAACCCACCGCGGCTGGCAATTCCAGTTCACCGGACCGGCCCCGGTTCCAGGCACGTTCTCGCCGGTGATCTATTCCTCCCACGCCGCGCTGCCCAACGGCGCGCTCAAGGCCGATTGGTCGGCGGTCAATTATCTCCTCAACCACCAGGCGGGCACGCCGCGCGAGGTGCAGCGTGCGCTTTGGATGCTGCTGGGCGGACGCCTTCCCGGGGCCGCGGAAGAGTTTTTTCCGCTCACGCCGGCGGTCGAGGCGATGGTCCTCGAAGCCGTCACGCTGGGGGATCGCTTCCTGCCCGCGCCGGGACAGGTGAGCGCCATCCTGCTCGCCAGCGGGCAACCCGCGCGCTGGGCCTTGATTGAAGCCGTGTTGACCTCCGGCGTGGAGCGCGAAAGCGCCATCACCGACATGCTCTGGGATGATCTGAATGGCGACGCGTCATGGCAGCCCGGTGAACCGGTGATCTCCCAAAACGAAGTCTGGCTTACCGATGGCGCGGGACGCTTCGTCGCCAGCGCGTTCACCGGCCGCGACGGATTCTTTGTGCTGCCGTTCCGCGCGGTGCTGCCTGGCGAATTCCGTCTCCACCTGCCGTCTCACTTCAACTTTGTCCAGCCCTGCACGGCTTTCGGCGCGCTCGACCATCACGGATTCACGGCCGCATTTGGCATCGGCACGGATGGCATGTTCTTTCCGCTGGCGAAACCCACCGCTTTGGTCGGTGATCGCGTCTGGGCGGACCTTGATCACAATGGTCTTCAGGACGACGGCGAGCCGGGCGTCGCTGGCGTCATCGTTCAATTGTGGCAGAACGGCCTCCTGGTGGCGCAAACCAACACGGATGGCTTCGGTCGCTATCGTTTCGCTGGGCTCCCCTCCGGCAAATACAGCCTCCGCGTGACCAACCCGGCCGGCTATGCCATCACGACACCGCATGCGGGCAGCACTGCGGAAGGCGATAGCGATCTCGATCCGGTAACCGGCCGCATTGATTGTGAACTCGTCGCCGGCCGCGATGATTTGAGCCGCGATGTGGGGCTCCGGCCAGTCTGCGTGTTGAGCGGACGCGCCTGGCTCGACAGCAATCGCAATGGACAGTTGGACGCCGGGGATCGCGGTCTTGCGGGCGTCACGGTGACGTTGCTGGACTCGACTGGAAAAACCCTCCGCCGGACGACGACTGGTGCAGATGGCCGCTATATCTTCCACAATCTCCTTCCGGGCGTTTGTCGCGTGACCTTCACCTCGACGGCGAGCTTCGAGCGCATGATTGTACGGACCCCGCGCGGCATCACGCTGCGCTCTTCGGTTGTTCTCGCTGGCCAGCCGACGACGGGCATCGATTCGGTCTGGCGTAAGCGTGCCACCAACATCACCCGGAGTTCCCCGGCGCGGACTGGTCTCCGACCTGTCCTGACGCGATAGAGTGCTTCGAGGGCGTCATTGCGAATTGCCTGGGGCTGACCTTGGCACCTCGTTGCGGCTTGCGCTTCCAAGCGGAGGTTTTTCGGCTGAATAGTTCGCGCTTCTACGCGACCAAAACCTCGGCACCTTCAATCCGAAATGCGGAAGCCGGGCACAGCTTGACGTCCGAGCTTTGAAACCAAGCACCAGCGCAACTGCCGGGATCAGTCGCACATCACGTCGCCGGTTGGAACCCAATCTTCCATGTGCTGGCCACGCCCTCTCGGATCACGACTTCTGCTCAAACGAGATTCGCTTCGTACCAATCGAGCGCCGCGGCGAGTCCTTGCGCGAGGCCGTGCGTTGGTTCGTAGCCCAGGAACTGGCGGGCGCGGGCGATGTCCGCCTGCGAGTGTCGCACGTCGCCGGGCCGGAAAGCACGATACACGGGTTGGCGCTTGCGCACCTCGGGATGCCGCTGTGCGAGCAGTTCGCATAGCGTGGCGAACAGTTCGTTGAGAGTGGTGCGCTGGTTCAACGCCACGTTGTAAACCTGGTTGACCGCATCCGTGCGGGTGCTGGTGGCGGCGAGCAGGTTCGCTTGCACCACGTTGGCCACGTAACAAAAGTCGCGGCTGTGACCGCCGTCACCGTTGATGAACACCGGTTCACCCTTGAGCAGCGAGGCAATCCAGCACGGAATGACCGCCGCGTAGGCGCCCTTGGGATCCTGGCGCGGACCGAACACATTGAAGTAGCGCAGGCCGATGCTCTCCGTGCCGTAGCAAGTTCCAAACACGTCGGCGTATTGCTCGTTCACCTGTTTGGTGACGGCGTAAGGCGAGAGCGCGCGCCCGGTCTGCTCCTCACGAATGGTGCCCTCGGGCTGGTTGCCGTAAATCGCGCTGCTCGTCGCATACACGAACCGCTTCACCCGATGCTCGCGCGTTCCCACCAGCAAGTTGAGCGTGCCATCGATGTTGACCGCGTTGGCCAGCAGCGGCTCGTCAATCGACGCCGGCACCGAACCGAGTGCCGCGTGGTGCAACACATAATCCATCCCCGCGCAGGCCGACCGGCAGACCGCCGCGTCGCGAATGTCGCCTTCGACAAACTCAAAACGCTTCCAGGCCTCGTCGCCCACCGCTGCGCGCACCTGTTCAAGGTTCACGCGTTTGCCGGCGGCGAAGTTATCCAACCCGCGCACGCGCTGGCCCAAGCCGAGCAGGGTTTCGAGAAGGTTCGAGCCGATGAAGCCCGCCGCGCCGGTGATGAGCCAGGCGCGGGGGGTGGCGCGCAGTTCCTGCTGCGCCTGTTTGTAGGATGTCATGAAAGAGCGGCGATGTGTCCGACGCGGTGCAGCCGGTCAAGCCTTCCACACCTGGCCGGGCCGGGTGGGCAGGGAGGCCATCGCATTACGCGTGTCCACGATGCAGTCGCACCAATCCGCGAGTTGCTGGTAGTTGACCGACTTGTGCGCGGTCGAGATGACCACGGCATCAAACGCCGCGAGCGATTCTTTGGTCCACTCCACGGATGTGTAGCCCGTCCAATGCCCGTGCTCGCGCGTCGGCCGGATGACCGGGATGAATGGGTCGTGGTAGGCCACCTGCGCGCCGTGATTCTTGAGCAAGTCGAGCAGGATGAACGTCGGCGACTCGCGCATGTCATCCACGTCCGCCTTGTAGGCGAGGCCCAGCAGCAGAATCTTCGAGCCGTTGAGTGGCTTGCGGCGGTCGTTCAACGCCTCTGAAACCCGCCGGACCACGTAGTCGGGCATGGCGGTGTTGATCTCGCCGGCCAGTTCGATGAAGCGGGTGTGCTGGCCGTACTCGCGCGCCTTCCAGGTGAGATAGAACGGGTCAATCGGAATGCAATGTCCGCCCAGCCCGGGTCCTGGATAGAAGGGCATGAAACCGAACGGCTTGGTTTTCGCCGCGTTGATCACTTCCCAGACATCGATGCCCATTGCGGAGTAAACGATCTTCAATTCGTTGACGAGCGCGATGTTGACGCCGCGAAAAATGTTTTCGAGCAGCTTGGTCGCCTCGGCCGCGCGGCAGGAAGAAACGGTGACCACGGTCTTGATGGCCAGGCTGTAAAGCGCCCGGGCCTTCTCCAGACACGCCGGAGTGAAGCCGCCGACCACTTTCGGAATGGTTGCCACCACGCTGCTCGGGTTGCCCGGGTCTTCGCGTTCGGGCGAGAAGGCCAGATGAAAATCGCGGCCCGCCACCAAGCCCGAACCCTGCTCCAGCACCGCGCGGAGGTCCTCGTCGGTCGTGCCCGGATAGGTCGTCGATTCCAGCACCACCAGCACCCCGCGTTGAAGATGCGGCGCGATGGCCTCGCCGGTCTTCACGATGTAGGAGATGTCCGGCTCGCGGTTCTTGTTGAGGGGCGTGGGCACGCAGATGATGACCGCCTCCACCTCGCGCACGAGGCTGAAATCCGTGGACGAGATGAAGCGCCCGGCCTTGACCTGCTCGGCGATGGACGCAGGCTCGATGTGCTTGATGTAGCTCCGGCCGGCGTTGCAATCCTCGACCTTGGCCGCATCAATATCGAGGCCGACGACTTTCACGCCCGAGCGGGCAAACTGGAGGGACAGAGGGAGGCCGACGTATCCGAGACCGACGATGGCGATGTTCATGCTTCTAGGGTTTGGTTGAATGGACGCAATTAAAAGCTCTTTTTTCCCCGACAAAGACACGCAAAGACGCCGTTCCGACCGGCGACTCCAACTGATATCGGCCGGCACTCGGCTGAAGTTCAGTCTCTTTTTCAGCGCTCTGCCTCAACTGGAGCCATCGAAGAATCCTTTGCACGCGCTTGATTTAAGTGCCCGGCCCGCCAAGGACAAGCGGGAAGTCGCGCCGGAAGTCGCGCCACGGCTTTGAGAAGTGATGACTGGAAACGACGAGGCAGGCCACGAGAACCACTGGCGAGGCGAGGCGGAATACTCGCTCCGGCCTTGGTTTTTCGGCTTTCGGCCTCACCGCCCGATCTCAAAGCGAAAGGCCATCCATTCAGGGATAAGATGCCAGCGGTTCGCCGTCTCTTCCTTAAAAACTTGTCATGTTCGTGTAATGCCCTGGCAAAGAGCCTGTGTCATCTTCCACATCAATGGAGCAAACGGTGGAATGAAGAAATCAGTCCGCCGGTTTGCCGGTTGGCAGACAAAGCGACGATCGCCAGAAGAACAAACAGACCGGTCCTCGGCCGGTGGTGCCTCGGCACCAAAAGCAAAGAAAGAACATCACTATGACCACGAACTTGAAGAAGACCTTCCTCACCGGAATGTGCGCCCTCATCGGCGGCACGGCGCTGTGGCTCTCGACTGGCCACGCCGTGGACGGCGTGAAGAGCGGCACCAAACCGGCACCCGCCAAGGCCAGCGTCACCATCAGCAGCACACCCATCGCGAAGGAAACCAAGGCCGCCACCAGCTTTGCGCCCATTGTGAAGAAGGTCGGTCCCGCGGTGGTCAACATTCACACTTCCAAGACGGCCAAACTTACCGGCAAGGAAGGGATGAATCCATTCGAGCAGCTCTTTGGTCGCCGCGGCGGACCGCGCCAGATGCCCGCGCCCTACAAGCAGCGCAGCCTTGGCTCCGGCGTGGTGGTCACTGCCGACGGCTACATCCTCACCAACGATCACGTGGTGGACGGCGCCGATGAGATCAAGGTCACTTTTGAAAAGGACAAGACGGAATACCCCGCCAAGGTCATCGGGCGGGATCCGAAGACCGACATCGCCGTGCTGAAGATTGACGCGAAGGATCTGCCGGCCTCCACGCTCGGCGACAGTGAAACGCTCGAAGTCGGCGACCGTGTGATGGCCGTGGGCAATCCGTTCGGCATCGGCCAGACCGTCACCATGGGCATCGTCAGCGCCCTCGGGCGCGGCGGCATGGGCATCGAGGACTACGAGGATTTCATCCAGACCGACGCCTCGATCAACCCTGGCAATTCCGGGGGTGCGCTCGTGGACATGGAAGGCCGGCTGGTGGGCATCAACACCGCGATCCTCAGCCGCAGCGGCGGCAATCAGGGCCTGGGCTTCGCCGTGCCGGTCAACCTCGTGCGCCATGTGATGGATGAACTCGTCAAGTCGGGCAAGGTCAGCCGCGGATATCTCGGCGTGATGATCCAGGATGTCACTCCGGATCTCGCCAAGAATTTCAATCTCAAGGAAACCACCGGCGCGCTGGTCAGCGAAGTGACCGAGAACAGCGCCGCGGGCGAAGCCGGCCTCAAGCCGGGCGACGTCATCACAGAATTCAACGGAAAGCAGATCCGCGATGGCCGCAGCCTGCGCAACCACGCCGGCCTGTTGTCTCCCGGAACGAAGACGGACGTAAAGGTGCTCCGCGACGGCAAGGAGCGCACGTTCAAGGTCGCGCTGAGGGAATTGCCCGGAGAGAAGGCCACGGCCAGCAATGGCTCCGCGAGCGAAGGCTCCGAGGAGGTGCTCGCCGGAGTCGGCGTGGGTGACCTCACCGCCGATGTGCGCCAGCAGTTGAAACTGCCGGCCTACGTCAAGGGCGCGATCATCACGGAGGTCAATCCGGGATCAGCCGCCTACGACGCCGGGTTGCGGGAGGGCGACGTCGTTCAGGAAATCAATCGCAAGCCGATTACCGGCGCCGAAGACGCCGTCAAGGCGACCAGCAACGTGAAGGAGCGCCTTACGCTGGTGCGCGTGTGGAGCAAGGGCGGCAGCCGGTTCATTGTGGTGGACGAAACGAAGCAAAAATAGGCCGGCGCGCGCCGCCCGTTGCGGCGACTTCAAAAGCCCGGCGCTTGGAGATCTGAGATTGGAAATCTGATCTTCGAGACGCGCCGGGCGATTCGTTTTCGTCCTGCGCCGTTTTCCTTGTCGCCAGCCAGAGAGGAATCACTGCATCATGAGCCCCGACAATGGAATGATCGACGCGATGCCGTCTGCAACCATCGCGCCAACTGGGGAGAGGGACATGCGCATCCTGGTGATTGAGGACGACAAGAAGATCGCGAGCTTCCTGACCAAGGGGCTTCGCCAGAGCGGCTTTGCCGTGGACCACGCCGACAACGGAGAGGACGGGCTGCACCTGGCCACCAGCGCGTCCTTCGACGCGGCGGTCATCGACATCATGCTGCCGCAGCGCGACGGCTTGAGCGTGTTGCAGGAAATCCGCGCGAAGAAGATCAACACGCCGGTCATCATACTCAGCGCGCGCGCATCCGTGGATGACCGCATCAAGGGATTGCAGATCGGGGGCGACGATTACCTGGTGAAGCCGTTTTCGTTCAGCGAACTGCTGGCGAGGTTGCAGGCGCTGATTCGCCGTTCGACCCACGCGGCCGAGCCGACGACGCTCGCCTACGCGGATCTCAAGATGAATCTCATCACCCGGGAAGTGACGCGCGCGGGACAGGTTATCGAGCTGCAGGCGCGTGAATTCTCGCTGCTTGAATATCTGCTGCGCAATGCCGGCCACCCCGTCACCAAGACCACCATTCTCGAACACGTTTGGGACTACAGCTTCGACCCCCAGACCAATGTGGTGGATGTGGTCATCCACCGCCTGCGCGGCAAGGTGGACCGCGATTTCGAACCGAAGCTAATCCACACCCTGCGCGGAGTCGGCTATGTCCTCAAAGCCAGTTGAACGCGCCAGCGGCAGCTTCAATCTGCGGCTGAATCTCTGGTATTCCGCGGTTTTCATCCTGACCTCGGGCGCGCTGTTTCTCCTCGCCTACTTCGTCCTCGCCTCGACCGTGCAGCAGCGCGACCGCGAAGTCCTCCAGGCGCGACTCGACGAATACCGTGCCTGGTACGAGAGCGGTGGACTCGGCCTGCTCAAGGCGCGATTCGACGCGTCACCCGATGGCGGTCGCAATGGTTTCTTCATCCGCCTCGCCAGCCCGCGCGGGGAGGCGCTCTTCTTCAACGTGCCGGAAGGTTGGGAGGGTTTCGATCTGCGCAAGGTCGAGTTGATTGGCGCCGAAACGCCCTCGCCGTGGTCCTCGCTGGAAGGTCGGGATCCGCGACACGTCTGGCTCATCGCGTCGGCTCCGGTGCGCGGGGGGCTGCTGCTGCAGGCCGGCATGAGCACCGAGCAGACCGCCGCCCTCCTCTCCCGTTTCCGTCTAACCACGTTGATGCTCATCCTCGGCGTGGTCGTGCTTGGCTACACAGGCGGCGCCTTCTTCACCAACCGCGCCCTCCGGCCCATCCGGCAACTCATCGACGCGGTGCGCGGCATTCTGCACACCGGCCGCATGGAAGCCCGCGTGCCGGCGCGATCCTCAAACGATGAACTCGATGAACTGGTCGGCCTCTTCAATCAGATGCTGGCGCGCAATGACGCCCTCATCCGCGGGATGCGCGACGCGCTCGACAATGTCGCCCACGATTTGCGCACGCCGCTCGCGCGTTTCCGCGCCTCGGCTGAGAACGCGCTGCAATCCAGTGACGCTGCTGGGCAGCGCGAAGCCCTGGCTGACGCCGTGGAGGAATCCGAGCGATTGCTGATGATGTTGAAGACGCTCATGGACGTCTCCGAGGCTGAGACCGGCACCATGAAGCTCGAAATCGCGCCCTTCCCGGTGCCCGAGTTGATCCGCGACATCATCGATCTCTATTCCATCGTGGCGGATGAAAAACGCATCGCCATCAAGGTCAATGTTCCCGACCGACTGGAACTTCGGGCCGACCGCACGCGCATCCAGCAATGCCTCGCCAACCTGCTCGACAATGCCATCAAATACACGCCGCCCGGCGGCGCGGTGGCGGTCAACGCCCGCGCAGAAGGTGGGGAGGTTGTCTTCACCGTGAACGACAACGGCATGGGCATTTCTCCGGAAGAACAGCCGCGCATCTGGGATCGTCTCTATCGGGGCGACAAGAGCCGAACCGAAAAGGGGCTGGGACTCGGGCTCAGCCTGGTCCGTGCCGTGGTGCAAGCGCATCGCGGCCAGGTGCAAGTCCGTAGCGAAGCCGGCAATGGATCTGACTTTGAAATCCGCCTGCCGCAGAACGGGCCGGAAGCGGCGTGAATAGAGACGCAAACACCGCTGGCGTGTCCCGAAAGGAGCACAGGCGTCGAGCCTGCATCGGGTAGCGGTTCTCGTGCTCCTGTGCCGCACCCAAGCCGAGGCGCCAGCCGCTCTGGCGACCGTGCCGTGCCCGGCCCAGGCAGGTGCGGGAAATCCGCCCGTCCGCTCGAGGGAGGGGCAATGTTCCATCCCTTGTCCCTGCCCCTATCTTTGCCCGCTCCATCGTCAAATCTCCACCCATTTGCCGGGCACCGGCGCGGGATAACGACCCTGCGCGTCGGCCTGCACGGGTGCGGGACTATTGACGGTCAGCTTGTCCACATCGGCGCAGAACTGGAAGTCCGACGCCATCGCCTCGTCCCACGTAATGAGGCGGCCCATGTGGACGGCGGCCCGGCCCATGATGGCGCCGAGATTTGAGAGCGCGGCCCGGCGCACTTCATTGTGCGGTTTGTCATGGCGGATGGCATCGAGCAACACGTCCCATTCGGCCTGCCAGGGATTCACGGTCTCCTTCGGCGGACGCCAGGCCACGTTGTTGCGTTCCGTGTGCTGGTCCTTGTAAATGATGCAATCCGGCGCGTGGACATCGCCGGAGAACTTCGCCGCGCATTTCGTCCCGTGAACAAACGTCGCAAAATCCGTGTGGCACTTGGGAATGTAGCGTCCGGCCACCAGCGCCTTGGTGCCGTCGGGGAAGGTGAACTCGATCGAGTAACTGTCGAGGTTCTGGCTCGCGTCGGTGCTCCCCGCAAAGCGACCGCCCACGCCGTGCGCGGACACCGGCCAGGCGTCCTTGATCCAGAAGCACTCGTCGATCTGGTGGATCATCAATTCCATGAAGATGCCGCCTGACGACCACATGAACTGGAACGGATGCCCGGGGCTGAGCTGCCAGAGCAGTTCGTTTTGGTTCTTCGGAAACGGCGCCATGAAATAGCCCGAGTCCATGCGATAGGCGCGGACCGTCATCACGTCGCCGAGCGCCCCGTCGCGGATTTTCTGAATCATCGCCTGGCGCGCGGAGGAATGGCGGCACATCAGGCCGCAGGCGATCTTGAGGTTCTTCTTCTGCGCTTCTTCGCCAGCCTTGAGCAGGCGTTTGACGCCGCCGGGATCCGCCGCGAAATCTTTTTCCATGAAAACATTCACGCCCTTCTGCACCGCGTATTCGAGGTGAGGGGCACGAAAGGCGGCGTGCGTCGTCAGCAGCGCCACGTCGCCCGGCTTCAGGCAATCGATGGCATGGCGGTAGGCGTCGAAGCCGAGGAAGCGCCGCTCCGGCGGTACGTCCACGCGGTCGCCGAGCGTTCGCTTCAACGTGGCGTGCTGCCCGTCGAGCCGGTCCTGGCGCAGATCCGCCATCGCCACGAGCTTCACCTGGCTGGTCGTGAGTTCTCCGGGAGAAGCCTGTCGTCCCGTGTTGTCGCTGAGCACGAGGCCGCCGGCGGACATGGCGTTGGCCACTGCGCCGGTGCCGCGCCCGCCGCAGCCGATCAGCGCGAGTTGGATGGTTTCGTTTCCGGCCGCGTGGACATACGGCAAGGTAACGCCGGCCAGCGTCGCGCCGGCGACGAGCTTTCCGGTGGACGCGAGGAATTCGCGGCGAGTGGTGGAAGTGGAAAACGAGGGTTCGTGAGCAGCGGGCTCCGGGTGAATCGGTTTCGTGGTCTTCATGGGTGTGCCTCATTGAAAGCACAAAACATTCGTGAGGCCAAGCCTCAACTCGGAAGCAATTCTCCGTGCGCACGGTTCGTTCTCCGGCACGTCACACTTTCACCTTGACCCGCCCAAAAGCAATTTTCCATGATTCGCTCTGAAAATTCACCCCGAATAATACCAATCATGAACAACGGTAACGCTAGCACGGTCAAGTTCTTCAGCGGCGAGGAAGTTCCCCTTGAATTGCATAAAGTGAGGATCGTCCAGAAGCTCAACCTCATTCCGATCGAGGAGCGGCTCAAGGCGATTGTCGAGGGCGGCTTTAACACCTTCCTGCTGACCACCAAGACCGTGTTCCTCGACATGCTCACGGACAGCGGCACCAATGCCATGAGCGACAATCAAGTGGCGTCCATGCTGCGCGCCGATGATGCCTATGCCGGCTCGCAGAGCTACCTGCGGCTCGAGGAGGTGATCCGCGAAGTGTTCAACTGCCGCTACTACCTGCCTGTTCATCAGGGCCGCGCCGCCGAGAACATCATCTCCAGGGTCTTCATCAAGCCCGGCGATGTGGTGCCCATGAACTACCATTTCACGACCACCAAGGCGCACATCGAGATGAACGGAGGCACCATTTTCGAAATCTACACCGACGAGGCTCTCAAGGTGAAGAGCGAGCACCCGTTCAAGGGCAATCTCGATATCGCCAAGCTCAGGGGCATCATCGCGAAGTATGGGGCGCGCAAGGTGGCCTTTGTGCGGCTGGAAGCATCCACGAACCTCATCGGTGGCCAGCCGTTCTCCATTGCGAACATGCGCGAAGTGCGGCAGGTGACCCGCGAGCACGGCATCATGATCGTGCTCGACGCGAGCCTGATTGGGGAAAACGCCTGGTTCGTCAAGGAGCGCGAGCCGGAGTTCCGGGACAAATCGATCAAGGAAATCCTCCATGAGATGATTGGCCTCGCGGACCTCACGTATTTTTCGAGCCGCAAGGTGAGCTCCACCCGGGGTGGCGGCATTTGCACCAACGACGTGGAAATCAACAATCGGATGAAGGATCTCGTCCCGCTGTTCGAGGGTTTCTACACCTACGGCGGCATGTCGATCCGCGAGGTGGAAGCCATGGCGGTCGGCCTGATTGAAACCCTGGATGAAACCGTCATCTCCCAGTCGCCGCGCTTCATCCGTTACATGGTGAATGAACTCGACCGGCTGGGAATACCCGTGGTCACGCCGGCCGGCGGCTTGGGGGTGCATATCGATGCCGGCCAGTTCCTGTCGCATCTCCCACAGAAGGAGTATCCGGCCGGGGCGCTCGCGGCGGCGTTCTTTCTGGTTTCCGGTGTCCGCGGCATGGAACGTGGGACCATTTCCAGCGTCCGCGATGCCGACGGCAACGACGTCATGGCGGATATCGAGTTGCTGCGGCTCGCCATGCCCCGTCGCGTGTTCACCCTGTCGCAAGTCAAATATGCGATCGACCGGCTGCATTGGCTCTATCAGAACCGCCAGTTGGTGGGCGGCTTGCAGTTCTATGAAGAACCGCCAGTCCTGCGTTTCTTTGGCGGTAAACTGAAGCCTACCAGTCCGTGGCCCGAGAAGCTGGTCGCCAAGTTTCGGGCGGATTTCGGCGAAAGTCTGTGATCCGGTCCGGAACCGCCAGCGCCCCTCGGGCTCCGGGATTCCGATCCGCGTTCATCGTTGTTCGTGGAACCGGGACAGGTGCGACCACCGGTGGTCGCCGAACTCGCCTGGCTGCGGAGGAACGGCCATGGACGCAGATCCAATCGACCGCTGCTGTTGCGATAATAAACGCTTGCGCCGTTACGCGTCAGGCCATTCCGAATTCCTTCTTGTTCTGCTCGATGGAAACCAGCACCGGCTGATCCGACAGCTTCGCTTTGAGCAGCGCCTGCTCATCCACGCCCGTGGTCAACGGCAGCGCCACTTGGCCGCCTTCGGCTGCGCTGCGTTGCAGGGCCAGCATGATCTCCGCCCCGAGGCAGGCGTGATCGAGGTTGCAGGGATGCACCTTCTGGTCGTCGTCCAGCCAGTTGGCCATGTCCTGAATGTACGGCGGCATGTCGGAATCGTAGGCCATCAAGCCTTCGCCGCTTTCGTAACCACGGCTCCGGGTGACAGCACGCCAACCGCCCGTGGTCAGCACTTCGGCAAAGCCTTCTGTGCCCTGCGCGCCCAGGCGATTGCGTCCCCACCAACGCGCCACGTCCGGCTGATCGGGGGCGCCGGCGCCACACTCGTAAATTCCGCGGACGCCGTTGGCGAATTGCACAAAGCCGCCGATGTAATCGGGCGACGGATGATTGTCGGCCAGCTTGTGTTTGCCCGCTGCCTGCGCCATCGCCCAGACTCCGGGCGTGTAGTCGTTGAACCAGCAGGTGTAGTCGATGAGATGCGAGAGCATGTGCGTCATCCAGCCGAGGGCGCTGCCATAAACGGTATGCACCCGCCCGAGCGCGCCGCTGGCGATGATCTCCTTCACCTTCTGATAATGCGGGCCATAGCGGTGCTGGTGGCTGACCACGGCCTTCACACCGGCCTGGCGAATCAGATCGCGGACCGTGAACATCTCCGCGCTGGTGAGCGCGACGGGCTTCTCAAAGGCGATCAGCTTCGCGCTGCCATCGAGGGCCGCCTTGATGAAGGGCGTGCGCAGATGCGGCATCGTGCAGAAGCAAAAGACGTCCGGCTTGAGTTCCTTCGCCAACGCGGCGGCGTCGGTGCCGGTCCGGGGCCCGCCCAGTTTGGCGGCGGCTTCATCGAGACGTTTCTGATCGATATCGCAGATGCCGGCTACCTGGAACTTGGGATTGGCATTGAAGGCGGTGGCGTGGTGCATGCCGCGCTTGCCCATGCCGACGACGAGGACGGAGTATTTGCTCATGGAGGGAACTCGGGAAAGTGGTGGAGGGTTGGAGAATTGGAGTGATGCAAACAGGGTGCCGAAGACCTGAGTTCATTACTCCATCACTCCGGCACCCCGTTCACGACAGTCGGTTTACTTGCAGCAGGCGCACGTCGCACCGCTCTGCGCCGGGCCTTTGCCCGCCGGAGCCTGCGAAGCGAACTTCGCGTCCCATTCCTTCACCTTGGCGATGACGTAATCCACTTCTTCTGCGGTGAGTTCAGGGAACATCGGGAGGCTGACGCAGCACGCGGCGTTGGCTTCGGCATTGGCAACCGAGCCGACGATGCGGGCCCCCTTGCCCCACGGATAACCAGCCTGCTGGTGAATCGCGATGCTGTAGTGCGTCTTGGCATCGACGCCTTCCTTGACGAGGAAATCCACCAACTGATCGCGCCACTCGGCCTTCTTGGTCTCGATGACGTAGAGGTGGAAGACGTGCCGGTAGCCCGGCAGTTCGATTGGAAGATCGAATGTCTTGCAGTCCTTGAGCCCGGCGGTGTAGCGCGCGGCCCACTGACGGCGCTGATCGTTGTATTGGTCGATGTGCTTGAGCTTGGCGCTGAGCACGCCGGCGTGCAGGTCGTCGAGGCGGCTGTTGAAACCGTAGGAGTGGACATTGCGGGCGGTCGAGCCGTGGTTGCGGAGCCGGCGGACCGTGGCGTCGATCTCGGCGTTATTGGTGATCAGCGCGCCGCCGTCGCCGAACGTGCCGAGGTTTTTCTGGATGATGAAACTGGTCGTGGCCGCATCGCTCAACTGGCCGATCTTGAAGTTCGGTCCGGCAGCGCCGATGGCCTGCGCGTTGTCCTCGATCACCTTGAGGCCGTGCTTGTCGGCGATCTTCCGGATCGCGACCATGTCGGCGCACTGGCCATAGAGATGCACTGGAATGATGGCCTTGGTCTTGGGTGTGATGGCGGCCTCGATCATCTCGGGGCAGATGCATTTGGTCTTCGGGCAGCAATCCACCAGCACCGCTGTCGCGCCGGCGATCCAGATCGCCTCCGCCGTGGCAAAGAAGGTGTTCGCGTGGGTGATGACCTCGTCGCCCGGGCCAATGCCGAGAGCCATCAGCGCAAGCCAGATGGCGTCGGTGCCGTTGGCGAGGCCGACGGCGTATTTGGTGCCGGAGTAGGTGGCGAACTCGGCTTCAAATTGTTTGAGCATCGGGCCCTGAACGTAATTGCCGCTCAGGAGCACCTTCTGGATGTTTGCGTCAATTTCCGCCTGGATGTTTTTGTACTGGCGGACGTGTCCGTAGAATTCAACTTTCATAGGTGGGTGTGTTGGTAGGGCCGACCACTCGACGTGGCAAGCCCGCGTTCGCACCAGGTGATGTGCCCTAGCTAGCAAGGTTTGAAGCCCGGTTAAGAAGGGGAAAAGCGACGCTTGCTGATTTCTGGCGAGTTGAGTCCGGTGTCCGTCCCTGAGGGACGAAATGTTTATAGCCCGCCACACCCGGAGGACCGCCAAGCCCCATCGGGGCGCGATGTTTGCGACGATTCCACAATCCCTGCGGCGGGCCTTTTCGACGTGGCAAGACATCGCGCCCCGCTGGGGCTTGCCCCTCAATGCAGAGGCGCCCTGCTACAAACATCGCGTCCCTACGGGACCGAAACGAACGTCCCTCCGGCCATCGCAGGTGTGCTCAGGGTATATCCGCGTTCCCCCACATCGGGTGTTTGTTCGACGTCTAACCAGCCGCCACCTGCCGGTAGCTGACATCCACAAAGGTGAAGTAAACCTCGCGTGTCACTTCCCACGGCCAGGCTTCGCCTTTGCGATGGTAGGCGCCGAGCTGCGACCAGCAGGCCGCCTTGCTTCCGACCGACAGCAACTCCGAATTGATCTTCGGATCGATGGCGACTCCCCGCAGGATGCCTCGTTGCGCGGCGCCGGCAAACATCGTCGGCGAGAGACGCACATCCGCGGCATCCACGACAAAGCCAAACTTCTCCGCCATCTGTTCGCGCAAGGATTCCGTGTCGCCAAACTCGCGCAGGAAATCCATCAGGTAGTCGGGCGAACGTTTCATCGGGCATTTGCCGGAGCGGAAAGGAATCGACCCATCGAGGAAACAATCATGCACGCCCAAGGCCACCCGCCAGAGGCCGGATGGCGCCGGACCGACGCCAGCGCACGATTCGTTCACGACATCCTTCAGTTCGGCGAACACCGCGCGTCGGAGCAGCACCAGCGGCACGCCATCCATGAACCGCGCCAGCCAATGGCTGTCGTCATCCCAGTCCACTTCCGCGCCGCCGTCGAGTTGCGCGCGCGAGCTGACGCGCAGCAAGCCCGTCGGGCCGCCCGTCAGTCGCACGATGTTGCTGCGCTCGATCTGAAGACGGGCACCGGCGCGGACTGGAATGGTCTCGGCCGATTCCAGCGCGATGGTTCCGGGCGCCACGCAGCGCACTTCGCGTCCGCCAGCGGCGGTCACCTCGAAATCCGCGGGCAGCGTTCCCAATCGCCCCGCATGACGGACCTGGCTGCCGCTGGCGAGGGTGAACGCTTCACCGGCTTTGAGTTCTGATTGTCGCCCGCTGGCCAGGCGCAAATGCGCCGTCCAATGCAGCGCCACCTTCTCGACAGCCAGCACGGCCTTCCGGCTGACGACATTCTCGCGCCGACGCAGTTGGTCGTAATCAATCGACTCCAACGGATTTAGCCCGTCCATCGGAGCTACTTCGATGGCGCGCCCGACGCTGCCGGAGATGTTCTCCTTGGTGACGCTGACGCGAAATCGCGGCGGGCCGAGCAGCCGCGTATGCACGCCGTCCACCAGCAGGACCCAATGCTCCATTTCCAGCGCGCGCAAGCCCTGCTTGATGGTCTCGATGGCCGCGCCACAGGCGCGCTTGAGATCGCCCAGCGTAGTCACGATCGGCTGACCGCCGCGCAACTCCACCAGGCCCGATTCCAGCCGCAGCGTGCCGCCGCTCAGCAAACGGCGCAGCCAGTCCTCAATCTGCTGCGCGCCGCTTTTCACGGGCGCACCCATGACGAGCAACTGACTGGCGTCCAGCTTGTGGATGACGGGCGTGATCTTCATGGCGGCTATTTGGAAACACCCGCGCGCCGAGTTTTCGCGCCGTAAAGTTGCAGAAGCAATTCAACGCAGAGGCGCAGAGGGGCAGAGACGCAGAGAGAAGTGAAGTGAGGCAGAGGCTCTCTGCAAGTCGTTCGTCGGAAGTTGAACCACGCGCACCAGAGTGAATCTATCGACTCCCTCTGCGCCTTGCGGCGGACAGGATCTTCCGCCTTGATCCAATTTTGCTTTGCGGCTCTGCGCCTTTGCAGTGCAATCCCATGACATCGTTCCTTTCTGCGAAAATCGTCCGGGAGCGCGGAGCGCCGGACCCGCGACCTCGAACCTCGAAATCGGGCGAAGGGCAGGGGAATGGATGGCAGGGGAATGAAGACCTGGCTGGGACAATGCCCCTCCCCGATTCCTCTGCCATCCATTCCCCTGCCCTGCGGCTCGGAGCGCCGGGCGCCTTTGGTTGTGGCTCCGCCGCGCCATGCCTTTGCGTTAATGTTTGACTGCATGATTGTGCCGATTCACGCAAATACCTTGCGCAGATACTCGATGCTCTTCGTCGCGATAACTTCCGGGCCTTCTTCGAACTTGAACACTTCCACCGAGACCACGCCGTCGTAGCCCACTTCCTTGAGCGCGGCGGCAATGGGCTTGAAATCCACGTCGCCAAAGCCCGGCCCTTTCAGGTTCGCGTCGTTGGCGTGGAAGTAGGCGAAGTTCGGCCAGCTCTCGCGGATGATCTGCGGAATGGGTTTCGTTTCAGAACACATCGCCTTCACGTCGAGGATGATTTTGAAATGCTTTGACCCAAGCTGTTGTGTGAAGCGGATGGCGTCCGCCGCGGTGTTGATGAAATTCGTCTCCACCGGCGCCAGTGGCTCGAAGCAGATCGTCACCGCGCGATCCTCGGCGCGCTTCACCGAGTCGCGAAATGTGTCCGTCGCCCAGTCCCACGCCTGCTGCGGGCTGACGCCCTCCATCACGTTGCGTTGCTTCGGTGAACCGACGACGATCACGCGTCCGCCCAGGTCGGCGCAGAACTCCACGAGATCGCAGAAATACGTCGCCGTGCGCTGCCGGACCGGCGTGTCGGGATGATTGAGATACATGCCCTCGGCCTGCACCAGCACCCAGTGAATGCCCGAGATGGCGATGCCCGCCCGCGCAGCCGATTCGCGAATGCCCGCGCGCAGCGCTGGCGAAATTTCCGTGACGTACTTCGCGATGGTGAACGGCGCGATCTCGATGGCGTCATAACCGGCGCGCCCCGCGTAGGTCATCGCATCCTCCAGTTTCCAGTTTTGGAAAATCTCGTTGCAGATGGCGAATTTCATGGCGGCAAAATCGGAACTCATGCGCCGATGCGCAAGCGTAGATTTGGCCAGGGTGGGCCGGCGCGACGCCCTATCGCCACGCTCAGTCCGCTCCGCACACCAACTCGCCGATGCGTGAGATTCGTCCAAAATGCGTGAAACTCACGCATTCGGGCAGCTCATCGGAGCGAATTTCCCCGAAAACCTGCATGGCATCTGCTTTGCTAACAAGTTGAAGACTTTCCCAAAGGACGACTGAATGAACGGCTCTGCCCGAAATCGCTGGAATGACGCATTCACCCTGCTGGAATTGCTCGTCGTCATTACGGCCATCGCCATTCTCCTCGCGCTGCTCCTGCCCGCCATCGAGACCAGCCGCCAACGCGCCAAACAGGCCGCCTGCTCCAGCAACCTGCGCCAGATTGGCCTCGCCTTTCACGCCTTCGCCCATGAGCACAACAGCCAGTTCCCCATGCAGACCCCGACCAACGCGGGCGGCACTCTCGAATTCGTCAAGGCCGGCCACAGCCTCACCGGCCAGTTTTTCTTCGCCTTCCGCCACCTGCAGGCGCTGTCCAACGATCTTGAGATTCCGAAGCTCCTCATCTGCCCCACGGACAAGCGCCTGCCCGCCGACAATTTCGCCCGCCTGCGCAATGAGAACCTCAGCTATTTCGTCAACACCGCCGCGGAGTATGCGCGCCCGGATTCGTTGCTCGCCGGCGACCGCAACCTCGAGACGGCTCAGGGCGACGCCGGCGGCGTGCTCCGCCCGGGCAGCGGCACGTTCATCCGCTGGACCGAAGAGATGCACATCCACCGCGGCAACGTGCTTTTCGCCGGCGCTCAGGTCGAAGGACTCACGGGCGGTGCCTTGAACGAGAGGTTCCGCGCGGACGCTGGCAGCGCCACCGGCGGCAACACCGTGTGGCTTCCGGTCGGCTCCGACGTGTGGGCTGCGGCGACTGGGTCTGGCGCCGCTCCCGGCAAGGCGGTCGTGATTCCCAGCACCAAACGGGTCGAGAAAGCCTTCGAGCAATTGGCCCAGCTCCAGCCCCCTCCGGAGCCCACGGGCGCAGGCGGGGCGAATGCCGGCACTCGCCCCGGCACCTCCAGCGGGACCGCTCAGCCCGCCGCCGATTCCACAGAACCAGCCCGGGCCGTACCCATCGCCGGAGCAGTCGCGCCGCCCGCCCTTGCTCACGATGATATTGCCGTCATGCGACAGGAACTTGGGCAGACTAACCTCGCGCAAGTGCTGGCTGACGCGAAGAAGCGAGGCCGCGCGGGACTGCTCACCGCCGGGCTGTGGTTTCTGTTGCTATTGGTCCTGATGACTTTGGCGGAGATTTGGCGGCGCCGCCGCGTCGCCCGCCGACTTCGGGCGCCCGGGGGAAGGTGAAGGGAAACCGTCCGCCGGACGGAGATGGCCCGGCTGGCGGACGGTCAATTTCGAGTACACAGGCAAAACGCAAACGAAGAAAAAATCCCATGAAATCAAAACCACGAACCAATCGAATCGCCGAACCCGTCCCACCGCGCTTGTGGCCTTGGCCGCCGCGCAGCGCGGAGGCGGATGCTTTCACCCTCATCGAGTGCCTCGCCGTGATTGCCGCCTTGGGCTTGCTCACCTGCGTGGCGCTGCCGGTGCTGGCCGGCACGAAGAGTGACAGCCAGCGAATCCTCTGCGTGAACAATCTCCGGCAAATCGGGCAAGCCTGCGCCGGTTGGCGAAATGAGCATGGCGACATGATGCCTGTGCAGTTACCTGCGAGCGAGGGCGGGCTTAATACCCTACAAAAACAAGATGCTTGGAGGCATTTTGCCGCCCTTTCCAACCACCTCGCCAGTCCGAGGCCGCTGGTTTGTCCCGCGGATCCGCAGACCAAAACTGCCGCTGAATGGACCCAGAGCCCTCGCGGAATCATTCAGCCGGGTGGGATGGGTGACGGGGCGCTCAGCTACACGATCGGCCTGCACACCACTCCGGATTCCCCCATGGAATGGGTCGCCAGTGATCGCTATTTAGAGACCATCCCGTCTCAAATATGTGGCTTGCTAAATTTCATTGCCCGGAAGGTTGTCGTTCAGGGAACGAATCAATCCCCAGACACCCGCACCGGATGGTTCAGAAGCGGAGGCCACGAGGGTACGGGCAACCTTTTGCTGAACGATGGTCAGGTGCTGCAAACCACCACCGAGGGGCTGCAAGCCTACCTTGCCAAGCCCGTTCACGCTCGGGTCGATCAGCATATTCTCCAGCCTAGGGGAAAATAAAGGAGACACCATGAAGTTCATGCCCTTCCTTGTCCGTGCCGCATCCCTGGCAACCACGCTCGTGCTCGCCACTGCGGCTCTGGCATCCCCGATGACCGCCGTTTCAACCAACTCGCGCGCCAACGTCACCGGTGCCGGTCCCTCTATGCTGCCGGTGTTCAGCGGAGATGGACAGGCGGTGACCTTTGTCAGCGCCGCGAGGAACCTGATCGGAGGCTATCCCGCTTCGCCCCATCTCGACGTGATGATTCGCTATCCATCATCCCATGCCACCCACACGGTGAGCCTTCGCTACCCGTCCGGTGGAGGTGGAAACGGTGACTCAGTTGCCCCGAGCATTTCATCGAACGGCCAGTGGGTGGTTTTTGCCAGCAGTGCGGTCAATCTGCTGCCGCCCTTCGCCGGCTACACCGACACCAACGACGCCAGCGATGTCTTTGTGCGAAACATGGAGATGGGGCAGACCTATCCGGTCAGCGTCAATGCCTACGGCACTGGTCTTGGCAACGGTCCCTCCGGCGCGCCTTTGATTTCGACGGACGGCCGCTGGGTGGTGTTTGAAAGCAGCGCCAGCGACCTCGTGACCGGCGACACCAACAACGCCCGCGACATCTTCCGTCTCGACATGTCTTCCGGCGGCATGGTGCGCGTCAGCGTGGGTCTGGACACCTCGAATCTTACCGTCGAGGGTTTTGAACTGGGTGGCATGACACCCGACGCGCAACGGGTGGCCTTCCGCAGCGTGACCACGCGCCTCGTTCCAGTTGATACGAACACCACGACGCGGATCAACGGAGAGGCGTACCTGCGCGATTTGACCGGCGGAGTGACGTGGTGGGCCAGCCGGGACGTGGCGCCCTACTTCACCGGATCGACGAACGGATACGCAACGCGCAACCTTTCGGTCAGTGGTGATGGGCGTTTTCTGGCTTTTCTCGCCTGCAATGGAGCCAGCAGCAAGGGAGGTCGTCTTTGGAGCGACGGTGGGCTATATGCTTTCGATACCACCAACGCCCTCCTGTTCCTGTTCGACAGCGCCAGCGACCAACTCACACTGGTGGCCAGCAACGCCTATGCCGGATGCTTCCCGCAAATCAGCGCCAACGGCCGCTATGTCGCTTACGCCGACAGCACCAACGTCTGGCGCTGGGACCGCCTGCTGGCGACGAACGAAGTCGTGAGTGTTACCCGTGAGGGTTTCGCGCTGACGAACGGTGCGTCGCGCGGCCCGGTGATGAGTCGCGATGGACAGCAAGTGCTGTTTTACAGCACAGCGGGGGGACTGGCGACCAACGCGGTCAACGGCCTTTTCCAGCTTTACCACCGCGACATCACCGCGGCTTCGACCCGGCTCCTGTCGGTGAATACAGTTGGTGCGGCGGCGAATCGCGACAGTTTTCCAGGCACCGCGGCGTTCAGTCCGGACGGAACCAGCGTCGCCTTCGACAGCCCGGCCGAAGACCTGGTGGCGGATGATGCCAACCAGGCGAGCGATGTATTCCTGTATCATCTCAGTGGAGACACCACCGAGCTGGTCTCAATCCGCACTTCCAACCGACCTGAGGCGACCTCCGTGGCTGATTGCGTGGTGAACACCGGTGGCGTCAGCACCAATGGACGTGTCGTCGTCGTGGGAAGCACCGACGGCCAGCTTGCCTTGAATGACACCAACGGCCGGCGCGACTGGTTTGTGGTCGATACCGCCAGCGGAATCCCGTCCTCGTTGACGCTCGGATTGCCCGGAGGACCGTCGGGGTATCCATCACTGAGCGCCGACGGGCGTTTTGTCGCGTTTGCCACAACCAACACCTATTCAACCTCCGAGATGCGTCTGAGCCTCCATCGTTATGATGTTCTGACCGGAACCTGCGACTGGGTCACCAACACACCAATTCCCTTGCCGCCCTATTCTGGGCCCATTCTGTTTGCCATGAATATCTGGGGAATGCGCAACACCAACCTCGTGGTCATCAGCCCGGACGGCAGCAAGATTGCCTTTGGGATGCGATCCTTGAGCGGCGCGCGGGAGTTGCGTATCCACGATTTCAATCTCGGGACAAACTGGGCCGCCTCGTCCACGTTCAATTCCGCGTTTGATTTCGTGCCGCTCGCCTTCAGTCCCGACGGCCGGTGGCTCGCCTCGGCTGCCATCTCGTCCGGTCCCGATGCGTTCCGAATCGACCTCCACGACCTGACCGTTCCGCAATCGCCCGCGCAGTCGCTGGTCACGAATCAGAATCGTTACCTGCCGATCGCCCTCTCCATCAGCGCCGATTCGCGTTATCTGGCCTATCCCGTCGGCAACACCGGCTGGAGCATCTACCGCCACCGGCTTGACGCGGCCGAGCCCAACCTCTTCGTCTGCACGAACTGCAGCGAACCATCCATCAGCAGTGGCGGGCGTCTCGTCGCCTACGTGCGGCGATCAGACCAGGCGACGCGGAGGGACGACATCCTCGTAAAAGACCTCCAGACCGGCGTCGAGCAACTGATTACCGCCAGCCGCTTCGGGACGAGCGCAGCCAATGGGACGTCCAGCAATCCGCGCATGACACCCGACGGCCGATACGTCGTCTTCGCCAGCGCGGCCAGCGATCTCGTGGCGAACGACACGAACAAGGTGTTCGACCTTTTCCTGCGCGACCGCCTGCTCGGCACCACCACCTGCCTGAGCGTGAACCAACAGGGCGTGCCGGCGAACGGTTCCTCTGCCAATCCCATTCTCACTGGTGATGGCCGCATGGTCGTCTTCCAGAGTGTCGCCAGCGACGTTGTCTTCGCCGACTACAACGACAAGCGCGATGTCTTCGCCGTGCGCATCGGTCGTGACGACACCGATGGCGATGATCTGGATGACGATTGGGAGATGGCCTTCTTTGAGAACCTGAGCCACGACGGAACGGCCGATTCGGACAGCGATGGATCGAGTGATCGCGCCGAGTTCCTCGCCGGCACTGATCCGACGAATCAAGGCTCCGTGCTTCGCGCGACCACGCTCGTTCCCCAAGGCGGCGGCAACACCGCCATCCTCTGGCAGGCCGTGCCCGGACGGACCTATCAGGTGCAGTTCAAGAACAGTCTGAGCGACGTAAACTGGAGCGCGCTCCCCGGCACCGTCACCGCCACCACGACAACCGGCGTGATGACCGACGCGACCGCCAGCGGGACGCCGCAGCGATTCTATCGCGTGACGATGGCGCCGTGAACGGCCCGCCGAGGGCGGACGTGATGAGGTGGTCCGCCTCTGATCCAAAGAAAGGAACAGGTCATGAGAATGCAATTCAAGCGTCCGGCCCGGCACGGGTTCTCCCTCATCGAGGTAATCGTCGTGATTGCCACCGTGCTGCTGGTGCTCGCGGTTCTGCCGGTGATTTTGGGACACGGGCGCAAACCACGTCACCCCATGCCCTGCGGGAACCACCTCAAGCAGGTCGCGCTCGCCTCGCGGATGTGGAGCAATGACCATGACGGAAGATTTCCTTGGCAAGTCTCCACCAACCAGGGCGGCACGCTGGAATTTGCCCCGTCGCCAGATGTTTTCCGCCATTTCGAGGCGATGTCGAACGAGCTTAGCAGCCCGAAAATACTCGTCTGTCCAAGGGATGCGGAGCGGTTCCGCGCCAGCCGTTTTGGGCCGCCACTCGCCAACAGCAACGTCAGCTACTTCATCGGACTCGAGGCCAGCGAAACCAAGCCTCAATCCATCCTCACCGGCGACCGCAACCTGATCGGTGGCGTGACCAACGGCGCGCTGCTGATCTTTCTGTCGAACAGCGTTCCGCGTTGGGAAGCCAGCATCCACACCAATCAGGGCAACATCGCGCTGGGCGACGGCAGCGTGCAGCAACTCACGGCTCAAACGCTCGCGCGGCAATTCCAGTCCGCCTTTCAAAGTCAGCCTTCTCCGGTCATCTCTCTCGCGATACCGCGCACACCTCAAGACCTCCCGGGCCGCGCGCCGCCGGTGGCGGGGTTTCGGTTGCCGATGCCGCTGATTGGAGCGGTGCTGGGCAGCGCGGCGCTGCTGGGGGCAGGGTGGGTGATTCGACGACGGCTGCTTGCCGCAGCCTCGGAACCAGACCAAAGTCCGTGAACCAACCATATCAATCCGTGAAAAGGTATTCGCAGGTAGGGCGCGTCACACCGTGCGCGCCGCCAACCGCGTGGGAAACCCAGAACGGCGCGCACGGAGTGACGCGCCCCACCTCTCAGCTTGAACTTCGGTGCTGCTTCTTTCGTAACGACCAATAGATGCTATGAGGATCACCAGATGCCAAAGAAGCCACGCCGCATTCTCGTCGATCGAACTGCTCGTCGTCATCGTCACCTTGATGCTGTTGTTCGTGGTGTTCGGGAGGGTTTTGCCCGGAGGTGGCAATCGCGTTCGGTCCGCGCGCATTGGATGCGTCAGCAGGTTGAAGCAAGTCGGACTCGCCGCACGCATGTGGAGCAATGACCACGAGGATCGATTCCCTTGGGCGGTTTCAACGAACAAGGGAGGCACGCTGGAATATGCCGCCAGCGCCGAGGTGTTCCGCCATTTCGTGGCGATATCCAACGAAGTCAGCAGCCCGAAGGTGCTCGTTTGCGCGACAGATCGGGAACGTCTCCGGGCAACGACCTTCGCGACTCCACTCGCCAACAGCAACCTCAGCTATTTCGTCGGCCTCGATGCGGATGAGACGAGGCCGCAGACCATCCTCAGCGGCGACCGCAACATTGTCGGAGGCGTGAGCAATGGCGCATGGTTGGTCTTTCGCACGACGAACGCTCCCGCGTGGACGCGCGAACTCCACAACCTTGAAGGCAACGTCGCCCTCGGTGATGGCTCCGTGGGGCAATTTACGTCACGCATGCTTTCTAACCAATTCCAGTCGGCGCTGATTACACAAACCAATCCCGTCATCCGTCTCGCCATTCCGCGAACGCGCGAAGACGAAGCGCGGTCGTTCTCGTCTTCGGGGCTTTCGCGTCCGTTGTTGGGAGCGATGCTGGGTGCGGTGGTGCTCGCGCTTTGGATCGTGGTTCGCCGGGGATTATTGGCCGCCTCGGGGAATGCCGTCCCGCCGAAAATTGCGGATGCATCGAACACACCCTGAAAGGAGGGGTGACGTGCCGGAGGAGCGAGGGCTTACGGAGAGGGCAGGGGCGTGTTCTTCAACGAGCGCAGCCGATCCTTCTCCCGTATAATTTCAGCGTAATCCGCGCTGGAAATATCCGGTTGATTGAGCTTCAAGTTGAGTTCTTTTATCCGCTGATCAAAATTGTCCGAGCGCAGCTTGATGACGGTTTCGACGAGGTTTCTGACGAGGTCTTCCCCCGGATTCTGCACGGCCACCGCCTCGGTGATCAGCCCGCGCGCTTCTTCGTCGGGAAAATCATTCAGGAATCCAGCGAGGTCGTGCCATGTCCCGTGTTCATCGGCCGCGAGACGCGCGGTCACGATGCGCCGCACGACAGGATGGCGAAGCCAGGCCGGGTCAAGATGCTGGGCCACCCAACCGGTATGCGACTCGTCGAGCAACACAAAGCGCGTCAGCCAGAACTCGCGTTCGGACGGCGGCTCGATTTCCTGCGCCGCCGCTTCTTCAAAACTCATGGCGTCCTCGGGATCGGAACGGATGGGAGCGGCAGGAGCTTTCGCCTTCTTGAATTCAGCGCGCACGGATTCCGGGGAGACGCCGAGGCGTTGCGCGGTTTTCTGCGCGTAGGTGTCGAGGAGCACGGCGCTGCCGGTTTTGTGGACGGCTTCGGCCATTTCGCGCAGGACCGCGAGCCGGCCTTTGTCGGTGGCGGTGTCGTGGGTCCGGCAAAGCAGCTTGAGATAGAAATCGAAGAAACCGTCCGCCTTGTTGATGAGTTCGCGGAAGGCTTCGCCGCCGTGGGCTTTGATGAAGCTGTCCGGGTCGTGCGGCGCGGGCATGGTGGCCACGCGGATGGCGAGGCCCGAGGCGAGCAGGCTGTCGAGCACCCGCACCGCGGCCTTCTCGCCGGCGATGTCAGAGTCGAAGCAGAGGACGACTTCATTCACGTAGCGTTTGAGAATACGCGCGTGGTCCGCGGTGAAGGCGGTGCCCTGGGGCGCGACGATGTTTTGCACGCCGGCCATGTAGCAGGCGATCAGGTCGAGTTGCCCTTCGCAGACGATGGCAAAGCCGGCGTCGAGGATGGCCCGCTTCGACTTGTCGAGTCCGTAGAAGACCTTGCCCTTGGTGAAAATGGGCGTCTCGGGCGAGTTCACGTACTTGCCCATCTTGTCGTCGTCGGGATGGAGCGCGCGTCCGCTGAAGGCGATGATGCGTCCCTGCTCGTCGCAGATCGGAAACATCAGCCGTCCGCGAAACCAACTGTAATAGCCGTCGCCGTCCTCGGGCTTCCGGAGGAGTCCGCCTTGCTCAACGACCGCAAGCTCGAAACCTTTGCTCTTCGCCCAATTGACGGTGTCATCCCAGCCCGCGGGTGAGTAGCCGAGGCGGAAGAGATCCACGGCCTCGGACGACACGCCGCGTTTGACGAGGTAATCCCGCGCGATCTGTCCGGCGGCATCATTCTTCAACGCCATCTGCCAGCGTTGGGCGAGCTGCTCGTGGATGGTGAGGAGATTGTCCTTGATGGCGCGCGCCTGTTGCTGGCCGTCGGATTGCTCGAATTCGAGGGGGATGCCCGCACGGTCGGCAAGGCGTTTGACAGCATCGGGGAAGGAAAGAGATTCGTAATCCTGAATGAACTTGAAGACGTTGCCGCCCTTGCCGCAGCCGAAGCAGTGAAAGATCTGGAGGTGCGGATTGACGTTGAAGCTGGGCGTCTTTTCTTTGTGAAAGGGGCAGAGGGCTCTGAAATTTCCGCCGGCGCGCTTCAGGGGCAGGATCGCGCCGATGACATCCACGATGTCACTGGCGGCGCGAATTCGGTCGAGGGTCGAGGTGGGGATCAGTCCAGCCACGCGCCAAGGCTGGCCGACGGTCAGCGTTTATCAAGAAAATCATTCATTTCGGAGTTGCGGCGGCGGAAGCTGCTGTTGTCGCTAAGCCCTTTTTCCTCCGGCGCGGTCGGCCGGATCATCACCGGGTAAAGATAACTCTGCGCGAGCCGGCCGGTGAATGATTTGCCGAAGACGGTGCGCTGGAACTCCCCCAGCGTGGGAAAGCGGATGTCGCCGAAGTTGTCCTGCTGGAATTTCGACTGAGCCTGGATTTCTCCGGGGGAGTAGTAGCGGGCGTTGAGGAAGGCCATCGCCACGAGAATGATGCAGGTGTAGCGGAACACGCCGGCCATCATGCCCAGATAATATTCCGCCCCGCCGAAGGTGTCGGCGGAGGTGATTTTGTCGCCGACGCGGGCACGGATGTAGGCGAAGAACAGGATCACCGTCAGGGCGATGATCAGATAGGCTGCCACATAACAGGACAGCAGGCTGAACATGGAACTGGCCGCCAGGAACTTTCCGGCCGGCTCGTAGGCGAAGGTGGCCGCGAGCAGAATGAAGGTCCACTTCAGGACATCGATCAACTCCTCCGACATGCCTCGTTTGCGGCCGTGGAGCAAGCCGGCCACGAGCAGCACGGCGATGGCCAGATCCACCCAGTTGAAGCTCAACATATCTGTTTTCATAAAGTCGTCAGGCGCGGCCTCAGTCCGCCGAAACCGCCGGGTAGCGATGGTTCTCAGTCATAGATTTCCGCGGATTCAGACAAAGCCAATCCTGTGCCCAGATCGGCATCTCCCTGGAAAAACTTAGCAAGAATCTTCAACCCGACGTTCCTTGGGACGGGTCGGCGGCAACAAAAAGCCTGCTTCGGTGCGGTGCCGAAGCAGGCGTGAGTGGAGAAAACGTGGTGGCGCCGAAGCGCGCCGGTCATGGATTCGCCGCAGCCATCGACTTCTTCCCGCCGTGGTTGAGGAACCGGTTTACGGCGTTGAGATACGAACGCGCGCTGGCTTCAATGATGTCCGTGCTGGCACCCTTGCCAGTGACGACGTCCTTGTTCCCAAAATCGACCTTCACTGTCACTTCGCCCAGCGCATCCTTGCCCTGCGACACCGCGCGGAGCGAGTAATCGAGCAGCTTGCCGTGCGTCCTGGTGATGCGGTCGATGGCCTTGAGCGCGGCATCCACCGGTCCGTCGCCGATGCCCGCCTCCTGGTGCATCTCGGGTTCGCCCTTTGCCGCCTTGGCCCGCTGCAACCGCACTGTCGCCGTCGGGACGGTCTGATTGCCGCTGGTGACGTGGAGATAATTGAGCGACCACGCCTCCGGCACCTCGGTGATCTGGCCCTCGACGAGCGCGGAGAGATCGTCGTCATAAACGAACTTCTTTTTGTCACCGATTTCCTTGTATCGCTTGAAGATGGCCGCGACGTCGGCTTCGCTCATCTTGAAGCCGAGATGCTTGAGCCGCACGGCCACCGCGTGTTTTCCGCTGTGCTTGGTGAGCGGCAATTCCGTCTTGCCCCAGCCGACTTCCTGCGGGTCCATGATTTCATACGTCTCGCGCTTCTTGAGGATGCCGTCCTGGTGGATGCCGCTCGAATGCGCGAAGGCATTTTCGCCCACGATGGCCTTGTTGCGTTGCACCATGAGCCCACTCATCCGCGCGACGAGCCGCGACGACTTCACGATCTCGCGCGTGACGATGCCGGTAGTGAAGCCGGTGAAGAAATCGCGCCGCGTGTTGAGCGCCATGACGAGTTCTTCGAGCGAGGCGTTGCCCGCACGTTCGCCGATGCCGTTGACGGTGCATTCCACCTGGCGCGCGCCATGGCGCACCGCGGCGAGCGAGTTGGCCACCGCGAGGCCGAGATCATTGTGGCAATGCACGCTGATGATCGCCTTGCCCGTCTGAAACTCGCGCACCGACTCGAAGAGCCGCCCGATGAGCGCGCCATACTCCTCCGGCACTGCGTAGCCCACCGTGTCGGGGATGTTCACCGTGGTCGCACCAGCGGCAACCACCGCCTGGCAAACCTGCACGAGAAACTCCGGTTCGGTGCGCGACGCGTCCTCGGGAGAAAACTCGACGTCGTCCACCTGCGCCCTGGCGCGCTTCACGCCTTCGACGGCAAGACGGATGATTTCGTCCTGTGCTTTGCCGAGCTTGAACTCGCGATGAATCTTGCTCGTGGCGAGGAACACGTGGACGCGCCCGCGCCTGCCCGCCGGTTTGACCGCTGCCGCCGCGGCATCGATGTCCTTCGGCACGCAGCGCGCGAGTCCGGCAATGCGCGGCCCCTTGATTTCGCGGGCGATGGTCTGCACCGCCGTGAAGTCGCCGTCACTGATCACGGGAAAGCCGCCCTCGATGATGTCCACCTTGAGCCGGGCGAGCTGCCGGGCGATCTCCAGCTTCTCGCGAAGATTCATGGAGGCGCCGGGGCATTGCTCGCCGTCGCGAAGCGTGGTGTCAAAGATGACGATGCGTTGTTCTTTCATGTTGTTGTCTTTCTAGGTTGTGGCGGCGGAGCCTTTCGCGGCAAACAAAAAACCCCACCGCCGGGTTGGCAGTGGGGTTGGAAATCGCGAGTTCGCTCGTTCAACAACCGACTGCCACCCTGCGCAGAAGCAGGGCGTTGGTAAGCAGCAGGCTGTTATTGATTCCAATCACGGTCGCAAGCTAGCGGCGCAGGACTCCGGGGTCAAACGAGAAATCCCGCGAAGGAAATTGCGTGTCCGGAGCGGGGCCATGGCAGCGTTGAATCATGCCGGGTGACCCGAGGCCGGGTGTCGTCAATCCTCGGGTCGCTCGCCGCTGGGCGCCATCTTCACCAGCTTGGGATCGAACTGTCCAAGAATCGCGACCAGATCGCTCTGCGCCGCCATGACTTCGCGGATGTTCTTGTAAGCCATCGGCACTTCATCCAAGCCCGCGGAAATGAGCGTCACGCCACGCTCGCGCAAGAGGCGGTTCACCTCTTTCCAGTGAAACTTCTCGTTGGCCGCCTTGCGGCTCATCAGGCGGCCCGCGCCGTGCGACGCCGAGTTGAGCGATTCGGCGTTGCCCTTGCCGCTGACCACGAAGCCCGGCGAGGCCATGGAGCCCGGAATGATTCCCAGCACTCCCTCGCCCGCCGGTGTTGCGCCTTTGCGATGCACGATCACCTCGCGCTCGACTCCGCCAATCACGTGGCGCTCCTTCCACGCGAAGTTGTGGTGGTTCTCCAGGCCGAACAAGACCTCCGCGCCAAGGTTCGCCGCGATGTGTTCGTGAATGCAGGCGTGATTCGCGGCGGCGTATCGCCCCATCAACTCCATCGCCGCCCAGTATTCCTGTCCTTCCGATGAATCGAGCGACAGCCACGCGAGGCGCTTCAACTCGGACGGCAGATCGGGAAACTGGCTGAAGGCCACCTTGCTGTAGTGATCACACACCGCCGCGCCCGTACCGCGGCTCCCGCTGTGCGAGAGCAACGCCACGTAAGTTCCCGCCGGCAATTCACGATCAGCCGAGGCAATCGCCCCATGAGCGGTGAAAAGGCCAAACTCAACGAAATGATTGCCGCTGCCGCTGGTGCCGAGTTGCGACCAGGCGCGGTCTTTATTCTGCTTCGTGATTGGGCTGACGGACCAATCGGCATCCAGCACCTCATGGGCGCGACGAACCTTGAAGTTCGCGCCCACGCCGAACCGCGTCTCGGCCTCGATGGCGCGCGTCAGCCGGTCCTGCTTTTGTTCCAGATCGCGCAAGGGCAGGTCGAGCACGGTCATCTTCATGCGGCACGCGATATCGACCCCAACCGCGTACGGAATGACCGCGTTCTCCGTGGCCAGCACGCCGCCGATGGGCAGGCCGTAGCCCACGTGCGCGTCGGGCATGAGCGCGCCCGCCACCGCCACGGGCAGCAGGCAGGCCTTCTCCATTTGCATCACCGCTTCGTGCTCCAACCCTTCGCCCCACTGCCGATACTTCACTGGTTCGGCGCGCGGCGGCGGAGGCGCTTTGAGCAACGCCTTGGCGAACTCACCGCGCAATACATCGTCCACGCAATCGGACGGACGGGCGACGATGGCCGCAACCTCTTCGCGCAGGCGCGATTTGTCGCCGCCACCAAGGATGTATTTGGCGATGAAATCCGTGGCCCGTCGCGTTGCTTCACCCAGCGGCACACCTGCGCGGAGAAGGTCTCTGGCATTCATGGTCCTGGAAGTAATGGTTGAATCGCGCGCGGCTCGTCGTAGCGGCGCGTCGGCAGACCGCCGCAATTATCGCTGGCGCTCAGTCGGCGGCGCTCTGCCGAGACGCCGCTACGAGGCAAGTTTGCCAACGATTTCATCGTTAAAATCCCGCGTCGCGCGCCGCTTCGAGCACGGCGCGATGCAGTTCCGGCTTGGCGCCGATCACGGGATAATCGCGCAAGTAACTTGCCGGATTCAGGTCGAGGTGAATGGGATTGCCCTGCAAATCGGTCAGCCAGCCACCCTGCTCGGGGAACATGAGGCAGGCCGGGGCGATGTCCCAGATCTTGCAGCCCTGGTTGACGCAGGCGCCGAAGCGACCGTCGAGCGTGTAACAGAAATCCAGCAGGCAATTCGAGAGGCGGACATTGCGCGCCCGGTTGACGAGCAGACGGAGCATTTGCGTTTGCCGCTCACTGAGGACGGCGTCCGCGGTGGCGTCCATGCCGTAGGCGACCAGCGTTTCCCGGAGGTCGGTGGCGGCGATCATCTGAATCGGTTGACCGTTGCGCGTGACGCCGTGCCCGCGCTCCGCGAGATACAGCACGTCGTCCACCGGCAGATACATGGCAGCCAGCACGGGTTCCGCCTTCTCCAACACCGCAACCATGACGCCAAACCACGGCACTCCGGAGGCGAAATTCGAGGTGCCGTCCAGCGGATCGATCACCCAGGTGATGTCCGAGCCGCGGGATTGCAAGCCGCTCTCCTCGCCGAGCAGATTGTGCTCCGGGAAACTGCGTTGGATTATCTCGGCGACGAGCTTCTCGGAAGCCACATCGGCTTCGGTGACGATGCTGCTTTGATTCTCCTTCACCGAGATGTGCTGCACCTTGCCGAAGTGTTGCAGGAGCAGCGCCCCGGCTTCGCGCACGCAGCGCATGAGAGTTTCATTCATGATGGTCTGGGCCAGCGATGCTGATTTTCAGGATGGGTCACGATTGTTTCGGCGCCGCGTGAGCAAGCAATCTGGACAGGCTACGCCGCGCGGGAACATACTTTGCACGGCGCTGCTCGCGAAGCGAACCAGAGCAGAGTCGCACAACCGAATCACGCATGAAAGTCTCCATCATCCTCGGCCATCCGTCGCCCGGCAGTTTTAATCACGCCATCGCCGCCCGGGCCGTTGAAGCCCTCCGCGCCTGCGGGCATGAGGTCAGCCTGCACGATCTATATGTTGAGAACTTCGATCCCATCTACACCGCGGCGGAACTCAAGAAAGACGCCACGCTGCCGCCACCCGTCGAGCAGCATTGCCGTGAGATGGAAACGGCGGAGGGACTCATCATCGTGCATCCAAACTACTGGAGTCGTCCGCCCGCCATCGTCTGCGGCTGGGTCGATCGCGTGCTGCGCCCGGGCCGCGCCTACAACTTTGTGCCCGATGGCAAGGGCGGCGCGAAGCCGGTGGGATTGCTCAAGGTCAAGGTTGGCATGGTTTTCAACACGGCCAACACGCCGCAGGCCAAGGAGGAGGAGTTCTTCGGCGACCCGCTGGAAGTTCACTGGCGCAAGGTTGTCTTCGGGCTTTGTGGGGTGCCGAAGGTTTATCGCCGCAACTTCAGCCCGGTGATCGTCTCCTCGCCCGAGCAGCGTCTGCAGTGGCTTACCGAAGTGGCAGGCGCGGTTGGGGATTTTTTTCCGCGCAGTTGACCTTCCGGGCCGTCAATGTTGCGTCATCAGGAATAGCGTAGCGATTGCCGCCAGCGCGGCCAGCACTGCGAAGGTGATCTTCACCCAGCTCTTCGGATACTTGCCGGCGATGGCGCCGGTGAACCCGTTGATCACCACCTGGAAGTTGCGTCTGCCGTAGTTGTAGGTGAGCAGCCAGATGGGCACCAGGACGTGCTTGAAGGTCTGCCCGGAGAAATCGGCCTGCACCTGCAAATTGCGATGCGTGTCCCCAGGCACCTGGCTGGCGCACATTCTTTCCACTTCGCCCTGCATGCGCTCGCGGGCGTGGCGCGCGGCATCGACCAGGTCGATCTGATATCGCTCGACGACCCAGCCGGAGAGGAAGCCGGCCTGGTAGGGCGCCAGTTCCTTCGTGGGAAAAGGTTCGACTTTCCGCAACATGTCCGGCTGCACGCCCCGCGAGGCGGGCACGAGTTCGTCGTCGAAGAAGTGGTCGAGACTGCCGCTGGAAGGATACCAACGAACCTTGCGCACCTGGCGCGACTGACGTTTGCCCTGGGCGTCGGTGAAGTGCTCGGTCACGTAATAGTAGTCGCCGCTCTCGGCGGTCCAATCGGCGTGGACCTGCGCGTCGAAGGTCCAGTAGGGAATGTAGAGGCCCTTGACAGTGTCGGTGAGCGCGGCGCGCTTGAGCTTGTTGGGGGCAAACCAACGGCTGCCGTACCACTGGCGGATGCTTTCGCGCACCTGCGATTCGCTGACCTTCATCGGCAGCAGGCTCTCGGGACGGAACGCCTCCTTGATTTCCTCGTAAGGTACCAGCGCGGAGGAACCGCAGAAATCGCAGCGCTGCCCGACACGCTCCGCATCGAAGACGGAGATGGCCTGACAGCTCTGGCATTTCACCGAGGTCTTTTTCGCCTGCCAACCACGGGCGGAATCGGGAATGGAGCGCAGGGCGGTCGCGAGATCATACTCCTTGATTCCCTCCTCACCGCCGGAAGTGAGATTGATCTGGGCGGGCGACGTGGTGCCACAGAACGGGCAGACCAGGGCCTGCTTGCCGGGATTCCATTGCGCTTCGCCGCCACACGCAGGGCAGGCGAATTTGTTTCGGGCGAGGGCTTCGGACATAGAATCAGTGATGGCAGGGGAATGAATGGCAGTGGAATAATCTGAGAATCGCTCTTCGTGATCTCATTTCTTTGCCAATCATTTCCCCGCCGTGTTTTCGAGGGTGGTGAACTCGATCTGTGCGTGGTTCAGGTTGATCCACTGGATTGCCTTGAGATCGGTCAGCATCAGCAACCTGCGCAAGTGAGCTTCAAAATAGCGTTGCTGTTGAGTGATCGAGGACAGGCGAAAGGCGACGCCGGGCGCGTGGAGAAACATGCGTTGAGTTCCCAATTCCACCGCACCGTGGGTGAGTCTCACGCGGTGCTCAATCACGCTGCCGCCGCCGAGAAAGTGAAGGAGAGCTTCCTGATAGAGATTGATTTCGAGGAACGCCCCCCAGTCTCCCAGGAGTTCGAGAGCCGATTCGCGCAGTAGCCTGCTGGCTGCGGTCAGTTCAACCCAATCTTTGAAGGCGCAAGTGAAACGGCGGCGTTCTTCCTGAGTTGGACCGGTGGCGACGATGCGCCCTTGAACTCTGGCGGGACGAAAGTTCAGCAGCTTGCCGCGCTTCACTCCGAGGAGGAAGGCGTAGTTGAGCAATTGCGCTTCGTGTCCTCCAACGAGATCCGCGTCCGCCTTCAATTCGTACAGTGCGTCGTCCACCAGCAGGTCAACAAAATAGCGTTTGAAAAAGTCACGGTGCGTCACCGTGACGGGCATCTCCGTATGCACCGATCGAAAACCGTCAGCGAGCAGGCGCGCTTTCATATCGGCCTGATACGCTCCTTCATCACAGAGTCGGCCCAAATCATTCTGACTGGCGTAAGCGTGCCCCATCACTCGGTAGTCGATCTGCGCGAACTCATCCGCACTCAGGCTCCGCACCGAAATTGGGCTGTGGATCGGCATGAAAATGGCAGGAGAATATTTGGCAAACGAATCATTCCTCTGCCACTCATTCCCCTGCCTTCAATCTCAACTCTTCAAAAACTCATCCAGCGCCGCCCGGGTGATGCGCCACGTCGTGCCGATCTTTTTGCCCTTGAGCGAGCCGTCCGTCAGGATGGCCAGCACGTCGCTTTCACTCACGCCGAGCACTGTTGCCACTTCCGCCGGGCCGAGCAATTCCGGCAACCCAGTCGCGGCGCCCGCAGTCGGCAACGGCGGTGGCGCTCCGGCGGCGGGGGTTGCCTGTCCGGCATTCATGGCCGCCATCATTTGCTGGCCCATCGCGAGACCGGCCCCCAAGCCTGCCGCGGTGCCGGCCATGCCGCCTGCTTCACCGCCGCCTTTGGTCATGGATTCGGCCATCTGGAACTTCACGTAGTCGTTGAGATTGCCGACCGCCGCCATGCTGGAGCGCTTGTCGATGGCCTGCTCGACTTCGGGCGGAAGCGAGACGTTCTCGACGATGAAGCTCGGAATCTCGATGCCGTATTTGCTGGTCACCGCCGGATTGATGAGCGGCAGGAGAGCCTCGCCCAACTCCGTGTAGCGCGAGGCGAGGTCGAGCACAGGAACCTTGGCCGAGGCCAACGCGTCGGTGAACACGCTGACAATGCGCGAGCGCATGGTGTCGGCGAATTCGTCCAGGCGGAAATTGTCGTCCGTGCCGGCGACCTCCTTGAGAAACAGCTTCGGGTCCACCACGCGAAAATCGAAGGTGCCGTAGGCCCGTGTGCGGACGATGCCGAAGTCTGCGTCGCGCATCATGATCGGATTGGCCGTGCCCCATTTGTTGCCGGTAAAGAGGCGCGTGTTGACGTAGTAAACGTCCGCCTTGAACGGCGATTCAAAGCCGTACTTCCAGCCTTTGAGCGTGGCGAGGATGGGGATGTTGTCGGTGGTGAGCGTGTGTTTGCCCGGCCCGAACGTGTCACCGAACTGGCCGAGATAAACGAACTGTGCCACCTGCGATTCGCGCACGATGAGCTGCGCGCCGCGTTTGATTTCCTTGTCCTCGTCCGGGAAGCGCCAGGAGATGGTGTCGCGCGAGTCGTCCTGCCATTGGATGATTTCCAGGAACTGCGTTTTGAGATAGTCCATCAAGCCCATATCATGCCTTTCTTTTGTGGAAGTCCTATAGAGGAGCCGGAATGGCGGCGGAAGGATAAAATCGGGATCAAATTGGAATGCTCTCGATGCAACCGGATCGGAGAGCGGACGGGCCAGGAGATATTTTCCGTCCGTCGCGAAACTCTCCGTGTTCCCTGCGGTGCGCCATGCGCAATTCTTAACCCGGATATTTCACACGTCCTGCTCCCGGATCGCGCGCCGGAGGCTCGTAGCGCAGGTTTCCAACCTGCTGTGTCGCCGACTTCCAGTCGGCCGGCTGTCCGAACCTCCTTGCGCCGGCGGATTGGAAATCCGCGAGACAGCAGGTTGGAAACCTGCGCCACGAAACGGTCCGGCTGGCGCGTCGGCTGCGTCGCCGGGCGGAACTACCAAAGCTTGTGAAATAAGCGGGTTAACACCCTCCGCAGAGTTGGAGTGTTCGCGCACCCCATCGGCTTTGGAATGTGATTGCAGGAGCCGGTGGGAAAGTCGTTAACTACGCATACGTATGTATCACCTCCTTCCCACCTCTGCGTCGAGATCCACCGTGACTTTCCTCCTGTTGCTTGCCGGTCTGGGGATCGACCTCCTGTCTGCACCGGCGGCCACGCTGGAGGAATCGCTGGACGCCCCGGGATTGGTCTGGTCCACCGGCGGCGCCATTGGCGGCGCGCCGTGGTTCTATCAGACGGCGACCACGCACGATGGCGTGGACGCCGCGGAGTGCGGCGGGTTGACCAACGCGTATTCCGAAAGCTGGCTGCAAACCACCGTCACCGGCCGGGTGGCCGTGCTGTTCTGGTGGAAGTCGGCCTCGCCGGGCGGGTCGGACTTCGGGTTCTGGTTCCGCACCAACGACACCTACGTCGAAGGGATCTATGGCAATGTGGATTGGCGGCAGACGATGGTGTCGTTTGCCGAGGGCACCAACACACTGAAATGGTCCAGCCACCTCGCCGGCAGCAACCCCATCGCGCCCATCGCCACAAACTGGCTGGACCAGGTGGTAGTAACGAACATCGCCGGCTTGAAGCCCACCTTCCTCGCGCAGCCCCAGACGGCAATGATCGTGCCGGAGAACTACTCTATTCAGTCCAACCTCCAGGTGCGGGCCATCGGTGACATTCCGATGTCCTATCAATGGCAGCGCAACGGCACGAATCTCTCCGAAGGCTGGCCGTTTTACGGCGTGGCGACGCCTTCGTTCCGCTTCTACGCCAATACCGCCGCCGACGCCGGCGATTACCGGGTGGTCCTCAGCAACGCCTGGGGCATGGCCACCAGCCAGGTGTGCTCGGTCAGCGTCGTGCCCTCGAAGCCCGGGTTTTACCCGTTTCAACCCGTGGATGTCGTCCTGGCTCCAGGGGCGTACCACAGCTTTAACTACGTCATTATTCTTGGCACCAGCCCGTTCAAGCTCCAATGGTTCAAAGATGGCAACCCCATTCCCAACGGCCGCATTACATCGGCGACGCTCGCGGATGTGGGCGGGTATTCGCTGGTGGCGACCAATGCTTACGGCGCGGCCACCAGTCGCGTAGCACAAGTCACTGTGAGCACGGACCTGCCAACCATCGTCAGCCAGCCATACCCCGAAAGCGTCGAGGCCCAGCCAGGCGGATACGCTTCGTTCTCGGTACAAGCCTCCGGTCCGGAGCAGTTCTTCTACAGTTGGCGCAAAGTGGGCGACGATGCCGAACTCGAGAACTGGAACTGGATTTCGTTCGACTCCGCCGATCCCACCAACACCGGTTTCTACTACGTCATCGTGTCGAACAACAACGGCTCTGTGACCAGTCGCGTGAGCGTGCTGGCGGTGGCGCCGGTGACCGCGCTCGGTCTTGCTGTTGACGCACCGCAACTCGCAGTGACGAACGAATCCAACGGGCTTGGGTGGGCCCCGGACGTGAACGGCACGAACGCCCACGACAGCCTCTGTGCCGCCCGCAGTCCGGAGCTATATTTCGGATCGTCCGCCTTCAGCACCGTCGTCACCGGGCCAACCAACATCTCCTTCTGGTGGCGCATTTCCGCGGCGCCGCAGGTTTTTCTCGACATCGCAGTGGACGGTGGGGTGAGCAACACGATCTCCGGCGAGACAACCTGGCAGCAACAGAGCCTCAGCGTGCCCGCCGGCGAACACACGCTCACGTGGACTTACCGCAAGGAAACCGGCGACGTCGCGGGCGCCAACGCCGCGTGGGTGGATCAGTTCACCTTCGGCAGCACGAACAGCAGCGGCGGCAACACCAACGAGATTACGACATTCACCACCTCCGGAAACATCCCTCACTGGTATCTCCAGGCCACGAACACCCACGACGGCTTGAGCGCCTGGCAAAGTGGCGCCATCGCCGCCGATGAAACCAATCGCCTCAACGCCAGCGTCACCGGTCCGGGCACGCTGTCGTTCTGGTGGATGGTTTACTCGGAAGAAAACTATGATTTCCTCGATTTCCGACTGGATGGAAACCTCATCACGAATCTCTCCGGTGCAGTGGCCTGGCAGTCGAATTCGTTCTCGCTGACTGCCGGTTCGCATTCGCTCGAATGGAGCTACCGCAAAGACGGCAGCGCCTCCGAAGGCATGGACGCCGGGTGGGTGGACGAAGTCCAGTTCGTGCCCGCGCCAACCGAGGTGATAATCACGAACTTTACCACCGGCGGTGCTGCCAACTGGTATTCGCAGACGACCAATGTCCACACCCCGCCTGAGGCCTGGCAGAGCGGGGCTGTCGGCGACAGCCAATTGACCTGGCTGCAAACCACCGTAACAGGGCCGGGTACCGTGTCGTTCTGGTGGGCGGTGACCTCGGAGTCATGTTGCGACCCCCTTGAGTTCCAGGTGGACGGCTCCACGCAAACCAACATCGCGGGCAGTGGAGCGTGGCAACGGCAGTCGTGGCCACTGGGTTCAGGCACCCACACCCTGAAGTGGCTTTATTCCAAGGACGGCAGCGTGGCGACGGGCTTCGACGCCGGCTGGGTGGACGACGTGGTCTTTACGCCTCTGGTCGGCGGCAGCACTACGAACCCGCCTGTCATCGTCACGAATCCCGTCAGCCAGGTGGTCGCGGAATATAGCCAGGTGCTTTTCAGCGTGGTGGCCACGGGAACGCCGCCGCTCTTCTACCAATGGTATTACTACGGCAACCCCATCGCCGACGCCACCAACGACAGCTACTTCATCATGTTCGCCGAGCGCTCGTACCAGGGACCTTATCACGTCGTGGTCCGAAACAGCGCGGGCCAGGCGACGAGCAACCCGGCGGAGCTGGAAGTCCTGATGCGTCCCATCATCAGCTCGATCAACCCGTGGAGCCAGAGCGTGATGGTGGGATCGAGCGCGGAGTTCTACGCCAGCGTGTCCGCGACCCGGCCCATCACTTTCCAATGGTACCGCGATGGGGTCCTGCTGCCGGGTGCCACCAACATCAACATCGTTATCACCAACGTCACCGCCGGTGACGCGGGTTCGTACCGGCTGGCAGCGACCAACGCCTACGGCGGCGCCCTGAGCGGCACCGCTCAAATGACGGTGATAACGCGACCGGTGATCTTGAGCTGGCCCAGCCCCATCACCCGCGCCGTCGGCCAGAGCGCCAGTTTCTCGATCACCGCCACGGGCGCGCCGCCGCTGTTCTACCAGTGGCGCAAAGCGGGCGCGGACATCGCTGGCGCGAACGGCACCAGCTATTCCATCCCGAGCGTCACCGCCAACGACGCCGCCACGTATTCCGTCGTCATCACCAACAGCTACGGCTCGACCAACGCCGCCGCCAACCTCTCCGTGGTCGTGCCGCCTTACCTCCTCCAGGGGCCATCGAGCCAGACCGTGCTCGCCGGAGGCAGCATCTACCTGCAAGCGATCGCGGGCGGCACGCCGACGCTGAATTACCGGTGGCGGCGGTTCGGCACCAACCTGCCTGGCGCCACGCTCAGCACCTTGCGCCTGGTGCCCGCCAACACCAACCAGGCGGGCACTTACGATGTGGTGGTCAGCAGTTCGCATGGCTCCGTGACCAGCGCGCCCGCCACCGTGGTGGTCAACCCTCTCCCGGCTGGCTACTCACCCACCGCGCAAGACACCAACTTCGCCACCTCGCTGGGCGCGGATGACTGGGTCGGGGCTTCGGCCGCGCTTCCCGATGGCCGATGGCTGATCGGCGGGGCATTCAAAACCGTCCATGGGGTGCCCCGCCGGGCCATCGCGCGGCTGAATGCCGATGGCACCGTGGACCCAACCTTCACCTCGCCGTTACCACCAGTTTCCTCGTTCGTAGAGGATCTCGTCGTGCAGTCCGATGGTCGCATTGTGATCGGCGGCCTCTTCTACACCACCAATGGCTGCACCAACCTGGCACGCCTGAACACCGACGGCTCGCTCGACACCAACTTTGTGGCCCAGGTGGGTTCCACCAGTGGCAACATGAATGGCGTGTTGTGCCTGGCTCTGGCGTCCCAAGGCCGGATCGTGGTGGGCGGCCGATTCGTCACGATCAACGGTGTGCATCGCAGCCTCCTGGGGATGGTTCATGCGAACGGCTCGCTCGACACGAGCTTCGTTCCGCCTGAAATCTACCAGGTCAATCTCGCCGCGGCCGTTGCCAGCGTCGTGGTGCAGCCGGATGACATGGTGATTTACGGCACCAAAGAGGAGGTGGTCGGAGCCCCCTACGCGCACCGTTCCATTTATCGACTGCTGGCCAACGGCCAGCCGGACGCGGGATTCGTGTCGCCCGACATCGTCACGGTTGGCGGTCTGATGTACGGCGGCAACTCCACCTACGCCATGGCCTTGCAGCCCAACGGTAAACTAGTCTGTGCGCTGGAAAGCCGCGTGGTCCGCCTGCTCGCCAACGGGTCGTTGGACACCAACTTCGCGATCTGCCAGTTGAACTTCCGCTATGATGGTGGCCAGGGCCACAGCTTCGTTCTGCTGGGCGGGGATGCCAGCCACGACGCCAGCATCCTCATCGGCGGCCACTTCACCGCGCTGAACGGTACCAATCACAACTCACTCGCATTGCTCGACCCCAACGGCACGACGATGGCCAGCTACTCGCCCGGCACCGGAGGCGACTACGAATACGTAAACACCCTCGCCATGGCCTCCGACGGGCGCTTGCTGGTGGGTGGCCTCTTCGGCAGCCTCGGAGGCGTGCCCCGGCTGAACCTGGGCTTCTACAGCGCCCCAGGCACGATTGATCCCATGGCCTACCCGGGCAAAGGCGCCCTCGGTAATTACTACGGCGTGTCGTGCATCGCCACGATGCCAGACGGCCGCATCGTCCTCGGCGGCGACTTCACCAACGTGAACGGCACGGCTGTTTCCGGCGTGGCGCGGCTGAATGCCGACGCTTCGCTCGATCCGACCTTCAACGTCGGGACCGGCCCGGACCATCGCGTGGCGGCGCTGGCGCTGCAAGCCGATGGCAAGGTGATCATCGGCGGCGTGTTCAGCAACGTGGCCAGCCAGGCAAGGATGAAGCTGGCCCGGCTCAACACCGATGGCTCGGTGGACACCAACTTCAATCCGGTGTTGGGCGATGCCTTTGTCGAAGTGGATGCCCTGGCCGTGCAGCCGAACGGCCGCATCGTGGTCGGAGGCTTCTTCCGCAGCGTGAACGGCACCGCCATCACCAACCTGGCCCGCCTGCACCCGGATGGCTCGCTCGACACCACGTTTGCCATCGGGAGCGGCCCCGACAACGGCGTGCTGGCGCTGGCGATCCGACCGGATGGTGCCGTCGCTGTGGGCGGCTGGTTCCAGAACGTCAACGGCCAGTATGCGCCGGGGCTCGCACTGCTGGACGCGAGCGGCGCCCGGCTCCCGCTTTCGAGCTACCCCGCGCAGCGCACCACCAAACTGGTCTCCGCGGCGGACGGCGCGATCTACGCCGGGACCGCCAGTGGCAGCGTGGGCAGCCCCACGCTTTGGCAGATCAATGTGGACGGCACCATCGCGGCGTTCGTGAATACAGGGGGGGCATGGTACTCGATGGATGCCATCGCCCTGGCGGTGCAAGCGGATGGACGACTGTTGGCGCTGGGCTACAGCGATAAGAGTCTGCGCCGCTTCAACCGCGACCGCGTCGAGGATCCGCTCTTTCCGGCGGTCAGCATCACCGGCGCGTTCTCGCTGTCGTGCCAGCCCGATGGCCACATCCTGGCGGGCGGCAACATCATGACCGTGGCGCTCACTCCGGGCGGCCCGACTGTCACCCGCCACGGTCTAGTGCGCTTCGACGGCGACAGCCTGCTTCAGGCGCCGTCGCGGCCCGTGCTGCAACTCCGTTCCACCTGGCCTCCATTTGGCTTCAGAGTGCTTGGTCTTCCTGGTCAGACCGTGACCTTTGAATCCAGCGAGACTCTGCAAGGTTGGGTGCCGGTACTAACCACGAATCTGTCGATGGAAGGCAGCGTGGACTTCACTGCGCCCGATGCCTTGATGCGTTCGAACCGTTTCTATCGGGTGGTTGCGCCGTAAAGACAGCAAGCGGCACCACCACTCAATCTTTCGTTGGGAATAACCACACGCAGCAAACAAAATATGAAAATCAACGCAACCTTCGCGGCAGCCGCGTTTCTCATGACGATGGCTGTTGATTTGGCCTCAGCCGCCCCGCTCGGCACCGCCTTCACCTACCAGGGCCGGTTGGCCGACGGCACCAACGCCGCCAGCAATCTCTACGATCTGGACTTTGCGCTCTTCGATGTCCCGACCGGCGGCAGCCAGCTTGGCATGAGCGTGACCTACAGCGGCCACCCGGTAAGCAACGGCTGGTTCACCGTGACACTCGACTTTGGCGCCAGCGCGTTCAACGGCGACGCCCGCTGGCTGCAACTCCAGGTGCGCACCAACGGCTCCCGCCTCACGCCTTTCACGTCTCTGAACCCGCGCCAACCACTGACGCCTTCGCCCAACGCGCTGCACGCCGCCAACGCAGGCACGGCGCTCGCCACGGCCGCCGGCGTGGTGAGCAATCTCAGCCTGGCCCCCGGGGCGGTGACCTCGGACAAGATTGCCGATGGCACCCTCACCAGCGCTGACCTCAGCCCGGCGCTGGCTTTGAACACCTTCTGGCGTCTGGGCGGCAACGCGGGCACGCTGCCCGGAGCGCAGTTCCTGGGCACCACGGACAATCTGCCGGTGGAGTTGAAGGTCAACGGCCAGCGGGCACTGCGGTTGGAGCCGGGGCTCAACGAGGCTCCCAATGTCGTGGGGGGCTCGTCCGCCAATGCCGTGGCGCCGGGCGTGCTCGGGGCGACCGTCGCGGGTGGTGGCAACAGCCAGGGAGGCGCGAACACCATCCAGACCAGCGCCAATTTTTCGACCCTTGCCGGGGGATATGGGAACACGATTCAGACGAACGCCCGGCTTTCTTTCATCGGTGGCGGCGGCGCGAATACCATCCAGAGTAATGCCTACCTCTCCACCATTGTCGGAGGTTCCGACAACGTGATTCATGCCAACGCCAAATACTCCATCATCGCCGGGGGCGAACAAAACACCATCTTTCCTGACGCCTACCGATCCACCATCGGCGGAGGTTCTCACCATCGCATCGAGTCCAACGCGACGAACTCGACCATCGGCGGCGGTTCTTACAACGTGATCCAGGCCAACGCGTGGAGTTCCACCGTCGCCGGGGGAGATGGGAACCTCATCGGAGTCCACTCCTGGTTCGCCACCATTGGCGGGGGCTTAATTAACACCATTCGAAGCTCCTCGTGGGAATCCACCATCGGGGGAGGCTGGCAAAACGACATCGGCAACCAGTCATTTTACAGTGCCATTGGTGGCGGCATCTTTAACACCATCGGGGACCATTCCCAGATTTCCACCATCGCCGGGGGCGCCTCGAACTATATTCGGACCAACGCGGAAAATGCCACCATTGGCGGCGGGGGCGGCAACATTATCGAGGAAAACGCCACAGCCTCCACCATCGGGGGCGGGAACGCCAACAGGATCGAGACAAACGCGGCAGGCTCCACCATCAGCGGTGGAATCGGCAATCGCAGCGGAGGATCGTTTGCCACCGTGCCTGGCGGCCGAGACAACTCCGCCGTCGGCTCTTTTAGCCTTGCCGCCGGCCAGCGCGCCAAAGCCCTGCATGACGGCGCTTTCGTGTGGGCTGACCGCGCGAATGACGACTATGCCTCCACTGGAACCAATCAGTTTTGCGTCCGCGCAACCGGCGGCGTGCAACTCTCCCCAGGCACGAGCCTCTATTGCGGCAACCAGACGCGGCAGATGCTGAACCTCTGGAGCACCAACTACGGCATTGGCGTCCAAGGGGGCGCCCTCTACAGTCGCGCGAACTCCGACGCCGCCTTTCTCTGGTATCTTGGCGGCGGCCACAAGGACGGTTACCTCGACAGCGGCGGCGGGGTGAGAGTCATGTCCCTGGACATCTCTGGCCTGAGCGTGAGCGGCGTGGTCAACGCCACGGCCTTCAATCCCTCCAGCGACCGCAACCTCAAGGAGAACTTCACTTCCATCAGCCCGCGCGAAGTGCTGGACAAAGTCGCCGCCCTGCCGATCAGCCGCTGGAATTTCAAAGGCGATGCCGCCACGCCGCACGCCGGCCCGATGGCGCAGGATTTCCACGCCGCCTTCGGCCTCGGCACGGACGACAAACACATCGCCACCGTGGACGCCGACGGCGTGGCGCTGGCGGCCATCCAAGGACTGAACGAGAAGCTGAAAGCGAAGGATGCCGAGATTCAGAAGCTCAACGCCAAGGTGGCCGAGATCGATGAACTGAAACGGCGCCTCGCCGCACTCGAACGTTCTCTTTCCTCCAATCCTTAACCAACCAAACCCAATATGATGCCTCAAACTCTGCTCCGTTCCTTGGCCTTGCTGACGCTGGCTGCCGGCCTCGCCCAAGCCGCCCCGCTCGGCACCGCCTTCACCTACCAGGGCCGGCTCAATGACGGGGCTCAACCCGCCTCTGGCATTTACGACTTACGATTTGCGATTTACGACGCGCTGAGTGGAGGTAGCACCGTCGGCAGTGTGCTGACCAACACCGCCACCGGCGTGACCAACGGCCTGTTCACCGTGTCGGTGGATTTCGGTGCCACGGCCTTCGATGGCAATGCCCGCTGGCTCGCGATCGAGGTGCGAACCAACGGCGCAGGCGCCTTCTTCCCGCTCACCCCGCGGCAGCCACTCAGCCCGGCACCGAATGCAATCTATGCCACGAAGGCCGGCACGGCGGCTTCCGCCACCACGGCTGCGACGGCGGCTACCGCCAACGCGGTAGCGGCCGGCAGTGTCGGCACGGCGGGACTCGCAACCGGCGCAGTGGATTCCAGCCGCATCGCCGACGGGGCAATCGGCACCGGGGATCTCAGCCCGGCCGTCTTGTCGAACACCTTCTGGCGCCTGGGCGGCAACGCCAGCACAACGCCCGGCACGGACTTCGTCGGCACCGCGGACAACCAACCGCTCGAATTAAAGGTCAATGGCCAGCGCGCCCTGCGCCTCGAGCCGACTGCCACCAGCGAACCCAACATCGTGGGCGGCCTCGGCGCCAACACCATCACGACCGGCGTGGGGGGTGCGACCATCGCGGGCGGCGGCCAGTCGGGCGGATGGCAAAACACCATCGCCTCCGGTGCCCACTACGGCACGGTCGGCGGCGGACGCGCCAACACCGTGGGCGCCCAGGACAGCACCGTGGCCGGCGGGGCGCAGAACCGGGCAACGGGTGAGAAGGCAGCCGTCGGCGGCGGATTCAACAACCAGGCCGGCGCATTTGCCTCCGCGGTCGGCGGCGGTTGGAACAACCAAGTGAATTCCCAATACTCGACCCTGGGCGGCGGCATCGGCAACGCCATCAACAACGGCACCGCCACCATCGCCGGAGGTTCCTACAATACGAACAACGGTTCCGGCGGCGCCATTGGCGGCGGCGACAACAACCGCGTGACGGCGACCGCAGCCAGTGTTCCTGGGGGCGAGCGGAATACGGCCTCGGGCCGGGCCAGCCTGGCGGCCGGGCGAGATTCCACCGCGAGCGGCAACAGCGCCGTGGCGATGGGTTTCACCAACCTGGCCAGCGGCGACAACTCAGTGAGCCTGGGCTCGCGCAACGTCGCCAGCGGCACTTCCTCGACGGCGCTCGGCGATCAGACCTTCGCCTCGGGAATGTATTCCCTGGCGAGCGGCTACTACTCCCAAGCAACCGGGATCTACTCGGCGGCGCTGAATTACAACACGGCGGCCGGCGGCTTCGGTTCGCACGCGGCGGGCACGCAAGCCAAGGCCATCCACGACGGCACCTTCGTCTGGGCCGACCGCACGTTCCAAGACTTCGCTTCCACAGGTCCAGACCAGTTCATCATCCGCGCCGGTGGTGGCGTGGGCATCGGCACCAATAATCCACAAGCCTCCTTGCACGTCCGGGGCACTGTCCTGGCCGGCAGTTTCCAGGGCAGCGGCGCTGGGCTGACCAGCTTGAACGGCGGCGCGCTCGCGGACAGTTCAATCACCGCCGCCAAGTTCGCCCCCGGCGCGGTGAACCATCTCGATGCTCCGGATGGCTCACCGCTCAATGCCGTCCAGGTCAGCACCAACGGCCTGGTGGGCATCGGCACCAATTCGCCCCAGGCGGCTCTGCATATTGCCGGCGGTCGGTCATTGCTCCGGCCCACGTTGCTCAGCACTGTTTCCCAGGACACCGGCAGCTACAGCAACCTCTTTGGCAAAACCTTTGTGGCGCTCTCCAGCAACCTGCTGGCGGTAGGTTGCATGGCTGGCAACGCCGTGATGCTGGTTGACCTCACGTCTCCCTACTGGCCCACACTCAAGTGGTCCGTCCAAGACGGCACCGGCAGCTATACCAACCTCAATGGGGTCAGTGCCGTGGCCCTCTCCAGTAACCTGCTGGCCATCGCTGCCTATTGGGATGACGCGGTCACGTTGGTGGATGTCTCGAATCCGTCCGCGCCCGTCTATCGATCCTCCTTCCGGGACGGCGTCGGCGGGTTTAATGAGTTGAAGCGCCCGGTCTCGCTCGCGCTGCGCGGCAGTTTGCTGGCGGTCGGCGCAGCCGACGACAGTGCGGTGACGTTGGTGGACGTCTCGAATCCTGCTGCGCCAGCGTGGCGAGCCACCCTCAAGCACGGAGTGTCGGGGTTCAACGATCTGCAGTTGGTCCATGGCGTGGCGCTCCGGGGCAACCTCCTGGCCATTGCGGCCTATGGCAGCGGTGCAGTCACCCTCGTGGACGTCGCTAACCCAGCCAGCCCGATTCTTCAAGCCACCCTGCGAGACGATGTCAATGGCTTCACCCAGCTCGCCGGGGCGGCGGCCGTGGCCTTCTCGGGAAACCTGCTGGCCATTGCCGCCCCCGGAGCGACAACGTTGGTGGACGTGTCGAATCCCGCCAATCCCGTTCTCCGCAGCATGCTCCGCAACCGGGACAACCCGCGGGAAGGCCCCTACGACTGGTCGCAGGCAATCGGGTTCGCCGGCTCCAACGTGTGGACGGCCGGCTTCGTGGAAAACGATCTGCACGGGTGGCACGTGTGGGCTGCCGATGTGTCGAATCCCGCGGCCCCGACCACGCGCGTCGAGCTGCGAAACGGTCTGGGCGAGTTTGATCGCCTCTATGGCGCCCAGTCCATCGCCGCGAACCAGAATATCGTCGTGCTGGGCTGCGACGACTCGTTCTCGGTCCTGGATGTTTCGCCCACCCAGGACATCGGCCTCATTGCCCAAAGCTGGGTTGGGATCGGCACTGCTGCGCCGCTGGCGCCGCTCCATGTGCGAGGCAATCTGCTGGTCGAGCATGCCGCGCTGGCGCAACTCGACGCCGAGCGCGTGGAGCTGGGCTACGGCGCGGAAGCCGGAGCGTTCGGCGCCAGCGCCCTGGGCCAGTCGCGGGCTCTGGGCACCAACTCCACCGCCAGCGGCTTTTCCACCGCCAGCGGCGCTTACTCGACTGCCTTGGGCTACTCAACGGCGGAGGGCGAGTACGCCACCGCGCTGGGGAAAGCCACCGCCTCGGGCAAGTATGCCAGCGCGATGGGCGTGTCTTGCTCCGCGACGGGTTTTGCTTCGACGGCCTTTGGCTACTACAACACCGCTGGTGGCATGCTGAGCCTGGCCGCCGGGTTTTACTCTCAGGCCTTGCATGATGGCAGTTTCGTTTGGGGCGATTGGACGGAAACGCCAATTGCCTCCACCGGCACCAACCAGTTCCTCATCCGCGCCTCGGGTGGCGTCGGCATCAACACCAACAATCCCAGCGGAGCCGCGCTCAACGTCGCCGGCACGGTGCGGGCCAGAACCTTCCAGGGGGACGGCGCGGGTTTGACCGGCGTGAGCGGAAGCAGCATCAGCACCGGCACGGTCGGCGACGCACGTTTGTCGTCCAACGTGGCGCTGCGCAGCGGCGGCAACACGTTTAGCGGCGCCCAGGTGATCGGCGGCGGCAGCCTGCGGATGAGCGACCAGGAAATTCTCCTGCGCAGTGGCACCGATGCCAACCACGGTCTGGGCTGGTACGGCGCGGGCAAGCCCTTTGCGGGCGTCAACGTGGACGGCCCGGTGCTCTATGGCTGGACCGGGGGCGGCGTGGGCAGCATGAACGGCGGACAGCGACTGGCCCTGCAGTGGGACGCCACGGGCAGCGTGGCGGTTGACAGCGGCAGCCTGAACGCCGGCAGCCTGGCGCCCGGCTTGTTGTTGGGGGGATTGGGCAGCGGCGAAGGCATCGCGTCCAAGCGCACCGCCGGCGGCAACCAGTTCGCCCTGAATTTCTACACCAGCTTCTCCAACCGGATGACGATCCTCAACACCGGCGACATCGGCATCGGCACCCTGAGCCCCTCGCGGCGTTTGCACGTCATGGATGGCAGCGGCCCGACGCGCGCCGGCGGCAGCATCCAGGTCGGCATGGCCAGCACGGGCGGCGATCCGAAACTGGTTTGCTTCGGCGATGGCGACTATGTCCACATCGGGGAGAACGGCGCGGACGATACGATGGAACTGAAGGCGAGCCGATTCTTCTTCACGGGCGGAAACCTCGGCATCGATACCAACAATCCCGCTCACAAGATTCATGTGGCCGGCGGAGCCTACTGCAACGGCATGCAATGGGTGAACGCCTCGGATCGCGACCGCAAAGAGGGCTTCCAGGCGGTGAACAGCGAGGAAATTCTCAACCGGGTGGCCGCGCTGCCGCTCTCGACCTGGAGCTACAAGGAAGATCCGTCCAGCCGCCACGTCGGCCCGACCGCACAGGATTTCCAGGCCGCGTTCGGCTTCGGCAAGGACGACAAAGCCATCGGCACCGTCGATGCCGACGGCGTGGCGCTGGCCGCCATCCAGGGGCTTAATGAGAAGTTGGAAATCAGAAATCAAAAGTCGGAAGTCAGCATCCAGAAACTACAGGCGGAGAACGCGGAGCTGAAGCGGCGGCTGGAGAAACTGGAACAACTGATGAACCACGAACACGGCGGTGCGCGATGAACACGCGAGACGTCTTGGAGTGCGGCAATCCTCTGCCGCTTTCCTCCTCAAGGGACTTGATGCGCCGAGCCGGAGGCGCCAGAGGGCTGGCGCGGTCCATGACTTGGCGGAGGATTCTGCTCTGCTGTCTGTTGCCGCTTGCTTGCTGCCTTTGCGCCCAAGCCTAGTTCTCGATGGACTGGCACACCATCGACGGCGGCGGCACCAGCACCGGCGGCGTCTATTCCGTGGCCGGCACCATTGGCCAGCCTGACGCGGGAGTGATGAGTGGCGGACAGTTCACGCTGACCGGCGGCGGAGGGAGTTGGACATCACTCAGTGATCGCCACGCCAAATCAGACCTCGCGACCGTGGACGCCCAAGCGGTGCTCGACAAGGTCGCGGCCCTGCCCATCAGCACCTGGCGCTACAACAGTCAGGACAGCACCGTGCGCCACATCGGTCCGATGGCGCAGGACCTTCAAGGCCGCCTTCGCCGTGGGCGAGAGCGAGACCGGCATCACCACCGTCGATGCCGACGGGGTGGCGCTGGCGGCCATCCAGGGGTTGAATCAGAAAGTCGAGTCCGAGAATGCCGCCCTGCGGGCGGAGAATGCGGAATTGAGGGCGCGCCTTGACCACTTGGAGCAACTCATCACGGCCCGCAACGGAGGTGGCCAGTGACAGCGCGAGGCGTCTTGGAGTGCGGCAGTCCTCTGCCGCTTTCGGAACCGTCAGCGAATCAGGCACGTCAAAAAAGCGCCAGAGGGCCTGCGCACTCCAACACCCGGCGGCGATTTGTTGCGCTGTTCGCGTTGGCTGCCTTGCCCTTGATCTCAGCGCTGGCCCAAAGCTATTCGGTTGACTGGTATAAAGTCGGCGGCGGTGGCGGCACCAGCACGGGCGGCGTCTATGCCGTGGCTGGAACTATCGGCCAGCCGGATGCCGGCGCGATGAGCGGCGGGCCGTTCACGCTGACCGGCGGGTTCTGGGGCCTCATCGCCGCCGTGCAAACGCCCGGCGCGCCGTTGCTCTCCGTCACCCGGAGCAACAGCACGGTGATTATGACGTGGCCGCTGCCCGCGACCGGTTGGTTGCTCCACGCCACGACGAACCTTGTCACGAGCGGCAGCGTGTGGACGGAAATTCCGCCGCCCTATCAGACCAGCGGCGTGAATCTCCAGTTCACCGAGCCGTCACCGGCCGGCAACCGGTTCCATCGTCTGTTCAAACCGTGAAACAAGTTCTGACTCTCAACCCAAAATCCTAAACCGTGCATCATCCATGAATACAAAACTCACCCTTAAAGTCGGGACGGCGCTGCTGGCGCTCGCCACCCTCCTCGCGCCACCCTTAACCAGCCGCGCGCAAGGCACGGCCTTCACCTACCAGGGCCGCGTGGCGGACAACGGCACGAACTACACCGGCAGTGCGGAATTCCAGGCCACCCTCTGGAGCGTTTCCGGCGGCGGCACGGCCCTGGCTTCCAACAGCCCCTTGCAGGTGATCGTGAGCGTCACCAATGGCCTGTTCGTCCTGCCGCTGGATTTTGGCGCTAACTTTCCCGGCGCCAATCGCTGGCTGCAACTGGAAGTCCGCACCGTCGTCGGGCCGTTCACCACCCTGATGCCCCGCCAACCGCTCACCGCCACGCCCTACGCCATCACCGCCGGCAACCTCACAGGCGCGCTGCCCGCCGCGCAATTAAGCGGCACCCTGCCATCGGGTCAACTGGCCGGCATCTATTCGGGCGCGCTCACCTTCAGCCATGCCGGGAACAGCTTTGCCGGTGAGGGCAGCGGGTTGACCAGCCTGAACGCCTCGCAACTCACGGGCGGCACGGTGCCCGACGCGCGGTTGGCCGCCAACGTGGCGCGCACCAGTCAAGTGTGGCTGTTGGGCGGCAACACGGTCACCACGCCCGGCACGCACTTTGTGGGCACGACGGACAACCAGCCGCTGGAGTTCAAAGTCAACAACCAGCGCGCCCTGCGGCTGGAGCCGAATGCCACCAGCCCCAATGTCATCGGCGGCTTCAGTGGCAACTTTGTGGGGCCGGGCCTCTATGGCGCGACCATTGGGGGCGGCGGAAGCTTCAACAACAGCAACGCCATTTTCGCCAGCTACGCCACCATCGCGGGCGGCCGGGCCAACGACATCGGCACGAACTCCTATTACAGCGCGATTGGCGGGGGCTACAACAACAACATCGCGGCCAACTCGACGTATGCCACCATCGCGGGAGGCACTTCCAACGACATCGGCACGAACTCTAATTACAGCGCGATGGGCGGGGGCAACTACAACACCATCACGGCCAACTCGTGGGATGCCACCATCGCGGGGGGCTACGGGAACGACATCGGCACGAACTCCGGTTACAGCGCGATTGGCGGAGGCAACGACAACAACGTCGCAGCCAACTCGCCGTATGCCACCATCGCGGGAGGTTCCTTGAACGACATCGGCACGAACTCCGGTTACAGCGCGATTGGCGGGGGCAACGACAACAACGTCGCAGCCAACTCGCCGTATGCCACCATCGCGGGAGGTTCCTTGAACGAGATCGGCACGAACGCCGATTACAGCGCGATTGGCGGGGGCAACAACAACAACATCGCGGTCGACTCGTATTATGCCACCATCGCGGGAGGCTACTGGAACGACATCGGCACGGACTCCGATGCCAGCGCGATTGGCGGGGGCTACAACAACAACATCGCGGCCGACTCGGTGGCTGCCACCATCGCGGGAGGCTCCTTGAACGACATCGGCACGAACTCCGCTTACAGCGCGATTGGCGGGGGCGACAACAACAACATCGCGGCCAACTCGTTGCGTGCCACGATTCCTGGCGGACTTTCCAACACCGCCACGAATTACGCCTTCGCGGCTGGCACCCGCGCCAAGGCCAACCACACTGGCGCCTTCGTCTGGGGCGATTCCACCTTTGTGGACATTGCCTCCGCCAGTGCCAACTCGGTCACCATGCGGGCCAGTGGCGGCTACCGGTTCTTCTCCAACAGCGGGGCCACGGCGGGAGTTTCCCTCGCGGCAGGCGGCACGTCCTGGGCCGTCATCTCCGACCGCAATGTGAAAAAGGATTTCGGTCCCGTGGATGGAGTTGCCATCCTGGAAAAACTCGCCGCGCTGCCCATCACCCAATGGCACTACCAGTGGGAAGAACAAAGCATCACCCCGCACATCGGCCCGATGGCGCAGGATTTCAAAGCCGCGTTCTATCCCGGCAGCGACGACAAAAGCATCACCACCCAGGAAGCCGATGGCGTGGCGCTCGCCGCCATTCAGGGCTTGAACCAGAAGGTGGAATCCGAGAACGCCGCATTAAGGCGCGAGCTGGCGGAACTCAAGGCGTTGGTCCAGCAACTAGCCAAACCCGGCCAATAAGGAATCAAAACCAAATCCAATGAACCTCAGATCCCTCCTCCTCACCGCCCTTGCGCTGACGCTGCCGCAGGCAGGCGCACGGGTTTCCGCCGCCCCGTTCGAGGGGCACATCACGGCCGTCACCACGCGCGGCGGGGAGCAGCAATCCCTGAGCTACACCGTCGCCACCAACGCGCTCCGCGTGGAAGTGGCCGGCAGTTCGCGGCCCAATCCGGTGGACATCCTGGATCGCGCCACGGGGGAACTGACCCTGCTGTATCCGCACAATCGCAGCTTCGTGCGGCTGAAGGATCAGACTGGCGCCGGGCCGGGCCAGCCCGGTCGCCCGGCCGCCGGATCGGCGGGCAACTTGCCGGTCATGCCGAGCCTGCCGCCGCCGCCCGCCGGAGTTGGCCCGCAACCGCCGCCCGGCCTGCCCCCGGGCGTTTCCATCCCTGAGGGGGCCGCCAATTTACCAGGCATGCCGGCCCTGCCGCCGCCGGGAATGAAACCGGCCGGGGGGATGCCGCCCCTGCCCCTAATGCCCATGCCGGAGGAAGCCGTGGAATGGAAAGCCACGGGCGACCAGACCAACCTGCTGGGTTACGCCTGTGCGAAGTTTGAACTCCAGCAGGGCGGCGAAATCATGGAAATCTGGGCCACCGACGAGTTGCTACCGTTTCAGCCTTATGTCCGCCACCAGCCGCTGCGGTTCGGGCCGCGAATGGTTGAGGAGCAATGGGGCGAACTGTTGCGGGCCAGAAAGCTGTTCCCGCTGGCCGCCGTTTTGAAGTTTAAGAATGGGCCGGAACGCTTCCGCTACACGGTCACCCGCGTCGCCGCCGAAAAAATCGCGGATCAAGACGGCGCGCTCTTCCAGCCGCCCGCCGATTACCAGCAACTTGAACCACTGCCCTTTTGACCAAGGATGAATGCTGAAACCTTGAATCTTTTATGAAGCCCCAACTCCCACTCGCGGCGTTCGCGCTGCTCCTCTCAACCCTCAACTTTCAACTATCAACTTGTTTGGCCCAAGGCAGCCTCACGCCGCCGGGCGCACCCGCGTCGACAATGAAGACGCTGGCGCAAATCGAGCCGCGCACGCCCATTGCCACCGCGCCGTTCACCATCAGCCAGCCGGGGTCGTATTACCTGACGACGAACCTCACCGTCAGTTCCGGCGACGCCATCACCATCGCCGCCAACAACGTGACACTGGATTTGAACGGTTTCACCATTGCCTCGACAGCGGCTTCAGCGACGGGCATCGCCATTCTGTTGAGCGGCGGACGGACGAATATTGCCATTTACAACGGCCACATCAGCAGCGGGGTGACGAACAATGGCAGCGGCACTTACGGCGGCAGTGGATTTAATACCGGCATCTACTTTTCTACTGCAATTCCCTGCAACGTGCGGGTGAAGGACGTTTCCGTGACGGGAGTGTTAAACTATGGCATTTACCTGGCCCTCAATTCGACGGTGGTGGCAGCCTGCACCGTTAATGTGGCGGGTAGCTATGGAATTGTGGCCAGCAGCGTGGCGGATTCGACGGCGAATGATTGCGGTCTTATCGCCATCAATGCCACCACCGCCCAGAACTGTGCCGGTTCCAGCAGCAGTGGCACCGGTCTTTCTGCCATCACCGCGCTGAACTGCTCCGGCAAGAGCACTAGTAGCTACGGCCTGACCGCCAACACCGCGCAAAACTGTTACGGTAACAGCAGCAGTGGCTACGGCCTTTTAGTCACGACCGCGCAGAACTGTTCCGGCTTCAGCAGCAGTAGCTACGGCCTTGCTGGCACCACCGGGCTGCACAGTTACGGCAGCAGCAGCGGTAGTTACGGTATTTACATCACCGCCGCCGAGCACTGCTACGGCTACAGCGGCAGTGGCCCCGGTCTTTACGCCATCACCGCCCAGAACTGTTACGGCCGCAGTGATGGCAACAATTCGGGGATTAGCGCCACCTACGCCAACTCGTGCTATGGCCAAAGTAACACCGGCGTGGGCTTAAGCGCCACCTACGCCAACTTCTGCTTCGGTTCTTCCGTCTCCGTCAGCGCCTTCAAATACAACATGCCCTGAACCGGCGAAGGAATAATTAAGAATGCAGAATGAAGAAACTTTTATGAACACCCCACACAAACTCGCGGCGCTCGCGCTGTTGCTCTCAACTTTCAACTTTCAACTATCAACTTGTTTGGCCCAAGGCAGCCTCACGCCGCCGGGCGCACCCGCGCCGACGATGAAGACGCTGGCGCAGATCGAGCCGCGCACGCCGATCTCGGCCGCGCCGTTCACCATCAGCCAGCCGGGGTCATATTATTTGACCACCAATCTGACCGGTGTGAGTGGCTCCCGCGGCATCACCATCACCGCGAGCGACGTGACGTTGGATCTCGGCGGATTCGCGGTGATCGGCGTGCCGGGTTCCTTGGACGGCATCAATGTTCTCAGCATCCGCACCAATGTCACTGTCGGCAACGGCACAGTGCGGGGTTGGTCAGGAGACGGGGTTGACGTCAACAACGCCTATCGCACAACCCTCCGCAGTATGCGCGCCTGTGCCAACAGTGGCAGCGGCATCTACAGTGGCATCGGCTCCGTAGTGAGCGAGTGCATCGCCACCGGCAACGGCAATGACGGGATTCACATCGCGGGCGAATCAGTCGTTCGCGACTGCGTGGCCATGGAGAATGGCGGTTTCGGAATCTACACGGCTTCGCTCAGCACGGTCATCAATTGCACGGCCAATTTTAACACCAACTCTGGAATCGTCTCCGATGGCTCTGGTCTGGTGAGCGGTTGCACCGCCAACCGGAATAGTGCGCATGGCATTTCGCTGTGGTCCGGGGGTGACGTGACGAGTTGTGTGGCCGAGGGAAACATAATCAACGGCATTGTGGTTTCCTCCATGTGTCGCGTCATCGGCAACTCCTGCACGGGCAACGGTGCCGGCGCTGGCGCTGGCGCTGGCGTTCGGATCACCGGCAATAGCTGCCGTGTCGAAGACAACAATGTCACCGGCAATGATTGGGGCGTTCGCGTGGACATTGCCGGTAATTTTATCGTCAGGAACACCGCCCGTGGCAATGGGACGAACTATCTTACTTCCGGCACGCAGACTATCGGCCCGATCATCACCGCGACCGGAACGATTACCACCAACAGTCCGTGGGCGAATTTCGAATTCTGAATGATTACCCAAAGAAGCTCTCAAGATCCCAAATTAAAAACTATGAAAACAAAGTTTGCATTCCTCGCGCTGCTGTTCCTCTCAACTATCAACTCTCAACTATCAACTTGTTTAGCCCAAGGCAGCCTCACGCCGCCGGGCGCGCCCGCGCCGACGATGAAGACGCTCGCCCAGGTCGAGCCGCGCACGCCCATTGCCACCGCGCCAGTCACCATCACCCAGCCGGGATCGTATTACCTGACCACCAACCTGGCCGGCAGCGTGACCATTGCCGCCGACAACGTGACGCTCGACCTGATGGGATTTACCATCATCCCGGCCTCCGGCAGCGCCATCCTCCAATCCGGCCCCCGATCCCGCGTGCTGGTGCGCAACGGAATACTTTCAGCCCCGACTGCCAACGGCATTGACTTCAGCACCTCCACCGCCTTGGCGGGCACCATCTTTGAAGACCTGCGGATTTATGATTGCCAGAATTACGGCATCGCGGTCGGCGGCGGTTGCATTGTCCGCCGTTGTCAGGTTCAAGACGCCGGGATGGCCGGCATCCGCGCGAGTGGCAACTCCGAGGTGCGGGACTGCACCGTTACCGGCAGCGGCATCGGGCTGCAGGCATCCGGGGCGAACGCCCGATTTTCCGGGAATGCGGTGCGGGGGAACACCGACAACTACAACTTTTCGGCCGGCAACCAGCTTGACCTGGTCCTGAGCGAGGTGCCGGAGACGATTGACTGGTCGGCGCAGGTGACGCTGGCGGGGTCGCTGACAGTCACCAACGGCGACGCCATCACCATCACCACCAACGGCGTGACGCTGGACCTGGGCGGTTTCACCCTCAAATCCACCGCCGCCAGCGCGGCGGGCACGGCCATCCAGCTTAACGGTGGTTTGAAAAACATCACCATCGCCAATGGCTTCATCGAGGGCGGCGTGACGAACAATGGCAGCGGCGTTTACAGCGGCAGCGGGTTTGGCTACGGGATATACTATTCCGGCTTCGCGGTGAATGTGCTGGTGTCGCGCGTGTCGGTTTCCGGCTGTCGGTATTATGGCATTTACTTGAGAACCGGTGATTCGACGGTGGTGGAGAATTGCACGGTGCGGACGGTGGGAAGCTATGGAATACACGCCTCCACCATCAATACCTCGTCGGTAATTGACTGCGGTGGCAGTGCCATTTACGGCAGCCATGTTTCCGATTGCCGTGGTGAAAGTTTAGGCGGCGACGGCATTTATGCCATCACCGCCCAGAACTGTTACGGTTCCAGCGAGAATAGCCACGGCGTTTCTGCCACCACCGCCCAGAACTGTTACGGCTACAGCGGTAGCGGCAACGGCGTTTCTGCCACCATCGCCCAGAACTGTTCCGGCTACAGCAGCAGTGGCACCGGCGTTTATGCCGCTCGAACGGCGATCGGCTGCTATGGCTCCAGTCCCACCGGCACGGGGTTGTATGCTCAGAATGCCAACACCTGCACCGGCTATCGCTCCGGCGGCACGGCCATCCAGGCCACCATCGCCAACGGCTGCTATGCCGCCAGCGGCACCAACAACATCACCTACAAATACAACATGCCGTGAACCGGCGAAGGAAGAATTTAGAATGCAGAATGAAGAATTTTAAGCCATGAAAACCAAACTCGCACTCCTCGCGTATATTTCAGCCTTCAGCCTTCAGCCTTCAGCCTTGCTGGCCCAGACCACCACCATTGATGCCGCCAACCCTTACGCCTACGCCGCCAACCTCGGCTGGTGCGACTGGCGCGGAGACACCAGCAACGGCGCGGTCATCGGCGAATATGTCTGCTCCGGCTACCTCTATGCCGCCAACGTCGGCTGGATCAACCTCGGCAGCGGCACGCCGACCGATGGGATTCAATATCTCAACCTGGCGGCCGCCGACTTCGGCGTGAACCACGACGGCCTGGGCAATTTGCGCGGCCACGCCTGGGGCGCGAATATCGGCTGGATCAACTTTGAAGCCACGGGTGCCCCCAAGGTGGATCTGCTCACGGGCAATCTGAGCGGCTACGCCTACGCGGCCAATTGCGGCTGGCTTTCCCTCAGCAACGCCACGGCCCGCGTGCAGACTACCAGCATCGCCGCCGGGGCCGACACCGATGGCGACGGTTTGCCCGACGCCTGGGAACGCCAGAACTGGGGCCAGTTGCGGCCTTTGCCTGGCGTGGACTCCGACGGCGACGGGGCCAGCAACCTGGCGGAATACCTGGCGGGCACGGATCCACGCGATCCCAACAGCGTGCTGCGCATCGCCAGTTTCCAGGTCAACGCGGATTTTCCCACCTGGCTGGATATGACCTGGGGCAGCGTCGCCTCCCGCCAGTATGCCATCCAATATCGGGATGATCTGGCCACCAATTCCTGGTCGGATCTGGCGGTATTGCCCTGGCTTGGGGCCAACAACGCCGCCGTGTTCCAAGCCGGCCATCAGCGGTTCTACCGCCTCCGCGCTTTCCGGCCTTTGATGCCGTGAAGCGACATTCGGGGGGACTCAGCGACACCCCCAAAACGCAGTTCAAAACCGGATCAAACTCGCAACTGGCGAGCCGCAGGACTTGAACCAAAAACTGAACGGAGGCGGACAATGCAAACACGCGAATGGAAAATAGCGGATGGCGGCTGGCAAACGCGGAGCGTCCTGGAGTGCGGCGGCCCTCCGCCGCTTTGGTCGGGGCGGGGCCAGTGGTCGTCGGGGCAAAGCGCCAGAGGGCTGGCGCACTCCAAAACCTGGCGAAACTTCGGCGCTTTCTGCCTATTGCTCTGCGCCCTCTGCTTTCGGGCCTCTGCCCAATCCTATTCGATTGACTGGCACACCATAGACGGCGGCGGCGGCACGAGCACGGGCGGCGTTTACACCGTCACCGGCACCATCGGCCAGCCGGATGCCGGCGTGATGAGCGGCGGGCCGTTCACGCTGACCGGCGGTTTCTGGGGAATCATCGCCGCCGTGCAAACTCCCGGCGCGCCGTTGCTCTCCGTCACCCGCACCGCGACCAACACCGTGGTCGTCTCCTGGCCAGGTCCGGAGGCGGGCTGGCGACTGCAATCGACCGCCAGCCTCTCCACCACGCCCGTCGTGTGGACGCCCTTGCCACCGCCCTATCCGATCTGCGACACCCACCTCTGCTTCATCGAAACCGCGGCCGCAGGAAACAAGTTCTACCGCTTGCAGAAACCCTGATTGCCGACCCTCAACCCTCAGCACTCTCTAAACCATGAAACTACTCCTTTCCCGATTCTACCTGGTCTGCGCTTTGGCCTTGCCTGGTCTTGTGGGCAATGCTGCCCCGCTCGGCACGGCCTTCACCTACCAGGGCCGGCTCCAAAACGGCGGCGCGGCCGCCAATGGCATTTAGGATTGACGGTTTGCGATTTACGACGCGCCCGGCAATGGCAATTCCATGGTCGCCACGCTTTCCAACACCGCCACTGGTGTGACCAACGGCCTCTTCATCGTCCCGCTGGACTTCGGCGGCGGGGTGTTCAACGGCGACTCGCGCTGGCTCGAAATCGCCGTGCGCACCAACGGTGGCGGCGCGTTCATCCCGCTCTCGCCCCGGCAGTCCGTCGCGCCCGCGTCCATCGACCGTCCGAAGCTTCGCACTCGTTGTGCCAGTTGCGGAGTTATGCAGGTTCTCCCGCCAGCGATCGGCGGGTCGTTCCTGCTGCTGACCTGCCCGGACCTGCACCTGGAGCCAGAGTTCGAGGGAACCTCCTGGAACTCGACTCGCCCCGCGGCCATGAACCGGATGGAGTCGGGCGGCATCGCACAGTCTCCTCACCGCCCCGCCAAGCAGTCGATTCGCTCCGACGGTGCGAACCGCGGGGTTCGATCGGTTAATCAAGTTTCTCATTTCCACAGTCCAGCAAGCATTCAAACCCAAGCGAAGTCCAAATCATCATGAAACGAACCTCATTCCTCGCCACATTACTGGTGTTGGCCGGCGTCACCTCCGTGCAGGCCCAGACCACCGCGTTCACTTATCAAGGCAGCCTGGTGGACCACGCCAACCCGGCCAATGGCACCTACGATGTGCGCTTCATCCTTTATAGCGATGAAAGTGGCGGCAGCCAGGTGGGTCCTAAGTTGACAAATAGTGCCGTGGTCGTGGCACAGGGCAGTTTTACCACCCTGCTCGATTTCGGCGCGGTGCTCGACGGTTCGCCGCGCTGGCTGGAACTGGCCGTCCGCACCAACGGCGGTGGAGCGTTTGTCGCCTTGAGTCCCCGGCAGGCATTAAGTGCGGCCCCGTATGCCTATCGAGCGCAGGTGGCTCACTCGGTGGATACAGTCAGCGGCAGTGCGCTCGCCGGGACTTACTCCAACCCCGTTGTCTTGAATAATTCCGGCAATGTGTTGAGTGGTAGCGGCAGCGGATTGACCACCCTGAACGCCAGCGCCCTCGCCACTGGCACCGTTCCGGACTCGCGGTTGTCCCCAAATGTCGCGCGCCTGGAGGCGCTGCAAACCTTCACTGGCTCAAACATCTTCCGATCCGCCAATTTCTACAACGGGAGCGGGAGCAACGGCAGCGGTGGCTTTCTGCACGTTGGGGGTTACAACGCGAATGGAGACCCCAAGATGATTTTCTTCGGCGACGGACAGTTTGTGAGCATCGGCGAAAGAGACTCCGATGATCACATGGAGATTCGTGCTGGAGTCCTCCACGCGAGGACCGGTGCGCTTTCGATTTCGTCCGCGTCAAACTCCCCGATCGACTCGATCCTCGATGTCGAAGGCAGCATGCACCTCAATGACTACGATCTGTATCTTCGCGGCGGAAGCGATCGCAATCACGGCCTGGGCTGGTATGGTGGAGGCAAGCTCTTCGCCAACGCGAACATCGACGGCCCGGTGCTCTACGCGTGCAGCGGCGGCGGCCTCGGCACCGTTTGCGGCAGCGGCCAGTTCCTGTCATTGGCCTGGTCCAATGACGGCGCGGTGGCGGTGGATCCGGTCAGTCAGAACACCAATGGGGGCTTGCGTCCTGGACTGGTTTTCGGCGCATCCAGCGGCGAGGGCATCTCCTCGAAACGGGGTCCGGGTGGCAACCAGTATGGTCTGGACTTCTATACCGGGTTCGAGAACCGGCTGAGCCTCACCTCGGGAGGCGATACCAAGGTGTTCGGAAACCTCATCGTCAGCGGCACGATCTCCAATGCCGCGCCGGTGACTCGTTACGTGCCTATCACCGTGGGTGACCTGATCCACCAAAGCACAGTCTTGTCCGGCGATGGAAGTCCGGGGATTCAGTTCCTTGATGGCGTTCAAGGGGGTGGATTTATCTCCTTCCCGCTCCCCACCGACTACGTGCGCGGCACTCCGCTGAACCTCGATCTCTTCCTCGCGGCGAACTCGCTGGGCACGGGCACCATCAATTTCTTCGTGCGTTGGGTGGGGCACACCAATGGCGCTTACGCCGGCACCGGGGGATCGATCACCGGGTCGCCCGTGGCTGCTGGAGCCGTCGGATATCTGGTCAAACAGACATTTACCCTGCCCGCCTTCACCACGTCCCTGCCTGATTTCGCAGGACTAACGATCCGCCGCATTGAAAGCGACACTTACAACGGAGCTGTCACGCTCGTCGCGCTCCGCCTGAGTTACCAAGCCAGTCGTTGAAGCGCCTCATCCCATCGCGATGGCGATGGGGAAGCAGATCCTGAGATCCGCAGACACAATGGAAAGCAAACAAAACATGAAGAACACCCTCGCAATACTATTCCTGCTCGGGGCGATGACCGTCGGCGTCCTGGCGGCTCCCCTGGGCACAGCTTTTACCTACCAAGGCCGGTTGTTCAATGGCGCCAACGCCGCCAGTGGAGTGTACGACCTGCGGTTCACCCTCTACGACGCGGCCAGCAGCGGAGCCGTCGTGGGGCCGATCCGGACCAATACCGCGACCGGCGTCACCAACGGCCTGTTCCTCGTCACGCTGGATTTCGGCGCGGGCATCTTCGACGGCGAAGCCCGCTGGCTTGAAGTTGGCGTGCGCACCAATGGCAATGGCGCATTCACCCCGCTGGCATCGCGTCAACCGCTGACCCCAACACCTGGCGCACTGTATGCCACGGCAGCAGGGAGCGCGGTCACAGCCTCGTCAGCCGCAACGGCGGCCGCTGTCATCGCCAACGCCGTCGGCAACGCGGGCCTGTTAAACAGCGCGGTTACAGCGCCCAAGATTGCGTCCGGCCAGGTCGTGAAGAGTTTGAATACGCTGCGCGATGACGTCGCGCTGGCGGCCGGCGCGAACGTCATGCTGGCCACCAACGGGCAGACCCTGACGGTGTCCACCCCCGCCGACTGGCATCGGACGGGTAATGCCGGGACGGCACCGGGAACCGATTTCCTCGGAACAATAGATGACCAGCCGCTTGAACTCCGGGTCAACAGCGCCGTCGCGTTCCGGCTCGAACCGGCCGGCCTCAACACCGTCAACGTCATCGGCGGCTCCCGCTTCAACACCGTTTCCGCAGGGACGGGCGGCGCGACCATCGGCGGGGGCGGTACCTATCGCGGCGCGCTGCCTCCGCTGCAGCCCTTGGACGCGCGCAACACGGTCCAAGCCGACTACGGCACCATCAGCGGCGGCAGCAAGAACCTCATTCGCACGAACGGCGAGCACGCCAGCATCCCGGGCGGTTACGGCAACGTCGCGGGTGGCGCCTATAGCTTCGCAGCCGGTCAGCGTGCCCAGTCGCTGCACACGGGTTCCTTTGTGTGGGCGGACAGCACGGAAGCAGACTTCGCCTCGTCGAACACCAACCAGTTCCTCATCCGCGCTTCCGGCGGGATAGGCATCAATGCTCCCAACCCGGCGCGGGCCCTGGACGTGCAGGATGGTTCCGGAACCAATAAGACCGGTGGCAACATCCAGGTCGGGGCTTTGTCCGCAAGCGCCGATCCCAAGCTGATCCATTTCGGCGACCGCCAAAGCGCCGCCGGGCATGGTTACGTGTATGTCGGCGAGAACGGCGAGGACGACCGCCTCGAACTGCGGGCGGCCAAGATTTACCTGAACGCGCCCTTGGTCGGCATCGGCAAGACCAATCCCGCCAGTCCGCTGGACGTGAACGGCACCGTGCGGGCCACGTCGTTCCTGGGCGACGGCTCGGGGCTGACATTCTCCAGTCAGACGCTCTTCGCCACCAACGTCGGCATCGGCGGTGCGCCGTCGGATGCCAGGCTGGACGTGGAAGGCAACATTCGGCTGAACAACAACGACCTGCTTCTGCGTGACGGGACCGACCACAACCACGGGCTCGGTTGGTATGGCAACATCAAGCCATTCGCCGGGCAGGCCATCGACGGGCCGGTGTTGTATGGCTGGTCGGGCGGCGGTCTGGGAACCTTCCGCAGCGGCGAGGCCACCAACCTGGCGCTCAAGTGGGACCACACCGGCAACGTCACCGTCACCGGGACAACCACCACCAAGGTGCTGACCATCACGGGGGGCGCAGATATCGCCGAACCTTTTGATGTGGGAGTGGGAACCGACGTGCAGCCGGGCGAAGTGATGTGCATTGATCCGGAACGGCCCGGCCAGTTGCGACGTTCCAGCGAGGCGTATGATTCCACGGTGGCTGGCATCGTCAGCGGCGCGGGCGGGGTGAATCCCGGACTGACGCTCACCCAGGAATCAACGATGGCCCAGGGCCGGCATCCCGTGGCCCTGACCGGCCGCGTCTATTGCTGGGTGGATGCTGATTCTGGCGGAGCGGTGCAGCCGGGCGACTTGCTGACCACCAGCCCTGTGCCTGGTCATGCCATGAAGGCGGACCGCGCCAAGGCCAGCGGTGCCACGCTGGGCAAGGCGATGACGCGGCTGAACTCCGGCCGTGGCCTCGTGCTGGTGCTGGTCACGCTGCAGTAAAGAGGTGCCATCATGAGAAACCCCATACGCAGTTCGTGGGCGGCGCGCCCCCGGTGGCGGCTGCCGCTGCTCGTATTCCTAGTGCTGGCACAGGCTTCCCTGTTGGCCGCGCCGCTGACCGAAAAGCAGGTGCGAGCGGCCGTCGAAACCTGGGTTCGGCAAGTGACCGCCGAATCCCGGCCGGACGCGACCATACAGCGCCTCGAAGCGCAAGTGGTTGACGGCCGCACGGTGGCCTTCGTGGCCCATTTGAACGACGACGGCTTCTGCCTTTGCGGGGCGGACGACCTGCTACTGCCGGTCTATTTCTACAGTCCCCATGGGCAATTCGACGCGAGCAATCCGGGCACGCGACTGATCCTGGAGGAGATCCAGGCGCGCCTGGCGGCCTACCAGCAGAACGTCCAGCAAAAGAGCCTCCTGCCGGAAGGCCAGGAGACCTTTGCCGCGCGCGCGGCGTCCTGGGAAGCGCTGATGGCCGGGCGTCTGCCGGCGGCCCGCCAATCCAAGAGCATGCGTGCTCCAGGCGCCCCACCTACCCAGGTCATCCTGCCGTTGACCTCGAAGTGGGGCCAAGGCAGTCCGTATAACGACCAGTGTCCGGCCGTGCCCTCGACACCGCCGGAGCACACGGTGGTCGGCTGCGTGGCGACGGCCATGGCGCAGATCATGAATTATTGGAAGTGGCCCGCCGCGGGATACGGCGTCAGCAACGTGGTGTTCGGCTACCGCTACCGGACCAATTGGGACTCTTATCCGCTCTCGTCGCTATACTGGCCATCGGGGCTGAGCGGGTTTGACACCAACCGGCTCCGTGGGTCGCGCAGCAGCAGCGGCATCGTGCTCCAGATGACGGGATACTGGGATGGCGGCCTCAGAGACGCGGCCAAGAGGATCACCGGCACCAACCCCTCGTACTCGAATGCGGTTGAAGTCCTCTTCAGCCGGCTCACCCAGCAGCAAGCGGTCTCCACGCGCGATCTCAGCACCCCCATTCGCTGGGACCTCATTGGGGACCGGCACGCGGACCCGCCCGATGACGGCGATGCTGCGGTGGCGGAGTTCTGCGCCAACGTCGGCGCTGCGGCGTGGATGGGCTACGGCCTGCGGGGATCGGCCACCAGCATACCCAATGTGCCGGTCGCGCTAAGGAACAACTTCTTTTATGATCCCAGCGTCGTTTGGGTGGCTCCGGCCGACCGGAGCATTGACGAGATGACCGCCGAGATTCAATGGCTGCGTCCGATCCAGATGGACGGCACTGCGCCCGGCCTGGGGATTCATGATTTCGTGGTCCATGGCTACAACCTGAGCACCGACCCCGACCGGCAGTTCCTTTTCAACTTCGGCTGGGGGGGTAACTCCGACGGATGGTATTCCTGCGACGCGATCCAGTTCTACCATTCGCTGAACTACGTCAAGAACATCGCGCCCAAGGACGCCGTCAAGTTCGTGGGCGCGACGGTGGCGGGGAGCGGCAGCCCGGCCAGCCCTTACCAGAACCTCGCGGCCGCTGTCACGGCGGCGCCCGATCATGCCACGCTGATCTTCAAGGCCGGCTCCATCAACACCTTCGCCGCCAGTTCGCTGACGATCAACCGGCCGCTGACGCTGAAAGGGCAGAGCGTCACGATCCGAAAGCAATAACCACCCAACCTGAAACCCTTGCCTTCCTATGAACCTAAACGGAGCAATTGGAATCGGGCGAAGAAGTTTTAAACCACGGATGCACACGGATGAACACGGATTTCCTGCGGCAAGTCTTCCTCACCCTCCGGGTGATCCGCTGGTTTTCTGCAAGTGCCGGGTATCCGTGTCCATCCGTGTCCATCCGTGGTTGAACTGCGGTTATTAAGTTGAACGCCGCCTCGTCGAGCTGGAACAATTGCTTCGGTCCAGACCCTGACCAAAAACCGGTCAACTCACCTCGATGGTCCGGCCTCTGGCTGTCGCCGCCACCTGTGGCGGCGCCGGCCGACACGGACGGCTCTTCAATGCCCATCAGGAATCCGCGCGGAAGATCGCCATTTCCCCCGGGGCTGAATCGGCTACATTCGATTCGTGCGGAGCTTCGAAGACCAACTTGCTGGCGCGACTGTTTTGAACCAGGTCACCGTGCCTGACCTTTGGCAGCAGGATGCCGTCGCTGCTTTGCGCGCTGGCAAGGACGTCGTCGTCCACGCTCCCACCGGCGCGGGCAAGACGCTGATCTTCGAGTTGTGGTCCAATCAGGGCAAGCCACGCCACCAGGCCATCTACACCGTGCCCACGCGCGCGCTCGCCAATGACAAACTCGCCGAGTGGCGCGCGCGCGGCTGGAACGTCGGCATCGCCACCGGCGACCTCGCCGAGAATCTTTCCGCGCCAGTCCTCGTCGCCACGCTGGAAACACAGAAGAACCGGCTCATCCAGGGCGACGGCCCATCGCTGCTGGTGGTGGATGAGTATCAGATGCTGGCCGACGCCGATCGCGGACTGAACTACGAGCTGGCCATCGCGCTCGCGCCGCCGCAGACGCAATTGCTCCTGCTCAGTGGTTCCGTGGCGAATCCGCGCGACGTGGTGAAGTGGCTCACGCGCCTCGGCCGCAGCGCGGTGATGGTCAACACGGAGCTTCGGCCGGTGCCGCTGGAGGAGGTGGATTCCAACTCGTTAAGTTTCCATGTTCCGTCCGACATCAAAGGCTATTGGCCGCGGCTCGTGGCCAAGGCGCTGGCCGAGAGCCTTGGCCCGCTGCTGATCTTTGCGCCTCGCCGCCAGGCCACCGAGGCGCTGGCTTCGGAGATTGCGCGCAACCTGCCGAATCCGAATCCGCTCGAACTGCGTCCCGATCAAAAACAGTTCGTGGGCGAACATCTCGCCAAAATGCTGCGCAGCCGCGTGACCTATCATCACAGCGGATTGAGTTACGCCGCGCGCGCAGGCGTCATCGAACCACTGGCGAAGGCCGGTCAACTTCGCGTGGTCGTGGCCACGATGGGCCTTGCCGCGGGCATCAATTTTTCACTGCGCAGCGTCGCGCTGGCCGGTGATTCCTACCGGCGCGATCTCGTCGAGCAACCGCTGCGCCCCGATGAGATTCTCCAGATGTTCGGTCGCGCTGGCCGTCGGGGCATTGATGAAACGGGCTTCGTGGTGGTGAGCAACAACGGCATTCGACTGCGCGACGGTTATCCGGCGCATCTCGCCCGCTCCGGTCTGGTGGACTGGCCGGCGCTGCTCAGTCTGATGTCCGCCGCGGCTGCGCAGGGACGCGAGCCGTTTCCCGAGGCGGTGCGCGTGCAGCAACGGTTGTTCTCCACCAAGCCCATCGTGCTCGGCGTCGAGCAATCGCTGAAGCACCCCGAGGTTCCCTGCGGACTGCACACCGATGCCGAGCGCGCGCGGCATGTGCGCAAGCGCCATCGCGAGTTTCGCAACAGCCGCGGCGAATGGGAGCCAATGACGGCCTTCGTCGAGAAACCGCTGAAGGAAATCTTCGTGCCGGAATATCAGCTCAAGGTGTTGAGCGAGACGGCGTCGATTCTCCCGAAGCAAGATCCCGATGTAGCAGCCGAGGTAACGAGGCTCAAACTTCAAGACGACGATCAGAGCCTCCTCACGTCGGCTGCTACACCGCCTTCCGAAACTGGCCAAGTCCTCGTGCATCTCCGCCCTGCCTTGTCCGAGCCGGCGGCGCTGGAAAAGATCGGTCACGGGATCTTGAGCGTCATCGAGGAGAAGGATGGCCGCAAGATTTACGGACGCACGCTGACCGTTGCCGAGTTGATTTCGGGCGAACGTCTGCTGCTGGTGAAATGGATTCGCCGGCAGATCAACTGGCATGGGCGCGAGGCGCCGCTGCGGATATGGGAGAGCAAGATCGCGCCGCTCGTCTCTGACCGCCTCGCACAACAGCGCACGCCCGTGGTGCGCTTCGAACTGACGAAGGAAAAGATTCTCGCGCAAGTCAGCCTCGCGGACATGACACTGCGCGTGCCGGTGGATCGGCACGGTGTCGCGCTGTGGAAGCCGCGCGAGCGCGAGGTGGCTCCGCGGGATTGTGCGCAGTGCGAACTGGTTTCCACATGCGAGAATCTCGGCACCGGCGCAGGCACGGCCTCGCTCTGGCGAAGGCTCGGTCTGGTGGACCAGACCGGGGTGCCGACGCGCCGCGGACGCATCGTGAGTTTCTTTCAGCAGGAAGACGGACTGGCCATTGCCGCCGCGCTGGAGGACGAGAGATATCCGCTGGATGAACTGATTTATGACGTGGCGAATCTCGATGCTGGCTTTCGCTTCGCGAACGAAGAGGACCGCTGGTCCGGGCGCCTGCCCCTTGCGTGCCACCGGGCCTTCGCAATGCACAGCGTGCCGGGTTATCTGGAGAACGGCGTGCCGCCGCGCTACGGCTCCGGCGCCGAGCAGATCCTCATGGCCGTTCACAAGAATCCGGCGAGCAAGACTTCGTGGATCACGCCCTTCCTCGGCGCAGGCGACATTGACCGCATCATCATCGAGTGGCGCAGCCTGTTGCGGCAGATCGGCAAGGCGCCCGCGCTGGACTGGCCGCGGTGGACCGCCTTCCAGGCAATGGCGCGGGCGATTCTGAATGAAACCGAATCACCGACCCTGACGGATTTGCCCCCGCTGGATTTTCAGCAGACGCGCCGCATCGAGCACCGGCTGATCCTGCGGCGGCATTGACCAGGGCGCATCCGCGCACTGCCCCCGGTTTTTGGAGGACGGAGCGCGGCTGTGTCGCAGACCAGCCGCAGTACGGCGAAAACGCTCCCAGACCCCGAAATTTCGAGGCTTGCTGCGGCTGGCCCGGGACGACACAGCCGCGCTCCGGGGTTTTCAGACAGGCTCTAACTGAACGTAAAGAACGTTCAACTTCCGGGACTTCCGGTTGCTTGACAGGGACCGGGAAGCGCGAGTAAATCCGCGTATCAAAGCCCGGCTGCATTGCGACAACGCCGCCCCGGCCATACATGAATCAAGGCAAATCATGAAAATCCAAAACTTCCCCACTCCTTTGACTTCCTTGCTGGCGGCTTTCGGCGCCACCGTGACGAGCATGGCAGCATCCCAGCGAGTTGATCCCGCCGGTGGATTGCGCCTAAAACTTTGGGTGTTCCCCGCCAGTCAGAGGCTTTCAACGCCACTTTTTATAAAAGGATCTATTTCTTCTATTGGTCTCGCGAGCGCTCTTCTGTTCTTCGCTATTTTTGGCGAGGCGGCTACCAATCCAATTGCCATTCCCTCATTTATCACAAATCCGACAAGCCGGTTCGTGATGATCGGGTCGAATGCGACGTTCTCCGTCTCGGCACAGGGTGGCGGGATCATTTCATATCAATGGTTCAAAGATGGTCTGCTGCTGGCGGGCGAGACGAACACTCAAATCGTCATCACCAACGTCCAGGCGACGAATCGGGGGTTCTATCACGCAGTGGTCCGAAACGCGGCTGCCGCCGTCGCCAGCCCGCAGGCGTTTCTTGTGCCGCAGTTAAACGCGCCGCCCAGTTCCGGCGGTGCCGTGCTCTTCAGGACATCTCCATATGCGCCGGTGACGAATTACTATTTCAATCAACGGTTGAGCGGAGACGAGTGGGTCGCGCAACTCTATGCGGCGCCTCTGGGATCCCACGACCTTGTCCCCATTGGCCTCCCGGAGAAATTCAGCTTGCCGGGCTTCATCTTTGGTGGAACCAACTTCATTCCGTCAGTCGTTCCGGGCCAGCTGGCGACGATCGAGATGCGCGTCTGGTCAATCCGCGACGGCGATACCTACGAGCAAGCCTATGCAAACTTCCGTCTCAACGGCCGATCCAACCCGATTGTGGTGACGACCGGAGCGGGCAGCAATCCGGCAAACCTGACTGGATTGCAGGGCTTCCTCCTCGCCAGGCTTGATGGGCAACGCGGAATCAATTTTCCTCGCGATCAGAAAGCTACGGTTGGTGGAACGGCTGCTTTCACCGCTGAGATGATGACCTGTGGCGGCGGAACCTGTGGGACAAATTTGCTTCCATACGAGTGGAGGAGAAACGGGGTCCCCATTCCCGGTGCTACGTCCGCTTCTCTGGTCCTCACGAATGTTGATGCCGCTGATGCTGCCACGTACACGTTCACGACCGGCGGAATCCCAAGCCCATGCTACGCGCTGACCGTCCTGTTGAGTCCGCAATTTCTTCCTATCCGCCTTGGGCCGTCGAGCGATGTTCGACTCAGGATTCGCGGCGCTACCGGCAGCATCATCGGTGTGGAAACGTCCTCAAATCTTCTGGATTGGACATCTCTCGCCATTCTGACAAACCAGTCAGGCGTGGTTGAATACATCGACCCCCCTGCGTCCGCACCTTCACGGCGGTTCTATCGCGCGACGAACCAATAGTCGTGCATGTCGGTTGACGGAGCGAAGACGGAGCAAGGTGAAGAAGCGCGCGCCTTGAACGGGCGGTGTGGTTGGCAAGTGGGCAGCGGACCCGGCCAGCGCGACGGACTACTTCAGCCACAACAAGCTGACGCCCTCATTGGTGGCGTTCAGGTCAGGATCGCCGCGCAATTCCGACACGGCTTCGAGCCCTCAACTCACCAACCCTCACACCCGATCAGGTTCCGGATGCTGCCACGGCTGGCGGTAAGGCCGGCGCAGCAGCCTCGTCGCTTCGGCATCGCCCACAACCACGCGTTGGGCGGGATCGTATTTCAGCGGCCGGCCGAGTTGCATGGAGACGTTGGCCAGGATGCAGCTCGCGGTGGAGATGTGCCCCTGCTCGACATCCGCCACCGGTCATCCACGCGGGGAGCGCGCGCCGCTGGCGTGCGGTTTTCGGCGGCTCGCCGAAAACCTCGTCGCACCAAATTCCGTGCGCCGAAGGAGGAAGAAGAATGTGAGACGCCGGTTTGGGCGGGCCGCCCAAACCGGCACGCGGGGCCGCGTGCGCTCCCCATGCCCGCTTACACTCGATCGGGCTCCGGATGCTGCCACGGCTGGCGGTAAGGCCGGCGGAGGAGTTTCGTCGCTTCGGCATCGCCCACGATCACGCGTTGGGCGGGATCGTATTTCAACGGCCGGCCGAGTTGCATGGAGACGTTGGCCAGGATGCAGCTCGCGGTGGAGATGTGCCCCTGCTCGACATCCGCAACGGGCCGTCCGCGGGTGCCCACGGCGGCGAGGAAATCTTTCATGTGCAGCCGGGTGGCCGGCGCGGCGTTCAGTTCGTTGTCCTTCTCAGTGACGTCTTCAGGATACTTCTCGCGCTCGAAGAGGCACTCGAAGTGGAGCGGCTTGGCATCGCGGCCCTGCGGGATGAAGTCCGCGCGCATGGTGCTGGCCTTGAGCGTGCCTTTTTCGCCGTAGATGAAAATCGCCCAGGGATAATCGGGATCAGGCGTGGTGCCCCAGGTGCGATGTTGCCACACGGCGTTGAAGCCGTCGTATTCGAAGGTCGCGGTCTGCGTGTCGGCGATGTTCGACTTGCCATCTTTCTGCACGTAGATGCCGCCCGCGGAGGTGATGTTCCTGGGCCAGCCGAGCTTCAGCATCCATCGCGCGGTATCGAACATGTGAACGCACATGTCGCCCACGATGCCGTTGCCGTATTCCATGAAGGTGCGCCACCAGCGCTTGTGCGGAATGCCGTCGTAAGGCCGCAGCGGCGCGGGGCCGGTCCACATTTCGTAATCGAGGAAGTCGGGCACCGGCTGCACGGGCGGATTGCCGTTGGCGCGCATGTGGAAGTAGCAGCACATCTCCACGGCACCAATCTTGCCGAGCAGCCCAGCATCGATGACCTGCTTCTTGGCGTCGATGAGATGCGGCGTGCTCTTGCGCTGCGTGCCGATTTGCACCACGCGGTTGAGTTTGCGCGCGGCGGCGAGGATGGCTTCGCCTTCCATCACATCCACGCTGATGGGTTTCTGGAGATAAACATCCGCGCCGGCCTGCATGGCTTCGATGGCCTGCAACGCGTGCCAGTGGTCGGGTGAGCCGATGAGCACGAGGTCGAGATCCTTCTCCTTGAGCATCGCGCGATAGTCGCCGTAAGTGCGCGGGGTCTTCTTCGATTTCTGCCGCTGCGCGACCATCTCGGCCGCGCCCGCGAGCATCTGTTTGTCGGGATCGCAGAGCGAGATGACTTCGACTGGCGCCACCTGGATGAGGCGGAAGAGATCGCTCTTGCCGTACCAGCCCGTGCCGATCAAGCCGACGCGAAACGGTTTCGGCTCGGCGGCGGAGAAGGCGCCCCACGGGGCGAGGCTGGAGGCGGCTGCCAGGAGGCCGCTGGATTTGAGGAAGGCGCGGCGGTTCATCGAGTTAACCGCGCCCGGGATTGGTTTGCTCAGAGCATTCATGATGATGGGAAGGTGGTGCGTGTTGTTGTCTGGCGGAAGGGTAATTGGTGGGGCAGGGGAGACCAAGCGGAAAGCGAGCGGAGCGGGCGGTCCGCCTTTGGAGTGCGGGCGACTTGTCGCCGCTTTTCCCGCCGGGCCGACTTGTCGGCCCGGCAGAGCCGCGTTCAGCGGTTCGGCGAATTTTCGGGGGCGGTGGGGAAGTTCTCCGGCGACAAGTCGCCTGGGCAAAAGCGGAGACAAGTCTCCGCACTCCAAAAACGGCGCGGCGTGGGTCGCGCGGATTCCCGCCTCACGAGCTCGCGCTGGTGTAGTGCTTGAGGGCAAACCGCCAGCCGCATTCCGACATCACGAAACAGACCACGGCCATGCCGAGCAGCAGCAGGGCGCGCCCGGGGGAATGCAGCGTGTCCGCCAGTAATCGCGCCGGGACATTGGCCACGAGAATCATCGGGAACATGAAGGTGAAGACCACCTTGAAGGCGCCGTGGAAGACGGAGTCGGGCAGGCGGGCGAGGTTGAACAGGTTGTAGTAGCCCATCACGATGCCCTGCGCGCGCACCGTCCAGAAGCTCACGCTCGCCAGCAGGAACATCAGCGAGTAGTGGATGACCACACCGGCCATGACGAGGATGAGGAAGCCGAGGATTTGCAGCACAGAGGGCACGAGGGCGAGCTGACGCAACGCGTAACCCATCACCACCACAGCCATGGTGGCGTTGACGAAGCTGCCGAGATCGACCTGCCGCAGCGAGAGGATGAAGCGCGTGTTCACCGGCAGCAGAAGAAAGAAATCCAGTTTGCCGGTGCGGATCTGCTCGGGCAGGTGCATGCAGTTGATGAGGAAGAACGCCTGGAACATCTCCTGCACAAAATGGCTCGCGCCGATGAGCAGGATGACCTGCCATTTGGACCAGTCGAGGATGTGGTCCGTGTGCTGGTAGAGGACGGTGATGAAGCAGAGCTGCAGCGCAAACCAAAGCAGCTCGACGACAATCCAGAGGAGGAAGTTCGTCTTGAAGGTCATCTCGCGCGTGACCGAGTTCTTCCACAGCGCGGCATAGATTCCGGCGTAGCGGCGCAGCCAAGGCGGGCTTGGTGGGGCGGCGGCGGTTTCGGGTGTGGGCGAATTCATGGCGTCAGCCGCCCGCGGCGGCGTATTTGCGAATGCCCCGGCTCCACACAAAGCGCGCGGCGAGATAGGCGGCCACCACCCAGGCGGCCTGGATGACGAGTCCTTGATAGAGGACTTCACCGGTGGCGCGACCGAGGTAGATGTTCACCGGGAAGAACAACAGATAGGGGAACGGCGTGAAATAAAGCGCCTTGGCAATGGCCGGCGGCAGGATGTCGAGCGGGAACAGGTGTCCGCCCGCGAGGTATTCAAAGGCGAAAAGGATGAAGATGAACGTCGAGACTTCCATCACCCAGAAAGAGAGCAGCGCCATGGTGTAGGAGAGGAGGAATTGCAGCAGCGCTGTCAGCACGAGCGACACGACGAACCATCCCAGAATGGCGGCGCTAGAGGGCCACACGAAATACTCGCGTTGCAGCAGAATGAACAGGCCCACCGGCAGCAGCGCCACCGAGGTGTAGATGACGCGCCCGGCGCCGTAGAGGCAGAAGCGGTAGGTGAGGTAATCGATGGGCTTGAGCAGGAACTGGCTGATCTGCCCGTCACGGATGTCGGCCGCGATCTGCCAGTCGTCCTCCGCCACGGCGGTGAAGGCATCCACCACGGTCACGACGAGATAGTACGAAACCATTTGCGCCAGCGTGTAGCCGGCGATTTCGGAGGAGCCGCCCGCGTAGATGGCGCGCCAGAGCGAGATGGTGGCGGCCAGCGGGATGAGGCCAAACGCGGCGCGAAACAGAAAGTTCACCCGGTAAACCAGGGTGTTCTGAATCCCCACGTTGAGGACATGCCAGTATTTTTTCATCGCCGAGTCGCGCCGTCGCGCCGGCATGGTAGCGGACGGCTCTGGCAGTGCAATCCGCGGGTTGACTTCTGGGGCGTAGCGGCACGTCGGCAGACCGCCGCATTTATCGAGAAGCTTTTAATTTGCGGCGCTCTGCCGAGACGCCGCTACGACAGCTCAACTCCAGCCGATCACGGCTTGACCGACATGGTGATCGCCTGAAACTCGTCCGTGCGGAACGGCGAAGCCGGCAGCCCGGCTTTGTTGTAGAGATTGACCACCGGAAAATCCGACCAACCGAAGCGCACCGCCACAGGAATCTCAATCTCCGGATGGCTGACCACGATCTTGTCGCCGACGATGTCAGCCTTGCCCCACTTCCAGCGATTGTTCTCGCCACATAGGGCGAATCCGGTCAGCGGGCCGCCACGGGCTTCGAGTCCGCCAGCGACGTTGTCAAAACTGAGGATCGCCTTGCCATCCCGGACCTTCATCTTCTGGTAAGTCGGGCCGGACCAGACGACGGGCAGGCGATAAGTGATGCCTTGGGCCGCCAAAGCGAGACGCGCGCCGACCGGCTGCTTTTTCGTCGGATGAATGTCATCCTTTTCGCCGACATCGGTGATGACGACCACGCCCACCCTTTTGAGTTCCTCCTGCGCGAGATTCTGGGCTTCGCGCAACTCAGCCCAGTCGCTGTCGCCCGGCGCGGCGGAGATCTCCTCGATCGAACGTTTGCGGCTCTTGTCCCACGGCGCGAGTTGCACGGCGAGAAAGGTGAAGTCGCCCTGGCCCCAATCCTTGCGCCAGTTGCGGATCATGGCCTGGAAGAGCGAGCGATACTGCCAGGCCTTGCTGGCGTTGGACTCGCCCTGGTACCAGATGGCGCCCTGAATGGCGTAGGGGATTAGCGGCGCGATCATGCCGTTGTATAGTTCGGTCGGCTTCCAGCCGCCGCTCGGGAGGCGCTTGGTGAATGGCTTGCCGGCTTTCTCCGCGTCCGCTTTCTCGTTCCCCCAGTTTTTGACCGACAGCAAATAGCGCTGATAGGCGCCGGGATACGGATCCAGAATGTCGCGCTTGAACTCCGGATCAATCGCCAGCGCCGGCTCGCTCATCCAAACCTCGGCCGGCGAACCACCCCACGACGTGTGGATGATGCCGACAGGAACATTGAGGGCCTTTTGCAGATCGCGCGCAAAATAGTAGGCGACCGCCGAAAAACCCGGGACCGTCGCCGGCTCGCAGATCTGCCAGGCGCTGTTCACGTTGTTGGTCGGTGCATTGAGCTTGAGCTTGGGCACGGTGAAGAGCCGGATCATGGGATTCGCCGCGGCGGCGATGTCCGGCGCCGAGGCAAAGGATTTGTTCAGCGTCCATTCCATGTTCGACTGCCCGCTGGCCACCCAGACTTCGCCGACGAGCACGTCGTTGATGGCCACGGTGTTCTCACCGGAGATGGTCAACACGTCAGGGCCGCCGGCCTTTTCGGAACGGAGCTTGACCAGCCAGTGACCGTTGAGATCGGCCTTGGCGGCGACCTGTTGCTTGCGAAACTGGACGGTGACTTTCTCGCCCGGCTTGGCCCAGCCCCAGATCTTCAAGGTCCGGCCCCGTTGCAGAACCATGTGGTCCGTGAAGAGGTTGGGCAGGCGCACCTCGGCGCGGGCGGGGAGGATGGATGCCACCGAGAAAGCGGCGACGAACAGAAGGCCAAGGAATTGTTTGGGAATCATGGAGCTAGTGCAACGAAAGCACCGGCGAGCGTCAACCGGGAATTTTGGCAGCCGGGCGCGAGGGGGCGTATCTCGGCACTGCCCCCGAATGCAGCCGGGTTGGAGCGCGACGTTTACGTCGCTTCATCGTTCGAGAGAAGGTCCGGCAATGTTTCGCCAACTCCCATCGCACGCTGAAGCGGCCTCAAGGCCGCGCGCCGGGGGCCGTGCGCGGATGCGCCCGCGCGAGGCGCCGAACTGCTTGACCCGTTGAGTCTCGCTGGGCAACCGCGTGCCTGACCCGTCGCGCCGGGCGGCGAGATCGGCGAGCAACTGGCGGGAGATTTTCCGATGCTTCGGTCTTTGGCCCATGCCTGGCAGGTCGCCGAGCAGTCATGGCAGATATCCTGTTCCCCACTCAAATTGCCGCTTCCCTCCCGGTGGCAGGTTCGTGTTCTAATGCGGCCAACTTACATGAAACACTACTTTGCCATAGCAGGTCTGGCCCTGGTCGCGCTGGCCACCCTCAACCTCCGCGCCGCGGACGACATCCTCATCGCCGACTTTGAAGGCACAGGCTACGGCTCGTGGAAGACCACCGGGGATGCCTTTGGCCCCGGCCCGGCGCCCGGCACGTTGCCGGGCCAGATGAAGGTGGACGGCTTCAAGGGCAAGCGTCTCGTGAATTCCTTCTTCAAGGGCGACGGCAGCACCGGCACGCTCACCTCGCCGGAGTTCAAGATCGAGCGCAGGTTCATCAGTTTCCTCATCGGCGGCGGGAAGGACACCGAGAAGACGTGCATGAACCTGGTGATCGACGGCCAGCCCGTCCGCAATGCGACCGGCCCGAATGACCAACCTGGCGGCACTGAGGCGCTCGCGCCGGAGGTTTGGGACGTGAGCGAGTTTGCCGGCAAGACCGCCGTCATCCAGATCGTGGATCAGGCCAAGGGCGGCTGGGGGCACCTCAACGTGGATCACCTCGTCCAGACCGACCGCAAACCGGCGGCGCTAATCGCCAACGCGCAGCGCGAGTTCAAGATCGAGAAGCGTTACCTTAACCTCCCCATCAAGAACGGCGCGCCGAAGCGTGTCGTCATAACGCTGGTCGAGGGCCGCGTGGAAGTGAAGAACGACATCGAACTGGCCAACGCGCAGCCGGACTGGTGGGCGCCGATGGACGTCAGCGCGTGGCGCGGCCACACGGTGACAATCCAGGTGGACAAGCTCTCCGAAGACTCCACCGCGCTGAGTTCGATCGAGCAGAGCGACGTGATGAAAGGGGCGGAGAACCTTTACCGCGAGCCGTTGCGCGGGCAGTTCCATTTCTCGTCCCGGCGCGGCTGGATCAACGATCCGAACGGCATGGTTTTCTTCAACGGCGAGTATCACCTCTTCTACCAGCACAACCCCTACGGCTGGGATTGGGGCAACATGCACTGGGGCCACGCTGTCAGCCGCGACCTGGTTCACTGGCAGGAACTGGGCGACAAGCTCGCGCCGGATGAGCTGGGGCCGATGTTCAGCGGCAGCGCCGTGGTGGATTGGAACAACACCAGCGGCTTCGGACAGGACGGCAAGCCACCGCTCGTGCTGCTCTATACCGCTGCGGGCAATCCCACCGTGCAGTGCCTCGCTGCGAGCACGGACGGTCGCGCGTTCACCAAGTTCGCCGGCAATCCGGTGGTGAAGCAGATCACCGGCGGCAACCGCGACCCGAAAGTGTTCTGGCACGAGCCGACGAAGAAATGGGTGATGGTGCTCTACGCGGAGTTGAAGAAGACCCACACGATTCACTTCTTCACCTCGCCGAACTTGCGCGACTGGACCCTGGCCAGCATCACCGAGGGCGACCCTGACGGGAAACGCTTCCTATTTGAATGCCCTGACTTTTTCGAGTTGCCGGTGGATGGCGATGCTTCCAACAAGAAATGGGTGCTCACCGCCGCCGACAGCGGATATGCCATCGGCACGTTCGACGGCACGAAGTTCACTCCTGAGCAGTCAAGACTCCCCGGCCATCGTGGGAAGGGCTTTTATGCGGCGCAGACCTTCAGTGACATCCCGGCGAACGATGGACGCCGCATCCAGATCGGCTGGTTCCAGACGGGGACGCCCGGGATGCCCTTCAACCAGTCCATGACCATTCCGCTGGAGTTGAAACTCACCGCCACCCCGGAAGGCCCGCGCCTGACGATGAATCCGGTGAAGGAACTCGCCGCCTTGCGCGCCAAATCGCACCGCTTCGACCCGGCGACCCTCCAGCCTGACAGCGCCAATCCGCTCGCCGACGTGAAGACGGAACTGGTGGAACTGCAAGCCGAGTTCGAGCCGGGCGATGCGAGTGAAGTGATTTTCCATGTGCGCGGCGCGGCGATTGTCTATGACGTGAAGAAACAGGAGTTGACCGTGAACGGCCATCGCGCGCCTGCTCCCCTGCGGAGCGGCAAACAACGCCTCACCATCTTCTGCGACCGCACCGGGCTGGAAGTCTTTGCCAGCGACGGGCTGACCTACGTGCCGATGCCTTTCACGCCGAAGGCAGGCGATCTCGCGCTCGGAGTGCACGTCAAAGGCGGCAGCGCAAAAATCACGGCGCTGCAAGTCAACGAACTGCGGTCGGCCTGGACCCAGCCATGACGCGAACTCCGAAGTTGGATGGGGAGCGCACCCGCCCCGGGTGCTGTTTTCCGCGCCCTCGCGGAAAACCCGGTGGGCGTGAAATAGCGCAGGACGCCTCGGAACAGCGGGAGCGGCAGATTGCTGGAGTCAAAAGAGAGCTTTGGGAATGACCCAGCCTGTGACTGGGCATACGGATTAGCTAAGACATCTGACCTCGGCTATGTCCGCGAAACGCTTCAGAAAGTATTGGATGCCGGTGACGAGTATCTTGAGGCTGACGAAGCCTCAGAGGTTATCGCCGCAGTTGAGGTTCTTGCCCGCCTCAAGGGAAACTTTGGATTGTGTGATTCTTATTCAGAGTCCACAGACACTTGGGTCAAAGCGCACCCACAGCAGCCATCACCAGATTTGGTTGCATTGGCTATTCAGGCACTAGACCGCGTTTTGGTTCAGCCTTCAGAGCTTTTAGAGTTGTGGGCGGAGTCAGATGAATTTGAGGCGTGGAAGAGTTCAGTTTTAGACTTAAAACATCGTGCAAGCACGTTGGTCTAACATCACTGGAGCCAACCGGCGTTGGCGCTTTTAGTTCCGCTACGCGGTTCACGTCACGAGTCGCCGGTGGCTCAGTTCTTGGTCGTTGACGCGGTCACCCGGCTGGCGCGGCACTTTGGACGGCGACACAATGATGCACTCCGCGCCGTGCTGTCGAATAAACCGGCACAAGGGGTACCCGCGCGGCCCGGCCTCGTAACACACCTTCAACGCCGCGCCTGGATGCGATGCCTGCAACTTCTGGAGCAACTTGAGCACGTCGTCATGTTGC
>JBBRWD010000017.1:0-96374 GCA_038249465.1 Limisphaerales bacterium | reverse complement strand
GCGTGGTCGGACGGGAGATCATGCCTCGCAGCGCCGCTTGCTGCTCGGGACTTGCTGCCAGGATGCGAATGGGACGGGCCATTCCCGAAAATAGCCCCGAAGAACTGTTCTGTATAGCCTTTTATCGGCCAGCACACTAGGGCGAAGTAACTGACATCCCGAGAGCCCCCCTCCAGCTCCGAACCGAGCATTGGTTACGTCGTCACCAAGATTCCGCGCTTCGCCTTCGAGAAATTTCCGCAAGCCGACCCCACGCTCACTGAATTGGCGCAATCGTGGTTGTCCTACGCTTTCGCGTAATGCTCGCTTCCCTCCACAGGTTGCTGCGCCGCGAATACCGCGCGCCGTGGGTGCTGCCGGCGTGAAATCCTGCTTCGTGGAGAAGGCCTGAAATTCCGGTGTCCACCGGTCAGCTAATGGACGCGACAGCGCGCAATCCCTCCTCAAGCGGCACGGGCTTTGTGTCGCGCCAACGAGGGAACTGGTCCAGCGATTCAAGCTTCTCCGTTCCTCCGCATACTCGCGCTACGGCAATCCAAAATGAAGCCACTTCTGGTGGTTGAACATTTGTGCCCACCCAGGCGACAAGATTGCCGTATCCAAAAGTGGAAGTATATCCGGGCGAGAGCACGACGCTCTTAAGCGCACCCAAGATTGCGCCACGCGGCTGGCCCTCCTTCTCGGCCACGACCGCACTCATCCAAAGAATTGCGGCGGCGACATGAGTTTGCGCAGGGTTTTTCATGGACTCGCTTCGCGCGACCTGTGCGAGATGAACCGCCGCGTCACTCATGGTCCGGTGAAGCAAGAGAAATTCAGAGTAGTTGGTGAGGGCGGTAGCGTTGTTCGGATCGGCGGAGAGGGACTTTTGGAAATACTCCTCCGCCCGGGCGTCGTTCTCCCGCTCGGTCTGAAGGAAGAGCGCATAGCTGCCGAGGGTGGTGGCGTGGTTCGGGTCGGCGGCAAGGGCGTTTTGGAAATACTCCTCGGCCCGGTCGACGTCCTTCCGCTCGGTCTGAAGGAAGAGCGCGTAGCCGCCGAGGTTGGTGGCGTTGTTCGGGTCGGCGGCAAGGGCCATTTGGAAATATTCCTCTGCCCGGTCGGCGTCCTTCCGCTGGGTCTGGAGGAAGATCGCGTAGTTGCCGAGGTTAATGGCGTTGTTCGGGTCGGCGGCAAGGGCCTTTTGGAAATACTCCTCTGCCCGGTCGGCGTCCTTCCGCTGCTCCAGTAGGAAGACCGCGTAGCTGCCGAGGTTGTTACCGTGGTTCGGGTCGGAGGCGATGGCCTTTTGGTAGTGAGATTCTGCCTCGTCTGGAGCGCTTTTACTTTTGTGAAGTTCCCTAGCCAGTGCGCCGTGAGCGGGAGCGTTTTCAGGATGAGACTGGGTCAATCGGCGGAGTTTTTCGATCCGCTTGTGGATGTCTTTTTCCTGCATGGCATCGTGGACAAGCAGCATCACTGACACAGAGATGAGATCCTCTTTCCGCTTCGGGGTTAGGTTGGGGTTCGCCGCCGCGGCTTTCTCGGTCTGTTTCAATTCCTCGCGAAGCTTACCTTCAAAGACGTCCATCCTTCGTTTCTGCTGGTCCTGCAGTTTATCGAGTGGGTTGTCTTGGCTCAGGCTGCGGGCAAGGCGCAGCATCCATTCGTCAAAGCCAACAATTTGAATAAAGCGGACGGTGTGGACACGGGTCAGTGCGGCAAGCTTTGAGTTTTGGGCGAGACGATCCTGCCAGGACTTGTCGCTCCGATAGCACCAGAAGATTCCCGCTGGAAGCAGGCTTTGCTTTTGCTCGTCCACCATCTCTTCAGTGAAGAAATCCATGAGGCTACCATCGTTGCCCTCCCATCCGATGACGATGGGCACATAGAGTTCAAGAATGCGGCGGAGAGGTTCCTTCCACTCCTTATCGAGTTTGGCGATGCCGTCCGTGGTGTTGATGGTGGCAAATCCAATGTCGCCATGCACCTTGGCAATGATGGGCAGGCGGGGTTGGGGGCTGAGGAACCGTGCGATGCGTGCGTCGCTGATGATGCGGGGAAGATTGCCAGTGAGCTGAAGGACGGCGTCCGCAGCGAGGTTGTCGAAATTCGTTGTGATGACGACCTTATGCTTCGATCCACCGAGAATTTGCGCGAGGAAGTAGTAACCGGTGCTTGGAAGAGCGGTGCCAAATTTCTTCTCCAGCCAGAACTGGCCGTCATCCATCCGGCCCTCAAAGCGGCGCTCGAAGATGCGGGTGTAAAAGTCCGCAGCACGGCTCAGGCTGAAACCGGGGATGCCAAGGTTCTCCCCAGTGGCCCATTCTTCGAGACTCTGGCCGCTCGGAGCCTCTTGGCTATGGAGTTCCTGCAGCCATTCCTTTGCAAGTTCGCCACCAAGCGAGATGCCTGAGGATTTCGACGCTCCAGCGCCGAGCAGGAAACAGAAGCGTTTGTTGTCCATCTCCCTGGTGTGCTTCGCGAACTCCTCCACAAATGCGTCGGCGTTGCAGGGGTGCGCCTTGGTCGGTCGATCAGATTTTTCGGATTCAGAACTCATACGTTCTCCATTTATCGCACCAGTGGACTATGCCTTTTCAAAACCACCCTGACCCCGAGAACGTCCACGGTCGGTGGTGATGAGGACTGTTGCGATTCTGTCGCGAGCCTAATCTGCTTTGGTCCGGGACGTAAAGCTTGCTCCCGGCGCGTCATTCCGCTCGTCCATCCCACAGCGCCTCGCGGAGTCCGGAGGCGCGGCGCACCGGCGTAGTTCACAGCCCGGCGCAAAGCTGTTTACGAGTAAGCGACAGGCCAACTGCGTTGGGCGGGTGGCGCGGAAGGTTCAGCAAATCGCCGTCAAACCATATTTCTCAAACTGCGCGTCAGCCGTCACCACCGACAGGTCATTCAATTTTGCGGTCGCGATGATGAACCGGTCAAAGGGATCGTCATGAATCGGCGGCAATTTCGCCGCTCCGATGCAAATTTCCAAATCAAGGGGAAGGACGGTCAGCCCATGATGTTCCGCGACCAGCTTGAACCATTCTCCCACCGGGTGTGGAAGCTCCAGTTTGCCGGCGGCGGCTTTCAAGCTGATTTCAAAGCCGCTGATGGCGGAAACATAAACCGCCGGGGCCTCGTTAATCGCCTTCAGCGTGGAGCGGCTCAGTTTTTTGCTGCCACCGGCCAGCCACAGCAGGGCGCAAGTATCCAGAATCACCGAAACCTCCGTGGCCATTCGGATTCGGAGGCCGGCTCGCCCGGATCATATTTGATTTTCATCCGGCTCAAAACGGGATGCGGCTTGATCCGGCTCGACCGCCTGTGCGGCACCAGGTCGGCGACGGGTTCGCCGTTCCGGCAGATCACAAACGATTCGCTGGAATTCTCCACCGTGGCGAGCAGGCTGGAGAAGTTGGTTTTGGCTTCATGGACATTTACCGTCTTCATGCCGGCGACATTAGTCCAGTTAGTCCAATGAGTCAACGCCAACACTGGCCGCCAAACCCGCCGTCGGCTAAGGGCGTGATTTCTCAGCGGTGCCCCACACCGCCTCGCGCAGACCGGAGGCGCGTCGCACCGGGGTGGCCACGGCCTGACGCAGCGTCGCTTCTGCGCTCCACAGTTCCACATGCTCACGCGCGCGGGTCAGCCCGGTGTAAAGCAGTTCGCGCGTCACCACCGGGCTGGCGGCGCCGGGCAACACCAGCAACACGCGCTCGAACTCCGAGCCCTGGCTTTTGTGGACGGTCATCGCAAACACCGTTTCATGCTCCGGCAAACGATGCGCCGCCAGTGTGCGCACGGCATTTCCTGCCTCGGGAAAAACGGCGTGCAGTCCGATGCCTTTCTCCGCTGAGAACATCAGGCCAACATCGCCATTGAACAGGCGCAGATCATAATCGTTGCGTGTCACCAGCACCGGGCGCCCGTGGTAATTCGATTCGTTCGGCTCCCGGACAATCAGCCCCTCCGCAGTCAGGATTTCCTCCACCAAACGGTTCAGCCGCTCCACGCCCCACGGGCCGCGGCGCACCGCGCCGAGAATGCGAAACCGGCTCAACTGCCGCAACGCGTCGGCCGCTTCGTTTTCGCCGAGATACGAGCGGTATCCAGCCAGCACGTGATCGCGCAACGCCTCGCGAAGGCGCGCTGGCGTTGGGGTTTCATTCCACGTCACGCCGTTGGTCGTGTTGAGTTCGCGCAGCAGTTTCACCGCGCCATCGGCGTCGCCCGCATTGACCGCTTCGCTCAACTGACGCAGACCGCTGCCTGCGGCGAATCGATAATTTTGGCGCAACTGCACGAATGCATTGGTGGCTGCGGGCGCGACGCTTTCCTGCGGCAGAATTTCCCCGGTGAGCAGGGTGAAGCCCGCGCTGAACTCCGGGGTGAAGCGATTGACTTGCGACGGCAGGCACAAGTCGCCCAGCACCGCGCCGGCTTCCACCGAAGCGAGTTGATCCTTGTCACCGAGAAGAATCACGCGCGCGTGGCGGGGAATCGCGGCGAAGAGTTTGGCCATCAGCGCGAGATCGACCATGCTCGCTTCGTCCACGACCACCACGTCCACCGCGAGCGGATTCGCCGCGTCATGCCGGAAATAGGGCGAGCCTTCGCGAACGCCCAGCAGGCGATGAATCGTGCGCGCCTCGGTCGGCAGCGCGGCCTTGATCGAGTCATCGCAGCGGAGGTCTGCCTTGACCGATTGGATGGATTCCGCGAGTCGGGCGGCCGCCTTGCCGGTGGGCGCGACCAACGCGATACGTGGCTTCGCGCCGGGCGTTTGTTCGAGCAACAGCGCGAGCAGCAGCACGACCGTGCGCGTCTTGCCCGTCCCAGGGCCGCCGGAGATGACGCAAAAATTCTTCCGCAGTGCCGCCACGGCGGCGAACTTTTGCCAATCCACTTCGCCGCTGATTTCGTTTGCGGGAAACAATCGCGTCAGGCCGTCGCGCAACTCCGCCGCGTCCACTGGCAACAGCGGTGCGTGCAGACGGCTCGCGATGTCCGCCGCCAGGTCTCGCTCGTATTGCCAGTAGCGGTGCAGGTAAAGGCGTCCACCCGAATCCAGCACGAGCGGTGTGAAGTCGCCCGGTGAACCGGCCAGTTTCGAATCACGAAGTTCGTCAATCCATGCCGTGAGAGGCGGGCAGCGCAGTGTTCCGGCGGTGCCGGAATTTAGTTCGGAGTCCGCGACGGCGGCGAGATCGAGGCAGATATCGCCGCGTCCACGTCGCTGGCTGACAAGCGCCGCGGCCAGTTTTACAGAGGGCTTGCTGCCGCCGGCCAGACGCTCGATGAATCGTGCGAATTGCCGGTCGATCTCGGAAAAGGAATCGCCGCCAAGAGCCGCTTCGACGGCTTCCGGCCAGGACACAGAGTGGCGGTCGGCTCCTGGCTTTTTCATGCGCCATCCTCCTGATGGACCTCCCCCTCACCCGGCCTGCGGCCACCCTCTCCCCCGCTCGGAGTGCGGGAGAGGGAAGGGAGAGGGGGCGCCATCCGGTTCCCGAATTCAGAGCGCGAAACGGGCTTCGGAGAATCCTCCTTCCAATCCAACAGCGCCGCGCGCAGATCGTGCAGCAGTTCCGGCGCAGGTCGGTCGCGGAAGATTCCCAGTTCGGGGCGCGCGGGATCGATTCCGCGCAGGAACACGTAGGCCACGCCGCCGAAGTCGCGCGCGTAGTCATAACGCGGCAACCGCGTTGCGAGATAACGGTCGAGCGCGAGCACGTAGAGGTGGTATTGCAGCACGTAGTGGCGCGCCATCATCTCCTCGCGCAGCGTCTCCGGGCTGTAGTCTTCGACGCGTGCGCCGAGCCAGTTCGACTTCCAGTCCACGAGGTAGAATTGTTCTTCGTGCGCGAAGACGAGATCGATGAACCCTTTCATGAATCCAGCGACAGGCTCGAATTGCAGCCGACCGAGGCGCTCCGAAAAATTCTCCAGTTGGCCATCGACACCATGACGGGCGAAGACGTCGCGTAACGTCGCCGGCGAAGTGCGTTTCAGCGGAAAGTAGAATTCGAGTTCGTTCAACCGCGCGGCGCGAGGAATGCGCGAGAGCGTGAAGCTGGGCCGCGCTGGATCGAGCGGAACGGCGAGCGTCCGTCGCACCAATTCCATCACTGGCGCGGCGTGCTCATCCGCATCAATGCCGCCCGTGCGCAGCTTTTCAGCCACCAGCACGCCGATGACCTCTGGCCGGGTTTCGGTAAAGTCCAGATCCTCGAACAACTCGTGCAGGCAAGCGCCGGGCCGCGCTCCGCGGGGAAAAGCAAAAATTCCGCTGGGCGTCGCTTCAACTGCTGGTTCTATCGGACTCGTCGCCGGCGCGGCGGTGGCGCTGTCGCGATCCGGAAGCTCCTCGTGTCCACCCGCAGTGAGGGCTGAAAAGCTGGTGATGCGCCCGTCCCGTGGAATGTGGGTGGCGAAACGCCTCGCCTGCAAGGTATCGGGCGGCGGCGGTGGCGGCGATTGGTAACTCGACTCGTTCGGCTCGGGCAATGGACTGACTTCGATCGGCGGTGGCGATCCGTCGCCGCCATCGGCGGCACGCTGCGCGAGGGCGGCGAGGGCGGAAACAATCTCCGGTTCCTTCATCGCCTTGAACTGCGCAGCGAACGCCTCGCTCACCGCGGTCGCGGCATCGGGTGGTTGATGCAGCAGCCAGGCGGGTGCCGAGGACGCCGCGCTGTTGAAGCCGCCCCACGCAAAGTAGCAACGATTCCGGGCACGCGTCAGCGCGACGTAGAAGAGTCGGAGGTTTTCGGCCAGCCGCTCTTCCTGCGCGAGCAAGGTATGTTTGTCCAAATCGGGAGAGCCGAGATCGCGTTGGATGGAACGTGTGCCGTTCGGATGGTGAAAGACAACTTCCGGAACGCCGCTCTTCCCGCGCCCTTTGCCCAGCTCCGCGTGGCGCCAGCAGAACGGTACGAACACCACCGGATATTCGAGTCCCTTGCTGCGGTGGATGGTGACCAGCTTCACCGCGTTGTCATCGCGTTCGAGGCGGAGTTGGAATTCCTCGCTGCGTTCGCCATCTTCCGCGCGCTGCTCGCCGAGCCATTTCACCACGCCGTTCACGCCCAGCCGCAATTCGACCGCGGCCTGGTGCAGGACTTCTCCGAGATGCAGCACGTTGGTGAGGCGACGTTCGCCGTCGGTAAGTCGAAGCAGACGCGCGCGGACCTGTTCGCGCTGAAGCAGACGGCGGAACATCTGAATGAATCCCGTGCCGCTCCACTCCGCGAGATAATCGTGAAACCGCGCGACCCGCTCCTGCCAGGCCTCGTCAGCGAGGGCGACTGCTTCGAGATCGTTGGCGGTCAGGCCGAGGAGATCGGTGGCGAGCGCGGCTTGGACGAGCCGCTCGTTGCCCGGTTCGGCAAAGGCGGCCAACACACGTTCCAGTTCGGCTGCTTCGTGCGATTCGAACAGGCTGGCCGTCGCGTGAAGCACCGCCGGCACACCGCGTTGCGCGAGCACTTCCTGCATCCGGCGCGCTTGATCATTGCGATCCACCAGCACCGCGATGTGCTCGGGTCGAAGCCGTCGGTGGCCAAGCGTGACTGTGCCGTTGAGCAGACGCACGATTTCGGAGGCAGTCGCTTCAGCTAGCACAGGTTCAGCGCCTGATTTGCTGATGCTCTTGCTGTCTTCGTCATCCGGATAGAGCCAGACCTGTAACGGAGCGTGACGAACGCCATTCTCGGCCAGTGGCTCCTCATCGGCGCGTCCGCAGGCGGCCACCGGCGAGAACTCGATTTGCGGCACCACGAATGGATTGGTGCGATGGCTGAAGACCGCATTCACGGCGGACACCAGCGCGCTCTCCGAACGCCAGTTGGTGCCCAACGTGAAGCGGCGTTCCTCTGAGGTTGCCTCTGCGGCGCCGAGATAGGCGAAGATGTCTGCGCCGCGGAAGCTGTAGATGGCCTGCTTGGGATCGCCGATGAGAAACAGCCAACGATCGTCACGCGCAAAGACGCGGCGAAAGATTTCCCACTGGACCGGATCGGTATCCTGAAACTCATCAATCAACGCCGCCTGGAATTTCTGCCGCAAGGACGCGGCGAGCGCCGGGCCGCCGTCGGCATTGGCCAGGGCGTCGCGCAGGCGCGTAAGCAAATCGTCGAAGGTTTGCGCCTTCGCGCGGTTCTTGCGTGCCGGAAGTTCCGCGCGCGCAAAGCGGACGAGATCGAGCCGGGTCGCGAGCGCGAACTGAGCTAGAGCATCCGTCAACGTGGCGCACGCATCGAAGAAGGGGTGGACCGGAGCGTGCGCGTCACGGCGCTTCTTGCTCACGCCGTCGGCGAGTTGCTGCGGCGTGAAGAGCGCGAGGGTGGCCAGGGCTGCGGGCGATGGATTGCCAGAGAAACATTGGGCGATGCCGCCGAAATATTCCGCCATTTCCTGAGTGCGATTGTAGGGCTTGTTGCCCCAGGTGATGCCGTCACCGAAGTGAGCGCGGATCGCCGCTTCGTCCTGCTGCCACAGTTCGGATACGCGCGCGAATGCCTGTTCCAATTCGCCAGCGGCGTGGTTCGTTGATTTGGAATTTGAAATCTCAGATTTGAGATCGCCAGGTCGCGGCAGGAGTTCGATGTCGGGATGCCGCAGCACGGCGGCGAGCAGGGCGCTCAGCGAGTCGGGATTCAGCCCGTGGGCCAGCGCCGCGCTCACCCGCAGTGCGCTGGCTTCATAGAAGCGCTGACGCCAGAAATCGTCGCAGACTTCGCGTAGCAGCGGCGTGGCGTCCGTGACGAGTTCGAGATCGAACAACTGGCCGCTCTCGAACGCGCGATCCTTCAGCACGCGCTGGCAGAACCCGTGAATCGTGTAGATGGCCGCCTGATCGAATTCACGGCAGGCGAGATCGAGGCGCGCGGCCATCTCGCTCGCTTGCGCACGATGCCGATCGAGCAGCGCGGCAAATAACTCGTCGTCCGCATCGGCGGCTCCCGTCTCGAACGCGCGCCGCGCCGCGATCAGCCGGGCGCGAATCCGGTCGCGCAATTCACCGGTGGCCGCCTCGGTGAACGTGACAACGAGAATTTCCTCGACCGAGACGGCATGCTCCACGAGAAGGCGGACGAAGAGTCCCGCGATGGTGAACGTCTTGCCGGTGCCAGCACTGGCCTCGATTAGGTTCACGCCCCGGTGCAGCCGAGTGGCGGCGAGGGAAAATCGCTGGCTCATTTCACGCCTCTCCTTTCTGCGCGCTGGCCAGCAGCGGATCGAAGACGGAGCGCGCCAGTTCGGCGAATTCCTTGTCCAGCGGATCCTCAACGTCGCGGAAACAGAGCGCGAACCACGGGTCGTCGCGTTCGGCTCGTGGCCCGTTCTGATAGGAATTGCCTTCCCACGCGGAGCGGGCTGCCGCGAGCGGGCTTTTGCGGGCGCGACCGCCAGTTTCGGCGTTGCGCTTCGCCTCGATAAACTTGCGGGCGGACTCTGGGAAGAACTTGAGGGGTGAGCGCAGGCCGCGCCAGTAGAGCGCGAGCAGTGATTCGAGCTGGGCAGACGCATCCGCGACTGGCGCAAACAGGAACGTGGCGTCCTTGGCCACGACGGCGCTGTTCAACGAATCACCCGCAGGCCGCAACGCATTCCAGGCGAGATGCTCGATCCACACGGCAAGCAGATCCGCAGCCTTGATCTTGGCGCAGCGGAATCGCAGCAGGCCCGTGGTGGTGAGGCGATCGAGCCGGCCGGTGAGTTGGAACGCGCCCAGCGCGAGATCCAACGCGAACGGCGGGCGCGGTTGGTCCGGCGCAAACCGGGCGAGGCGCTCGCGGAAATCCGCGGCGTCACGCTGCAGCGCAGTCAGGGCCGCTTCACCCGCGCGACCCAGCGGCAGCGATCCCCCGGCGCGGAGGAGTTTCGCGGTCTGCGCGGGAGCTTCACCCGCCACGACGCGCTCCAGAACTTCCTGCTCGATCTGGTATTTTTCGCGACCACCAATTTCGAATGGTTCGCGATCATCCAGAGCGGCCTCGCCCTCGGTGAACTTCACGCCCAGCCGCCGTTCGAGGAGGAACTTGGCCGGATTCTTGAAGAAGCCGATCAGCGAGTTCAGGTCCACCGTGCGCCACTCCGGCTCGGGTTCAGCCAATGGAGCCGAAAAGAACGCCGCTGGCCCGCCGCGTTGGCCGAGGCGCTCGCGACCGGCGCGGCAATTTTCCGCGGAATAGCTGAACAGCCCGGTGCCGGCGCGGAAATAGTCTTCGCTGAAAGCCTGGAGTCGATGGGTGCGCACGAGACGCATTCGGAGCTCGTAGCTGCCCGCTGCGCTTTCGGCAGTAGCAGCCGACGTAAGGAGGCTCGAATCTTCCGCCTGTCGTGCGCCTCTGTGGTCGAAAGTCAGAGCCTCCTCACGTCGGCTGCTACTTTCTGAGGCAGTGGTGAAACCTTGCTCCACATAGTCGAGCAATTCGCCCACCAGCACCGACGGCGGGCGCACGCTGTTGTCGCGAGCCGACTGGCCGACGTAGCTGAGATAAAGCCGCTGGCGCGCGGAGAGGAGCGTTTCGAGAAACAGGTAACGGTCGTCGTCGCGCATCGAGCGGTCGCCCCGGCGCGGTTTCTCAGCCATCAAGTCGAAGCCAAGCTGCGGCGTGGCGCGCGGGAAGGCGCCGTCGTCGAGGCCGACAATACAGATGATCTTGAACGGAATGCTGCGCATCGGCTTGAGCGCGCAGAAGGTCACGCCGCCCGCGAGGAATCCGGATCCAAAGGTGTCTTCGGCGAGATCGTGGGTGAGTTGTTCGAGGACGACGGCGAGATTGACCGGCGCCTCGTAGCCCGATTGATCCTGATGCTTCGCGAGGCGGGCGATGGCGATGCGCACTTGGCGAAACTCCGGTTCCGCGGCGTCATCATCGCCGGGGAAGAAATCAGTGAGCGTGCGCAGCAGCAGCGTGGTCCAGTCACGCAAAGCGTGGGATTGCTCGCAAAGCGCGAGCGTGGCGAAGAGGCGTTCCAGAAATCCGGCGAAGCGTCCGAGAACGACCGCGGATTCACCCTCGATTTCATCGAACGGCAGAATGTCGCCGAACATTTCGCGCTCCTGTCCGGCGATGGCGTAGCCGAGGAGGAGTCGATCCAGTCCGGCGCGCCAGGTGTTCTGCGCCAGCGGCGGCAGTCCGGCTTTCGCTCGATCAGCGCCGTCGCGGCCCCAGCGAATGCGGGTTTGCTGAATCCAGTGGCGAATGGTTTCCAGATCACGTTCCGCGAATCCGAAGCGCGCCCGCACCGGCGGCGCTTCGAGCACGGCCAGCACGGCTGGGGCGCCGAGACGCGAGCCGGCGAGATTGAGCAGCGAGAGGAAGGTTTCGATGATGTGGCTGTGCCGGCGCGGGCTGCGGTCGGCGAGACTGAACGGGATGCGTTGCCCCTCGCTCTCGGGCGCGTCGAACACCGCCTGGATGAACGGCGCGCAGCTTTCAATGTCCGGCATCATCACCAGCACATCGCGCGGCGCGAGGGTTGAATCCGTTTGAAACCAGTCGAGGAGATGATCGCGCAGCACCTCCATCTCGCGCATCGGGCTGTGACAGGAGTGGACTTGTAACGAATCGTCATCCGGCAGCATGGCCATGCGCGGCGTTTCGTCGCGACCACGGTTGCGCAGGTGCAGGATGTCGGACTGAATCGCGGCGAGCAGGGTGGCTTCACCCGGTTCGGCGAAACACTCGGCGTGCGTCCACTCGCCCGCTCCCCAGATTAGGCCAAAGAAATCGCGGCCGAGCTTGCCCATCGACGCGAGCAGGCGGTTGCCTTCTTCGAGATGAAAGGCGTCCGCGTCAGCGGCCCCGCGCTTGGCGCGACGGAGCACGCGGCCGGCCTCGCGGCTGGTGGTGATGTCGCCCCAGAATTCACTTGTCGGCTGGAGCAGGAACAGATGCACATCGAGGTGCTGTCCCAGAGCGGCGAACAGGTGAACGTGAAAGGGCGGCAGCGCAGAGATTCCGAAGATGGCGATCCGCGAGGGGAGATTTGCTTTGGCAAAGCGTTCCGCGAGATCGGCCGCTCCCGTGGCGGTCTTGAAGATTTCGCTGATTCGTTGTTGCAGCGCCGCCGGATGATCCAGGGGTGCTCCGGCCGTGATGGCGCGCCAGAGCTGCGCCTGCCAATGGTCGTCGCGGCCGGCGTCCCACTCACGCACCATTTCCGGACGAAAAATGAGATATTGGTCGAAGAGATTCGCCACGCGCGCCGCGAATTGGAAAAGCCGCCGGGTGTCCGCGCGATCTCGCAGATAATGGCGGACGGACGCGAAGGCTGGTTCATCCAGCAAGTTCGGCAGGTGCCGCATCAATTGCCAGGTGAGCACGTCGCGGCTGAAGCGGGATTCGTCGAGAGAGACGTCGAGGATGGCCGCGAAGGTGTCGCTGGCGAATTTCTCGGGGAATGGGAACTGGACGTTGGCGCAGACGCCGTGCTGGCGGGCGAGTTGCAGCTTGAGCCAGCGGGCCATGCCCTGACTTTGCGCCACCACCACCTCGGGGCGGAGCGCGTCGCTGGGTGCCGCAGCCAGCAGCCCGCCCAACCGCCCGGCGAGCGTTTCAAGGTGGTTGCTGGTGATGAGATGCAGGGCCATCGCGGAGTGGGCGGTTTTGTTGGGCGAATGTTCCGGTCGTCACCGGGAGGCGTCAACGGGAAACACGGTTACCGTGCGGTCGTTCTTCAATTCTTCGACACGAACTTCGGCACCGCCTCGTGCATGAAGAGCGAGATGTATTCCTTGGCCTCGGTGCGGTCGGCGGTGGTGCCGCCGCGCAATTCGAGGCGGCCGTTGTGGACGGTGACGAGGTCGGCGCGGCCGAAACGAAGCAGAACACGGACGCAGTTTTTGTTGGCGGGATCGGAGTCGATTTGAATTTTCATGCCCGCACGATAGCTGACGGGGTGGGACAAAAACGGTCCAACGGGCAGAGAAATTTTGGCCGCGTGACGGGACTATTTCAACTGGTCTTGAATCCTCTTCCAGCGCCTTTCCCAATCGGTGCGGTCCTCCGCCCAGGCCGGTCCGGTGAAGGTGGCAGGAGCCTTTTCCATGACCTTGCGGGTCACGTCGAGCGCGGTGCGGGCTTTGTCCTTCTTGCCCCACTTGATCCAGGTTTCGAGGAGGTAGAGCCGGTTGCCGGGATAATCCGGGCTGACCTCGACGCCCTTTTCGAGGTTGAAAAGGGACTTCTTGCGATTTCCCAAGCTGAGGGGCCAACCGGGCGCGTCGCGATAGAGCACGCCGATGGCCCGGTGGGCGCCGGAGTAGTCAAACTTGGGATCCAGCGCGATGGAACTGAGCCACGCCGACTCGACATCGCCGAGGATTCCAATCGCGCTGAGCGGTTTGGCGCGGGCCAGTTGGCCGAGATTCAGACCGAGGTAATAATAGCCGGCAGCGAGTTTCGGTTCGAGCACGGTGGCGCGGCGGGAGGCGATGATTCCCTCCTGCGCGACCTGGGCGCGCTGCGCGTTGTTGGTGGCGGCATCGGCGAGATCGAAGCACGCCCGACCGAACTGCCACGCAGCTTCAAGGTTGTTTGTGTCCGCCTTCCAGCGGCGGCCGGCGGCCTCGTAGTCACGCTGCGCGCGTCCGGTTGTGGCCACCGGGGTGTGGTCGTCGGCGGGAAGTGCTCCGCTGGCCGCCGGACCGAGGGCAAAGATGAAGAGAAGCCGCAGAAGGGCATCGAAGTGAATCCTTCGCGGTGCGCGGTGTTGAGAAATTGCAGTTGCCATCAATTGCTCCCTACCTATATTGCCAGCGTGAGATTAGCAAGACGAGCCATGACGGGATTGGCGTTCGCGGCGCTGCTGGTGCTCTGCGGCACCGGTTGCGGCGGGATCAGCGCCTCCAAGAGTGTCTCGCCTCTCGATTTCCTGCTGCCGGGCCTCATGAAGGCCGATCCTCCGGCGCAGCCTTCCACTGATCCGGTGCCGCAGTTGGCGCCGGAAGTCACCATCCTCGCCCAAGCCAACTAATTCCCAGATCTATGCGATTTCCCCTGGCGCCTTCGCTGAAAATCGCGAAGCACATCATTAACCACAAGCTTCGCAAAACACCCCGGTTTGCCATGGTGCTGCAGCTTGAGCCGTTGCACACCTGCAACCTGACCTGCACCGGCTGCGGGCGCATCCGGGAGTACTCCACGAGCCTCAAGGACATGGTGCCGCTCGATCAATGCCTGGCCGCGGCCATCGAATGCAATTCGCCGATGGTGTCCATCTGCGGCGGGGAACCGCTCATCTACCCGAAGATTGAGGAGTTGGTGGACGGTCTGCTCAAGCAGGGCCGCATGGTTTACATCTGCACGAACGGGATGTTCATGCGCAAGAAACTGTGTGATTACCTGGCGTCCATTTACTCGCCGGCGGTCGAGCCGAGGCTCAAGGAATTGCTCGACGCCAAGCTGGTCACAGACAAACAGGCCGAAAGCATCCGCAAGGGCAAGAGCGATGGCCGGCCGGTGATTTCTCCCAACAAGTGGCTGTATTGGAATGTCCATATCGACGGGTTGGAATTCACCCACGATCTCATCGTCGAGCGCGAGGGCGTCTTCAAGGAGTGCGTCGAGGCCATCAAGATGGCCAAACTTCTCGGTTATCAGGTCGCGACCAACACGACGGTCTATCGCGAAACCGAGGTGAGCGAGATCGAGGAGACCTTCAAATTCTTCTCCTGGCTCGGCGTGGATGGCCACACGATTTCGCCTGGCTACGATTACGACGCGGCCAAGAAGGACATGGTCAGCCGTCTCGGCCGCAAGCCGGAGGATTTCTTCCTCACGCGCAAGATGACGATCGAGAAGTTCGCGAAAATCGAGGAATGGGGCCGGCTCTACACCATTTTCGGGACGCCGGTTTACCAGGAGTTCCTCGCGGGCAAACGCGACCTCACCTGCACTGCCTGGGCCATCCCCACTTACAATGTTCGCGGCTGGAAGGCTCCGTGCTACCTGATGACCGACGGGCATTACCCGACTTATCAGGAGATGCTGGACAAGGTGGATTGGGAAAAATACGGCGTGGTCGATGGCATCGCGCGCGATTCGCGCTGCGAGAATTGCATGGTGCATTGCGGCTACGATCCGAGCGGCGCGCTGGGCACGAATTACCAGAGCGGCGATCATTGGAAGAATTTCAAATACAACTTCGGCGCGCGCCCCGCGCCTTACAGCGAGGGCCACAAGGTGAATGCCTTCAACGGCGTCAGCATCGGCAAAGGCCATCTCGCCGAGGCCAAAGCGGCCATCAAGTCTCCCGCCGCCAGCGCGCGCGGCGCCTTCTCGCGCAAGGACGATGATCATGACCACGGTCACGCCCATGCCGAAGGTGGCTCGTGCGGCAGCGGCGATACGAACCAGCGGGACGAGTTGCTCGCGAAGATTCGCGACGCGAAAAAGATTGAGTTGAAGGCGGACTGAGTTCGGTTCTGGCGAGGAATTCTGGGCGAAGGCATTTTAACCATGGCCACGCTCTTCCTCTCGCCGCCCAGCTTTGATGGCTTCGATGGCGGCGCCGGTTCGCGCTACCAGGCGCGGCGTGAGGTGACCAGCTTCTGGTATCCCACCTGGCTGGCGCAGCCGGCCGCGCTGGTGCCGGAAAGCCGCCTCCTCGATTGCCCGCCGCATGGCATCGGCAAGGAGGAATGCCTGCGGATCGCGCACGACTTCGACCACGTCATCATCCATACCTCGACGCCCTCGCTGCGCAATGACTGCCGCATCGCGGAAGCCATCAAGCAGCAGCGACCCGGCACGACCGTCGGCTTCGTTGGCGCGCACGCGGCGGTGCTGCCGGCTGAGACGTTGAAGGCGTCGCCCGCGATCGACTGGGTCGGGCGCAAGGAGTTTGATTTCACCTGCAAGGAAGTCGCCGAGGGCCGGCCGCTGGAATCCATCGCCGGCCTTTCCTTTCGCGATGGCGACGGACGCATCCGGCACAATCCCGAGCGCGAACTCATCCAAGACATGGACTCGCTGCCGTGGGTGGCGGATGTCTACCGCCGCGACCTGGACATCGAGAAATATTTCATCGGCTACCTGCTGCATCCTTATTTGAGCCTCTACACGGGGCGCGGTTGCCCGGCGCAATGCACTTTCTGCCTCTGGCCGCAGACCATCGGCGGGCACAAATACCGTGCGCGCTCAGCGCAGAATGTGGCCGATGAGATGGCGTATCTGAAGAAGCTTTTTCCGCAGGTGAAGGAGTTCTTCTTCGACGACGACACCTTCACCGCCAACCTTCCGCGCGCCCGTGACATCGCCAGGAAGCTCGCGCCGCTGGGTCTCACCTGGAGCTGCAACAGTCGCGCGAATCTCGACGAGGACACGATTCGCGAACTCAAGGACGGTGGACTGCGGCTGTTCCTCGTCGGCTACGAAAGCGGCGATGAGCAGATCCTGCGCAACATCAAGAAGGGCGTCACGATTGACGAGATGCGGCGCTTCACCAAAGCGTGTCATCGCGCGGGCGTGATCATTCACGGCACCTTCGTGCTCGGGCTGCCGGTCGAGACGCGCGCGACGATCGAGGAATCGGTCCGCTTCGCGCAGGAACTCGACGTCTTCAGCATCCAGGTCAGCCTGGCCGCGCCGTATCCGGGCACTGAACTCTTCGAACAGGCGCGGCTGAATGGGTGGTTTAGCGGGAAGGACAAGACCGACATCGTCCACGACACCGGTTTCCAAGGCTCGACGCTCTCCTATCCGGAACTGAGCAAGGAGGAGATCTTCGAGAGCGTGGAGCGGTTCTACCGTCGCTACTACCTCCGGCCGAAACCGATTCTGCGCATCCTCAAGACCATGCTGGCTGACAAGGATGTCTGCGTGCGGCGCCTGCGCGAAGGCTATGAGTTTTTCCGGAGCATGGCGCAGCGCCGGAATAATCTCGACAATGCGCCCCAGGCTCAGGCCGCCTTGCCATCAATTTGACGCCGGCCCATCCCGTTGCTGGTTTCTCTGCGCGTTTCTTCCGGTGTCAGGTCTTGAATTTGGATCAGTCTGGGGGCGCAGTGCGGGAGCAGCGGCATTGCCTGAAAATAGTGCAAATACTTGTTGCATGGCCGGGGGTGCCTGTTAATAATCCGCGCTCCGTTTCCCGGGAAGGGAAGCGGGCTGGAAAAATTTTCGCAATGCCTACGATTAATCAACTTGTCCGGAAGGGACGCAAGAAGCTGAACTTCAAGTCCAAGGCTCCAGCCTTGGCAGGGGCTCCGTTCCGCCGCGGGGTCTGCCTTCAGGTCATGACGCGCACGCCGAAGAAGCCCAACTCGGCCATGCGCAAGGTGGCCAAGGTACGCCTGACCAACGGCTTTGAAATCATCGCCTACATTCCGGACGAAGGGCACAACTTGCAGGAGCACTCCATCGTGCTGGTGCGGGGCGGTCGTGTGAAGGATTTGCCGGGCGTGCGCTACCACATCGTCCGCGGCACGCTGGATGCCGCCGGTGTCGAGAAGCGCCGCGTGAGCCGTTCGAAGTATGGGGTGAAGCGTCCCAAGGAAGCCAAGGGCGCGGCCAAACCTGCAGCTTAATTTTACCAAGAAATTATGTCACGACGTCGTCGAGCAGTTAAGAGGTCCGTTGCGGAAGATGCGAAGTTCCGCAGCACGCTGGTCACCAAACTGGTGAACACCGTGATGATTCAGGGCAAGAAGAACGTGGCCCAGCGCATCGTCTATGGGGCGATGGATCAAATCGCCACCCAGACCGGCAATCCCAACCCGGTGGAAATCCTGCAGCGCGCGGTGGAAAACGCCAAGCCGCGCATTGAGACCAAGGCGCGCCGCGTGGGTGGGGCCACCTATCAGGTGCCGTTGGAAGTGCCGACGGAGCGGCAGATCGCCCTCGCCTTCCGCTGGATTGTGGATCTGGCGGACAAACGCAAGGGCACGGCCATGGAGAAGGCGCTGGCCTCCGAAATCATGGAAGCCTATCAAGGGCAGGGCAGCGCGATTCGCAAGCGCGACGAAGTTCACAAGATGGCCCAGGCGAACAAGGCGTTCGCACATTTCCGCTGGTAGCAACATTCTATTTTCACGCCCCGTCGCTGGATTCCACCTCGGGGCGTTTTTATTGCAATAATCGGATGAGCACAGTCACCAATACCGACAGCAAGCCGGCCAACTCGCCCAAGCGCGAATACACGCAGGAGCGGACGCGCAACATCGGCATCGCCGCGCACATCGACGCCGGCAAGACCACCACCACGGAGCGCATCCTCTTTTACACGGGGCTCATCCACAAGATGGGCGACGTGGACGACGGCAACACGGTGACGGACTGGATGGAGCAGGAACGCGAGCGCGGCATCACCATCACCTCCGCCGCCACCACCTGCTACTGGACCCAGAAGGATGACGGAACCTACAAGGCTTTCACCAACATCAAGCATCGGGTGAACATCATCGACACTCCCGGCCACGTGGATTTCACGGCCGAGGTGGAGCGCTCGATGCGCGTATTGGATGGCGCGGTGGCGGTGTTCTGCGGCGTGGCCGGGGTGCAGCCGCAGTCCGAAACGGTGTGGCGTCAGGCGACCAAATACAGCGTGCCGCGCATCGCCTTCATCAACAAGATGGACCGCACCGGGGCGAATTTTGAGAATGCTCTCAACGAGATGCGCAAGAAGCTGAATGCCTACGCGTATCCCGTTTTCGTCCCCATCGGCAAGGAAGACTATCTCAGCGGCGTGCTCGATATCGTCAATCAGAAGGCGATCGTTTACGATCCGGATGACGAAACGGGCCTCAAATACTCCGTCCAGGAGATTTCTGCGGAACTCAAGGAGTCTGCCGAGCAATACCTCGCCGAGTTGATCGAAGCGGTTTCCAACAAAGACGACGTCATCGCAGGATTGGTGCTGGAAGAAAAGCCCATCAGCGCGCCGGTGCTCAAGGCGGCCATCCGTCGTCTGACCTGCAAGCTTGAAATGGTTCCGGTGCTTGGCGGTTCGGCGTTCCGGAAGCGCGGCGTGCAGCCTTTGGTGGATGCCGTGGTGGATTACCTGCCATCCCCGCTCGACGTGCCTCCGGCCACCGGCCAGAACGAGGTTTCCGGCGAGCCGATGTCGCTCGTTTCCAGCGACAGCAGCACCTTCTGCTCGCTCGCGTTCAAGCTGTGGAGCGATCCGTTCGTCGGCAAGCTGGTGTTCTTCCGCGTCTATAGCGGCCAGCTCAAGAAGGGTGACATCATTTACAATCCACGCACCCGCCGTCGTGAGCGCGTCAACCGCGTCATGATGATGCAGGCGGACAAGCGCATCGAGCTCGACACGGTCTATGCCGGCGACATCGCGGCGCTGGTCGGCCTGAGAAACATCACCACGGGCGACACGCTCTGCGACGAGAAGGCCGAGATCCTCCTCGAACCGCCGACGTTCCCCGAGCCGGTCATCTCGATGGCCATTGAGCCGAAGACCAAGGCGGATCGCGACAAGATGTCCGAGGGTTTGCAGCGTCTGGCGGAGGAAGATCCGACCTTCCGCTGTTTCACCAACGAGGAAACCGGCCAGCTCATCATCGCCGGCATGGGCGAGTTGCATCTGGAAATCATCCGCGACCGTCTGCTGCGCGAATTCAAGGTGGATGCCACCGCGGGCGCGCCGCAAATCGCCTATCGCGAAACCATCACTGGCAAGGCCGAAGGCGAGGGCAAGTTCATCCGCCAGTCCGGTGGTCGCGGGCAATACGGGCACGCGGTCGTCACCATCGAGGCCAACGAGCGCGGCAAGGGCGTTGAGATCAACAACAAGATCGTCGGCGGCACCATTCCCAAGGAATACATTCCAGCGGTCATCGATGGCGTCGAAGAAGCCGTCAAGAGCGGCATCTATGCCGGCTATCAGGTGATCGACATCAAGGTCGATATCATCGACGGCAGCTTCCACGAAGTGGACTCGAACGAACTCGCGTTCAAGATGGCGGGCATCTTCGCGCTCAAGGAGGCGTTCAAGAAAGCCTCGCCCATCCTCCTCGAACCCGTGATGAAGGTCGAGCTCACCACGCCCGACGAATATCAGGGCGACCTCCTCGGCGACATCAACCGCCGCCGCGGCAAGATTGGCGCCATTGAGGCCAAGAGCGGCGCGACCATTGTCACCGCCGAGGTGCCGCTCGCGGAAATGTTCGGTTACGCCACGGCGATCCGCTCCCTCTCCAAGGGTCGCGCCTCGTATTCAATGGAACCCTTGACATTCGAGCGGGTTCCCAACAGCGTCCTCGAGAAGATTCTGGACACGGCCAGCAAACGCCCGGCCGCGCGCAGTTAGACAGCAAACCATTAACCTTGTTCTTTGACTATGGCAGGACAACGCATTCGCATCCGGCTCAAAGCCTTCGACCACCGGGTTATCGACCAGTCGGTCAACGACATCGTCGAAACCGTCAAACGCACCGGCGCCCGGGTGGCCGGTCCGATCCCCCTCCCCACCCGCATCGAGCGATTCACCGTGCAGCGCTCGCCCCACGCGGACAAAAAGTCCATGGAGTCTTTCGAGCAGCGCACCCACAAGCGCCTGCTGGACATTCTCGATCCCACGGCCAAAACCGTGGACGAGTTGAAGAAGCTCAACCTGCCGGCGGGTGTGGACATCACCATCAAGATTTAACCCGCGGCCAAACCGAAACGCCTCAACACCTCTGAGCTTATGCCTCTTGGATTGATTGGAAAAAAATTGGGCCATACCCGCGTCTATGACGCGAATGGCGTGGTCACCCCCGTCACGGTGGTCCTGGCCGGACCCAACCGCGTGCTGCAGATTCGCACCGCGGACAAGGACGGCTACAGCGCCGTGCAACTCGGCTTTGGTCCCCAGAAGGTCCAGCGCATTGCCAAGCCCGTGCTCGGCCACCTCGTCAAGCACGGCGTGCTCGATGACAAGGCCGCCGGCAAGGCCCGCGAAAAGGACGACAACAAGGAAGTCCTCGCTGGTGTCGCCAAGGTCAGGGAATTCCGCAATTTCTCGAAGGAAGTGAAGACCGGCGAGATGCTGAGTGTGACTCTTTTTGCGGTCGGCGATTTCGTGGACTGCATCGGCGTCACCAAGGGTCGCGGCTTCGAAGGCGTCGTCAAGCGCCACCGGTTCGCCGGCGGCGACATGACGCACGGCGCCAAGGGCTGGCATCGTCGCTCCGGCGCCATCGGCTGCCGCCTGTTCCCCGGCCACGTCAACAAGGGCATGAAGATGCCCGGCCACATGGGGCAGGTGCAGCGCACCACCCAGAACCTCAAAGTCGTCAAGGTTCTTGAGGCCGACAACGTCATCCTCATCAGTGGCTCCATCCCCGGTGCCGAGGGCGACTACGTCATCATCCGCGAATCGAAGAAGCGTCCGAAGGGTTGGGCGCCCAAAGTGGCGCCTCTCTCCGCCAAGAAGGCCAAGGCCGCTGCTGCTGCCGCTGCCGCCAAAAAGAAGTAACGCACCATGAAACTCGCAATCAAAGACCTCAACGGCAACCCGCAGGGCGAACTCGAAGTTCAGTTCCCGCTGGTTGAAGGCGGACGGGGCACCCAGGCTGTCCATGATTCCGTCGTGGCCTATCTCGCCAATCAGCGCATGGGCACCGCCTGCACCAAGACCGCTGGCGAGGTGACCGGCACCAACAAAAAGCCGTGGCGCCAGAAGGGCACCGGACGCGCCCGCGCCGGCTCCTTCCAGTCGCCGCTGTGGCGTGGCGGTGGCGTGGTCTTCGGACCCAGGCCCCGCGACTTCGGCCTCAAGGTCAACCAGAAGACCAAGCAACTCGCCCTCCGCAAGGCTCTCACCGAGCGCCTCAAGGCCGGCGATGTGCTGGTGGTCAATGACCTGAAGATTGGCTCGCACAAGACCAAGGGTTTCGTCGCCCTCATGGCGAAACTCGAGATCAAGGGCACCGCCCTGTTGGTGGATGCGGCCGTCGAGAAAAATCTGCTGCTCGCCGCCCGCAATGTTCCGACCGTCGAGGTGACCAGCGCCGACCTGCTCAACACCTACCAGGTGCTGCGACCGGACAAGCTCGTTTTCACCAAGGACGCCTTTGCCAAAATCGAAGCCCGCCTCAAGAAAGACTGACCGCCATGAATGCTTTTGACATCATCAAGACCGCCCGTCTGACCGAAAAGGGCACGCGCCAGGCGGAGAAGCTGAACCAGTACACCCTGGTGGCCAACCCTCGCGCCAACAAGCTCCAGATCAAGCAGGCCATCGAGGAACTCTTCAAGGTGAAGGTCGTCGGCATCAGCACGCTGAACGTGCGCGGCAAGGCCCGCCGCAAGCGCACGCTGCAGGCTGGCCGCACCTCGAACTGGAAGAAGGCCATCGTCACGCTCAAGGAAGGCGACAAGATCACCCTGACCTAAGCCGGCAAACGAATCATCTTCGCGAAGGGAGCAGACGCAAGTTTGCTCCCTGTTTTGTTTGAGGATCAGCGCCCGCTTGCCTGTGAAGCAGGCGCTCGGGGCCGAACGCTCTGGCGAATAGCAGGCTGGAGCGGTTTAATTCATACCGTGGCCGCTGGGTGAGCAAGCGCGACTCTCCCCTCACCCCAGCCCTCTCCCGCCGGGAGAGGGAGAACCGTTCGCCGTCTTGCCGCGAAACCAGCAACGGTGTTGGCGGTAGGCGCTGCCGAAAAATCTGAACGCGCCGATGGCTGTCCCCTCTTCCAGCGGGAGAGGGTCAGGGTGAGGGAGAACGCCCGAGCAACACGAGACCGTGGCCACAGAATTCTTGAAACCGCTCTACCGGCGCAGGCGGAAGAACCGTTGCGCGTCGGTGGGCACGATGGCAAACGGGCTCCGGTTGGTCGCCAGAGTCCACGAACCGGTCGCAAGATTGGTGCTTTGCTCGAGCACGAAGCTGGGATCACCCCACGCGAGAGTCATCCCTGCGGCGAACTGGCCCCAATAGAGAGTCTGCGGCGGTGCTTGTGGCGGGGCGGGATTGCCGGTCAATTCGAAGTCGAAGCTGACATCGGAACTGCCGGCGTCGGATTGGTGAATCTCCACAGCAACCAGATTCGTTCCGGGTTGGAGGAGGCCCGCGCTCAAGGTGGCGGTGTCGATGGTGTTCTCCCCATTTTGGTTGACCAGGGTGAATGTGCCATGGCTGATGGCAGTTGGGAGTGGGGTGAGGTTGGGACTGCGGAAGGCTTCCCGCCCATTGATGTGGACCACGCCGCCGTCATCTCTCAGCAGCCACATCGACAGGTTGGTAAAGGCACCCGGATCGCTGATCGAGAACGTGCGGCGGAAATAGCTGGTCACCTGGCCGTTGTTGGCAATCGGAGTGATCTGGTCGGATTCCCCGAAACCCAATTGCGCGCCGCCCAGGGACCACCCGGAATCATCAAAGGTGTTGGTCTTCCAACTCGCTCCCGGGTCGGACGCCAGATCCCGGTAACGCCAGACGGTGCTGCTGCCGCGGGCGATCAGCGTTTGCGGATTGCCGGGCGGCGCGGCTACGACGCGGACATAATAGACGTTTTCGCTTCCGGCCCACGGCACCACCGTCGCATTGCTGAAGATCACACGCAGGAAATCATCGCCGGAATCATAAAGCGTGGGCACGTAGAGGAGCTTTGAAATATCGCCCGGCGCAAAGACCAGCGTGCCGTTGGTGACTGCGCCCCGATTGCCTTCGACATGGAAATCAACGCGGGTTCCAGCAGGCGCGCCACCAGTCAGGCCGATGGGGACGCCGCTGGAAATGGCCGACAGGGGAAGCTGAGAACTGGCGGTGGCCAGATACATGGCCAGCGGCGGATTGGTGAACGCAATTGAGGTGAACCCGGCGAGTGTCGCATTGGTTGGATTGCTGACGGTCAACTCAATGAGCGCATGGACCGACGGATTGACCGCCGTCAGGAACAATTGTTTCTGCGTTTCAAGCGGATCAAGGATGAGTGTTCCAGCCTGCAAGGTCTGACCGCCGGCGGAGAAGGTGTAACCGAGGCTGACCGGTGCCGTGACGGGAAGCGAGAGACGCACGAAGGTGCCTTCGAGTAGATGCGTGCCTTCGAGGAAATTGGTCGCGACGGCCAGTCTGATTTCCGCCGACGGCAAAGCGCCGATGAACGCGATGTTGGTCCGGCCGGTCAGTTCACCGCCGGTGGCGCCGTGCAGCACGGCACGCAGGAGGCTTTCCTGCTGGGCGTTGAAACCGTCCGGCGTGATATGCTTCAGGGTCTCGCCGGGGGCAAACGTCAGCGAACCGCTGAACAGCGTGCCGGAACCATTCTCAAACGCGTAGTCCACCGTGACGAAGTTGGTGGTGAAGGTACTCAGTCGCACCGGCACGCCCGCGAGGAGGTTGGTCATCGGAAACTGATTCGTCCGGTACGCGAATCCGACGCCCACCGGTGCATCCGGTGGCGTGCTCATCCAGTGAGCGATGCGCCAGCCGTCACTGGCAGGATTCCATGCTTGATTGGCCGGAAATCGCGCGTCCGCAGTGGTGAGGAAGTTGCTGCGGAGATCGGTTTGCTGGAGGCGGTCCACCCAGGAGTTGCTCTGCCAGCCGCTGCCGGGGTTGTTCCAGGTTTTGAGGAAGACATCGCGGTAGTTGTGCAGGATGAGAGAATTGGTCAGCTTGAGCCGGCCGTAGTAGGTCCAATCGTAGTTGTCGCCAAAACGCGCGCCGACCGAATTGCCCGTGGTGAACAATCGATCGGCAAAGCAGTTGGGCGAATTATCGTCGGACCCCTCCGTCCAGCCGGACTCGATGCCCTGGCCGCTGTTGATCAGGACAGTGTCAAAGGAAGAGGCCACGCGCCCTCCGCCGGACCAGGCGTGCGCTTCGTGCAGGGCGGATTCCACCCAGCAATTGGTGACCCACATCGTGCCGGCGCCGCCGGAGCCGGAGTCGATGGCGTCGTCCTTGGCGAAGCCGAAGAGGCTGTTCATCAGGATGTGTGTCCCGGTGGTGAAATAGATGCCGTCGTAGTCCGCGTCTGCGATGGTGCCATTAACCACGCCATCGTCGTTGGGAAACTCGATGATGGCGGAGTGGTTGATGGTGATGATGCCGCCGACGTATTCCCCCGCGGTGATGGCGCGCTGGAAGAGCGTGTGGTCGAGCGTCAGATCCGAGTTGTAGCCATTGCCGATCTGGCCGGCGGTATGAATGATGGCCGAGTTGGTGACAAAAGCCTTCGCGCCATTCCATAACGACAACACAGGCTGCTCGGAGCGATGGCTGCCGCCGCCAATCGGCCAACTCCAGTTCGCCGCGCCACCGCCACCGGTGAAGATGGCGCCATTTGCTATCAGGCGTGCGGTGCTCGCATTCATCACGAATCCGCCCCACGCGCCGGCGCGCACTTCCGGCCAGACCACGTTGGTGGCAGTGAAGACCACCGGCTGATCAACCGTCCCGTCAATCTGCACCGTGCCGCTGTTGGTGATGTTCACCAGCGGATTGAGTTTCACAATCGTGCCTGCGCCGATGGTCAGCGACAGGCCGGCCGGGACCGTAAGGCTGGCATTGAGAAAAATGCGCGAATTCGTCGGCCACACCTCCGAGGCGGCGAGCACGCCGGACTTGGCCGTCCATGTCGTGGCAGTGTCGATTTGGATGACCTTGTTGGTCTGCAATCCGGGCAGGGTGGCGTTGTAACTGATCGGTCCCGCGGCACCTGCGGGCGGCAGCATGCCGGAACCCGCGCCGCGGAAGATCTGAATGGGATTCGCCTCGAAGCCCGGCGCGTTCACATAACCATTGGCCCGCCGTGCGTTACCGTCCTCATTCTCCAGCCAGACAATCACGGGTATGGGCAGATCAGCCGGGTAATCCTGCGGGGTGATGACTTTCATTCGGGCCCCGGAGATCTCCGAAGCGGTCGAAGAGATTGGCGGGTAGGGCGTCCAGCGAATCAGCCCCTTCTCCGGAGCGCCACGCTCGGAATTGATGATGAACCGCACCAACCGATTCGATACCGCGCCAGTGGCGATGTTGGTCCGGGCGACGGAGACCTCGTGGTAATCCACCGAGGTCACCCAGTTGGTGACATCCACCGGCATGGGCTGGCCATCCAGTTGAACCTGGTAAAGATACCCGCCCGCCGACGGAACACGGAACCAGGTCTGCAAGCTGACCGTCGAACGGTCCGTGATGTTGTCGATGGTGAGTGGCGCCTGCGCGTGGAGACTCAGGGCGGCCAAACCAAGCATCAGGGCGATTGAAAACGGGCGAACTGCAAGGCATGTCGTGGTCTTCATGTGATGATTCAGGAGATACCGCGATTTTCATCCGCGCGCAACGAAACTTCCCGCGCGATTCCCGTGCAGGAAAGGGATGAGTCACCGATTTTACCGGAGCGGTTGCGGAATCGGGTTGGTCGCGGCAGGGGGGTTCTCCAAAGAATTTTATCCAAAAATATCCTGGCCTGGCAACTCGTCACCCGTTGACAGGTGTGAATTGTTCGCGTTTGCGCCCGCCAAAGAAAATGACCGGCTCTGCGACGGCTGAACCCCACCAAACGCAGACAGCTTCTGCTTCAGTCGCTCGCGGAGGCCGGCAAGTTGGCACCGGGGCCGGCTTATTTCAGCAACGCCTGCGCCTGGCTGGTGATGGCGACCACGGCCGGATGAACGAGCCGTCGCTCGGCACTGATGGCGTAGAACTGTTGGCGGCATTTCTCGGTGCTGCCAATCAGGCGGAAGCCATAGCGCGCCAGTGTTTCTTTCAGCACGACATTGGGCAGAGGGAAGAACCCGAACCCCTCTCCGGCCACCATCTTCATCATTGCCGGGTCGTCGAACTCGGCCACAAGCCGCGGCCGAATCCCTTCGTCGCGAAACCACTTCTCCAGGGAGCGGCGCAGTGGGGTGTCGGGCGTGGGCAGCAGCGCGGGAGCGTTGTGCAATGAACAGGGGAACTTGCGTTTCAGCCGGGCGGCCATTTTTGGCTCGGCACAGAAAGAAATGCCGCTGTCGCCCAGAAGGTGGTTGAACGCTTTAAGATTGGAGACCGAAGGCGCCGGTTCGTCGGCCAACACGATGTCCAGGCGGTGGGTTGCGAGATGGGCCAGCAGGTCGGGCAAGGGCCACTCGTGGCACGACGCTTGGACCGTCTGCGGCAGATGGAAGATGGGCTTGATCAATTCGAAACTCATCCGCTTCGGCAGCGAGTCGGTAATGCCAATGTTCACGCGCAGCGGGCGCGTGGTGGGGCGCTGCTTCATGGTGTTCATCAAGTCTTCACCCAACGAAAAAATCTCCTCCGCAAAGCTGAAGACCTGCTGGCCTGCCTCAGTGAGGACGAGACCCTGTCCGCTGCGGCGCAGCAGCTTTTCGCCCACGGCGCTTTCCAGAGCCTGGACCTGCGTGCAGATGCTGGGCTGGGAAACGTGGAGTTTCTGCGCGGCGCGGGTCAGTCCGCCCTCCTTGGCCGTCACCCAGAAATAGCGCAGATGGTGGTAGTTCAAGAATTCCATGCGCAAAACGGTATTAGGGTAAACCTAAAACCTCAATCGAATAAGCGTAGTGGTCCAACACGCAGCCCCGGCGGAAAGTAGCTTGCGATGAACAAGCTCGAGAACACCAAACGACCGAGTGAGAGCACCGGACAACGGTCCTTCCTTGGGCTGGCATCGTGCAGTGCCTTGTCGTTCGACGTGGAGATCGCCTGCGCCTCCCGCCCGATCCGGCACGCGCCGCAACCCCGGCTGACGCCCGAGAGCGTCCTCCTCGTGGGCCTGATGGCCCACCCCAGTGGTTCCGCGGCCCGTCTGACCCGGTGCGGGAATGGCGTAGCCACGACAAGGCACTGTCCGGGGCGGGACGCGCGGCCCGCCGCAACGACCCGGCCGAACACCTCCAACTCCTCACATCTATGATGATGAAAACCCGATTCGCCGTCTGCCTGGCTCTCTACGGCGCTTTGCTCGCGGCGCTGGCCTGGCTCGGATTCAAGTCCGGCGTGGCCGCGGCTCCGGGCACGCTGTGGGTGGGCGGAGTTGCCGGTCTGCTGTGCGTGGGGTGGGGCCTGACGCTGGCCGCCGGTCGCCGGGGGAAGGCGGGGGCGGTGCACACGATGGCCGTGCTGGCTTTGACGCTGCTGGTGGAAGCGGTTCACGGCTGGCTGGGCGATACGGTGGCGGAATCCGCCGCATTGCTCGTTCCAGTTCTGACGACCCTGCTCTTGCTGACCACGATGGCGCTGTTGATGTGGTTGCTGCACGGGGGGATTTTCACCGGCGACTCTCCGCCTCGTCCAAGGCAAGGAAGCCAGCCAAAGCCCGCACCGCTGGTCAGCGGCCAGGCCTGTCACACTTAACCGAACCCTCAGAAATGAAACGAATCAACGCCATGAAGATCGTGCTGGGCGTCGTCCCGATGACCCAACCGATGGTGCGCCTCCAACTGGAGACCGCCCTGCAGTGGTGCGGTTGCGAGGTTCTGCTGGCGGAGAGTCCTCAGCAGGCGGCCGGGCTGTGCCGGCGGAGGAAAGTGGACGCGGTCGTGCTCGACCTGCCGCGCTCGTTGAACATGTGCTGGGAGTTCTTCGCGCAACTCCGCGCCCTCGCCCCGGGGGTTCCCATGATTCTCCTCACGAATCAGGCGACGCCATTCGAGCAGGAAGTGGCTGCGGAAGTGGGCGCGTTGCTGGCGAAGCCGTTCCGCGTTCCCGAATTGGTCCATACCCTGAGTGTCCTGTTGGCCCAGGTGCCGGGCGCGGGTGCAAGCGCACCACCTTCTCAAGTGAGTTTCGTCACTTCATTCAACCGAACCTGAATATGAAGATTCTGATTTGCAGCCAAGACCCGATGCTGCGGCAAGTGGCCGGCGATGCCCTGGCGGAGGGCCGCCTCGAAGTCGCGCTTGCCAGCGAATGCTGCGAGGTCGTGGACCAAATCGATCTTGCGGCAGTCGATCTGGTCGTGCTGGACCTGGACTACCGAGGCAAAGACGCCTGGAATCTGGTGGAATGGCTGGTGGAAAACCATCCACTGATCCCCATCGTCTTCCTCCTTGGCGCGCGGGGAGGCGCCGAGTGCGCGTTGATCGCCACGGTCAGCGTCACCTTGGAGAAACCAGTGCCCGAGGCCCAGTTCAGGAATGCCATCCACCGCCTGCTCGACAAGCCACCGAGCGAGCGCCTGAACGACAACTTCCGGCAGCGGATGGCGCTGCGCTACTCGCGGCCCTTCGTGTGGTCGGCCGCGACTGCGCCGGCATGCAGCAGTGGCTGGGGCATCAATGACTGACCCAAACCCAAACCCAAACCCAAACCCAACCATGACGAAGACCATGAAAACAATTCTCGGCCATCATGAGGCTCCCCCTCGGTGGTTAGATATTCGCCCGGTGCAGATTGTTGAATCGGCCGGCCAGCCTGACAGCCCCGAGCAATGGCGGAACCGGCGGCAGTTGAAGCTGCAAAACATCCTCGTGCCGGTTGATTTCACCACTTCATCGGTGAAGGCAATCGAGTTCGCGCGCGGATTGGCGGCGCCATTCGGCAGCACCGTCTGTCTGCTGCATGTCGTGGAACAAGCCAGCTTCATGGCGGGCGTGGAGGACGTGCCCTTGTGGAAGTCCGAGGAGGAAGTGAGCAGCGAAGCGCGCCTGTGGATGGAGGAATTGGCCGAGCAGCACCTCGGCCCTGCGGTCCCAGTGGACATCCAGATTGTCAGCGGGCACGCCGCATCGGAAATCATTGGCGCCGCGCGAGCAAACCGTAGCGGTCTGATCATCCTGACCACCCACGGACTGCATCGCTGGCGGCACCTCTTCCGGGGCAGCACCGCCCATGGGGTGATGCGCTACGCACCGTGTCCCGCGCTGCTCCTGCAATGCCCCAAGCCGGCGGGGTTGGAGCGGGAGGCGGACGTGTCAGCGCCGGAAACGCGCTCCAGCAACGATGCGCTGCGGGCGTCGGTATGGCGCAGGAAAGCAGCGCGCACCCAGCAACCAGCCCTCCATCACTGAAACCATGAAAAACAAAAGAAACCATGCTGCCAATGCCGGTGGACCGCCAACGCGAGGGATGCGCCTGGAGTTTTTTGACCCAGCCGCAACGACGGCGTGCGTGGCGGGCAGTTTCAATGACTGGAGGCCCGATGCCACTCCCATGATTTCCTTGGGGAACGGCCGCTGGGTAAAGGAACTGGTCCTGCCGTCCGGCGACTACGAATACTGCCTGGTGGTGGACGGCGAATGGATGCCGGACCCGCTGGCCAAGGAAACCGTGCGCAACCCTTTCGGCGGCCTGAATGCGGTTCTCAGGGTGCCGGCATCCTGCGACCAGACCGCTGCGAAAACGAGCGTCAGGCAAGATCGCGCCTGCGCGAACCTGCATCGCTCACTGTCCGGCTGACCGGTAATCCGAGGGACGGCCATGCACACCCATTTCGCATTTACACCCGGCCAGTCCCTTGTCACACCCGTTGGCAAACCGCAGCGCGGGAGGCCCGACGCGGCACCCGGCGAACTGAAACGCATCCTGGTTCCGATCGACTTCTCCGACGTCGGCAATCAGGCCGTTCCCTGCGCTTACTCGGTCGCCCGCGCCGGCAGTACGGTGCATCTGGTTCATGTCCTGCATCCCGACGCGCTGCCCGGAGCCGAATACGTCGTCGGTGTCAGGACACGGCGCGCCGAAATGTTGCACCGCAAGTTGGTCGCGTCCTGCACCGCCCGGTTGCGCGATCTGATTCCTGCGGGCGCGCGAGCCTGTGGCATCGAGACAGCAGTCGAAGTCGTCCAACATTCCCAGCCGGTCGCAGCCATCTGCCAGACTGCTGCAAGGCTGGAGGCCGATGTCATCTGCCTCGCGACTCGCGGATGGCCGCCGTTGGTCAGGCTGCTGGCCGGCTCGATCTCGCAACAAGTCATCACCCATAGCCCCCGGCCCATTCTGGTGGTGCCGACAGGTGGCAGCACCGCCCTTTCCACCGAGGCCGGCCGGGCCGCGAAGGAGAACACCAGGACTGCGCCGGCCCCGGCGGAACCGACTTCGTTCTCTGCAAGCCAGGAACCCAAACCGACCTGTGCCAGAATATGAAAACTGAATTCCACATCCTCGGCCTCAAGGACGATGACGAGTTGCGCCACCATCTTGCGTCGGATCTGCAACTCTTGAACGAGATCATGCCGATCGCGCATGCGGACATTTCGTTGACGCGACAGCACCAAAGCACCCCGCCTTTCCAGGCCGTGGTGCTGCTCGGCGTGCCCGGGCCGGACATCCATGCCGCCGCGCGGGATCACACCTGGCCGGCGGCCTGGCTCAAAGTCATCGCGCGTTTGCGGGAGCAAATGGAAGACCGACAGAGCCGCCAGCAAGCCCGGCATAAAGGCCCGCGCGACTTGCACATTGCCCCGGGGCGGACCAACGGTGACACACGCGCGGGCCGGGCCTGAACGACGACACCCCATCCGCCCATGACTGCCAGAATCCTTGAGCGCAAGCCGGAGCCGTTCCCTACGAGCGCCCCCGCGCCCGGCGCGCGTCCGAGCACCGACGGCGTTGATGGCGCCACCCCAGTCCTGTGGCACCACCTTCCGGTGGAAGAGGTGTTGCCACGGCTTGCCGTGGAGTTGCGCGCGGGCCTGTCGGCAGCGGAAGTACGGACGCGGCAGGCGCAACACGGCCCCAACCGCCTGTCCGGGCAAAAGCGCAAGAGCGAACTGATCCGCTTTCTTCTCCAGTTCCATCAACCGCTGCTCTACATCCTGCTCGCCGCCACGGCGGTCACCGCGTTCCTTCAGGAGTGGGTGGACGCGTCGGTGATTTTCGCCGTCGTCTTCGTCAACGCTGTCGTCGGTTACCTCCAGGAAGGCAAGGCCGAGCGCGCCATTGAGGCGCTCGCCAAAATGGTCGTCACCGAAGCGACCGTGCGCCGCGACGGACGCAAGCAGCGCGTGCCCTCGGAGGAATTAACGCCCGGCGACGTGGTGCTGCTGCAATCCGGCGACCGCATCCCCGCCGACCTGCGGCTCTGTCAGGTGCGCGACTTGCAAGTGGACGAATCGGCGCTGACGGGCGAATCCGTGCCGGTGGAGAAACACGCGGACCCGCTGGCACTCGACACGATTCTGGCCGAGCGCAAGAACCTCGCCTTTGCCGGCACGCTCGTCACTTACGGCCAGGCGGAGGGTGTAGTGTGGGCCATCGGCAATCAGACCGAGACCGGACGCATCGCGCGGCTCATCTTCGAGGCGGTGGATTTGTCCACGCCGCTCACCAAGAAGATCGCCCATTTCAGCAAGGTGATGCTCATCGCCATCCTCGCTCTGGCCGCGCTGACCTTCGTTCTGGGCGTTCTGCGCGGCGGCTCGCTGGCGGAGATGTTCATGGCCGCCGTGGCGCTCGCCGTCGGCGCCATCCCGGAAGGTTTGCCGGCGGCCGTCACCATCACGCTCGCCATCGGCGTGTCGCGGCTCGCGCGGCGGCGGGCCATCATCCGCAAACTTCCGGCGGTCGAAACACTCGGCAGCACGACGGTGATTTGCTCCGACAAGACCGGCACGCTCACGGAGAACCAGATGACCGTGCAACGCATCTTTGCCGGCGACCGGCTCTACGAAGTCACCGGTGCGGGTTACGAACCGCACGGAGAAATCCGCTGGAACGATCAGGCGGCGTCCGTCGGAAACCTCCCGGTGCTGAAGGAATGTCTGCAGGCCGGCTGGCTGTGCAACGACGCGCAACTCGTGCGGCAGGAGGGACGCCTCGCCGTGCAGGGCGATCCGACGGAAGGGGCGTTGATTGCCGCCGCGCAAAAGGCCGGGTTGGACGAAACCGAACTCCACGCCGCGCATCCGCGCCTCGACGCCATCCCTTTTGAATCCGAGCATCAATACATGGCGACGCTGCACGGCCACGCCGAGGGCGAGCGTGTGGTTTACATGAAAGGGGCGGTGGAGCGTTTGCTCGAACGCTGCGTCACCGTGCTGGCCGAACACGGCACCGAAACGCCGCTGGACAAGGAGCGCGTTCATCGCGAAACCGAGGCGCTCGCGAGCCAGGGGTTGCGCGTGCTCGCTTTTGCGCGCAAGCAGATGCCTGCGTCGCAAGCGCGCATCACGCACGCCGATGTGGCGGGCGGACTCACCTTCCTGGGCCTGCAAGGGATGATGGATCCGCCGCGCGCCGAAGCCGTCACCGCCGTTCGCCAGTGTCAGCGGGCGGGCATCCGCGTCAAGATGATCACCGGCGATCACGTCCTGACGGCGAAGGCGGTCGCGCGGCAGATTGGTTTGAACGGTGACGGCGCGGGCGGGGAGTTGTTGGCGGTCACGGGCAAGGAACTCGACGGCTGCTCGAATGGCGAACTCCTGGAGGTGGCGGAGCGCGCCGCCGTGTTCGCCCGTGTCGCTCCCGAACAAAAACTGCGCCTGGTCAAAGCCCTTCAGGCGCGCGGCCATGTCGTGGCCATGACCGGCGACGGCGTGAACGATGCGCCCGCACTCAAGCAAGCCGACATCGGCGTGGCGATGGGCATCGCGGGCACCGACGTGGCCAAGGGCGCGGCGGACATGATGTTGACCGACGACAACTTCGCCACCATCGAGGCGGCGGTGGAGGAAGGGCGGAACGTCTTCGACAACCTGACCAAGTTCATCGTCTGGACCCTGCCGACGAATTTCGGCGAGGGCCTGATCATTCTCGCGGCCATCCTGATGGGCACGGTGTTGCCCGTGCTTCCCGTGCAGGTGCTTTACATCAACATGGCCACCGCGCTGCTGCTGGGCCTGATGCTGGTCTTCGAGCCGAGGGAGTCCGACGTGATGGCGCGTCCGCCCCGCGCCCCCAGCCAGCCCATCCTCACGGGCACGCTCCTTGTGCGCATGGGATTGGTCACGGCCTTGATGCTGGCGGGCGCGTTCGGGCTGTTCGTCTGGGAGCAGCAACGCGGCGGCAGTCTCGCGCAAGCGCGCACCACGGCGGTGAACGTGATCGTGATGGTGGAGTTGTTCTACCTGTTCAACTGCCGTTCGCTCACGCGCTCGATGTTCTCGGTGGGCGTGTTCTCGAACTGGTGGGCCCTCGCGGGCGCGGCGGGCATGATCGGCCTGCAACTCGCCATCACTTACGTCCCGCTCCTGAACCGCCTGCTTCACACCGCGCCGCTGCCCGCCGACTCGTGGCTGTGGATTGTCGCGGTGGCGTTTGTGGCCTATGTGGTGGTCGGCGCGGAGAAGTGGCTGCGGCTGCGACTGGGCCCGGCGGATCGGCCCCGCGCCACCGCTTCCATCCTTCCATCGGAACTGCACTCAAAGAAGCGTGAAGAGAGGATCCAGCCATGAAAAAGATTCTCATTGCCTACGATGGTTCTTCCTGCGCCGACGCGGCGCTGGAGGATTTGACCCGCGCGGGCCTGCCTGGCGAACTCGATGCGACCGTGCTCTCGGTGGCGGAAGTGTGGGCACCGGCCGAGGCTGAAGCGCAGCTCCCCGTCGCCTTCCCGCACATGACGGAGGCCATTCAACGCGCGCATCAAGCCGCGTGGGCCGCAGTGCAGTCGCACTTGCATGATTTGGCGGAACGCGCCGCCGACAGGCTGCGTGGCTGGTTTCCCCGCTGGCGCGTGGAAGCGATGGCGGTGGGCGACACCCCTTCCTGGGCCATCGTCAAGGAAGCGGCCCGGCAACACGCCGACCTGGTGGTGGTGAGTTCCCACGGTCGCTCCGCAATGCAGCGGCTGTTCCTCGGCAGCGTTTCGCACACGGTGGCCATCGAAGCACCGTGCTCGGTGCGGATATGCCGGCCGCACCAACACTCCGGGGCGCTGCGGGTCGTCGTGGCCGTGGACGGCTCCACCGATTCCAACGCCGCCGTGCAAGCCGTGTGGGAACGGCCGTGGCCCGCGGAGGCCCTTTTCCAAGTAGTGACGGTGCTTGATTCGCGGCTCCAGACGTCGGCGGTCTCGCCTCGCGCCTCCATCCGCGAATGGATGGAGGAACGCGATGCCGACCCCGCCGCCTGGGTGTCCCACGCGGCCAATCATTTCGCCATGCAGATCCAGTCGGCTGGTTGGTCGGCCGAGCTGGAAATCCTCGAAGGGGAACCCAAGCGCCGGCTGTTGAGCCACGCCGAAGACTGGCAGGCTGACTGCATCATTCTTGGCGCGCATGGGCTGGATCACGGCGCGCGGCGGTCCCTGGGCAGCTTTGCCTCGGCGATGGCGACGCGGGCGCATTGCACGGTCGAGATCGTCCGCGAACGAGCCGGTGCCAGCGGCGTTGAACCATCGCCCGCGGACCTGGGCCAACTCGAAACCACACGGCCATGACCTGGTTTGAATACATGGAAGCGGCGAGCTACCTGGTGACCGTCATTGGTCTGCCCCTGGCGATCCTTGTCTTCATCTATGAACAGCGGCGCGAGCGGCAAAACGAACAGGAGGAAATTTACCAGCGGCTTTCAGATGAGTACACGACCTTTCTCAAGCTCGTTCTGGGCAATCCCGACCTGCAACTGCTGCGCAAGGAAGCCCCCGACGCACCGTTGAACGACGAGCAGAAGGAGCGCAAATCAGCCATCTTCAACATCCTGGTTTCCCTTTTCGAGCGAGCCTACATCCTCGTGTATGAGGAGAAGATGGACCGGCAGACGCAGCGGCTGTGGCTCTCGTGGGAGGACTACATGCGCGAGTGGTGCCGGCGGCCCGACTTCCGCGAGGCTTTGCCCGATTTGCTCCAGGGTGAGGATGAGGACTTCCGGGGGCACATTGAAGCCATTGCCCGCCACGAGGCGGCCCAACCGAAAGCGGGCGGCAACGACAACGGTCCCCATGCTGTGCGCGAACGGGGCGCGCAACTCCATCCACCTCGCTATTCATCGGCCGGCGGCACCCAGTTGGATCCCCATGTTCCAACCAAGACCGCCGCTATGCCAAGCCCATGAAACCCGACCGGATGCAACGCCAGCGGTTCGAGTTCAAATACCTGGTGGACGAAGGAAAGGCGCGAGCCATCCGCGACCTGGCGGTTACCGGCACGACCGAATTGAGCGCAGCCCTCAACCTGGTCAGCGTGATTCACGACATCAGCGCATTGGGGACTTCACCAAAGGCATTCATGAGCTGGCACGCCATCATCCCGGGCGACGGCACGGCGGCAGCCTGGAGCCGCAAGTGGCAGAGGTCGAAGCGGCCGCCAGCCGCTTGCTGCAGGACGCGATGGCCGCGTTCAAGACCGGTGACGAAGAGGACGCGCGAGCGATCGTGGCGGCCTACAAGCAGGAAATCGCGGCGGCCTGTGACGGAGTCATCCGCGCCATCGTTTCCGGTCAGGCCGCTGACCTGGCTGGCGCCGACGCGGCCAGCGTGGCGCTCTATGTGCGGTGGCTCAAGCGCATCGCCGCCCATGCGCGAAACGTCGCTTCCAGCCTCGCCAATCCCTTGCCCCGCCTGCCTGGGAGAAACCGGCCCCCAGGGGAAGGCAGGGTTTTAGGGTAAAGCTAAGACCTCTATTCAATTAACGTAGTGGCTTGAGCGAGGACGGCCACGCGAAACTGGCATTTCCAATGAATGCACCACCGCAATCGAATCGAAAATCTATCGGAGACACGTAACCAAGCGTGGCGCCCACACAAAAATAACGAAGACTAACAACATAAGAAGCATGCCAACCGCAACCACCAACCACCCGAAACTCCTCGCCTGGGTCGAGGAAGTCATCCAACTCTGCCAGCCTGCCGCCGTCCACTGGTGCGACGGCTCCCAGCAGGAATACGACGCGCTCTGCGACCTCATGGTCAAAGGCGGCACCTTCACCAAGCTCGACGAGAAGCTCCGTCCCGGTTGCTACCTGGCCCGCTCCCATCCCAGCGACGTGGCGCGCGTCGAGGACCGCACCTACATTTGCTCCCGGAACAAGGACGACGCCGGCCCCACCAACAACTGGGCCGATCCCGCCGAGATGAAGCAAAAGCTCAAGGGCCTGTTCAGCGGGTGCATGAAGGGCCGCACGCTCTACGTCATCCCATTCGCGATGGGGCCGCTCAATTCACCGCTGTGCAAGATCGGCATTGAGTTGAGCGACTCGGCCTACGTCGTCGTCAACATGCGCATCATGACGCGCATGGGCAAACCCGTGCTGGACAAGCTCGGCACCGACGGCGCGTTCATCCCCTGCTTGCACTCCGTCGGCGCGCCGCTGCAACCGGGCCAGGCGGACGTGCCCTGGCCCTGCGAGCCGGACGTATCGCGCAAGCACATCGTCCATTTCCCGGAGGAATTGTCGATTTGGTCTTATGGCTCCGGCTACGGCGGCAACGCGCTCCTGGGCAAGAAGTGCCTGGCGTTGCGCATCGCGTCCACGGTGGCGTGCAAGGAAGGCTGGTTCGCAGAGCACATGCTCATCCTTTGCCTGACCTCGCCCCAAGGGAAGAAATACTACCTCGCGGCGGCGTTTCCCAGCGCCTGCGGCAAGACCAATCTGGCCATGATGCAGCCCGCACTGCCCGGCTGGAAACTGACCTGCCTGGGCGACGACATCGCGTGGATTCGCCTGGACGTCGATGGCCGCCTCTACGCCATGAATCCGGAAACCGGTTTCTTCGGCGTGGCCCCCGGGACGTCCAACAAGTCGAATCCGAACGCGATGGCTTCCGTGACCCGCAACAGCATTTTCACCAACGTCGTGCTCCGGCCCGAAGGCGACGTTTGGTGGGAGGACATGGGCGTGCCGCCGCCAGAGAAAGGCATTGACTGGCAGGGCCAGGAATGGACGCCGGGGTGCGGCCGTCCGGGCGCGCACGCGAACTCCCGCTTCACCGCGCCCGCCGCGCAGTGCCCGGTGATTGACCCGGACTGGGAAAAACCCGAAGGCGTGCCGCTCTCCGCCATTCTGTTTGGCGGTCGCCGGGCCTCCACCATTCCGTTGGTGAACGAGGCCTTCAACTGGGAGCACGGCGTGTTCATGGGTTCGGCGGCCGGTTCGGAAACCACCGCCGCCGCCATCGGCCTGGCGGCCGGGGTGCGGCGCGACCCGTTCGCCATGCTGCCCTTCTGCGGCTACCACATGGGCGATTACCTGGCGCACTGGCTGGCGCTGGCCCAGCGCACCGACCGCGCCAAGTTGCCCCGGATGTTTTTCGTGAACTGGTTCCGCAAGAGCGGCGACAACCGCTGGCTCTGGCCGGGGTTTGGCGAGAACATCCGCGTGCTGAAGTGGATTTGCGAACGCATCGAAGGCGCCGGTCAGGCGGTGGAAACGCCCATCGGCTACCTGCCCGCACCCGGCGCGCTCGATATGTCCGGCCTCAACGTCAGCGGCGCCGACCTCGCCGAACTGCTGGCCGTGGACATTGCAGGCTGGAAGGCCGAAGCCGCCGGCGTGGCCGGGAACTACCAGAAGTTTGGCAGCCACCTGCCCCCCGCGCTGGAAAAGGCACTCTCCAACTTGGACGCGCGGCTGAGCGCGGCCGCATCACCCCGCTGAGCCGCCCTGACCTGGGAAACCCATGAACTACACCATCTCGCATCGCGCGGCATCGCTTGCCCCATCGCTCACGCTGGCCATTGACGCCAAAGCCAAGCAGATGAAAGCCGAAGGCCAGGACGTCGTCGGCTTCGGTGCCGGCGAGCCAGACTTCGACACGCCCCAGCACATCAAGGACGCCGCCACTAAAGCCATCGCCGACGGCTTCACCAAATACACTCCCAGCAGCGGCATCCCCGAGTTGCGCCAGGCCATCGCCGACAAGTTCCACCGCGAGAACGGCCTCGCCTACAAGCCCAGTCAGATCATCGTGTCCTGCGGCGGCAAACATTCCTGCTACAACGTCATTCTGGCCACCTGCCAGGAAGGTGACGAGGTCATCATCCCGGCGCCGTATTGGTTGAGCTACCCGGAGATGGTCAAGCTGGCCAGCGCCACGCCGGTGATCATCGAGACCAGCGACCAGACTGAGTTCAAAGTCACGCCCGCCCAGCTCCGCGCCGCCATCACGCCGCGCACCCGCTTGTTCATCCTGAACTCGCCCAGCAACCCGACCGGCTCTGTTTACACACCGGAGGAAACCAAGGCCCTCGGCGACATTTGCGTCGAAAAGGGCGTGCTCATCATGAGCGACGAAATCTACGAGCACCTGCTCTACGACGGCGCGCAGGTCAAAAGCGTGGCCAGCTTCAGTCCGGCGCATCACGAGCACACCATCATCGTCCACGGCTTCGCGAAGGCCTGGAGCATGACCGGCTGGCGGCTGGGCTTCCTCGCCGCGCCGGAGCCGATCGCCAAGGCCATTGACGCCGTCCAGAGCCACAGCACCAGCAACCCGACCAGTTTCGCGCAGAAGGGCGCTGTGGCCGCGCTCACCGGGCCGCAGGACCATTTGCCGAAATGGCTGGTCGAATTCGACAAACGCCGCCGCTACGCGCACCAGAAACTCAACAGCATCCCCGGCGTCTCCTGTGTGAATGCCCGGGGCGCGTTTTATCTCTTTCCGAACATCTCCGGCACCGGCCTCAAGTCCGCCGCGTTCTGCGCCCGGCTGCTCGAACAAGAAAAAGTCGCCGCCGTGCCCGGCCTGGCGTTTGGGGCGGACGACTACCTCCGTATCAGCTACGCCACCAGCCTGGCGAACCTCGAGAAAGGGCTGGACCGCATGGAGCGGTTTGTGCGGAACCTCCGTTAACCCAGTGGCCACGAAAATCCACCCAACCCCTATGAATACCACCGCAAAACTCGAAATCGACGGCAAGGTTTATGAATTGCCCATTGTCATCGGCTCCGAGGGCGAGAAGGCCATTGACATCACGAAGCTGCGCGACCAGACGGGCTACATCACGCTTGATGACGGCTATGGCAACACCGGCTCGTGCGTGAGCCAGATCACGTTCATTGATGGCGAGCAGGGGATTCTGCGCTACCGTGGCATCCCCATCGAGGAACTGGCGGAAAAATCCACCTTCGTGGAAACGGCCTTTCTCATCATCTACGGACACTTGCCCAATCGCGCCGAGTTGCAGAACTTCTCCGATCTGTTGACGCAAAACGAGAATCTGCATGAGGATATTAAACACCATTTCGAGGGCTTTCCTCCCAATGCCCATCCCATGGCCATTTTGTCCGCGATGATCAATGCCAGCAGTTGTTTCTTTCCGGGCTTGATGGGGCCGGCCAACCGGGCGCGCTTTGATGTCCATGCCGCGCGGCTGCTTTCGCAGGTGCGGACCATTGCGGCCTTTTCGTATCGGAAGTCGCGCGGGTTGCCGATCATCTACCCGAACTGCATCTACAAATACACCGCCAACTTTCTGCACATGTTGTTCTCGAACGTGTATCAGGGCTATGAGTTGCGGCCGGAAGTGGTGAACGCCTTGGATCTGATTTTTCTGTTGCACGCCGACCACGAGCAAAACTGCTCCACCTCCACTGTGCGGATGGTCGCGTCCAGCCAGGCCAATCTCTTTGCCAGCGGGGCAGCGGGCGTGTGCGCCCTTTGGGGCCCGTTGCACGGCGGGGCCAACCAGGCGGTGATTGCCATGCTGGAGGACATCCACCAGACCGGGGACAACGGCACCAAGTTCATAGCCGCCGCCAAAGACAAAACCGGCGGCAAGAAGCTGATGGGCTTTGGCCATCGGGTTTACAAGAACTACGACCCGCGCGCCCGTATCATCAAGAAAGCCTGCGACGACATCCTCGGCGCCATGCACATCACCGACCCCCTGCTTGACATCGCCAAGCGATTGGAGGAGGCGGCGCTCCAGGATCCCTATTTCATCGAACGCAAGCTCTATCCGAACGTGGATTTCTACAGCGGCATCATCATGCGCGCGATCGGCATCCCCACCGAGATGTTCACCGTCATGTTCGCCATCGGGCGCATGCCGGGATGGATCGCCAACTTCAAGGAGATCATGGAGGAGCCCAGGACACGCATCTACCGGCCCCGGCAGATTTACCAGGGGCCGACGCTGAATTCCTACGTGCCGTTGGACCAGCGCCCGTAGAGCGTGTCTCCGCCTGATATGCCCGGGAAATGAACACCGATTGCGAACCAACCTCCCGCTCAGGTCATAGTCCGCAACCGGCCGTCTTCCTCGACCGCGATGGGACGCTGATCGAGGACCACGGCTCGCTGCGGTCGCCGGCGCAGGTCGTCTTCTACGTTGCGACCGTGCCGGCATTGCGACGGCTCCAGGATCACTTCCGGCTGTTCATCGTCACCAACCAGTCCGGCGTCGCCAAAGGCGAACTGACGCTGGACGAGGCCAACCAGGTCAACGCGCACGTGGTTGAGCGGCTGCGCGAAGGCGGAGTCCACATCGGCGCGGTGTATTGTTGCCCTCACCAGCGCACCGACAACTGCGCCTGCATCAAGCCCAAGCCATTTTTCCTGGAACAGGCGGCGCGCGAACACGGCCTGGACCTGCGCCGCTCGTATGTCATCGGCGACCATCCGCACGATGTCGAGTTCGCTCGCAATGGGGGCGCGACCGGCATTAACGTGCTCACCGGCCACGGGCTGAAACATCGTGCCGAACTGCGCGGCGATGCCATAGTGCTGGCCGATATCGCGGCGGCAGCGGAGTGGATTCTGGACCGCATCGCCGCCACTGGCCGGAAGGCGCCGCTCGCCCCAGCCTCGTAAGAATCATGCGTGCTTTTCTTTCCTTATTCATGGTCGGGGGCGTGCTGCTGGCGCTTTGGGCCCAGTGGCGCGTGCGCTCGGCCTGGCACCGCTGGTCAGGCCAGGCCAGCGCCGCGCGGCCTCTGACGGGCGCGGACGCGGCGCGCGAAATCCTGGATGCCGCCGGCCTCCCCAACGTGCCGGTCGAGCGGACGGGCGGGCATCTGACCGACCACTACGACCCGCAGACGCGCGTTCTGCGCCTGTCCGCCGAGGTGCATGATACGGACTCGCTGGCCGCAGTGGGCGTTGCCGCGCACGAGGCGGGCCATGCGCTCCAGCACCAGGAGCTTTACTGGCCAATGCAAGTGCGCCTGAGCCTGCTCCCATACGCGCGGCTCGGCGCCCGGGTGGCGCTGCCGCTGCTGGTGGCCGGCCTGCTGTTGCGCGTGCCGCCGTTGATGGTGATCGGCGCAGGACTGTTTCTCGTGCTGCTGCTTTTCCAACTCATCACGCTGCCGTTGGAGTTCGACGCCAGCCGGCGCGCGGGCCGGGTGCTGCGTGAGCGCGGGTTGATGAGCGCCCAGGAACTGGCCGGCGTGGGCGAGGTGCTCCACGCCGCCGCGTGGACTTACATCGCGGCGTTCACCGTCACTTTTGCGCAACTCCTGCGGCTGTTGCCCTGGGGCCGATTCGTTCGGCCGCTGTTCTAGCCGCGTCAACCGATAGAAAAACACCATGAGTTATCAAAACGACGAACCGCAGATACCCCAACAAGTGCTTGAGTCCATCGAACAAGCCAACCGGTGGATCAAGCATCATCTGCCCAAGATCCTTCCCCTCGCCGTCGGCGCCCTCGCCCTCCTGTGGCTGGCCTCCGGCGTGTACAGCGTCAATCCCGGCCACAAAGGCGTGGTCCGCACCTTCGGCAAGGAAACCGCCCGCACCGATCCTGGTTTGAACTTCCGTTACCCGTGGCCGTTCCAGCACGTGGACATCGTCAGCGTTGAACAAATCCGGCGCATCGAAGTGGGCTTCCGTGGCACGCAACGCGTGTCTGAGGAAGCATTGATGCTCACCGGCGATGAAAACATCGTCGATGCGCAAATCGTGGTGCAATATCGGGTGGCCGACCCCTCCAAATACCTCTTCCGCCTGCGCGACCCGGAAGCCGCGCTCCTCGCGGCGACGGAGGTGGCGCTGCGCAGCACGGTGGGCAGCATGACCATCGATCAGGTCATGATTGAAGAGCGCGCCAAGGTGCAGGCCGATGCCCGCCTCTTCATCCAGCGGCTGATGGATGCTTACGAGTCCGGCCTGGTCATCACCGAGGTCAAGCTCCAGGCCGCCGACCCGCCCGACGCCGTTCGCGACGCTTTTCACGACGTCGTGCGCGCCCGCGAGGACAAGGAAAAGGTCATCAACGTGGCCAAGGGCTACCAGGCCGACATCCTGCCCAAGGCGCGCGGCGAGGCCGAAAAGATCCTGCGCGAGGCCGAGGGCTACCAACAAGAGCGCGTGCTCCTGGCCCAGGGCGAAGCCGCCCGTTTCCTCAGCGTCCTGGCCGAATACGAAAAAGCCCGGGAGGTCACCCGCGACCGCCTGCACCTCGAAACGATCGAGAAAATCCTGCCCGACATTGACAAGGTCATCATCGGCGGCGACGTGAACCAGCGCCTGCTGCCCCTGCTGCCTTTGACGACTCCCGGCGCGGCCAGCTTGCTCAATCCGCGCGGGGCCACTGCCGCCACTCCCGTCAAGTAACCTCAACCTCCAGAATTTTACCTATGCGAACAAACCTCTTTAGCGTTGGCGGCCTGGTGCTGGTCTTACTGGCCATCTTTGTCACCCGGCAAGTCTTCTTCACGGTCAATGAAACGGATCAGGTCATCATCACCCAGTTCGGCGAATACAAGCGCACCATTCAACTACCCGGCCTGGCCCTGAAGATTCCCTTCCTCCAAACCGTCAACCGCTTCGACCGCCGCATCCTCACCAGCGACGCGCCCAAGGCCGAGTACCTCACCCAGGACAAGAAGCGACTGGTGGCCGACCCCGTGACCCGCTGGCGCATCAGCGATCCGCTGCTGTTCTACAAGACCGTGCGCGACGAGTCCGGCGCCCGCGCCCGGCTCGACGACCTGGTCCTGTCCGAACTGCGCCGCGAAGTGGCCAGCCATAACTTCGACCTCGTCATCGGGGGCAAGCGCGAAACCATCATGGACAACGTCGCCAAGAGCGGGCGCGAGAAGGCCAAGGAGTTCGGCATCGAGGTGGTGGATGTGCGCATCAAGCGCGCCGACCTGCCGCAGGAAGTGCAAATGAGTGTCTTCCAGCGCATGCAGGCGGAGCGTGAGCGCGAAGCCAAACGCTACCGCAGCGAAGGCGAGGAGGAATCCGCCAAGCTCAAGGCCGAAACCGACAAACAGCGCACCATCGTCCTGGCTACGGCCAAGCAGGACGCCGAGAAACTCCGCGGCGAAGGTGACGGCACCGCCACGCGCGTCTATGCCGAGGCCTACGGCAAGGACTCCGAGTTTTACGCCTTCGTGCGCAGCCTCCAGGCCTACGAACAGTTCCTCGGCAAACGCAGCACCCTGGTGCTGCCGGCGGACTCCGATCTGTTCCGCTACCTGAGCAGCCCGCAACCGCGAACCAACACTGCCGCGGCGGTGCGGGTGGCGCGGTGAGACACGAACACGAAGACACCGCCGAAGAAATCGAATGCCGACTTCAATGGAAACACCGTTGATCACCCGGCTGGCCCGCCGCGCGGGCGGCAAGCTGGCGGGGCTGCTGTTATTCCTCATGGCCTCGTCCGCGCCCGCCATCGACTGGCCCCGCTGGCGCGGGCCGGACCTTAATGGCGTTTCTGCCGAAACCAACTGGTTCCGCCCCTGGCCCAACGACGGCCCGCCCATCCTCTGGAGGACCCAAGTCGGCATCGGTTTCGCCACGGTTTCCGTCAGACGGGGCCGCCTCTACACGCTCGGTAATTCCAACGACGTGGACACGGTCTTTTGTCTCGACGCCGCCACGGGACGGGAGCAGTGGCGGCATTCCTATCCGTGCGCCCTGGATGCCCGCTACTACGAAGGCGGGCCAGGAGCCACGCCCACGGTGGAGGGTGAGGCCGTTTATACCTTCAGCAAGAAGGGGCATCTGTTCCGCCTCGACGCCGCCACGGGCCGGATCATCTGGACCAGGAACCTCACCAACGAACTGGACCTCACACTGCCCGAATGGAGTCTGGCTGGTTCGCCCTTGGTCGAGGGAGACTTGCTCATCCTCAACGCCGGCAGCGCCGGCACTGCCGTGGACAAACAAACCGGACGGACAGTTTGGACTTCCGGACCCGGCCCCGGCGGCTACGCCACTCCCGCGCCCTTCGAGCATCAGGGCCGGCGGGCCATCGCCATCTTCAGCGCGAAGGCCCTGGTCGCAGTCGAGCCGCGCACCGGGCGCGAGTGGTGGCGGCACCCGTGGGAATCCAGCCGCGACGTGAACGCCGCCGACCCGCTCATCGCGGGCGACAAGCTCTTCCTTTCCTCCAGCAGCGGCTGCGCGCTCTTGCAGTTGCGCGACGGCCCTCCCAAGGTTTTGTGGGGCCAGACCAACTTGATGCGGAATTATTTCAACCCCGCCGTGCTGTTGGACGGCCAGCTTTACGGCATTGACGGCACGACGCACCGGCCCACCACACTCACCTGCCTGGACTGGATCACGGGGCGGTTGCGCTGGAGCGAGCCGGGTTTCGGCAGCGGCGGACTCATGGCGGCCGGCGACACGCTCATCGTCTTCGACAAAGGCCAGTTGAGCCTCATCCGCGCCACTCCGGCTGCCTTTCAACTGCTGGCCCGCGCCCAAGTGCTCGGCGGCAAATGCTGGACCGCGCCGGTGTTGAGCCACGGGCGCATTTACGTTCGCAACGCCGCCGGCGATCTGGCTTGCGTGGCGGCGGGCGGCACCGGAGCACAAGCACCATGAAACACACGTCTCTTCCCTCTCGCTTGCGATCCCTCGTTCAGACTTGGGCCTTGCTGCTTCTCGCCGACGCCGCCACGCCGACCCTTTGGGCTGCGGACCAACCGCAGTGGGGCCAGCGCCACTCGCGCAACATGGTTTCCGCAGAACGCGGTCTGCCCGCCAGCTTCGATCCCAAGTCGGGCCGCAACGTCCGATGGAAGGTGGACCTTGGCACGTCCACCTACTCGACGCCGGTCGTGGCCCGCGGACGGGTGCTCATCGGCACGAGCAACGGCCAGCCGCGTGATCCTCGTCACCAAGGCGACCGGGGCGTGCTGATGTGTTTCGACGAGCACAGCGGCCGGTTGGTCTGGCAACTGGTCGTGCCGAAACTCCCGAAGGATCCTTATCTCGACTGCCCCGGCGTCGGCCTCACCTCCTCGCCAGCGGTGGAGGGTGATCGGGTGTATCTCGTCAACAACCGCGCCGAAGTCATGTGCCTCGATCTCCACGGCCTGACCAACGGCAACGACGGCCCCTATCAGGACGAAAGCCGCCATGCCGCGCCGCCCGGCGTCGAACCGGTCGCGCTGGGGAACTTGGACGCAGACATCCTCTGGGTGACCGATCTGCGGCGCGAAGTGGACGCCTACCCGCACGACTCGGCCAACATTTCCGTGCTGGTGCAGGGCGATCATCTTTACGTGAGCACGCCCAGCGGGGTCGATAACACTCATCGTCACCGGCCTTCGCCGCACGCGCCGGGGCTGGTCGTGCTGGACAAACACTCGGGCCAGTTAATCGCGCGCGACGACACGGGCATCGGCGCGCGGGTCTTTCACAGCACCTTCGCGTCGCCTTCGTTCGGCGTGGTGAAGGATCGGCCCCTCGTGTTTTACGGCGGCGGCGACGGCGCAGTCTATGCCTTCGAAGCGCTGACGGCGGGCGCAGCGGTTTCTTCTCCCGCGCGTTCATCGGCGCCTACATCCGGCAAAAATCTGTCCTCCATGAAGACGGTCTGGAGCTTCGACTGCGACCCCGCGGCGCCCAAGGAAAACATCTCGCAGTATCAAGGCAACCGCCGCGAAAGCCCCAGCAGCATCGTGGGCATGCCCGTGTTTCTGGATGGGCGCATCTACGTGGCGGCCGGGGGCGACCCCTGGCATGGCAAGCGCGAGTGCTGGCTCAAGTGCATTGACGCAACCCGCACCGGCGACGTGACCCGCACCGCCGCGCTCTGGTCCTATCCGCTCGTGCGCCACTGCATCTCCACGCCGTCCTTGACGGATGGGCTGGTCTTCATCGCCGACATGGGGCGCATGCTTCATTGCGTGGACGCGCGCACGGGCCAGGCCTGTTGGACGCACGAACTCGACGGGGAGGTTTGGGGTTCGACGCTCGTGGCCGACGGCAAGCTCTATGTCGGCACCCATCGCGGCACCTTGTGGGTGCTGGCGGCGGGCCGGGAAAAGCAGGTGCTCGGTTCGGTCGAGATGGGCGATCCCATTCACACCACGCCCATCGCGGCCAACGGCGTCCTCTACGTCGCCACGATGACGCGGCTTTACGCGCTGGCGGTTCCACCCGGCAAACCAGGAACGGTCGGTTTTCAGCCATAGAATCGGCTCTCTTTGCGCTCCTTGCTTTTTTTGCGGCCATCCCCATCGCGGCTTTCCGGATGCAGGAACACTGTGGAGAAATTCATCCCACGAAATCCATGTTTGACTGACCGCGCCAGCCTCCTCTTACTTTCGCGCAACTTTTACAACAACTATGAGCGACCCAGCACAAGTTCTGCGCGACTTCAAACCCTCGAAGGAATTCTTCATCGGCATCGATTCGGACGGCTGCGTGTTCGACACGATGGAGATCAAACACAAGGAATGTTTCACGCCGATGTTCATCAAACATTTCGGCCTCCAGGCGGTCAGCAAATACGCGCGGGAAGTGTGGGACTTCGTCAATCTCTACTCCAAGACCCGCGGCGCAAACCGTTTCCCGGCGCTGGTGCGCGCGCTCAACCTGTTGCGCGAGCGCCCGGAGGTCATCGCCCGCGGCGTGAAAGTGCCCGACACGAAGGCGGTGGAGGAGTGGATCGCCCGCGAAACCAAGCTCGGCAACGCCACGCTCAAGAAAGAGGTCGAGGGCGGCAACCAGTCGCTGGCGCAGGTCTATCCGTGGTCGCTGGCGGTGAACGAAACCATCGAGGACATCGTCTTTGGCGTGCCGCCGTTTCCGCTCTTCCGCGAAACCCTGCAGCGCATGATTCCGCGCGCTGACGTGATTGTCGTTTCGCAAACGCCCACCGAGGCGCTGGTGCGCGAGTGGGAGGAACATCAGATCAAACAGTTCGTGAAGATCATCGCCGGACAGGAACTTGGCACCAAGACCGAGCACATCCAGTTCGCCGCCGGCGGCAAATATCCGCCGGAGAAGATCCTGATGATTGGCGATGCTCCGGGGGATTTTAAAGCCGCCAAGGGCAACCACGCGCTCTTCTTCCCCATCGTGCCCGGACTCGAGGAGGTCTCGTGGCAACGCCTGCACAACGAAGGACTCGACCGCTTCTTCGCCGGCACCTACGCGGGCGAGTATGAGGCGAAGCTGGTCAAGGAATTCGACGCCAGCCTGCCGGAGAATCCGCACTGGAAATAGCCGCGGTCCGGCCATGTTTTCACCCGGCTCGTGCCCATGGCGCGGGCCGGGTTATTTGCCGCCCGCGAACCGTGGTGCCGTTCGAGTGGGGGAGAGGGAGGCGGATGCGCGTGGCGATGGCCCGTTGCGTCAATTCACCTGATGCGGCTGACCGCAGCCGCAGCCGGTTGGAGGTGTTGCGGGCGCCACGGACGCGGCGCTCGCTCCGGCTGGCGCGGTGACGGCAGGTTCGTAATTCAAATACGGAGCGAGCCATTGCTCGACCTCCCCCACCGTCAGTCCTTTGCGCCGGTGATAGTCCTCGACCTGATCGCGGCCGATTTTTCCGACGGCGAAGTACTTCGCCTCGGGATGGGCAAAGTAGAGGCCGCTCACGCTGCTGCCCGGCCACATCGCAAAGCTCTCGGTCAGCTTGATGCCCGCACTTGCCTCCGCGTCGAGAAGCTTCCAGAGCGTCCCCTTCTCGGTGTGATCGGGGCACGCCGGATAGCCAGCCGCAGGGCGAATGCCGCGGTAGGCTTCCTCAATCAATTCCGCGGGCGTAAATCGCTCCGTGCGGCCAAAGCCCCATTCCTGACGGGCGCGTTGATGGAGATATTCCGCGAAGGCCTCAGCCAGTCGATCCGCCAGCGCCTCGGCCATGATGGCGTTGTAGTCGTCGTGGTCGGCCTGAAATTGCTGCACGAGCTCTTTGAGGCCGAAACCCGTGGTGACGGCAAAGGCGCCGAGGTGATCGGGGGATTCTTGAGTTCCAGGCGCAATGAAATCGGCCAGCGACAGATTGAACTGGCCGTCGCCCTTCTCCATCTGCTGGCGCAGGAAATGAAAGCGCATGAGCACCTGCCGCCGCGACTCGTCGGTGTAAAGCTCCACGTCGTCGCCGACGCGATTGGCCGGGAAGAAGCCATACACGCCGCGCGCGCGGAGCAACTTCTCCGCGATGATGCGGTCGAGCAGTTTCTGCGCGTCGGCGAAAAGTTTCGTCGCCTCCTCGCCGTGTTTTGGGTGTTCGAGAATCGAGGGATAACGACCCCGCAACTCCCAAGTATGGAAGAACGGCGACCAGTCGATCAACTCGCGCAGCGTCGCCAGTGGCAGGTCAGCGATGACGCGCACACCGGTGAACTCCGGCAGCGGCAAATCGTCGAAGCTCAGTCGCGGCGCACGGGCGCGAGCCACGGTGAGCGGGAGCAACTTCTGCTGCTGCCCGGCGTGCTGGGCACGGGCGCGGGCGTAGTCCTCGCGCAACTGCTGCACGAAGGCGGGCTTGAGTTCTTTGCTGAGCAGGTGGCTCACCACGCCGACTGCGCGCGAGGCGTCGAGGACATGCACCACCGGCTCCTCGTAGTGCTGCACAATCTTCACCGCGGTGTGCGCGCGGCTGGTGGTGGCGCCGCCGATGAGCAGCGGGAGCTTGCAGCCCGTGCGCTGCATCTCGCGCGCGACGTGCGCCATCTCTTCGAGCGAGGGCGTGATCAGCCCGCTCAGCCCGATGATGTCCACGTTCTTCTCGCGGGCGGTCTCGAGGATCTTCTCGCACGGCACCATCACGCCGAGATCAATCACCTCGTAGTTGTTGCAGGCCAGGACGACGCCCACGATGTTCTTGCCGATGTCATGCACGTCGCCCTTCACCGTGGCCATGAGGATGCGTCCCGCAGCCCGGGTATTGCCCGAGGCCAGCTTCTCCGCCTCCATGAACGGCTGCAAATAGGCCACGGCTTTCTTCATCACGCGGGCGCTCTTGACGACCTGCGGGAGGAACATCTTGCCCGCGCCGAAGAGGTCGCCGACGACGTTCATGCCGGACATGAGCGGGCCTTCGATGACGGCCAGCGGCCCGCTGAATTTCACGCGGGCTTCCTCGGCGTCGGCCTCGACAAAATCGGCGATGCCCTTGACGAGGGCATGCTCCAACCGGTGTTCGACCGTCGCCTGGCGCCATGCCTCGTCCACCACTTCGGCCTTGTCCTTCTTCTTGACCGACTCGGCGAATTTGACGAGGCGCTCGGTGGCGTCGGAGCGGCGGTTGAGCAGCACATCCTCGACGAGTTCGAGCAAGTCCTTCGGGATCTCTTCATACACTTCGAGCATGCCGGGATTGACGATGCCCATGTCCATGCCGGCCTGGATGGCGTGATAGAGGAAGGCCGAGTGCATGGCCTCACGGAGGACGTTGTTGCCACGGAAGCTGAAGGAGATGTTGCTCACGCCGCCGCTGACCTTGGCGAGCGGAAGATGGTTTTTGATCCAGTGTGTCGCGCGGATGAAATCCACCGCGTAATTGTTGTGCTCCTCGATGCCAGTCGCGACGGTGAGGATGTTCGGATCGAAGATGATGTCCTGTGGCGGAAAGCCGACGCGCTGGGTGAGCAAATCGTAGGCGCGCCGGCAAATCTCGATCTTGCGCTCAAAGGAGTCTGCCTGGCCGCGCTCGTCGAAGGCCATCACCACCACGGCCGCGCCGAAACGCCGCACGATGCCCGCGCGCTCGATAAACTTCTCCTCGCCATCCTTGAGTGAAATCGAGTTCACGATGCCCTTGCCCTGGACGCATTTCAGCCCGGCCTCGATGACCTCCCATTTGGACGAGTCGATCATCAGCGGCACCTTGGCGATGTCCGGTTCGCCGGCGATGAGATTGAGAAAGCGCGTCATCGCGGCGAGGCCGTCGATCATGCCCTCGTCCATGCAGATGTCGATGACCTGCGCGCCGTTCTCGACTTGCTGCCGCGCGATGGCGAGGGCGCCCTCGAAATCGCCCGCCTTGATGAGTTGCGCAAACTTCGGCGACCCGGCCACGTTGGAGCGCTCGCCGATGTTGACGAAGTTCGTCGTTGTCGTGAGCGCAAACGCCTCCATGCCGGCCAGCCGCAGGTTCGGGGCTGCTTCCGGCACACGCCGCGGGGGAAAGTCGCGCACCGCCGCGGCGATGGCTTGGATGTGCGCGGGCGTCGTCCCGCAACAGCCGCCGATCATGTTGAGGAAACCCGCCTCGGCCCACGGACGCAGCAGTGGCGCCATCGTTTCCGGCGTCTCGGGAAAGCCGGTGGGCGAGAGCGGATCGGGCAGGCCGGCGTTGGGATAGAAGCAGGTGAAGGCATCGGCGATGCGCGCCAGTTCCTCGACGAACGGCCGCATTTCTTGCGGGCCGAGTGCGCAGTTGAGTCCGATGGTCAAGGGCCGCGCATGCGCCACGGAATTCCAGAATGCCTCGACCGTCTGGCCGGTGAGCGTGCGCCCGCTGCGATCCGTGATGGTCCCGGAAATCATCAGCGGGAGACGCCGGCCCGCCCGGGCAAAAACCTCGTCGATGGCAACGAGCGCCGCCTTGGCATTCAGAGTGTCGAAGATGGTTTCGACGAGGAGCAGATCCACGCCGCCCGCCAGCAAGGCTTCAACCTGTTCGCGATAGGACTGCCGAAGCTGGTCGAAACTCACCGAGCGAAACGCGGGATCGTTCACATCCGGCGAGATGGTGGCCGTCACGGGCATCGGCCCGATGGCGCCCGCCACGAACATCGGGCGACCGGTGCGTTCGCCGACCTGAAAGGCGGCCTCGCGGGCCAGGCGCGCGGCGGCAAGGTTGAGATCGTGGGTGAGCGCGCGCAGCCCCGGATCGTTCACCACCTGATCGAAGAAGGCCTGATCTTTGCGCCCCGCCGGATGATTCAAGAACAGAAAATCGTGCTGACCGATCGAGGTGGCGGAGAAGGTGTTCGTCTCGATGATGTCGGCGCCGGCTTCGAGGTATTGCGCATGAATGTCGCGGATGATTTCGGGACGGGAAAGCACGAGAAGTTCGTTGTTGCCCTTGAGATCCTTGCCCGGCCAGTCACGGAACCGCTCGCCGCGATAATCAGCTTCGATGAGTCCGCGCTGCTGGATCATGGTCCCCATCGCACCGTCGATGATCACGATGCGCTCGCGGAGAAGTTTCTCCAACTCTCCGGTTCGTTGGTTTGGAATGCTCATTGCAGATGGAATATTGCGGCACCGCTGTTTAAAAACTGAGCGCACGGTAAGCAAGCCGGCGGTAATTTCAAGATTTAAATCTACATATCTTGATTCGTTGATATGTATCTAACCCCTTTCACGGCTGCGGATGGCTCCTGTCCCGTTTCGAGCGCCGGTGTCCAAGAAGTGGGCACCCGGAAACTCTCACGCGGCCACCAGTGAAGAAATCCTGCGGCGCTGCTGCGGCACGGAAACCGCTGTGCAACGCCGCATTGTCATCATGAACACCCGTGCTGAATTTCTCGCTGAGACCCACTGCAACCTCGCCGTCGCCGGACCCGACTGGACGGGCATCACTGGTTTTCTGGCCATGATTCTGCGCTCGGTCGAGTCGGTGGATTGGTTTGGCAAGCGTGGGCATTTCGTCTGTGGCGGTGGTTATCATGCCCAGGAACCGCTGATGCGGCTGCTCACTTATTGCGCGGTCACCGGTTCCCAGACCTTGGAGGAAATTGCCGCCAAGCTCCACACAGACCGCGCCGCCAAGGTCCTCCACCCGGGGGAACTGCCCGATGCGGCCACGCTGCTTCGCTTTGCCGAGGTGCAACCGGGCGCCTTGCGTCGCTGCGTCGCGGAATTCTGGCAACTCTCCTCCTTCTTCCACTTCGGTCAACGCACGCCCGAGCCAACGCCCGCCGACGATTTCACGGGGGCGCGCTTCGACCACTATCTGGATCTGGTTCCCGCGCCCGACGCGGAGCCCGAGGCTTTCCTCGTGCTCAATGAGTTTTCAGCCCGGATGCCGTAGCAGACAGGCATCGTTTATTTCCGATCATCGCCGAAACCTCGCCGCCTGTGAACGTAAGATACGACTGATCGTCGGACCTCCTGTTCCCTTCCTCCTTCCGCGTCCTTCCGCCGGCATCGGAGAAAGCCGGCGCAGAGACGGCCGGGCGTTGCCGCCAAATGCGGCACAAACGTGTCGGCAAAATCGTTGCCAGCGGAACTGGCTCACGTAGCATCGCCAGCATGATCCCGATGTTCAATCGTCCGGGCACATGGACGGGTTTGCTGTCCGGTGTCGCATGGGCCGCCTTCCTCGCTTCCGCCCTCGGCGCAGACCAGCCGCAGTGGGGCGAGCGTTTCACCCGCAATCAAATCTCAGCCGAGCGCGGCCTTCCGGAATCGTTCGACCCCGTGTCCGGGAAGAATCTTCGCTGGACTGCCGCCCTCGGCACCGAATCCCATTCTACGCCCATCGTGGCCCGCGGGCGGGTCTTCATGAGCACCAACAACGGACGCCCACGTAATCCCAGCGTCACGCACGATTGCGGCGTGCTGATGTGCTTCGACGAACGCGACGGGAGGTTTCTCTGGCAGCTCGCCGTGCCCAAACGCGGTCCCACCGCCTTCTGGGATTGGCCGAAGACCGGCATGGCGTCGCCAGTGACGGTGGATGAGGACCGCATCTATGTGGTGAGCAATCGCGGCGAGGTGTTGTGCCTCGACCCGGCCGGCATGGAGAATGGCAACGACGGCCCCTTCACTGACGAAGCCCGTCACCAGGCCGAGCGCGGCGCGCCTCCCATCGAACCAGCGCAGACCGACGCCGACATCCTCTGGCTTTACGATGTGCCGGAAACGCTCGGGGTCCGGCAACACGATGGCGCGCACTGCTCGATTCTAGTGCGGGGGAATCTGCTGTACGTCTGCACCTCGAACGGACTCGATGACGAGCATCGCAAGGTCGGCGCACCCGCGACGCCCTGCCTGATCGTCCTCGACAAGCACACCGGCCGCCTGCTCGCACGCGAGAACGAGGACATTGCGCGGCGCACCTGTCATTCGAACTGGTCCTCCCCCTCGATCGCGGACATCAACGGGCAAAGCCTCGTCTTCTTCGGGGGAGGTGATGGCGTCTGCTACGCGTTTGCGGCTCTGACAAACACTCCGCCCACGGGCGAGGTGCAATCGCTCAAAAGCGTCTGGCGATTTGATTGCGACCCCACCGGCCCGAAGGACGATCCGGGCGGGTACAAGAGCAACCGCCGGGTCAGCCCGAGCGTCATCGTCGGGATGCCCGTCATCGACAGCAACCGCGTGTATGTGGTGGGCGGCGGCGACTTGTGGTGGGGCAAACGCAAATCCTGGCTCAAATGCATCGACGCCACCCAGTCGGGCGACATCACCCGCACCGGCGAAGTCTGGAGCTACGAGATGCCGACGCATTCGATGGCCACCCCGTCCGTGGCGGGCGATCTCGTCTTCATCGCCGACTGCGGAGGAAGCATCCACTGTCTCGACCGTGCCACCGGCAAACCGCATTGGGTCCACCAAGGTGATGCGGAAACGTGGGGCTCGACCATGGTGGCGGACGGAAAGGTGTATCTCGGCACGCGCAAGGGCGATCTATGGATCTTGGCGGCGGGACGGGAGAAAAAACTACTCGCCAAGCTTCCTTTGGGCGGTCCCATCAGCGGTTCGGTCACCCCGGCCAACGGCACGCTTTACGTGGCGACGATGAAACAACTGTTTGCCGTTGCCCCGACGGACCAACGATGAGGATGGAGGAGCCTGCGTGACGGCATGGCTCCCTTTTCAATCCGCACCTGCCAACAAATTCAGGCTCCAAAATGAACTCGCGCGAAGACGTCAAGCCGGTGAGTTGGAGGAAATGAACACGCTATCAAGCGGTCTGAAAGAATCAGTATGGCACCTTGTCCGTCTTCTCGCGCCACTCGATGAACGCGCGGAGAGCTTCCTCGCGGAGTAATCCAACGAATGGCCGCGTGCGCTGATCCAAGGGCAGAGCCACTTCGCGAAAGAGCATTTCGTCATCAAATCCGACAGCCGCCGCGTCCTCACGGGTCCCGGCGAAAAAGACCCGTTCGATCCGTGCCCAGTAGATCGCGCTCAGGCACATCGGGCACGGCTCGCAACTCGTGTAGATCACCGCCTCGTTCAAACGGAAATCGCCGAGAGTCCGGCAGGCCTCGCGAACGGCCATCACTTCAGCGTGCGCGGTGGGATCATTGGTTGACGTCACCTGGTTCCAGCCGCGACCGAGGATGGCGCCGTCCTTGACCACGACCGCACCGAAGGGGCCGCCCGCGCCGGAGCGCATGCTCGCGTGCGCCAGCCGGATGGCCTCGCGCATAAAGGATTCGTGGAAAGATGACGTTTCAGGATTCACAGGTGGGTTGGTTGAATTGGCTCGCCCATCAAACGACGCCCGGCAGCACTGCGAAAGTCACCGCGCCCAAAACCTTTGTCGGCCGCGCGCGAACTTCCATCATAAAAGTGCGGATTGGAGAGCGCGCATCCCGCCCAGCTTGTGGGTGAGCCAGTGGATTTGTACGAGTGTTTGATCTCCATGTCCATCAGAGTCCGTCCGCGTCCGTCCGTGGTTGATCTGCGATTTCTGGCTGAACATTCCCTCGACAACCAACGACAACTCGGGCGGCATGAGGGCGCGATGAGCAAGAAAACCAAATCGCAGTGGGACTTCGCCGGCGAACTGTTTCCGGTGGAGCAGACGCGTCGCGTCTTGAGCGTGAGCGAACTCACCACCACCGTGCGGCGCTTGCTGGAGCAGCACGTCGGACAGGTGTGGGTCGGCGGCGAGATTTCCAACTTTCGCGCCCAGTCCTCCGGCCATTGCTATTTCACCCTCAAGGACGCCTCCGCGCAGCTTGCGTGCGTGCTGTTTCGCGGCGAAGCCTCCGCCAGCCGCGCGCTGTTGCAGGACGGACAGAAGGTCGTGCTGCAGGGCGAACTGACCGTCTATGAGGCGCGCGGGCAATGCCAACTCATCGTGCGACAGGTCGAGTTGCAGGGTGTGGGCGCGCTGCAACAGGCCTTCGAACGGCTCAAGCAGAAGCTTCAGACCGAAGGATTATTCGCTCCGGAGCGGAAGCGTCCGCTGCCGCGTTTTCCGCAGCGCATCGGGCTGGTGACCTCCCCTACCGGCGCGGCCATCCGCGATGTCTTGCACGTCATTCAGCGGCGTCATCCCGGCCTGGAAATCATCCTCGCGCCGTGCCGCGTGCAGGGAGAGGGCGCGGCGGCGGAGATTGCGGCGGCGATTCGTTTGCTCAACGAGTTCAATCAAACCGCACGGCGCACTTCGCAAACCGCGATTGACTTCATCCTCGTCACCCGCGGCGGCGGCAGCCTCGAGGATTTGTGGGCCTTCAACGAAGAGGTGGTGGCCCGCGCCATTTTCGAATCCGCTCTGCCGGTCGTCTCGGCGGTGGGACACGAGATCGATTTCACCATCAGCGATTTCGTCGCCGACGTGCGCGCCGCCACGCCAAGCGCCGCGGCGGAAATCATCACCGAAGGCGCCTTTGCCAGCCGGCAGTTTCTCGCCGAGGCGGTGGGGCGGCTTTCGTTGCTCGCGCATCGCCAGATCGAGGAAAGCCACGATGCCTTGGAGCGCATCATCCAGCGCCTGCGCCGCGTGCATCCGCGGCGGGAGTTGGAGGAGAAGCTGCAATACCTCGACGATCTCCAGATCGCCTTGCTGCGCTGTGCTCGGCAGGGGGTGAAAGACGGCTCGACGGCGTGGGCGAACCTGCGCGCGCGCCTGCTGCGGCTGAAACCAGCGACGCTGCTGGCACAACGCCGCCAGGCCGTCCGCGATTTGGGCCGCCGATTGCACGAACTGGCGCGGCATGGAGCGCAGAATCAGCGTGCGGCGCTCGCCACCCTGGAAGCCCGCCTGCGCCTGCTCTCGCCGGAGAATGTGCTGGCGCGCGGCTATTCCATTACGATGGATGCCGCGAGCGGGCAGGTGATCCGCGCCGCTCGCGAAGTGAGTCTGGGACAGAAGTTGCGCACCCGCCTGGCGGATGGAGAAGTGCGCAGTGAAGTCAGTGGCTAGCCGTTCTTCCTGACATCGCCGAACAATCGGGACAACTCAGCAGGAGATTACGGCCAACACGGCCGTGGCGGGGGCAAACCGGTTTGCCGCAGGTCGAGCAACGGTGGTTCGCCTTCCATCCACAGAAACCACAATCGAGGCGTTTCTTCTCGAAAAGTGAAACCAGGAGTTGATCGAACTTGGGGGAGATGATTTCGAGGGGAGTCCGCTTGTAGATGATCCCAAGCACCGGGATCGCCATGAGGCTGAGATACACCAGCCAGAGGTTGATCGGGGCTTCGAGACTCACTCTGCCCGGCGGGAGATAATCCCATCTGGAAGCGGGCCAGAATGGAATCAAGTACCAGCCGCTCAGCCACGCATCCGCGAGCAGATGCGAACCGAAGGCGGCCGTGCTCAAACAGAAGGCACGCAGCGAACGCTGGCGCCACGTGACCCAGGCCACGAACGCCGCCCAGAGAAAGACGTTGTGGCCGAAGGTGTGGTGATACCGGCCGTAGGCTTCAGCCCCGAAGACAATGGGAAGCGCATCAATGTCCGGCAGGATGGCGCCAATCGCGCAATAGATTCGCAGCGCGCGGTCGCCGCCGCCCACATTGCCGATGGCCCAGCCCAGCATGAAATGAGGTTCAATGTGCATGGGCGGGCTGAGCCAATCGGGGGCGCCAACCGCGGCGACTTCTCGAGGGAAATCGCCGCACCGTGCGAACAATCACTTCGGCAGCGCCGTCACGATTTCCTGCAGCGACACACCGAGCGTGGCGCGCGCCAGGGCATCGAGCTGCACCTCGGGTCCGGTGATGTGGATCGTGCGATGCACGTGCTCCAGTTTCTTGCCGGGCTTGAGCGCAGCCGCGGGCGAGGAGGATTCCAATTCGTAGAACGGTCCGAGCGGCTTGGCTCCGGGCGACGGCGGGCCGTCGTTGTAGCTGTTGGAGGCGTCGCCGCCGAAGGGTTTGTCCTGCAATTTCCAGAGCGAGTTGACGTAATCGGTCACGCCCTTGGGCTGGGTGAACTGCACGAGCGTCAGCGCCCGGGCCGCAGCGTCGTAGCTGCCCAGGAGAGCCTTGCTGCGCTTCGGGCTGATGCCGATCTTGCTGCGATATTCGCCGTCGGCCTTGAAGAAGATGGTGCTGTCCTTCACCACGAGGCGGTTGGCCGGCACTGCGCCGAAGTAATCCGAGGTGACCTTCGGGCCGAGTTCCGAGTCCGGTCCCGCGTGGATGGGCACCACCACGGTCGCTGCTGGCGACGGATTGTACATGCCGAGAATCCAGACCGAGAGCAGACCGGTGTCCTTGGTCCAGGCATTCTTGCCGGTGTTGCGGATGGTGTTGATGGACTCGAACGCCACCACGTTCACCCCGCGCGCCGCGGGCACGCCGAGTTTTTTCCAGGCATCCTTCGTCGTGAGCAGCCGCACTTCGCGATCGACTTTGAGATCAAACGCCGTTCCGGAATAATTGGTCAGGGCGATGTCCTGCGCGAATTTCGCCTTGGTCTTGCTGTGGCTGACGGTCTTGAAGGGCAGCGTATCAATCGAGGCCGGCGTGAACCAGTGTTCGAGATCAAAGGCCACTCCCTTGGCGAAAAAGATCGAGAACTGCCCCCCTTCCGGTCCGAGCCAGAAGCGATCCTCGCCGCCGAAGACGTTGATGTGCGGCGCGGGTTTGCCGGAGGAGATGAGCTCGCGGTTGAGCCATCCGAAGCTCAACCCGGCGTCGCCGTTGGCGGTGCTGGTCATGATGCGCCCCTGATACGCAGGCACGAGCGCGACTCTCGCCTGGCCGGTTTTGTCGGAGAGCACGAGCGTCTCGACGTGTTTCTGGAGAAACGTCACATCGTCGGCAAAGGACGCGGCGCACGCCGGGCTGCCGCCGGTGGCAAGGGTTGCGAGGAGGAAAGAGGAACCGAGGGATTGCCTGAGTTTTTTCATGAATTGCAGGTTTGGTTGCCGCGGAGCGTAGGAGGCGGGATGGAGTTTGGCGAGTGGCAAGATCGCTATCCGCAGATCGCGCGAGGCGTGCGAATCGCATTTACAGCATGGAACCAGTCGGGCGATGGTCCGCCTGTGAAGCGCGCGCGACAAGTCGCCCGCACTCCAAAAGAGTGTCGTCCGTGCGCGGGTTTTCATCATGGAATTACAGTTCTGCGCCTGCGCGTCTCGATCCCTTCATGGGTGAGCCAGTCATTTCCCGCCAGTGCTTCGCATCCGTGTCCACCTGTGTTCATCGGTGGCTGAATCTAACGGCCGGCTGGTGCGGCGCCAGAACTTGAAAGGCCGGTCGAGCGGTGGAATCCAATCGGGGTTGATAATGAGTTTGATGGCCCGCGCCGTATGCGAGACACGGCAGATGAATCCCCGCTGTTCGAGCCGGCTCAGCATGGAATTCACCGACGGAGGGGTGAGATTGAAGAACCGCTGGAAGTCGGCATGGCGGGGAGCCACCCCGGCTTCGTTACGCATCATGTATTCGCGGATGAAGGCCAGAAACTGCCCCTGCTGGCGAGTCGGGCCGCCGGGGGATGGCGCCGCGGATGATCGCTTTGTGGAGGCGGCAGAATCGAGGCAACGAAGCGCCCCGCCGATCGCATTCACCGCAGATTCCATGATCGCCCCTGCCTCCAGCGGGGTTTCCTCCATGATGGCTGCATCCTGGAGGACGGCGCGCAACTTTCCGGCGGCGTCGCCCAGCAGCGTCCTCGCTTCCGCGCAGGCATGGCGGAGCTGGCGATTCTCGTCCTCCAGCGGCGGTTTCACGCGGTCGTCCTGGCTCAACGCTTTCTTCGCTTCGCCGGTCCGAAGAAGTAGCCACCATGCACGCGCACGCTGCGCATCTTCCCTGGCATGCCTTGCGGCTGGCCCGGTTTGTCCTGCTCGAAGATCGCCGTGTAGGTGTAATCGAAGCCTTCCAGTTTGAGCCGCGGAATCTTCTGCGAAATGAAACGTTCGATGGCAAAGACATGCGCCGCATCCTCCGCCACCATCAGCGTGAACGCATCTCCCTTGTTCTCCGCGCGGCCCGTCCGGCCGATGCGGTGGATGTAATCCTCGGGATGCTGCGGCACGTCGTAATTGATCACATGGCTCACATCGGCGATGTCCAGACCGCGCGCCGCGATGTCGGTGGCCACGAGCACCTCGTAGCGGCCCTCGCGAAAACCACTGAGCGCCTGCTCGCGCTCGCGCTGCGTGCGGTTGGAATGCAGCACGGCCACGGCGTGATTGTGGCGCTTGAGCAGCGCCGCCGCGCGATCCGCGCCGTGCTTGGTCCGGCAGAAGATGATGGCCGAATCCCAGTTCAATTGCTTGAGCAGTTCCAGCAGCAACTGGCTCTTCTGCGCGTCCGCCACGGGATAGATGACATGCTTGACCGTTTCCGCCGGCGTCCGCCGCGCCCCGATCTCGATCGTCTCCGGCTCGTGCATCGCCCATTGGATGAGCCGCTCGATCTCGGGCGGAATCGTCGCGGAGAACAGCGAGGTGTGCCGGCGGCGTGGACAGCGATCCACGATGCGCCGCACATCGGGCATAAAGCCCATGTCGAGCATCCGATCGGCTTCGTCGAGCACGAGATATTTGACGTCGCTCAGCTTGCAGGCGCCGCGTTCGATGTGGTCGAGCAGGCGTCCGGGCGTGGCCACGAGCACATCCACGCCGTCCCGCAACGCGTCGTTCTGCTTGCCATAGCCCACGCCGCCGTAGATCACGGCCACCTGCAGGTCGGTGAAGCGCGCGTGATCGCGCACCGCCGTCTCCACTTGCGCGGCCAGTTCGCGCGTCGGTTCGAGGATGAGCACGCGCGGCGCTTTCTCATGCTTGCCAAGCTGGTTGAGGATGGGCAACGCAAAGGCCGCGGTCTTGCCGGTGCCGGTTTGGGCGCTGCCGATGACATCCCGGCCGGACAGAATGAGCGGGATGGCGCGCAATTGAATCGGCGTCGGCTCGATGTAACCCATCGCGCGGACACCTTCGAGAATCGGGGCGGACAGACCCAGTTTTGTGAAACCCATGCCGGAAGGTAGCACGCCGCGCCATGACCGTGGAAGAAGTGAATTTGCGCGGGGCGCATCCGCGCACTGCCCCCGGATGCCACCGGGTTGGCGCGCGACGTTGAAGTCGCTTCACCGTGCGCCAGCCCGCCGGGCAATGATGGCACCTTGTCCCACCGCCTATCGAAGCGGCCTGAAGGCCGCGCGCCGGGGGCAGTGCGCAGATGCGCCCATTTGCGCGCTCTGGCCGGGGGCGCGTCCTGAAGTTTCTGGTGGTCGGAATCGCCCGGTGAAGGGATCAAGCCTTCAGACGGGGCGCTTCGCTGGTCATCCGCGTGTTCCCTCACGCGGCTGCCTTCGCCCCGGCGCTGCTCGCGGTGGCCCCGTCTTCCCAGGCCGCGACGACACCGCCCGCTCCATTTATTTCTCACGCCCCGCCGGATTCCTCCGAAGTAACGCGCAGAACGATCACGCTTGCCCGGCCGTGGCCGGGTGGAACGTGGCGATCCTCGTTGCCATGCCGACGCCCGACACGAATATCGAGCCGCGCCCGCTTCTGCGGGAAGACTACGACGCCAAATCGTCGGCGCTCAAATCCGCCCTGCTGGCGTCGGCGCTGCTGCTGGCGCTGACGGTGGCGGGCAGCGTGTGGATCTTTGTCGAGGGCGCGCGCGGCTTGCAGGATCTCATCGAAGGACACCAGTTCGAGCAGGGCGCGGCCCGGGACCGCGAGGTGGCTTTGCTCGTGCGGGTGATGGAATCGTGGCTGCGCCAGGTGGCGCTGGGCACCGCGGCCGGCGCCGCCGGCCTGTGTGTCATCGGCGGGGTCGCGTTCCTCTGGTGGCGGCATCGCTGGAAGGCGCGGTTGCAAGGAGCGCAGGATGCCATGGCTCACGTCGAGCGGCGGCATCGCCATTCCCAGCTCGAACTCGCCCGCCGCACCGCCGAATGCACCCGGCTCGAGGAGGAACTCGCCCGCGCCCGGGCCGCCCTGGAAGGCCGCGTGGAAGAACGCACCTCGGCGCTCGCCGAATCCACCGCGCGTCTCCAGGCCGAACTCGACAGCCGCCGCCAGGCCGAGCGCCTGCTGGCGGAGCAGACCAAGGAACTGGAGCGCTCCAAGGATGTGCTCGAAATGCACGTCCAGATGCGCACCTCCGAATTGCAAAAGCTGCGGCGCCTCTACGAATCCATCCTCAACTCCGCCGGTGAAGGCATCTACGGCCTCGATCTCGAAGGCCGCACCACCTTCGTCAATCTCGCCGCCGCCCAGGCGGCGGGGGTGGGAGTGGATGAACTGGTTGGAAAATTGGAGCGCGACGTGTTCCTCGACCAGGCGGCGATGGCGGCCGACTCCTCCAAGGAGGGTGCGGCGCCGGCGGTCATCTTCCGGCGGGGCGACGGGGCGACGTTCCCGGTGGAGTATGTCCGCACGCCGATTGAGGAGGACGGCCGGAGGATCGGCGAAGTGGTGGTCTTCAAGGACATCACGGCGCGCCGCCACGCGGAGGATTCCTTGCATCGCAAGGCCGCCGAACTGGCGCGCTCGAACGCGGAGCTGGAGCAGTTCGCCTACGTGGCGTCGCACGATTTGCAGGAGCCGTTGCGCAAGATCCAGGCGTTCGGCGACCGGCTCAAGGTGAAGTGCCAGGCGGCGCTGCCGTCGGATGGGCTGGATTATCTGGAGCGCATGCAGAGCGCCTCGGCGCGCATGAAGACGCTGATCAACGACCTGCTCACGTTCTCCCGGGTCATCAGCACGACGCGACCGTTTGTGCCGGTGGATCTCGGCGCCGTGGCGCGCGAGGTGTTGAACGATCTCGAAGTGCGCATCGAACAGACCGGTGCCACGGTCGAGGTGGGGGATCTGCCCACGATCGAGGCCGATCCGCTGCAGATGCGCCAGTTGCTGCTCAACCTCGTCAGCAACGCCCTCAAGTTCCAGCCGCCCGGACAGAAGCCGCGGGTGAAGATCTGCAGCGCGGTGGCACGCCGGTCCTTCGGCCGCGAAAGCGCGGACGAGATCGGAGAACTCATCATCGAGGACAACGGGATTGGCTTCGACGAGAAGTATCTTGAAAAAATGTTCGTGGTCTTCCAACGGCTGCACGGGCGGGATCGCTTCGCGGGCACGGGCGTGGGTCTGGCCGTCTGCCGGCGCATCACCGACCGGCACAGCGGCACCATCACGGCGCGCAGCCGCCCGGGTGAAGGGGCGTCCTTCATCGTGCGTCTGCCCGTGCGGCAGGCGCGCGCGGAAACGGAGGCGGCCGCGTGAACGCCACCGCCCGGAGACCGGTGATCTTGATGGCGGAGGACGATGCCGACGACCGCCTGCTGGCGCGCGACGCCCTCAACGAATGCCAGCTCGGACATGATCTGCACTGCGTCGAGGATGGCGAGGATCTGCTCGATTACCTGCATCGACGCGGCAATTACGCGGACAAAAGCCGCAGCCCCCGGCCCAGCCTGATCCTGCTCGACCTCAACATGCCCAAGAAGGACGGGCGCGAAGCGCTTCGCGAAATCCGGGGCGACCCGAATCTGCGCCGCATTCCCGTCGTGGTCTTCACCACCTCGAGCGCGGATGCCGATGTGGAACTGGTTTATGAGATGGGCGCCAACTCCTGCATCACCAAGCCGGCCTCGTTCGACTCGCTGGTCGAAGTGATGCGGATGCTGGGGCGTTATTGGTTTTCCGTGGTCGATCTGCCCTACAAATGAACGCCATTCCACTGGAACAGGACCAACTGGTGCGCGTGCTCCTGATCGAGGACGACGCGGACGACTATCTGTTGGTCCGCGAGATGTTCGCCGAGATCCACACCCGGCGTTTCCAACTGGACTGGATCCAGGAGTTTGGCGCCGGCCTGGCCGCGTTGACGCGCAACCAGCATGACGTCTGCCTGGTGGACTACCGCCTGGGGGCGGAGACGGGCATCGAATTATTGCGCGCGGCGCAACGCCGCGGCTGCCAGGCGCCGATCATTGTGCTGGCCGGCCTGGGCGAGCGCGAGGTGGACCTCGAAGCGATGCGTGCCGGCGCGGCGGATTATCTCGTCAAGGGCACACTCGATGCCTGCCTGCTGGAGCGCACGATTCGTTACGCGGTCGAGCGGCGCCGCGAGGCCGAACGGGCCGCGGAGGATCAAGCGCGTCTGGCGGCGCTCGGCGAGGTGGTGGGCCTCTCGCTCGCGCAGCGCGGTTCGCTGGATGAAATCCTGGCGCGCTGCACGGCGGCGCTGGTGCGCTACCTGCCCGCCACCGCCGCCTATCTCTGGGTCGGCGACGCGACGGAGAACGTGCTGCACCTGCGCGCAGGCAGCGGCCCCCCCGCCGAGGCCGGCACCAGCGGGCCCGGGCAGGAAATGCTGCTCGACCCGAACCTGATGCGTTCGGGCAAGCCGGTGTTGATCAACCCGGTCTCCGAGGACCGGCGGGTGCGGGATCAGGCCTGGGCGCGGCGCGAAGGCATCACTGCCTGCGCGGCGCTTCCGTTGCTGCTGGAAGACCGGCTGGTGGGTTTGATGGCGGTGTTCTCCACCTCCGCCCTCACCAAAGTGACGCTGCGCGAAATGGCCTCGGTGGCCAACGGCATCGCGTTGTGCATCCAGCGCAAGCTCTCCGAAGAGGCGCTCGCCGCCAGCGAGGTGAAGTACCGCGCGGTGGTCGAGAGCGTGAAAGAGGTCATCTTTCGCCTCGATGATCGCGGCGCGATCACCTTCCTCAACCCGGCTTGGACCACCATCTCGGGATTTGCGGTGGAGGACTCGGTGGGACGGCCGATCGAGGACTTCATCCACCCGGATGATCAGGAGCGGCAGCGCGGCCTGCTGCACGATCTCCATCAACAGGCGCGCAGCTTTTTCCGGCAGGAATTCCGCCTGCGCACCGCCTCCGGCGGATTTCGCTGGGTCGAGGGCTTTGCGCAGCCGACCTTCGGTCCGCGCGCCGGACGCATCGAAATTTCCGGCACGCTGGGCGATATTTCGGAGCGCAAGCGCAGCGAATCGGAGATTCAGAAGCTGGCGGCCTTCCCGCGCTTCAATCCCGACCCGGTGATGGAGATCACCGCCGAGGGCCGCATCACTTATCTCAACGACGCCGCGTGGGAGATGTCGCGTGAACTGAGCGTCGGCATGTTGCACGAAATCCTGCCCGCCAGCGTGGCCGAGATCGCGCGCGAATGCCTGCGCACCGGCGACAACAAGAAACGGCAGGAGGTGACCACCAACGGCCGCACGATCTCGTGGTCGTTCTTTCCCGTGGTGGCCAGCCAGGTGGTGCATGGCTACGGCGTGGACATCACCGAGCGCCTCAATCTCGAGGCGCAGCTCCGCCACGCGCAGAAGCTCGAATCCATCGGCCAGCTCGCCGCCGGCGTGGCGCACGATTTCAACAACGTCCTCACCGTCATCCAGGGCCACACCGACCGGATGCTGTCGCACAGCGCCGAGGACCACCCCTTCACCGAACCGCTCAGACAGATCTCCACCTCGGCACGGCGCGCGGCGGGGCTGACGCGGCAACTGCTCACCTTCAGCCGCAAGCAGGTGATGCAGACCACGGTGCTCGACCTCAACGCCATCCTGCGCAATCTCGCCCGCATGCTCCCCCGCCTCCTCGGCGAACACATCCGCATCGAGTTCGCCTGCCCGCGGGATCTGCCTCCCATCGAAGCCGACACCGGCATGATGGATCAGGTGGTGATGAATCTCTCCGTCAACGCCCGCGATGCCATGCCGCGCGGCGGACGCCTGCGCATCGAGACGGCCCTGGTCGTGATCGATGAGGACTACGTGCGCCGGCGCCCCGAGGCGCGCGCCGGACGGTTCATCTGCCTGAGCGTCATTGACGATGGCTGCGGCATGAGCCGCGAGACGTTGAACCGCGTGTTCGAGCCGTTTTTCACCACCAAGGAGGTCGGCAAAGGCACCGGCCTCGGCCTGGCCACCGTCTATGGCATCGTCAAACAGCACCAGGGCTGGGCTGAGGTGTCGAGCGAGCCGGGCCTGGGCACCACCTTCCAGGTTTACCTGCCGGTGTCGGATCGGCCGGTGGAAGCGCAGGAAGAGAACACCGCCTTTTTCGCCAAAATCCGGGGCGGTGATGAAACCATCCTGCTGGTCGAGGATGAGCCCGTCCTGCGCGAACTGGCCCGCACCATCCTGCACGACTACCACTATCGCGTGCTCGAAGCCGCCACCGGTGTCGAAGCCCTTCAGGTCTGGGATCGTTGCCGGGGCCAGGTGGATCTTCTCCTGACCGACATGGTCATGCCGGAGGGAATCAGCGGGCGCGAACTCGCCGACCAGCTCAGAGGCCGCAAGCCGGAGTTGAAGGTGGTTTTCACCAGCGGCTACAGCCCGGAATTTGTCGGTGACCTGCCCAAGCTGCAGGGCGTCCTCTTCCTGCCCAAGCCCTACCCGCCACAGCAACTGGCGCGGGTGGTGCGCGAGTGCCTGGATTTCGGAGTCCTCGCCGCGCGATGATGACTGCCAGCGGTGGAAATCCCGCAAGCAAGAGCGCCGGGCGCGGAGATTCTCTTTGACACCGGATTCGTTTGCCGCTGCCATCGCCTCCACCTCAAAAATGCATCATGAAAACAATCCTGCTCTCCGCCTGTCTCATCGCGTTGACCGCCGCCACGTTTGGATGTCGCGCTCCGCGGCAAGCCGCCGAACGCGAAACCCGCGTGTTTGAACTCCGCACCTATTACGCCGCCCCCGGCAAACTCGACGCGCTCAATGCCCGCTTCCGGGACCACACGTGCAAATTGTTCGAGAAGCACGGCATGGCCAACATTGGCTACTGGATGCCACTCGAGAACACCAACAACGCTCTCATCTACCTGCTCGCCTATCCCAGCCGCGACGCCGCGAAACAGTCGTGGAAGGACTTCGGTGGCGACCCGGCTTGGAAGGAAGTGGTCAAGAAAACCGAGGCCAACGGCCGGCTGGTGACGAAGGCTGAGTCGGTCTATCTCGCCCCCACGGACTTCTCGCCCGCGGTCACGCCGACCAAGACCGATCCCGCGCGGGTCTTTGAACTGCGCACCTACAAGGCCGCGCCCGGCAAGCTGGGCGATTTGCTGGCGCGCTTCCGCAACCACACGCTGGCGCTGTTCACCAAGCACCGCATCACGAACTTCGGCTATTGGACACCGACGGACCCGAAGCAAGGAGCCGACGACACGCTCATCTATCTCATCGCCCACCAGAGCAAGGAAGCCGCCACCGCCTCGTTTGCCGCGTTTCGCGCCGACCCGGCGTGGACCCAGGCGAAAACGGAATCAGAAAAGGGCGGTTCTCTCACCACCAAGGTCGAGTCGCTCTTCCTGCAACCAACCGATTATTCGGCGGCGCGGTGAGGGAGGCGTCTGGCGCAGCGTCAGGCTGCGTTCAACGTCGCGTCACTCGGTTCTTCCGGGGCGCATCTCGACACCGCCCCTGAAGGCAACCGGGTTGGAGCGCGACGTTGACGTCGCTTCCTCGTTCGAGAGACCGTCCGGCAATGTTTCGCCAACACCCATCGAACGCTGAAGCGGCCTCAAGGCCGCGCGCCGGGGGCAGTGCGCGGATGCGCCCGTTCTTCCGCAGGAATTGAAAAACTGCTGGCGCTTTCGAGCCCGGCCGGTTTAATCGCCCGGTGTTTTTCAACGACCCCACTCGCCCGGCGAAACAACGGCTTGCTCCCGTCGCGATGCGGCCGGGGCGTTGATTCCCACAAACTTTTATGAGCACCGCCTATCAAATCGTGGTCTGCGGCAGCATCGTGCCGGACCCTCTGCAAACTCTCGAACCGGTCACCGGCCCGACCGGTCCCGCGTTGAAAAATGAAATGATGCTGCCCGCCGTCCTCGACCCGTGGGCCAGCCACGCGCTCTACGAGGCGGCGAATCTCGCGAGCAAGAATTCCGGCTCGAAAGTCTGGCTCGTCAGCCTCGGCCCCAAGGCCAAGCTGCAACAGGTCATGATGACCATCGCGCAAAAGGTGCCTTTTGAACTCGTCGCGCTCGATGGCCCGTCCGGCGGATTCGTCGATGCCTTTGAGACCGGCACGCTGCTCGGCGACGCAATCTCCGCCATCGCCGGACTCGACAAATCCAAGTTGCTCGTTTTCGGAGGATGGGAATCCGCCTCGCGCGGCGCTGGCGCCACGCTGCAGGTCATCGGCGAGAAGCTTGGCATCGTGGACCAGTTTCTCGCGGTGGACGTGCTGCGCGTGCAACCGGATGGTGCGCTGGAAATTCTCGAACGTGTCGAAGGTGGCAAACATCAGGTTTCGGTCTGCTCGGGGCCTCCCGCTTTGCTCGGGTGGGCGACCGGAAATCTGCCCGAGCCGCGCAACAATCCTCAGATCGGCATGGCCAACATGCGCACCGTCATGCCCGCGTTGCAGCGCGCGAAGCCGGTCAAGGCCGGCGCGGACGGTGTCACCTATGCCAGCGTCGCGTTGCCGAAACAGCGGCGCGAAACGAAAATTGTGAAGGATCTCTCCACGGACGAAATCGCCAAAGACATCGTGGCCTGGATCAAACAATGAACGCGGTTATCAGTCGCGGCGAAAGTTTCGACACCACCGTCGCAAGCCGGAGAGGTAGGGCGCGTCTTTCCTCAGCGCGCCGTTCGGGGCGCCATTGGAAGTCACGGCGCGCTGAGACAGACGCGCCCTTCCTTCGCAGCGATCGCCAGGCCGCTGACGCAGCACCTCGATCACCACTTTGAACAACACTATGGAATCGATTCTATTCCTCGCCCACACCGAAGCCGACGGCTCGCTCGCCAAGCCCGCGCTCGAAGCCTTGCATGCGGCCCGCATCCTGACCGAAGGACTGAGCGGCGCTGCTTTTACCGTTGGCCTGATCGGTGAGACGGTGCAAAAGGCGGCGGACGGTGCCGGCGCCTGCGGCGCGCGCCAGTTTTTCAGCGTGACCGGCGCCGACTTCGCCGTTTCGCGCTACGCCACCGATGCCGCCGCCGCCGAAGCGCTGGCGCGTCAGGCGCAGGCCACCATCGTGATTGCCGCCGGAACGGCGCGCTTCGCCCGTGCGCTGCCGGGAGTGGCGGCGCGGCTGAATGGACGCGCCGATACGCACGTCACCGGCTTGTCGATCACCAACGGAACGCCCACCATCAATCGCTGGTATTATCGCCAGCGCATGGAAGCCGTGATGCAGCGGTCCCAGCGCCCGTGGTTCATGCTCATTGAACCCGGCGCGCTCCCGGCCTGGAGCGGAGAAAGCGCCGCCGTGACCGTGAATTCCCTCAACGTCCCCTGCCCTGACGCCAGCCGGCGCACGCGTGTGACGGGCTTTGAAGCGCCGCCCGCCGATGAGCAAACCATTCGTCCCGATGCCGAGTTGCTCTTCGTCACCGGCGCGGGCTGGACTAAGAAACAGGCCGATGGACAGCCGCACGTGAAGGATGCGGAAGGTTTGATTCTGGGGTTCCTCAAGCAGTCGCGCGCCTCGCTGGGCAGCAGCAAATCGCTGGTCGATCTCGGCACCGAGGGCCAGGCGGTCATCTCGTTCCTGACGCATCTGAACCAGATCGGGCAGACCGGCTCGACGCCGCGCCACGCCAAGGGACTGGCCACGTGTTGTCACGGCGAGGAACCGCACACCGTGGGCTGGCGATTCATCAACGAACGTCGCGCGGTCAATCTGGATCCAAACTGCGGCTGGGCGCGCGGCAAGGCCGACGTGCTCTACGTGGCGGATGCCTTTGCGGTCATGAAGAAGGTGAACGAGTTGCTGGCGGTGAACGGGTGATCGCCGGCTTCGGCGAGGCACCGTCACGGTTGCTCAGAATCGGCGGCAAACGGAATGCCGGGCCTACGTGAAAGCTCCTTTTGACACCGCGTTGGCTAAACGCTTACATTTTTGCGTCACCAAAATGGCGATGAACCTCACCAAGAACTGTAGCCCAATTCGAGGCCACATTGACCTCAGCACATGAACGTCAATAGACCGGATCGAGTACAGATTCCCGCAGGCGTGTTGACCGACAGCGAGGTGTTGGCACTTCTGGAGCGCATTTTCTCCGGTGACCGGCCCGAAGCCGAGTTCGGCATTTGGGTTTTGCAGCTTGAGCGCGCCACGGGATGCCCGAACATTCTAGACCTTATCAGGAATCGGAAGGAGCACGACACTCCGGCAGATTTGCTGCGTCGAGCGAGAGACTATCGACCAATTCAGTTGTAGAGATTGCCAGGTGGCCGTGAAGCGCTACCCCCGGAAAGCATAGCATTGACTGAAGTCGGCACGGCTGTGGCTCAAGTTGCGAACTGGCGCGCCCTGACTGTGAAGGTCGATTCCCCAACACCTCACGCCTTCTCCAACGCCTGATCGATGTCCGCGCGGATGTCGTCGATGTGCTCCAGCCCGATGCTGAGGCGCACAAGTTCCGGCGTGATACCGCCCGCGCGCTGCTGCTCTTCCGAGAGCTGCGAGTGCGTGGTGGTGGCCGGGTGAATCGCGAGGCTGCGCGCATCACCGACGTTGGCCAGATGCGAAATCAGCTTGAGGTGATCGATGAACCGGCTGCCCGCCGCCGCGCCGCCTCTGATGCCGAAGACGACCATCGAGCCGCCTTTGCCGCGCAGATATTTCTGGTTCAGCTTGAACATCGGATCACTGGGCAGCCCCGGGAACCGCACCCACTCCACCTTCGGATGCGCCTGCAGGTGTTTCGCCACGGCAAGCGAGTTCTCGCAGTGACGCTCCATGCGCAGCGGCAGCGTCTCGATGCCCTGAAGGAAGAACCATGAATTGTCGGGCGAGATGCACGCGCCGAGGTTGCGCAGCGGCACGGTGCGCATGCGCAGAATGTAGGCCAGCGGCAGGAGCGGCTCGGGCAAATCCAAGCCCCAACGGAGGCCGTGATAACTCGAGTCCGGCACGGTGAAGAGCGGATGCTTGCCCGCGGCCCAGTTGAACTTCCCGCTGTCCACCACCACGCCACCGATGCCGGTGCCGTGCCCGCCGAACCACTTGGTCAGCGAATGCACGATGATGTCCGCCCCGAACTCGATCGGCTTGGTGAGATACGGCGTGGAGAAGGTTGAGTCCACGATGAGCGGCAAGCCCGCCGCGTGCGCAATCTTGGCGACGGCTTCGAGGTCGGTGACTTCGAGCGCGGGATTCGAGACGGTCTCGCAGAAGAGGGCGCGCGTTTTGCCGTCGATGGCCTTGGCGAAGTTCTGCGGATCATTCGAGTCCACGAACTTCACCGTGATGCCGAGCGCGGGCAGGATCTCGCCAAACTGCGTGTAGGTGCCGCCGTAAAGGTTGCGAGCGGAGACGATGTTGTCGCCGGCCGACGCGAGATTGATGATGGCGTAGAAGACCGCGCTGGTGCCTGAAGCGACGCCGAGGCCGGCGGGTTCGGGCGCGCCTTCGAGCAGGCAGACGCGCTTCTCCAGCACGTCGGTCGTCGGATTCATCAACCGCGTGTAGATGTTGCCGAGTTCCTTCAGGGCAAAAAGATTGGCCGCGTGCTCCGTGTTGCGGAACTGGAAGGACGAGGTGCGATAAACCGGCACCGCGCGGGAAAGCGTGGTGGGTTCAACCTGGTAGCCGCCGTGAAGGCAAAGAGTCTCGAATTTCATGCGGGGAATGTAGGGAGGGCGGCGCTCGGTGCGCAACTCTGATTCACGAGGTTTCCGCTCCTAATCGGCGTAGCGGCGTCTTGGAAGAGCGCCGCCATTTGGAACGAAAATGAATGCGGCGCTCTTCCGAGACGTCGCCACGTCGCTATTCAACCCACCGCGGCGACCCGGCCGCCCTCCACGGAAGAACCCGCCGCGGCGGTCATCAACTTCCGGATGCGCAGTTGCACCACGCCGATGGCGCCCGCCGTGACCTCCGGCGTCAGGTTCTCGATCGCCGCAACCTCGTCGGCACCGAATCCTTCGAGGAAATGGAGTTCGAAGACATCGCGCTCCACCTTGGGCCACCCGGCGGCGACGCGTTGCAGGTACTCGATGAAATCCTTGTGCTCGAGTTCCTCCTCCGGCGAAAGGCTGTATTGATCCGCCATCACCGGTTTGCCGGCAAGCTGCGGGGGTTCCAGTTGATCGGAGATCATCTTCACCGGCTGCTCGGCTTGAAATCCATGCACCGCCTCCTCATCGGCCGCATCCCATTTGGTGCCGTCGAGGCTCACCGAGTCGCGCTGGGCCTCGCGCAAGATGCGATAGCGGCGGCGCAAATCCCACAAGGCCAGCCGGCAAAACCAGATGCGAAAACCATGATGCGTCGGGCGGGTGCCCGGATGCGCCAGCGCGTGGCCGGCGATTTCATCGACCACCGAAGAGGCATCGATCGCTCCGCGGGGGATTTCTCCTGCGAGTTCGTCCCGGTTCAACCGCCGCCGCACCAGTTCCAGCAACGCCCCATGCTCGCGGCTCAGAGCCGCCGCGACTTCTTCTTCCACCGACGATGCCAGGCCATGAGCAGCGCCACCTTGCGCCGCGCCGCCCCCCGCAGCCGGAGCCACCGTGACGGCACGGGCGTCGGCGCGGACTCGCTCGCGTTTCCGCGGAGCCTCACGGCGCAGTTCGGCTTTGAGGGTGACCAGTTCCCGCAACAACGCCTTGACCGCGGCATCCAACGCCGGGATTGGATCGGCGGCCTGCTTGGTGCTGCGCAGCGTCTTCGCCGGCAGCGTCAGCGTCAGGGCCACCTGGAATTCCTCGCGCTTGGGCGACCGCTCCACTTGCACCTGCAGATGAACCGCATCGGGCGGAAATTTGACAAGGTGTTGCTCAAGCTTGGCGATCTTCTGCTGCATTTTGCCACGCCATTGGGCGTGCGGCTTGAGATGTTTGGCGACCAGGTTCCATGTGAGCGTCATATATGTCTTCGCTCCGGTTGAATTGACCTTTCCGGTTCAATGGCGACTATGCGCTTCCTGGTGAAACAGGCAACACCGCATTCGAGAACCAGGCCGATTTGGGCGCATCTCGACACTGCCCCCCGAAGGCAACCGGGTTGGAGCGCGACGTTTACGTCGCTTCATCGTTCGAGAGACCGTCCGCCAATGTTTCACCAACACCCATCGAATGCTGAAGCGGCCTCAAGGCCGCGCGCCGGGGACAGTGCGCGGATGCGCCCGGCCGATTTCACCACGCCGTCAATGCATGCGGGCGGAAAGGAGGTTTGCGGGCACGACTGGTTTCGTCCAAGCTGCACGATCATGAGCAAGACCATCTTTCAGAAAATCATCGACCGGGAAATTCCGGCCCAATTGATTTACGAAGACAACCACGTGGTGGCGTTCCGCGACATTAATCCGCAGGCGCCGACACATGTGCTGCTGGTGCCGCGCCGGGCTCTGGCGCGCATCAGCCTTGCGACCGCGGAGGATAAAGAATTGCTGGGCCACCTCATGCTCGCCGCGGCGCAACTGGCCGAACAGCTTGGCTTGAAGAATGGCTACCGGCTCGTGATCAACAACGGTCCCGACGGTGGAGAATCCGTGCCGCACCTCCATTGCCACCTGCTCGGAGGACGCCCCCTCGGCTGGCCGCCGGGATGAAAAATCCCCGACGCCATCAATCTTTGCGAAAGTCTCCCCAGGTGGGGCGCGTCTTTCTCAGCGTGCCGTTTGATGGGCGAGAGCGGTTCGCGGCGCGCTGAGGACAGACGCGCCCCACCTTTCTGGAATACGACCGTGTTGCAGAAGCTTTCTGCGACGACTGCTAGCACGCCGCAGTTCACCCCCGGGCGCCGGCATTTGATAGACCGGCGCGCCACAACATCCAGGTGAGTTCATCGAGGAAGGATTGCCGGCTCGGATAGCGCACCCAGTCATCCGCCGCGCGGGCCAGATGCCAGGCGCCTCGATTGAGCCCGGCCTCGGGCGCGAAGTTGTTGAGCCTGCGCACCAGCAGGGCCAGATTCGTAGCGACATCGTTGGTGCATTCCGGCCCGAGAAATCCGAAATCAAGTTCCTCGACAAGAATGCTGAAACATTGTGTTCCACCGAATGCCAGCAACTTCAGCAGCAAAGCCTCACGCGTCATTTCGCGCGCCCGGACTCCACTGATGGTGTCACGCGACACGCCCGGTCCGTGAAAACCAGGCTCTTCCCAGATGTTGCGTTCCCGGCGGAATTCCTGAATGCGCACGCGGCCCGTTGCCACCAGCACCACGTCCGAACCGCCCAGCGAATAGGATCGCCGCATCGGATCCTCGAGCGTGAGGGATGCACCATTCCAAGTCATCGAACGGATGACCTTGGCGGGTGGCATGGCCGGCAAATGCGCTTCGGCGACGATTTCCACGGCCACCTCCTCGCGCTGCAACGCCGCCATTACCGCCTCCGCCAGGCCGGCGTCGAGCCCGCGCATGAGCACGCCGTGCGCGTCGCGCCCAACGGCGAGGGCATCGTGCTTGGTCAGGTGGGGCAATGACGCGAAGGCGCGCTGCAATCTGGCCGGTTCCGGCGGGTGCAATTCCGTTTGCAGAATGGCGTAGGCCATGACGGTGCCTACGATGCCCCAGGCAGTTTGATTGCGCAATGTCCGAGGCCGCTACTCAAACCTGAGGGATGCATTCCCGCCGCCCACCGGCGCGCGGCCTTGAGGCCGCTTCAGCATCAAGAGGGCACAGAGGAAATGCTCGGCCTATGGGCGTGCAAATGGTGAAGCGGCGCTAACGCCGCAGTCCAGGCCGGTTGCCTGCGAAGCCGAAATCCTGGTCGGGTCTGTTACAAGAACTTCGCGTTCTGCGGCGCGCCACAGCGTCATCGCAGTCGCACAATGGTGCTACTGTCACTGCAGCAGCGCGCCGGAAGGCCGGCGCGGGTGAGGGGTAAATCCGTTTGGTCTCCAGGTTGGGAAAGAAAGTGCGCGAGCGAACGCTCAAGGAGATCGGCGCTTCCGCAAGCGGAATACTGCTCAAGGAGCAATCCACGCCCCGGCACAAGGATCTCGAAGCCGGTATTTGGATGCGAGCTGTTCGTCGCGCAGCAAAAGCATGCCCCCGGGAGCGGATTGTGCAAACTGAAGTTATCCACCGCACCCCGGTGATCGGCTCAACCCGAAGTGCCCCGAGACGGACAACGCCCCGGTGCAAAACAGGTGCGGTAGTTCGCGCACCGCAGCTTCGGCTCACGGGCGCGCTCATGCCGGGGCTGCGGCCGATTCGCCACCTGCTCGACGCCCATCATTTCTTTGACCCGAACCACGGCGGCGGCCTTTGGGTCGGCAACGACGACGTCACGGGCTGCGCGGGACAGTTCGACCACTTTGGCTGGAATGGTCCCGAGGCGACCACGGCTCGGCCGGAAACACAGGCCGGAATATCATCTTCAAATGTGCGACGCGAACGCAGGTGCCGGCCAGGTTCTCATTCCGCTGGTGTGCGAGTGGCCTAAGCTTCTTGGGGATGGGCATCCCGCGCAGCCACCGTTGCGATAGAGGACCGCAATACTTCAACCACCCGATTCGATCTCGCAAACCTGCGACACCGGAATTCTTTTCCCTTAACTTTTCGAGCCTGACGCCGCTATTTGCACCAGTATGCGTTCATACAAAACGTGGCCTGTCCTTGTATTGTTTTTTTGTTCCGGCGCAATTGCGCTGATCTACGAGGTGGTTTGGTCCAAATATCTTTCGCAGATGTTTGGCAGCACGATTTACGCCCAAACCATCGTGCTCGCCGTCTTCATGGGCGGCCTGGCGATCGGCAACCGGTGGTTTGGCGCCAAGGCCGATCGGCTGGCGAGGCCGGTTCGAGCCTACGGATACGTGGAACTGGTGATCGGCTTGTATGCATTTTTTTCTCCCAACCTGTTCGCGGCAGCGGATGAAATGTTCGTGCATGTTGGCAGCCGGGTCTTGGAACAGAGCCTTGTCCTTCTGGCCATCAAAGCGGTGCTCAGCGTGATGCTGTTGATTGTGCCGACGATCCTCATGGGCGGCACGCTTCCGCTCCTCGCAGCGTTCCTCCAACGAACGTCGCTGGATGCCGGCCGGCGTTCGGCCCGGTTCTATTCAGTGAACAGTTTGGGCGCGGTGTTCGGTTCGGCCATTGCAGGATTTTATCTCGTTCAGCACTGGGGAATGGTCGCTTCACTGCAGCTCAGCGCGCTGGCAAATCTTTGCATTGGCGGGACCGCCATTCTCCTGGGCCGAAGCTTGGAGGAGGAGGCTGCTCCCGTGAAACAGTCAGCGCACCTTGGGAACTTATCATCAAGAGATGGCACGCTGAAATGGACCGGCATCCTGGTCGCTCTCACGGGCGGCATTTCGATGGGCCTGGAAGTTCTCGCGTCACGTTCGATGACATTGCTTTTTGGGTCTTCCCTGCAATCGTTTGCGATTGTTTTGATTTCGTTCATTCTTGGCATCGGCCTCGGTAGTGCCGTGATCGCTTCTGCCCGTGTGCAAAAATGGAACAGCACGAAAGCCGTCACCATTCTGCTGATTGCGGCGGCACTTTGGATCGGCTTGCTCGTCTTCCGCATCGAATCATGGGTCGAGATTTATCGCATCCTGAGGAGTGGCCTGGCGCGGAGCACGACGGGTTACGTTTATTATCAGTTGCTGGCCGCATTGCTCGCGATGGCTGTTCTCGGCGCCCCCGCGGCGATGATTGGCGCAGTGTTGCCATTGATGATTCGTGACGCTTCCGACCAGGCGGCCAGGCTTGGCGAGCAGGTTGGACGTTTGCTGACCTGGAATACCATCGGGGCAGTCGTTGGGGTGCTCCTCACCGGATTCATCATCATGCCGCGGCTGGGATTGCGGAATGCGTTTCTGTTCCTGGCCCTTGGGTTGGCGGCTGCCGGGATGATTGCCTCATGGCGGCAAAAGCTGCCCCGGCTGGTGGCCTGCTCGGTGGCGGCAAGTGGGTTGCTGGTCCTGTTCATGTTCGTCGGCAATGATGGCTGGCGGCATGTCATGAGTTCCGGCGTATTCCGAGCCCGTGAAACTGAGGTCAATGCCGACGTGCTCGGTTTGCGCAAGAAGCACATCAAAATCTTCTTCTACGAGGACGCTCCTGACGCCACTGTGAATGTCGAACAAGGCGATGGGATCGGTGCCTCGGCCGACCTTGGTCTCCGCCTCAACGGCAAAACCGACGCCTCCTCGCGCGCTGATCTGTGTACACAACTTCTCATCGGGCATATCCCGATGGCCGCCCGTCCCGACGCCAAGGATGTTTTCATCCTTGGCCTGGGCAGCGGCATCACCGGGGGAGCCATTCTTGGCCATCCCATCGAACACCTCACCATTTCAGAGAATTGCGAACCGGTCATTCGTGCAGCCAAATACTTTGAACCCTGGAACCGTGGTGTACTGACCAACGGGTTGACGAAAATCTGGACTGAGGACGCCCGCACCGTCCTGAAACTCAGTCCCAACAAGTATGATCTGATTATCACGCAACCTTCCAACCCTTGGATGGCCGGCGTGGGCAGTGTCTTCAGCCGGGAATACTATGAGTTGGGCGCGAGCCGGCTCAAGGAAGGCGGCATCATGGCGCAATGGTTTCACGTGTACGACATGCACGACGGCATTGTTAATCTCGTGCTGCGGACTTTTGGCTCGGTGTTCCCGCACATGGAGATCTGGGACTCGGGCAGTGGTGATCTGATCCTGCTCGGCTCGTTGAAACCCTGGTCAAGCGATCCATCCGTTTACCGCCGCCTGTTTGAGCGCCAATCGCCACGCAAGGACTTTGAACTCGTTGGCATCAAATCACCGGAGGCCTTGTGGGCCAGGCAGCTCGTCTCGCAGAGGACGGCGTTTGCCATCGCTGACCATGGTCCCATTCAATCCGATCTCTTTCCCATTTTAGAATACGAAGCGCCGCGTGCCTTTTTCATCGGCGCGAAGGCCGGGGATCTCGCCAGATTTGATGAGCGCACCTGGCAATCTGACCTGGCGCCGCCTGGGAAGACACGCACGCTCGAGAGTCTGGATGATCAATTGTTGCAGTCGGTTTTTGCCCAGTTCTCGACGATCAATGAGGAATTGCACAGCCACCTGTCGTGGAGATTGCACCACGGGATCGGTTCCGGCTCCGATTACCGTCCAAGCTGGCCCTGTGTGTTCAAGCCCGCCAGCATCGAACCACCCGGGCTCGAAGCGCCTTTGGGCGTAAATGATGAGTTGAAGAAACTCCTTGCCGCAACTGCAAACCTTAAGAGCAGCGGCACGACTCGCCTGCAAGGCGTTGACACCGTTATTGCGTTGCTACGCGCTTATGGCCCTGCGTCGGATTGGTCCGCGCCGCATTATGCCGGTATGGCCGCGAAGGCGAGTATTGCGGCGGGCGACTTTGATCGTGCCAATCAGGTTATATTGGCCGCTCTCAAATTGCATCCGGAACACGCTGAACTTGGCTATCTCCAGCGGATTGCAGCGCATCAGCATCAAATGTTAGTGGCTTCTGCGCGAAGCCGGGACTGATTGCCCCGCGCAAATTGATTCCTTGATGCTTGCCGGCTTTCCAACTCTTTCCGCTCTTCTTGTCGGCCTTTGAGCAGGATTGAGAATCCAGAGCAGATGCTGCTATTGGCTGCAGCATCAGGTTGAACGGTGAGACTCATCCGGCAAGGGGCGCCGTTCGGTTGTCGGGAGGGGTCTCCGGCGCGCCGGGACAGGCCCGCCCCACTGTGCCAGTTTGCCGTCCATCCCACCGTTTGCGCCGCGAAAAACCCCGGCGAATTGACCGAGCCGCGATTCCCGGCGCACTCACGCCACCAGCCGGTACCAGTTATCCCGCTGCCGCGGCTCGTAGCCAAGATCCTTGATGAGCCGGTGCATGTCGGCTACGCTCATGCGGAAGGTCGCGCCCGCCTGGCTGACGACGTTCTCCTCGATCATGATGCTCCCGAGATCATTCGCGCCGTACGTCAGCGCCACCTGGCCGATGTCTGGTCCCTGTGTGACCCACGAGCTTTGCACGTTCTCGAAGTTGTCGAGGTAGATGCGCCCGATCGCCTGGGTGCGCAGATACTCGTGCGGCCCGACCGTCGGCGCGCGCAGCTTCGTGTTCTCCGGCTGGAACGTCCAGCAGATGAACGCGGTGAAGCCTCCTGACTTGTCCTGCTGCTCGCGCAACCGGTCGAGATGCTCAATGCGATCCGCCGGCGTCTCGACGTGACCGAACATCATCGTCGCGGAAGACTTCAGCCCAAGCCGGTGCGCGGTGTCCATCACGCCAAGCCAGTCGCTGCTCATCGCCTTGAGCGGCGAGATGCGCTGACGGACTCGATCGACAAGGATTTCGCCGCCGCCGCCCGGCACCGAGCCAAGCCCGGCCTGGGTGAACTCGCGCAGGATCTCCTCGACCGGCCGATTGAAGACTTCCTGAAAATGGATGAACTCGCTCGGGCTGAAGCCGTGAATGTTGACCTGCGGAAACTTCGCCTTCATGTGGCTCAACAGATCGATGTACCACTGGAACGTCAGCTTGGGATGATGCCCTCCTTGCAGGAGAATCTGCGTGCCGCCGAGCGCCACCGTCTCCTCGATTTTGCGATCCATCTCCTCGTGCGAAATCACGTAGGCGTCAGTGTCGCCCTCGACGCGGTAGAACGCGCAGAACTTGCAATAGACGTTGCAGACGTTGGTGTAGTTGACGTTGCGATCGACGATGTAGGTGATGATCTCGTTGCCGCGACCCTCGTAGGCTTTGGCCTTGGCCAGCTGCCGGCGGCGTTGCGCCAGCGCGCCGAGTTCCTCGAGCGGCAGCGAATAAAGCCGCAACGCCTCGGCGCGGTCGATGCGCGCGCCGTTCCAGACCTTCTGCAGCAGTTCGTCGAGCGAAGCGTCGTATATCACTTTCGGAATTTAGCGTGGCTAAAACGCTTGGCAAAGAGTTTGTCCAAAACCGTGCGTTCCTCGGTGTCGGGCGCATTTGCGCACTGCCCCCGGCGCGCGGCCTTCAGGCCGCTTCGATATGCGGGGGACAATGTCTAATCATTGGCCGGCAGGAGGGCGCACGGTGAAGCGACGTAAACGTCGCGCTCCAACCCGGTTGCCTCCGGGGGCAGTGTGCGGATGCGCCCCTCGGTGTCCCCGGGCTGTCAGAGACCACTGGAAAACCGCTCGCGCCGGGTCGGGGCGATGTAAAAACACCGACGTGAAGTCCTGCGAATTCGCGAAACATACTACCCATGAAGAGGGATGGACCACACCCGGACCGGGCAGGGCGCGTCGGTCCCAGCGCGCCGCGAACCACTCCCGGCCAACCCGACATCGCGCTGGGGACAGACGCGCCCGTGCGTGTTGGGACCAAGCGTCTTCTGGTAGCCATCCCAAGGTCTTGTCAGTAATGACTGGAAAAGAATGCCTAACCGAAATATCAAGTCAGTCTTGGGGCCGTCTGCGGCTGCCCCAGGCGTTCGGCCTGGGAAACTTCGGAGACCGGGGCGGGTCGGGCGGCGGAATCCAACAAGCTTTGGCTTGCGCCGTTCCGCCACGCGGGTTAAAGCCACTCTCGCAACCGGTCTGGACCATCAAGCCCTGGCACCATGCAAATCCTGATTATTGAAGACGAACCGAAGACGCTGGACTTCCTGAACAAGGGTCTCACCGAAAACGGCTACTCCGTCGAAACCGCGCGCGACGGCGAAACCGGCCTGCGCCTGGCGCGGGCCGGACAGCACGACCTCATCCTCCTCGACATCATGCTGCCGGGGCGCGACGGATGGTCGGTCATCGAGGAACTGCGAAAGCACGGCCAGAAGACGCCCGTGCTGTGCCTGACCGCGCGCGACGCGGTGAGCGACCGGGTGCGCGGGCTGGAACTGGGAGCCGACGATTATCTCGTCAAGCCGTTCGCATTTTCCGAACTGCTGGCCCGGGTGCGGTCGCTGGGACGCCGCGGCCAGGGCCGGACGCAGGAAGTGATGAAGGTGAGCGATCTTGAGGTGGATTTGATCCGGCAGCACGTCACGCGGGGCACGGATGACATCGATCTGGCGCCGAAGGAATTTGCGCTCTTGTCGCTGTTCATCCGCAACGAAGGTCAGGCGCTCTCGCGGGCGCGCATCGCCGAGGAGGTCTGGGACATGAAGTACGAAGGCGAGACGAATGTGGTGGATGTGGCGGTGCGCCGCTTGCGGGCCAAAATGGATGATCCTTACTCCAAGAAGCTGATCCACACCGTCCGCGGGGTGGGCTATGTTCTGGCCGACCGCTGAACGCGGGTGGCAGGCCGTCCGCCGGCCTTTCGCGGTCTCGTCGTGGTCCATCGTCCGCCGCCTGACGGTTTATAACACACTCGCGGCCACGGTCCTCCTCCTGGTCGCCACCGGCCTGCTCTATTGGGTGCTGAACGCCAGCCTGCGCGAGGCACAGACGGCCTTCCTGATGGATGAGATCACCAAGCTCTCCGGCCGGGTGAAGCAGGAGCAGGACATCCTTGATCCCAAAAAGCTCCGCAACGCCCTTGAAGGCGAATCGCGCCGGCGCGGACGCTACTACGCACGCATCCTTGACACCTCCGGCAAGATCGTCGTGCAGTCGCCCGCCATGTCCCTCACGCTGCCGCCCCCGGTGGGTTTTCCCCGCATCAAGCCGGGCGATGAGCCGGTGGTCCTGACCGCCCGGTGGCAGGCGCCCGACGAGCGCTATTTTCTGCTGGGCGCGGGCCGGGCGGAAACATTCGAGGATGAGCGCCGGCAACCGCTCATCCAGGTGGCGCTCGACATCAGCGCCGACGAAACCACCCTGGAAAAATACCGGCGCTGGCTGCTGACGATTCTGGCCATCGGCGTGGTGGCGGCGGCGGTGACGGGCGCCGCCATTGCCCGGCGCAGTCTGAGACCGCTGGTGGACATCACCCACGCGGCACAGAGCATCACCGTGTCGCAACTCCACGCACGCCTGCACGCCGAGCGCCGGCCGGCGGAATTGAAGGCGCTGGCCTCGGAGTTCGACAAGATGCTGGCCCGGCTGGAGGACTCGTTCAACCGTCTCTCGCAGTTCTCAGCCGACATCGCGCACGAACTGCGCACGCCGATCAACAACATGGTGGGTGAAGCGGAGGTTTCGTTGTCGCGCGACCGATCCGCCGAGGAATACCGCGTCGTGCTCGAATCCAGCCTTGAGGAATTCAGCCGGCTGTGCCGTATGATCGACAGCTTGCTGTTTCTCGCTCGTTCGGAAAACGCCGAGACGAAGCTTGAACGATCCAAATTTGACGCGGTGAAGGAAATCCAGAGCGTCATCGAATTCTACGAACCGCTCAGCGAGGACGCCGGCGTGAAAGTCTCGTGCCCGGAGGCGGCACGCCCGAAGTCCGAGCGCCGGTTGGTGGCGGCCGATTCGATCCTTTTCCGCCGCGCGCTGAGCAACCTCATCGGCAACGCGCTGCATCACACACCGCCGGGCGGATCAATCACGGTCGCGGCCCGGGCGACGCCCGGCGACGGACTGGAAGTGAGCGTGACCGACACCGGTTGCGGCATCGCCCCCGAACACCAGCAACGCATCTTCGACCGCTTCTACCGGGTGGACCGCGCGCGAACCCGGCACTCCGGCACTGGCCTTGGGCTGGCCATGGTGAAATCCATTCTCCAGTTGCACGGCGGTTCGGTGAGCTTGCAAAGCACCGTCGGCCAGGGCAGCAATTTCACCCTGCGGTTCCCAGGTGAAGGTGCGGCGAAGGCGCCTGCTCCGGACGCGCCGCCGTCCGCTGCAACCTGAGATGCGGAACGGAGATGGGGAGCGCACGCGGCCCGCGAGCCGGTTTGGGCGGCTCGCCCAACCCTCGTCATGCATTTTTCATTCCCTCGCAATGCGAAGAAGTTTGTGGAACGAAGTTTTCGGCGGGCCGCCGAAAACCGCACGCCGGCGGCGTGCGCTCCCCGAGCGGTTAGACCGCGCCGACTTGATCTGCGGAGCGCGGCCTTCAACCAGATCGCCCACGCCACCAAACCATCCACTCCAGCCCGGTGCGGTTGGGATAGGAGCGCGGCACCCAGTCGGCGAGCTTCTCGAAGTGCGGCCCGAAACGGCGCTCGATCTCTTTCCGCGCGGTGCCAAAGGGCGGGCCGTCCTTGTCGGGAATCAGGTAAAACACGGCGAGGAACTGCCCGTCCGGCTTCAGCCAGCGAAGCAGTGCCCGCACATAATCGTCACGGCGCCGCGGTTCGATGGCGCAGAAGAGCGTGTGCTCAAAGATCCAATCGAAAGCTTGCGGCGGCGGAACGGTGAGAAAATCGCACTCTTGAAACTGCGCCATCAGGCCGGCCGCGCGGGTCCTCTCCTCGCTCAAGGCGATGGCCGAAGGCGCGAAATCGAAGCCCCACGCCTCGAAGCCCGCCCGCGCCCACGCGCGCACATCGTGGCCGGTGCCGCATCCCGGCACTGCCACGCAGCCGCGCGGCATATCAGGATGCGCGGAAAGAAAATCCTCAAGTCCGGGCGAGGGCGCGCCCTTCTCCCATTGCGTGTCGCCGGTTTGATACCGGCTTTCCCAGAAAGTGGATTCCATTGCGGCGTCATGCTGCGCTGAACCAGGCGCGGAGATCAATCCGGCAGAATCACGCGAACAATTCCTGGATCTCCTCCCAGGTCAGCGCACCGGCGAGTTCGCCCTCGCCCAGCGTGGCCTGGATGATCTCCCGTTTGCGCTGTTGGAGCGTGAGAATCTTCTCTTCCACCGTGCCGCGCATGATGAGCTTGTAGCTCGTCACCACGCGCGTCTGCCCAAGGCGGTGCGCGCGGTCGGTTGCCTGATCTTCCACCGCCGGATTCCACCACGGATCGAAGTGAATCACCGTGTCCGCGCCAGTCAGGTTCAAGCCGACTCCGCCCGCCTTGAGGCTGATGAGGAACACCGGAATATCGGCCCGGCTCTGGAACCGCTCGACCACCGCGCCGCGATCCGTGGTGGACCCGTCGAGGTAACAATACTCGACGCCCTCGGCTGCGAGCTTTTCGCGCAGCAGGGTCAGCATGCTGACGAACTGGCTGAAGACGAGCACGCGATGCCCGCCATCGAGCACTTCCTCCAGCAACTCACCGAACATCTCCAGCTTGCCCGACATGGCTTCCGCGGACGGCGCGGGGGTGGGTGGAGAATCATCTCCATCGCCGCCGGCGCTTCTCTCCAGCTTGAGCAGGCGCAAGTCGCAACACACTTGGCGCAGACGCAGCAGGGCGTTGAGCACCACCAACCGGCTCTTGGCCACACCCTGTGCGCCCACCGCGTCGAGCACTTCCTTGCGGCTGGCTTCGATGAGCTTCTCATAGACTTCGCGCTGCGCGTCGCTGAGTTCACAAAACGCCACCTGCTCGATCTTCTCCGGCAGGTCGCGGGCCACATCGCGCTTCAGTCGGCGCAGGAGAAAAGGACGCAATCGCCGCGCGAGCCGGGCTTGAGCCGCGTCATCCTTGGCACGCGTGATGGGCACCTCGTAGCGCTCGCGGAAATCCTTCGCCGAACCGAGATAGCCGGGCATGAGAAAGTCGAAGATGGACCACAGATCGAGCACTGAATTCTCCAGCGGCGTGCCGGTGAGGACGAGCTTGTGCCGGGCGCGCACGCCCTTCACCGCCTGGGCATTTTGCGTCTGGCGATTTTTGATGTGCTGGGCCTCGTCGAGCACGGCGGTGTCGAACTCGATGCCGCGATACTTCTCCAGATCGCGCCGCAGCAACGCGTAGCTCGTCACGATCAAATCATGCTGCGGAATCCCGGCGAAGAGCGCGTGACGCTCCGGTCCGTGCAAGGCCAGCACGCGCAGTCCCGGCGTGAATTTGCGCGCCTCGGCCACCCAGTTGAAGACGAGGCTGGTGGGGCAGATGACGAGATGCGGATGGCGGATTGCGGATTGGGGAGTCGAAGCAGCGGCTCGCAGCGCATTCAACAGCGCCAGCACCTGGAGCGTTTTACCAAGCCCCATCTCGTCGGCGAGAATGCCGCCGAATTGATTCTCACGCAGAAAATGCAGCCAGGCCACGCCGGCTTTTTGATACGGACGCAGCACGTTCTCCAAATCGCCGAGCGGCGGACAAGCGGGCTTGGTCTCGCCGCTGAACTGTCGCGCGCGCTCGCGCCATTGCGCTGGCGCCTGCAAGTTCCAACCCGCCTGCTCGCGCACCGTGGCCTCGATGAATCCGGCCTGCGTCGAGCGGACACGATAACGCCCCGCTTGCTGTTCCGGAGCGCAATCCAGCAGCACCTCCTGCAATTCCTCGACCGCGCCCGTGTCGATGAGCGCAATCTTGCCGCTGCCCAGCCGCGTGTGGCTCTGGCCCGAGAGAATCAGCCGCTGGATGTCGGCACTGGAAAACTTTTCTCCGCTGCGGGCCGCGAAGACCACGCCGAGATCGAACCATTGCACGCCCGACGAGGTGACCTCGAAGCTCGGTTCGATGCGTTCGAGGTTCTTGTTCATGCTCCAATCGAGACGCTCTTCCAGAGTGACCTGCCACTCGCGCTGCAGCCGCGGGAATTCGCGCGCGAAGAAGTTGAGCACGCGCTCCTGCCCGAGCAATTGATAGCGCCCCTGCGCATCGGGTCCCGCAAAACCGGTGCGCAGCAAGCGACCGATCGCCGCGCGTTCGGCTGCGAGATCGCGCGTCGAATATTTCGTCGGTGACGCCGGGTCCGGGAGCCAGATCGCCTCGTCGCTGGAAGAAACGCCCAGGGTGAGAATGCGCGCGCCGTAGCCGCACTGGAGCACCACCTGCAACTGCGCCAGGCCACCCGTGAAGTGCGCGAGGAATCGCGGGGCCAGCGGTTCGAGCGAGAAATCGTCCGCCTTGAAATTCGCCTCGACATTGCCGCCGGCCTGCCAGCGTGGCCAGTCGGTGCTGAGGAACGCCGGCACCGTCGTGCGAGGAATCCGCACCGGAGCGCGAAAGACTTCGAGCAACTTCACCGACAGGCTGAGCGGCTGAAACTTTACCGCGTGATACACCCAGCCGCCTTCGAGCATCACCGGTGGCGCAGACGCTCGCGCGAGGCTCAAGACGATTTCGCCATTGGCCTCCAGCGCGGCCCGCAACGGCGGTGCCCACGGCGCGGCGCTGACTTCAATCGTCGTCGCCTTCCCCAGCGTGATCCGCGCGTGCCCGGCCAGCAGCGGCAGCAACTCGACGAAATCCTTGGTGCCGAGCGTTACCATCGCTGGCGTCTCGCCTCCGGCAAGATGCTCGACCCGATCAAGCACGGCATTCTCCTGCGCGGAGAAGCTGAACGGCTGCTGCATCGGCAGCGCATTCAACAGGCAACGCCCTCCGCTCCACTTCGTCTCGAAGACGAGCATCACCTTGCCGCGTGGAATGGCCTGTTCGAGATTCGGCGGCAGGATGAGATAAAGCTCGGCAGGTTCGCCGTCGGCGCTGCGCAGCACCTTCCTTCCTTGGGCGGGTGTCTTCTTAACGGAGGGCTTGGGTGCCGACGCGTCTTCCGCTGATTTTGCCGTAGCGGACTCGGTCTGCTCGCGCCGCAGATGATGCAGGCCGACGGCAACGGAATGCGCGCAGATAGTGCCCCATTCCCGCGAGGCGCGGCAGGCGCAGAGATTTTCGATGTCACGCTCGCTCTTGATGACGAGTCCGGCCCGTAATGCGGTCGAGCCTTCCTGCACCACACCCTTGAGGACCGGCGGCGTCCAGTTCGAGCTGAGCACGCGATCACCGGCCACGAGGCTGCGCGCCTGCTTGATGGCGTCCCAGCCGGCGAGATCCGCAAAGAATTTATCGTTGAGCGTGACGTTGCTCATGCTGGCGAAGTGTTGAGTTGAGGCGTGCGCTTGGCAAGCGAGGCGTGATGAGGCACTGGCCAGCCGCGGTCATCGTCCCTACACTGCGAGCGATGCGTCTGGGTTCTCTCGAACTGGCCTCCAATCTCTTTCTCTCGCCGCTGGCGGGCTACACCACCCTGCCCTTCCGGCTCGTGCTGCGCGAAATCGGCGGGCTCGGCCTCGCCACCACGGATCTGGTCAACGCCCGCTCGCTGCTGGAGAAGCGTCCCAAGGCGCTCAAGCTGATCGAGTCCTGCTCCGAAGACCGGCCGCTCGCCGTACAGTTATTTGGCGCGGTACCGGAGGAAATGCGCGACGCGGCGGCGTTCCTCGAAACGCAGGGCGTCGCGTCGGTCGATATCAACATGGGCTGCCCGGTGCGCAAGGTCTGCCGCGTGGGCGGCGGCTCGGCCATGATGACCGAACTCGACAAGACCGCGCGCCTCGTCCGCGGCATGGTGGACGCGGTGAAGATTCCCGTCACCGCCAAGATGCGCCTCGGCTGGGACGATGAGAATCTCACCGCGCCGGACCTCGCGCGGGCCTTGGAGGACGCGGGCGCCGCAGCGGTGTTCGTGCATGGACGCACGCGCGAGCAGGGCTTCGGCGGGACGGTGAATCTCGCCGGCATCCGCGCCGTGGTGCAGGCCGTGCGGCGGATTCCGGTGATCGGCAATGGCGATGTGACCACGCCCGAGGCAGCGAAGCGAATGCTGGACGAGACCGGTTGCGCGGGCGTGAGCGTCGGACGCGGGGCGTTTTACAATCCGTGGATCTTCCGGCACACCTCCCAGCACCTCGCCACGGGCGAGGCGCCGCCGGAGCCGTCATTCGAGGAGCGGGTGCAGGTATTGCGCCGGCACCTCGCGCTGATGATCGAGGTGTTCGGCGAGGAGCACGGCTGCCGGATGTTCCGCAAGATTGCGCCGTGGTATGCGAAGCGATTCGGGCCGGCCAGCGAGTTCAACCGCGGCGTGGTCCACATCCGCTCGCGGGCGGACTACGACGCGGTGCTGGAGCATTACGTGAAATGGCGCGCGCAGTTTCTCGACGAACACGGCGAGTTGAAGCCGAAGTTCCGTCCCGCGCCGATGGTGGCGTCGTTTCTATCTGAAGGCAGCGAGGCGGGGCGTGCGGCCATCGCCGTGCCCAAGGGTCCGGTGGAGTTGTGGTGAGAGCGTGTCCGTCCCGCAGGGAGGCAATGTTTATAGCAAACCGTTCGCTCAATGGAACCCCAGCACCGGCGGGGCGTCATGTTCTCCGGTGAATGACGCCGCTTCCGCGCACTCCGGGATTGTCATTTCGCCCCGCTGGGGCTTGGCACGTAATAAACTGGACGGGCTAAAAACATCGCCTCCCTCCGGCACGGTCTCGGGATGCCGTCCACTGGAAATGCGGTTGATTGAGTTCGGCGGCCGTGCCGAGTGTCTCGCTCCGTCGGCGCCTTCCAGCAGCACGCGCTTGCGTATTTTGACGAGGCGCTTGAAGCTCTTTCCGGCATGGTCAACCGACGTGACATCCAGCGAGTCTGCAACCGGATCGTCCGGGAGTTTCAGCCCCTGAGAGTCATTCTCTTCGGCTCGTACGCCTACGGGCGTCCCACGCCGGACTCGGACGTGGACCTGCTGGTCGTCATGCCGTTCCAAGGTCGCTCCACCGAACAAGCCGTGAAGATATCGAGCCGGCTCGACCATCGTTTCCCCATCGACGTGCTGGTCCGCTCTCCGGAGGAAGTGAAGCAGCGGCTGGCTTGGAACGATTTCTTCATCCGCGAAATAACGGAGAAGGGAAAGGTCTTGTATGAATCCGGTGACGCAGGAGTGGGTGGACAAGGCTGAAGAGGATTTCCAAGTGGCGTTGCGGGAAGGCCGCGTGCGCAAGTTTTGCAGCTTCAACGCGGTCTGTTTTCACGCGCAACAGTGTGCGGAGAAATATCTCAAAGCCCGTTTGCAGGAAGCTGGAACACCGTTCCCCATGACGCACAGCCTGCCAATGCTTCTGAATCTGGTCGGCATGGTGGAGCCGTTGTGGTCGGCGCTTCATCCGCAGGCTGGCCGGCTCAACGTGTATGCGGTGGCGTATCGCTATCCCGGATCGAACGCGACCAAAGCTGAAGCCAAACAGGCGCTGGCGGATTGCCGACTGGTACGGCGGGAAGCGCGGGTGAGCTTGGGCTTGCCGGTTTGACCAGCCGCAACCTTCGGCAATTCGCCGGATTGATCGTCTCCAACGAAACAAACCGTTCGCTCAAAAAGAACCCAAGCCCCGGCGGGGCGTCATGTTCTTCCGCATTCCCGACGCTGCCCGGCCAACGCCCGCCCGCCGGGATTCTCATCCCGCCCCGCCGGGGCTTGGAACCTTTCAAACCGGCCGGGCTATAAACATCGCGCCCCTCCGGGACTGAGGACAGCGGCGCCTTCAGGAGTTTCAAAGGCGATCGCCGGAAGGTGAATCGCGCTGCGCCGGTTCGCGAAGGCGCTGCAATGACGCTTGCCGCGCATGACCAACGGCGTAGGGTCAGCGGCCAAGTCGGTTTGGGGCGGACTTGGACTTTGGCCGCTGACTTGTTCCTTTTAATACTCGTTGGTTAAGTCTGCGTTCCCATGACGCTTATTCAACTCATCGTTTTGGTTTCGTTTATCGCTATTGGCATTGCGGTGAGCAAATTGTTTGGCGACGACGTTGGATGGGTTGGCGCCTTTATTGGGGTCGTCGCGGGCCTTCTCGTCCCTTACTATTGGATACGATATTCCTCAAAGAGGAACTGTCCGACGCATAAAGCAAACGAGCGAGATCAGCAAGACGAGGAGAAACCGTCCACGTAGCCCGTTCGGTTGCACTCAACGGCAGGTTAGCGGTCTCTGTTCCCGACCGGACGCACCAACTCCGCCGCCTGTGAAGCACGCCGTTCCTAGCCGGATCGCCGGCTTCCGCCGCTCACTCAAAGCAGATTCGCCGCCAGCTCCGCCAACTCCGAGCGCTCGCCCTTTTGCAGCTCGACGTGGGCCGCCAGCGCCTGTTCGCGGAATTTGCTCACGATGTAGTTGAAGCCGTTCGAGGAGGAATCCACGTAGGGATTGTCGATCTGATACGGGTCGCCGGTGAAGACGATCTTCGTGCCGAAACCCACGCGCGTGATGATCGTTTTGACTTCGAGCGGCGTGAGGTTCTGCGCCTCGTCGATGATCATGAACTGGTTTGCGATGCTGCGTCCGCGGATGTAGCTGAGCGCCTCGACGACGATGGTGCCGGAGCGCATCAGGTCGCCGGTGCGGCGGCCGTCGTGGCCCATGTTGAGATCGCTGAGCAGCTCCAGCGCGTCGTGGATGGGCTGCATCCACGGATTCAATTTCTCCTCGAGCGTGCCAGGGAGGAAGCCCAGTTCCTTGCCCATCGAGATGGTCGGGCGCGCCACGACGAGGCGTCGGTATTCGCGATCGGAATTGACGCGCTTGATGCCCGCGGCCATCGCCAGCAGCGTCTTGCCGGTGCCGGCCTTGCCCATCAGCGTGACGAGCTTGATGCGGTCGTCGAGCAACGCGTCGAGCGCGAAGTGCTGCTCGCGGTTGCGCGGCTTGATGCCCCAGATGCCTTCGCGGCAGTCGATGATCGGCACGAGCTTTCCGCCCTTGGGATCGACCTTGGCCAGCGCGGTGCGCTTCGGGTTCGCCTCCTCGTAGAGCATGCAATACTCGTTCGGATTGTAGGCGGAGCCGGGCGGCAGCGGCAGTTCGTTCTTGCTGCGAAACTCGGTCATCTGCGGGGCACTCAAGGCCATCTCGAACGTCCCCGTGTAAAGGTCCGACAGCATGACGCGGTCGGTCGTGTAATCCTCGGCCGGGATGCCGAGCGCGTCGGCCTTGATGCGAAGATTAATGTCCTTGGTGACGACGATGGTCGGGATGCGCGGCGGCTGCTTGGCAATGCGCTGGGCCACGGCGAGGATGCGGTTGTCCACGGTGCCATTGCCGGCGTGGCCGTTGACCTTGGGTTTGCCCTCGAAGATGACGCGGAGGCGGCCTTTGTTGGCGAGGGTGACCCCTTCGCTCAGGCTGCCCTGGACGCGGAGTCCGTCGAGCATGCGCGAGACGGTGCGGGCGTTCTGGCCGCGGTCGGTGGATTCGCGCTTGAAGCGGTCGATTTCCTCGATGACCTCAATGGGAATGAGAACGTGGTTCTCCTGAAAGCTCAGCAGCGAGTTGGGGTCGTGGATGAGGACGTTGGTGTCGAGGATGTAGTTTTTCACAACTGGGCGAGAGAGACGTTCGTCATGCGCCGGTACCAGCCGGCAATGTTGGGCAGTTCCCGGGAGATCTTGTAATGCCCGGAGTAGAGGAAATTCGCCAGCATGCCCCAGAGATCGAAATCCACAAAGCGCGGCCGGCCGTCGAGGAGATAGCGGCGCGTCGCGAGCATTTGCTCAAACGGCGAGAGGCGTTGTTCGAGCTCGGCGAGCAGCGCCGGTTGCCGGTCGCGCCACTGCTCGATGCAGCCCGCGCCAAACTTGCGCTCCTTCCAGCGCAGATGGCCCAGATGGTCCGCCGCCGGGACGAATTCCCTGAAGTAAATGTCGTTCAGCTTGAAGGTGCATTCCTCGACATCGTTCTCGAGGAAGCGCCAGAGCAGATCCTGCACGCCCTCGAACTCCGCCGGGAACAGCCCGAGCCGCAGTTTGCTTTCGAGGTATTTCGCGATGGCCTGCGAGTTCGGTCCAATCTCAAACATCACCGTCCGCCCGTCCTTGATGATCGGCACCTGGTAATAGCGCTGGCGGGTGAGTTTCCACACCAGCGAACGGTCGGTGGCGTGGATGTTGATGGTCTTGAAACGCGCCCCGCTGAACTCAAGAATGCGCCGTTGGACGCAACAGTAGGGACTCCATGGCAGTTGAATCAGTTCCAGCATGGCAGCACGGTATTACTGGGTCGAAGCACGACAGGTTGGGTGGTGGATGGTGCCCACGCGCAAAATGTAGTGGTCCACCCGCGGTCAGGCAATGACGGATTTTACGAACCCGGGTGCGCGGATACATCCCTGCTCCGCCTCGCGCGCGACCCGCAGCCGGGTGAAGGTTTGAGCCTGCCTATCGCGGCAAAATCGAAGAGGCCGGAACCCACCCCGCAGGGCAGATTCCGGCCCCAAACCCGGAGGCCAGGACTGGCGGATGATTCATCCTGCTTTCCTGAGCCCGGCCCCCTCCTCCTTTTCGCCCACTGGGGGAGAAGGTGCCCGATGGGGCGGTGGAGGGGGATTACGCGGCTACTGCCACCTGCGGGCCAAGGTGCAGCCTCTCAGCAATGCCCTGCCGGAGCACCGCGCAGGTTTTCGGGAGGATGGAATCCAATGCTCGGCTCATGCGTCGCTGCGGGCTCGTTTCTTCACCCGCATGTAGTGAAAGAGATACTGCTGGGCCCAGCCTGCATTGGGACCGAAATGCGTCGCAATGAAATGACGCAACCGCGTGGGCTGCGGGCACCGCTTTGGAAAATACAATTCGCGCAGCGCTTTCATCACCCACACATCGACCGGGAACGCATTGGCAAATCCTCCGGCGAAGAGCAGCACGCAATTGGCAATCTTCTCGCCGACGCCGGGACAGAGCAGCAGTTCCGCACGCGCTTCGTCCAGCACGCGTGCACCGATGCCATCGAGACAGACTCCACCGCTCGCGACCAGACGCGCTGTCGCCAGCAATTTCGGCGCGCGAAAGCCCATCTTGCAGGCGCGCAGATCCGCTTCGCTCAACTGGGCCAGTCGCTGCGCCGTCGGAAAGGCATGCATCGTCGGACGCCCGGGCGGAGTCACGATCGGCTCGCCGTAGCGGAGGCAAAGCTGTTCCACGATCTGGCGGATTTGCACGATTTGCTTGGTGGAAGAGAGGATGAACGACGCGAGACATTCCCACGGATCCTGCCGCAAAAGCCGCAGTCCCCGGCATGCGGCGACTGCGGCGCGCATCGGTTCGTCATCGGGAAAGCTGCGCAGGATAGGATCGAGTTCCACGTTGGCCTGCAAATAATCTTCGAGCCAGGACCAGTCGTCGTCTGCAGCAACCTTTCGGGCGGCGATTCCCTCGGGGCATACGCTCAGTTGTACCCAGCGATTCGCCACCGCACCGTCCCACGCGTCGCCGTTGTGCGTCCAGCGGAACGCCTGCCCGGAAGCCAGCGTGGAGGCCAGATCGTAATCGCGAGCCGGGATGATGCGCCTGGAAATCACAGCAGATCGGCAGCAACCAGTGCGTTCATGCGAGGAGGAGTCTGGCTTTCATTTCACGCGGGCTCAACTGCAATGGCCGTGCGGACCAGAAAGAATGATCGCCGGTCCCAACTACTTCACCGTGATCTGAAAAAAACGCTGCGTGCCGGATCGCTCCACCTCAAACGTCAACGGGCCGTCCGTCGTCGCCAGCACCGGTTCACCCAAGGCGGTCCAGGTGTCCAAGGCCACATCCGTTCTCACTTCGAGCGTGTATTGGTGCGCGGCCACTGCATTGACCGTCAGGCGGAGAAGATCCGCCATCGGACGCACGCTGATGAACGGCGGGTTCGCTGGCGCCCTGATTCGCCCCGGTGAACCGACATCTCCAGGGTTCGTCGCACGGAATACGCCAAAGTTTCCAATCTGGCTCAATCCACCGAACTGCGCGGTGATGGGGTCGAAGTTGAACGAAACGCCGGCGGTCGCGGTTCCGAAGCTCGCACTGGTGACGAGGTCATTGGTGTCAGTGGTGGTGTCATTCCACAAGCGGATCGCGTCGCCGCTGGCGCTGAGGGAAAGGCCGCTGCCGGTGTAGCGAATGACGGTGACTGAGGCAGGAACATTCCCTGCTCCCCACCACGTGCGAAACTGCGCCGCAGTCAGGCTTTCCGCGAAGATCATCGATTCGCCAGGCTGGATGACCACGCCGCTGCCGATCAAGAAGGCGTCCGCGAGATCGCCGCTGCTGTCGTTGAATCGCCACCCGGCCAGCGAGACCGGTTGCGACTCGAAACTCGTCAGTTCCCACCAATCACCCGTCTCCACGCCGGTGGCCGTCAGCGGGCTCGACTCCACCTCGGTGATGCGGACATCCGGCTTGGTGCGGACGGTCAGGGTGAAAGGCGCCGAGGCCGCACCACTTGCATTCGAGACCTGCAAATCGTAGTTGCCGTTCATCGCGAGCGTGACATTCGAGAGCTGGAGTGTGGGGCCCGTCTGGCCGACGAGCGGCTGCCCGTTGAAACGCCAGCGGAGAATGGGCGTCGGAAAGCCAAGCGCGAGTCCCTCGAAGGACACCATGCCACCGGCAAACACCGAGGCACTCTGCGGTCGCGCGATAAACCCTGGTGGCGTGGCACAGCCGGTTTTAAACAAATAAATGGGAGAATCCTCGCCTTCGCTGATGGTGACGTAGCCGAGGTTTCCGCTGAGAAACGCAATCCCCTCCCCGTTGGGCTCGGTTGGCGGACCGATGACTGGCACGGGTTCACCGGCGCGCCCCAGCGCGGCGCTGATGGCTTCATCGTCGCAGCGCGACCAGATTGCTGCGGCGCTTTCCCTTCGTAACAGAATCTGCGTGCCGTCAGGTGAGATGTCGCCCGCCGAGGGATTCGAGAATTGCACCGAAACAATGAACTCCAGCGCCACCGTGGAACCAGGCGCGGCCCCATTCAGATTCGCCCGATACACCCGCGAGAAAGTTGGCTGCTTGGTGACGATCACCACATCGCCGGCCACTGGATCCACCATCAGCGCCTCGGCATCGTAACTGCCATCGGGATAGGTAAGGGTGAATGCGTCCACGTCTTTGAAGTTGAGCGAACGCGGGTCCGTGCCCCAGGCGGAATCAACCGCCGGTTCGGGAATCCGGAGAATCTTCACCGTGTCGCGCGCGGTATTGGTTCCCACGTTGCCGCCGATGTCCCCGATGTAGAGGTAATTCGTGCCGGCGACCGGCCCGGGACCAACGGCGATGTCTTCGAGATCCTCCACGTTATTCTTGAAATCGAACGCGGCCAGCAACTCGCCGCTGTAGCGAAAGGCATAGGCCCGCCCGCGCGAACCGTCGTTGTGGACCCACAGCACGCCGTCGTTGCGCCGACTGACGGCAATTCCGGATGCCTCGGTCAACGCGTTCACCGCCGTGCTGCCCCACACGACGCCGGATTGAAAGGTGTCACAGGTGGCGCAGGCGGCCTGCGCACGCCACGCAATGGCTGGCAAAGCCATGACACCAGCGCAAACCCACGCCAACGCCCGCAACTTTCTGGCCAAGGGATAAGTCAATTGCTCTCGCACGCGGAGAATCTACACGGTATGGGCGAAATCGCCAGACGCGCGGGCTTCCTCCAGCAACCCCCGCCGTGACCGGCCACTGAGGTCCGTTCGCGCCGCCCGTCGCGCCCATCGTCGGGGCGTGCATCGCGGCTTGCTGGCGGCAATCCATTCCACCGATCGTGAAACTGCGGAGAACTCCGCTTTCCGCTTCCGCTCGCTCGGCCAGATGATTTAGTCTTCTGCCCATGATCAATGTCGCTGTCGTCGGACTCGGTTTCATGGGCGTGACTCATCTCAAGGCTTATCGCAAACTCAAGGACGTGCGCATCGCCGCCATCTGCGATGCCATCAAACTTCCCACCGACGGCGTGCTTGCGGGCGTGGCGGGAAATGTCGCCGACCCCGATCCCGTGTGCCTCGACATGACTCAGGTGCGCGCCTACAAGGATTTCAACGAACTTCTCGCCGACAAGGGCGTCGATCTCATCGACCTCTGCGTGCCCACGCCGCTGCATGTGAAACTCGCCGTGGCCGCGCTTGGGGCCGGTCGTCATGTGGTGTGTGAGAAGCCGCTGGCGAGAACTTCCGCGCAGGCGCGCGAGATCGCCGGGGCGGCGGCGCAGGCCAAAGGATTTTTTCTTCCCGCGATGTGCATGCGCTTCTGGCCGGGTTGGTCGTGGCTCAAACCGGCCGTGGCCGATCAGCGTCACGGACGCGTGCTCGCGGCCCGTTTCCGTCGCGTGTCCGAACCGCCGGGCTGGGCCAAGGGCAGCTATTTCAAAGGCGACGAATCGGGCGGCGCGCTGCTCGACCTGCACATTCACGACACCGATTTCGTCCAATTCGTCTTTGGGAGGCCCAAGGCGGTGTTTTCCACCGGACTCACCCGCTACAGCGGCGCGATTGATCACGTCGTCACGCAATACGAAGTCGAGGCCGGCGCGACCGTTTCGGCCGAGGGCAGTTGGCTGATGACGCCCGGCTGGGGTTTCAACATGTCTTACACCGTCAATTTCGAGCGGGCCACGGCTGACTTCGATTCCGCGCGCGGCGCCGATGCCCTCAAGCTCACCGAGGAAGGTCAGCCCACACGCACTGTGCCGCTCGAAGCGGGCGACGGTTACGAACGCGAACTCGGCCACATGATTGCATCCATCCAATCCAGCCTGGCTCCGACCATCGTCACTGCGTCCGATGCTGTCAGTGCCGTGGAAATCTGTGAGGCCGAGGAAAAATCCGTGGCCCTGGGGCAGAAAGTAATGCTCTGAACCGGCCTGCCGCCGCTGAACCTACTGCCCAGGCAGTGGGATGGACGACACCCGGGCTGGGTAGGGCGCGTCTGTCCCAGCGCGCCGCGAACCACTCCCGGCCAACCCGACGGCGCGCTGGGGACAGACGCGCCCTACCCGTGCGGGTTGGGACCAAGCGTC
>JBBRWD010000016.1:0-97588 GCA_038249465.1 Limisphaerales bacterium | reverse complement strand
GAAGTGAGAAGTGAGAAGTGAGAAGTGAGAAGTGAGAAGTGAGAAGTGAGAAGTGAGAAGTGAGAAGTGAGAAGTGAGAAGTGAGAAGTGAGAAGTGAGAAGTGAGAAGTGAGAAGTGAGAAGTGAGAAGTGAGAAACCACGAAGAAGTTCGCAGCTTGGATGGAATGCAAATAGGGCACCGGAAAGGCAGGTGCCTGGACACGAGGAAGAGGCTCAATCGGGCTGCGCCCCTATTGGCGCACAAATCTGCGGCGCAGGATTCCGCAACCGGCCCGGCCAACGACGAAAAGGCCAATGAAGCCGCACGCGATCCAAGTGCCCGGCTCGGGAACGGGATTCACATTGCCGACGTGGAAATTGTCCAGGGTTACGAAGAAATCGGTGTCGGGAATATAGTTGATCAAACTTACGGAAATAGAACTGAAGCCTTCCGGATTGTCGGTCGAAATCCCCGCAAATGAGCTTCCCGATGGCAATGGCACATCAATAGATCCAGAATCGCCACCAGTGTACTGCACTTGAATGGAGCCGGCAATGACGTTGCCGGGATAGTCGGTCCAAAAAAAGTTGCCGCCGATGGCAGTTGGTTTGTAGGCTCCAAAAGTGATGACGAGAAGGCCATTCGGAGGATCGAAAGTGCTGATCGCACGCGAACCACCGATGACATCCACAGCACTAACGTCGGAAGGCGAAGAAATGACGTATGTGAAAGTAGGGGTGCCACCCGTGAAGATTGTTTGCCCTTCATTTGGAACAGAATTGAAATTCTCAAGGTAGGAGCCAGCCTGAAGGGAGTCCGTAAAGCTGCTCAGAATGGTGTACGTTTGAATTGCAGCAAAAGTGGTCCTTGGTGACAAAATGGCCACCAATACCAACGCAAAACAGCAGGCAAATTTGTTAAATTGTTTCATCATAAAATTACCACGAACATTTCATCCGGATCGTCCATAAACCAACTCGATGTCCGCCGTTATCAAGACTCCAGACTCTTCGAGCGATATAAAAAAATCCATCAGCCGTCAATTCATATCGGACATGCAAATCTTCCATGAAACTTCGTCGATCATCAAACGGAGGCTGTGCAGCGCTTCAAAAGCGATATGACCTGTTCCCGTCATGAGTCGCCCGCCAGATCAAGTGTCGCCGCCTACGGATCGGTCACCAACGAAGGGCTGGATACTCGAAAAAGAAGACCCGACAGGCGAATCGCTTGCCGGGTTTGTCATCGAAAAAGTGTTGAGCCCAAGTGCTGCTTAACTAGGCAGAAACCATCCGGTTGCGGCTGATTAAACCCAGAGATGCCAATCCCAAGCCGAGCAACACCAACGTCGCACCACCGTCGGGAATATCATTTGTCGTGGGGGGATCAACGAGCGAACTGGAAAAGGTCACGATACCGCCGCCAACGCGTTGGCTGATTGTTGCCTCGAACATCATCGAGAATTGCCCTTGAGGAATTCCATGAGTCGTGTTCGCCGCGTCACTATTCAAGGCTCCCGCGAAGAAATTACCTTGCGAGGTCAAAAGGTCTCCGGAATACACCCGCGTGGTAAAGGGATCGTTGTCTGTGTCGACAAACGTTTTCACCGACAAACGTGACCCACCAGCCACCGAACCATCTACTTGACTGAGAAAATAGCCGGTTTGGTCGCCCCATTGAAAGCCCGTGTCGTAGAGGCGAACCATCAGATTTCCCGCCAAGCGACTGGTGGCGTCAAAAGAAGTAAAACCCAACTCCGGCACCTGACCGTCCAAGCCTGCAGTCGAAAACGCGGCGGCATTGATACGCCACGACCCCAACCTCATGCTTGAACCGCTAAGTGTTGCCCATGTCGTTCCTTGGTCAGCCGAGAACATGACCGTAGGAACCGCGTAGGCCGGAGAAAAAGCTCCAAACGCCACGACAGAAGCTGCAACCACTGCTTTGAATGTTTTTGTTTTCATTTCGATTTGCCCTTAAAACCCGTAACCCATCAATTTTTAGTTCGGCCTATCCATGCCATTGCGGAAACATTAGCTAGGAGAGTGCCACAATCACGTTTCTCCATAAGTCTTGTCATATCAACCTTTCCACAAGCAAAATACAACGGATCAACCAAATCAAGCTGGAACCTCCCGATTAGCGAAAATTGTAATGAAATCCGACGGTTTTTTGAACGGTTAGAGAAATGCTTTGCAAAGCTATGTAAATCAGATTCTTACAAATCAAGCAAATTGCCGGTTTCTTTTACGCATTTCAGCGGTTTGGCCAGATTCCCGTCCATGGGTTGGTGGAAACAACCTGACCCAACTGTCGGTTGCAGTTGTAACCTGTAGCAATCTAATAGAATGCATAAATTGTGAACTGCATCCTGAAGAAAACCAACGGCAAATGCTCCGGGTCTGCAACCGTAATTCGCGGGCCTCATAACGCCTTATTATTCCGATTACAACAAGGTGCTGACTTGCTGCAGTCTGAAGCTAAAGAGCGTAAGAGGTCAGCCGCCTAACGAGATCGGAGTCGACGAAAGCCGTTGCGGCCTACAATGCCAGTTAACGATAAAACCACCTTCCGTCGCCCCAATCGAGCACTGAGCCCGGACGGAAACTGGGGCGTCGCACTCACTCGCCTGCTCATTGCTTGCGACATTTTTTAAGCCCGTTTCGATAAATCTGACCAGCTTGACGGCTCCCACCCCATCTCCTAGGCTCGGGTGGTTGCCGACCTGCCCGATGATTCCGGCTTCCTTGTGTGAAAATTCGCTTCCCCCATCCTGATCTCGCTCGGGAATGGTCCAGGGCATTACCGGGGATCGTTCTCGCCTCGCTGGTGGTGGTTCTGCTGCTCTTTTGTGGCGATTGGCGCTCTCCGGCAGCGCACCCGAGGTCGCTTTTCGCCTGGTTGTTTGAGCAATTCCGACAGGATTTTCTTCCGGCACTTTTTTGGATCCGGGGCGCGTGGTTGCTGGTCGCTCAACGAAGGAAAGTGTCGAAGCTTGGCTCAGCGCCTGATCTTAGAGGCTTTGGAGGATTTCTTGCGATGGTGGTTCTCTACGCCGGTGCAAAGCGATTGGGGATGCCGGAACTTGGCTGCGTTTCAATGGTGGGGATGGCTTGGTTTTTGGTCCTGATTTTCAGGGGAGTCAAGGTTTGGCGGGAATTGGCCATTCCCGGCTTGTGGGGCGTGCTTGGCATCCCGGATTTGTTTAGTGCATTAACGATATCGCTGCGAGTTGTGACCGCTGAATGCGTTGTCTGGATACTAAATGGAGTGGGAGTTCCGGTGGAAGAGCATCGCACCACGATTGCGGCTGTGGGGGGCGAACTGTGGCGTTTCACCGTTGCCGATGAATGCAGCGGCCTACGGACGATCCTCACGGTTCTATTTGTTGCCCTGATGATTTCCGAGGGGGTGGCCGACCGCGGTGCCAGGGCCGTGCTGGTGCTCAGTTCCATTCCGCTCGGCCTGGGGGCAAACATCCTGCGCACTCTGAGCATTGGGCTGGTTTGCCATTGGCGGGGGGAAGCAGCGGGCATGCGATTTCACCAAACTCTCCTGGCGGGGGCCGGTCCGCTCGCGGTCTCCCTGGCCTTGCTCATCGTCCTCGCATTCCTGCTCAAGCGGCGAAGAACCGGACGATGAGGAGACGGGATTAGGCGCGTTCTGTCACGACACGACCGTAATTGATCCGCTGGTGGTGAAATTTGAAGTGCCTCCTGCCAATGCAAAGGAATCGGGAGCCTCCGAACCGTTACGGTGAGCGCTTGCCGAGCGACGATCCTGGTGCGAGCAGCCGGAAGAATCCAGCATTCGTGACCGCGGAAAAATCTACCAAGAATGCGTTCGACGTTTGTTGGGGCGTCTGCGTGTTGGTGGCGATCAATGTCCACAGCGTATTGGTCTGGCGAAGGTCATTTGTCGCGCCCAGCCAGACCTCGCTATGCCCGGGAGCGTTTGTGTAATCAATCCGCAGAGTGCCCCCATCAATCTTCATGCCCGTGATACGTGCAAAGAAACTCGTCTTGCCATTGCCGTGGACCAGGAGTGCGGCTCCCAGCAGCAGGATAAGAGCGATGGATCGCTGTTTGTTCATCGGGCGCGTCGTGGCGTTTGGTCAGTTCTGGGCAAACGAGACCGCTTCTGCCACGCCGTGTCAAGGCACGGATTGGATAGGTAGGAGCCAGCGAAATCCGTAAAACCGCCATCGCCGCTGTGACAACCGTCAATCTTTGCACGGATCAGGTCGGCGAGAATTACGCCACATTTCCACTAATCTGGGGGATGATTATTGTGATCCGGCCATGTTTTCGATGACTCGGTCACGAACATCACCACGGCATGATCGCGGACAGACTTGATGCGAACTCTCTCGCCGTGAACCACAGATCTCCGCCGTGTCCGACGCCACCATAGGCGGCCAACCGCGCGCCCTAACACTGCTGTCGCAACTCCTTTGGCCCGCCGAGGTCATCGAGTCCCGGCATTACTGCGGCGGTTCCGATCTGATCGAAGGCTGGCGCCTCGACGACGTGAAGGTTTTGCCAGCATGGGCCCGATCCGCCGCTGCATCTGGAGTGGCTCCTGTCGAGACACCATCTGGAAGGGGCGGGAAAGTTTGGTCTGGCAACGGCTGCAGCGCCCTCGCTCGCCCTCGCGATCCCTCTGAAATGCATGCTTCTTACCAGTAGTCGTTCCATTGTATCGCTTGGGTTGACACCCGTTGGCTTAATCTCTATATCCCTCAGCCAACTTTATGACAGCCATCCATCTCGCCTGGATCGACTATGTGATCCTGATTGCCTACACCGCCTTCGTGGTCGGCATCGGCTTCGCCCTCAAGCGCTACATGAAAAGCTCGTCGGACTTCCTCACGTCCGGCCGCAGCATACCAGCGTGGGTTACGGGTCTGGCCTTTATCTCGGCCAACCTTGGTGCGCTCGAACTGGTCGGCATGGCCGCCAGCGGCGCCAAGTATGGCATCGCCACCTGCCATTTCTATTGGGTCGGCGCGATTCCGGCGATGGTCTTCCTCGCCGTGTTCATGATGCCGTTTTACTACGGTTCGAAGGCGCGATCGGTGCCCGAATATCTCAAGATGCGCTTCGATGAGCGCACGCGCTGCTTCAACTCGGTGACCTTCGCGGTGATGACCATCTTCGCCTCCGGCATTTCCATGAACGCGCTCGCCAAGCTGCTCAACAGTCTGCTCGGCTGGGACTACAACGTCAGCCTGTGGATCTGCTCGGCGGTGGTGCTGGTGTACGTACTCAAGGGCGGCCTGACCTCCGCGATTTACACCGAGGTGCTGCAGTTCTTCATGATCGTGCTCGGCTTCGCCCCGGTGGTGTACCTCGGGCTGAAAGACGTCGGCGGCTGGGACAAATTGAAGGGCGCCCTCTCCGCCGTGGCCGCGCAACCGGCGGCGCTGGGTCTGGCGAATACCGCCACCACGACCTACCCGACCAACGCATGGACCAGCGCCTGGAAGCCGCTGCTCGCCGGACCGGCCTCGAACCCGATGGGAGTGGACTGGTTCGCGATGGTCTTCGGCCTCGGTTTCGTGCTGTCGTTCGGTTACTGGTGTACCAACTTCCTCGTCGTGCAGCGCGCCATGGCGGCCAGGAACATGAGCGCCGCCCGCCGCACCCCGCTCATCGCGGCCATCCCCAAGATGATCTTCCCGGTGCTGGTGATTCTGCCCGGCATGATCGCGGTGGGCCTGGCGCATTTCCACAAGGACAACTACGAACTGCCCAAGAAGGCCATCTCGGTTTCGCAGGCCGCGCTGGTCAAGGGCGTGGCCGAACTCAAGACCTCTGCCGAAGACATGCTTTCCGCCGGTGACGCCGCGCAGGCCATCAGCAAAAAGGTCGGTTCGCCGGTGAATGAAGCGAAGATCGCCGAGCTGCTCACGACCGCCGGCACTGCCGATGAAGCGACGCTGACCACCGGCCTCAAAGGCGCACTGGAAGGCCAGATCGACTACGACGGCGTCATCCTTTCGCTGGTGAAAAAGTATTGTCCGCCGGGCCTGCTCGGCCTCGCGCTGACGGCACTGCTCGCGTCTTTCATGTCGGGCATGGCGGGCAACGTGACGGCGTTCAACACGGTGTGGACCTACGACCTTTACCAGGCGTACATCGCGCCGAAGAAGACCGACGAGCATTACATGTGGATGGGCCGGGCGGTGACGGTGGTGGGTGTCCTGTTGAGCATCGGCGCGGCCTACTTTGCCAGTCAGTACAACAACGCGATGGACATCATCCAGCTCGTCTTCGGCTTCGTGAACGCGCCCCTCTTCGCCACCTTCCTGCTCGGCATGTTCTGGGCGCGCACCACGTCGCACGGCGCGTTCTTCGGACTTCTGGCCGGCACCGGCGCTTCAGCTCTCGTTCATGCGCTGACCATTGCCGCTGGCGTTGAACCCGGCGTGAAAGGCGGCTACCTCACGGTGGTGCAGGTTTTCCCCAGCGAGATGGCGCAGAACTTCTGGCTGGCCACGATTGCATTCCTGGTGTGCTTCGGGCTGACCCTCGGCATTTCGCTCCTGACCAAACGCACCAAGACCAACGAGGAACTCAAGGGTCTGGTCTATTCGCTCACGCCGAGAGTCGTCACCGAGGAGAAGGAATGGTATCTGCGCCCCGGTCTGATTGGCATCCTGTTGCTCGGCGCGTGCGTCATCCTCAACATCCTCTTCTGGTAAACAACAAAGGCAAACTATGGGACTCGATATCCGCTGGCCAATCGGCCTCATGTTCTCGCTCGTCGGGGTGTTGATGGTGGGCTTCGGCCTTGCCACCGGCTCCGATGCCGCGATGTATCAACGTTCGCTCGACATCAACGTCAATCTCATCTGGGGCTTGGTGTTGCTTGTCTTTGGCGGAGCAATGACGTTCTTCGCCTGGCGCGATTCCAAGAAGCCGGGCACGCCGGACAAGAGATAGGCCGGCCGCCACGCTCAACTCGTTTTGTCGTCTCGCGCCGGCAGCCTTGTCGGCGCGAATTCTTTTAGCACCAACCACCACGCCATCGTTCCTTACCCGCCATGAACGCCACCGCCATTCGCTCCAGCTTCGGCCAACTGCCCGACGGCACGGCGGTCGATCTCTACACGCTTACCAATGCCGGCGGCCTCGTGGCGCGCCTCATGACTTATGGCGCCACGCTGGTGGACATGCTCGTGCCTGATCGCGGCGGGAAGTTCGCCGATGTGCATCTCGGCTTGGTGAAGATCGAAGACTATCTCCGCGGCCATCCCTACCTCGGCTCGACGGTAGGGCGTTTCGCCAACCGCATCGCCAAAGGCCGCTTCGTGCTCGACGGCCGCGAATACAAACTGGCCGTAAATAATGGCTCGAACTCTCTTCACGGCGGCCTGGTGGGTTTCGACAAGAAGGTTTGGAAAGCGGAGCCGCAGGCGGGTGCGGCGGTGAAATTCTCCTGCACCAGCCCGGATGGCGAGGAGGGTTTTCCGGGCACCCTCCAGGTGACGGTGATCTACACGCTGACCGATGCGAATGAACTGCGCATCGATTACGTGGCGATCACCGACAAGCTGACAGTGTTGAATCTCACCAACCACGCCTACTGGAATCTCGCCGGTGCGGGCACGGGTGATGTCCTCGGGCATGTCGTGCAAATCGCCGCCGACCGTTACACGCCCAACGATGCCACCTCGATTCCGACCGGAGAGATCGCGTCGGTCGCGGGCACCCCGATGGATTTCCGCCAGCCCAAACCGATCGGGCGTGAACTGCCGCAGCGTCCGGGCGAGCCAGCGGGGTACGACAACAATTTCGTGCTGAACCAAGGCGGGCAAACGATGCCCCATTTCGCCGCGCGCGTCGAGGAACCGGGCAGCGGACGCGTCCTGGAGATTTTCACCACCGAGCCGGGCGTGCAGTTTTACACCTCGAACTACTTTGATGGGACGCTGATTGGCAAAGGCGGAATCGTTTACCGGCAGCACGCTGGCTTCTGCCTCGAAACGCAGCACTATCCGGATTCGGTCAACCAGCCGCAGTTTCCCACGGCGACGCTGCGCCCGGGCGAAACCTTTCGCAGTTCGACCGTGCATCGGTTTTCCGTGAAGTGACCGGAGTGGGCAGGCGCGCGCCTCGGGGAGAAGTGATGGGGTGAGACCGGCGATACGGTGCCCGGTCAGCGACGGCGCTGTTTCCACCAAAGCAAAACCCCGGCTCCCAACAAGCCGAGCAATGTGGTTGCCGGTTCGGGAACCGTGAAACTGATGCCGACAAGATTCGCCGCAGAAACCGGAGGGTTCGAATCATTTGACCCAGTCTTCACTTGAATTAGCGAGGACCAGACCATCACGCCTGGGTTCGCAGAAAAGAGCCAGTTCGCGTAGGCCAGTTCCCAGTTAGCTCCTAGCGTTGCCTCCCACGCACGCACTTGGAAAGTGCCCACCTGCCCGCCCGCCACCACCGCCGGATCCGTGTAGCGAGTGCCGGCGTTGACGAAGCCAGCCGATGCAAAACCGACCGGCGGATTCGTCACCGAAATTAAACTGCTTTGGTCCGTAATGCCGGCCGGGCCATAATACAATTGGGCGAGGAAGGTGTTGCCGGCGGGCACGCGCTGACCGGTGATCATGTTGGTGAGCGGCGCATTCACGCCCACGCCGATGGTGGCGAAGTTAATCAGTCCCTGGGCAGATACGCTGACTGGAGCGAGAACCAGCAGCCAAAGCAGATGAAGCGTTTTCATGAGTTTTCCACGAAAGTTCGATCCTTTCGTTACCGGATCGCGCCGCTCTTTCCAAGGCAAAAAAGCGGGTGGGTTTCGGGGAAACCAGAGAAGGATTGTCTCGGCTGCGGCCGGTGACGACCGTGAGTCAGCCGGCGTTCAGACGCCCTGGCAGCAGTGGGTCAGCCGATTGTTCACATACACGGTGTAGCGCGAGGAGATGAGGAGCCGGCGGCGTTTCTCAATTTTGAGCTGCAAGCGCTCCTTGTCGCCGAAATCAATGACGTGGCTTTCGAAGACCGGCTCCGAGAACAAACGCACGTTGCGTTTGAGTTCCCGGCCGTTCGAGCGGATGACCGTCCGGCCGAGCAGTTGGTTGAAGTCGAATTCAACCCGCCGCTTCTCCGCTTCTCCCACTTCAATCACGAATTTCATACGTCAGTGTGTTTGCTGTGGCGGATGCCTGGAGGCGGACTTGCGCCTGCGACCGTGGCATCGTTGTCTCGATATTCGGACGGCCAGCTTTGTGCAAAGCAGTGTTCCTGCCAAACGCCGGACAGGTTTGATTTTGGCGAAATAATGCCGGAGTCCACGCGACATGTTGGAAGTGTGCCGGGAGGACGGTCCAGATTGGGGGCTCCAGACGGTGCGGAATCCACTTCCGGGACACTATTGCGGCGGAAGAGCGCCACGTTTTGCAGTGGGCTTCCCTGTTTGGAAGTTTCCCATTTCCATCAAGCCCGGCGCTGCACTAGCCTGTGCCTCCGGCGTGACAGCGGGGCGGACAGCTTTCGGGCGCGGACACCACCGCGCCATTCAAACCGTGTCGCAAACGCAGTTTGACAGTGCCATCCGTGAAATCTTAACTACGCGCGAAGCGACTTGCTTGGTGCAGCAGTCAGCCGTTGGTGCTTCGCGAATGGGCCTGCGAGGCCGTCTCCCGAGGTTGGGCGTGATTCGCCTCCGTGAACGATGCATGGGCAATGACTCCAGCGGATGCGAGGAGTCCTGCATCATCAACTTCCCGTGAATGTGGGCATCGATGGTGGTGAAAAGCATGATGGAATTAAACGAATGACGACCGACGAGACAGGATGCCGCGGCAGGTTCCGGGCGGATTATCGACTATGCCGGGCCGACTGAATATCTTCCAGAGGACCATGCTCCAGTGGAACGAACTGCATCCCTACAATGCGGTGCATGTCGTTCAGGTGCCTGCGATCCTGGATCTGAAACGTCTGCGCGACCTCATCCAGCGCACGCTGGAATCTCACGGACTTACCGGTCTGACCCTGGACCGGGAGCGGGGGGGCTATCATTATCACGGCGGGCCGGCCGATGGTGAGATCGTGACCATGGCCGGTGGTGACCACGACCAGACCGCTTTGGCTGACGAGATCCGCCGGCAGCTCAACGCCGCGTTCGCCTTGGGTGAGCGCATCAATCCGTTCCGGTTTTTTGTCGTCGCGGCGTCGGAATCCTTCTCTCTCGGGGTGGCCTATTTTCATGCGGTGGCCGGGGCGGAGTCTCTCGTGCTCCTGATGCAGGACATTGTGAACGCGTTTCTGGGCCGCGTCGAACGGGGGCTGTCCCGGCCGGTTGAGTTGTATCCCGATTCCTACGGCGGTTGGCTCCGCCGTCATCCCGGAGTGCTCTTCAGAAAACTGGCCAGCCTGCCGGGTCTCTTCCGGGGACTGCGCCGTTCCTGCCGCCCGTGCTATCGGGACGCCCAGGACATGAGCAACGGATTCGCGTTGTTTTCGCTGACCTCCGAGGATCTCCATCGTCTCACGACCGCGGGCAAATCATGGGGTTTCACTCTCAACGATCTGTTTCTCGCGCTCTTGTTGAAGTCCCTTTCTCCGCTGGCTGCCGATCGCTACCAGGCATCCCGGCGCCATCAGTTGTCCGTTGGATCGATTGTCAACATCCGCAAGGATCTGGGCGTGGACAGCCGGCGGACCTTCGGCCTCTTCCTTGGCTCCTTCGTGGTGACCCACGCGGTGCCCGAGGGAATCAGCGTCAAAGCCCTGGCCGCGGATGTGCATCGCCAGACGCTGCGCATCAAGCAGACCAGCCGCTACATGGGGACGCCGGTGGACCTGGCGTGTGCCCGCGCCATGCTGTCGTTCCTCTCGATCAGCCGCAAAAGGAAGTTTCATCAGAAGTACTACCCGCTCTGGGGAGGGGTGACGAATATGAACCTAAACACCCTCTGGCCGCAGTCTGCCGGGGAGCAGCCGGTTGACTATCTTCGGGCTGTTTCCACCGGGCCGGCCACTCCGCTGGTGCTGTCGATCACCACGGTGCGGGACGTCGTCAACATCGGTCTCTCGTTCCGGACCACGGTCTTTTCGCCCGCTGACATCGAACGCGTCAAAAGTGAGTTCTTGAATCTGCTCAAACATCTGGAGGATCCGTCATGAGGACCACGTTGGTTTTGATTCTGTTTCTGGCCACCGCCTTCTTGCTGCCGGGGTGCGCCACAGCGAAGCGCCCGCAGCCATCGGCGTCTGCTGTCGTGCGGCCCCGGCTCGCGTTCTCCCCCGAGATGGAGAACCGCCTTCTGGCCATGAATCCAGACCAGGTCACGGAGCGCGAGGTGAAGCAGTTGCTGGCCCCCGGCCCGGCGCCGCGGATCATCAACATCCACGGCGGCATTTACCCCGTCTATCTCGCCATGAGATCGTTCTCCGAGTTCCTGATGGGCATGGGCTATCCCGAAACCAGCATCCGTAATCCGGGAGACGGCAATTACTCCTTCAGCTGCTATGAGAGCAGCGAGAAAATCGCCGGCGCGATTGCCTGGTATTACGAGCAGGAGGGTATGCGTCCGCTGCTGGTGGGGCACAGCCAGGGAGGCATGCAGGCCGTCAAGGTTCTGCACGATCTGGCCGGCCACTCCTCTTCCAAGATCGCGGTCTGGAATCCTCTGACCGGGATGAAGGAGAAACGGTATGAAATCACGGAGCCCCTCACCGGCAGGCCAGCCCCGGTGGTCGGACTGCAGGTTCCCTATGCCACCGCGGTGGGCGCGGGCGGCCTCACCCGGTTGCTCCCGAATCAGTGGAGCATGATGACCAAGCTGCGCAAGGTGCCAGGCTCGGTGGAGGAGTTCACGGGATTCTACATGGGCCTGGATCTCTTCGGAGGCGATCTGTTGGGCTTCGGTTCGGCCAACCAATATGAGCCGAACGGCACCGTCCGCGTGCGCAATGTGCGCCTGCCGACCGGCTACAACCACGCCACCGTTCCGTACTGCAAACACCTGCTCAAGAGCCGCCAGATCACGGAATGGATCAACAACTACACCCCGACTGACGAACCCAAGGTCGAGGTCAAGTTCGATTCCGACAGTTCGCACATCCTGTGGGCGGCTGATGTCTGGCACAGCATCAAGAAACACTGGGTGCTCGAACTCCAGCGGGTGATCCGCGCGCAACGCGCCCAAAATCATGCCAGTTGACGACCTGTTCCTGCGTCAGGCGACCGTTCTGGCGACCGCGCTCATCTACTGGGCAGGGGTAATGATCCTGGCCCGACGCGTCCGCAGGCAGATTGGACGGCTGCCCAATGTGCGCCCGCGCGGGCTCAAGGAACGACTGCTCTGGGCCGGATGGATTCTCGTGGTCGCGGGCTGGATGACTCTGCCCTTCGTGGTTGGCCGAGCAACGGCGCATGGGCTCGTTCGCCTGAGCCCAGGGTTGCTTCATCCGCTGGGATTGGTCCTCGGCATCGCTTTGATTCTGGCGGGGTACGCCGCCACTCTCTGGTGTTATGTGATCATGGGCGACACCTGGAGAATGGGCATCGACCGCGGGGAGAAAACCACCCTGGTGACCCGTGGACCCTATCGGGTGGTGCGGCATCCCATCTACCTCTTTCAGGTCATCATCCTGGCCGGAGTCACCCTGCTGCTTCCCGCCGTTCTTGCCTTGCTCATTTTCTGCGTCCACCTCCTTTGCGTTTGGTGCAAGGCTGCGGACGAGGAAGCTTACCTCCTGTCGGTCCATGGACAGGACTATCGGGACTACCTGGCCCGCACTGGCCGGCTGGCGCCGAGATTGTCTGGAAGACCGCCCGCAGCCCGGTGACAAGCCCGGTGTCGTTCTGCGGGTGAACAGCACCCGACGCCGGCCACTGCCTGGAATATCCGTGTTCAAGCAAGGCAGCGCCGCCTCGCAGAACGTCTGCTCGTCCCGCTTGAAGATCGCTGGCCCGCCATTGCCTGGAAGGGGATTGCACCTGCGTTCTCTGGCATGATTCTCAGCTCTGCCTCCATCCCGATACAAAGCGCCGGTGCGCGATTCTGGCGTGAATTGACGAGACTTGACCCGCTCCCCGGAAACCCGTTCCCTTCGACCCGGCTGGGCGGCGCACTCACCAGGCGACAGATGCCGTGCGGGTCACCCGCCGTTCACAGCACGACACGCGGTTAATGGAAACACGTTTGATTCTATGCCAATGCGCCCATTACGGGTTGATTTCACCCGTGGTGCTGCAAACGATCGCCTGTAGCCTTGAGGCCAGTGGGACGCCCTTCGAATTGGTGCCGGATCTGTGTGAGCTGGCGGCCCGCAAAGATGCGCGGCTCAAGGAGATTGCCAGAACCCCCGGAGCACGGATTCTGGCGTGCCATGCGCGTGCCATCAAAGCCCTGTTTCACCTGGCGGAGGCGCCTCTGGACCTCGACCGGGCGTTGTGCATCAATGGGCGCGAATGCTCCGCCGATGAAGCGCTCGCCAGACTGGAAACGCCGCGATGCCCGATCGAAACTCCGATGGAAGCCGACCCGTTGCCGCCCGCCCGCGACGGCTGGATTCCCTGGTTTCCGGTGATTGATGCAGAGCGGTGCAGCAACTGCCAGCAATGCCTCGGGTTTTGCCTGTTCGGCGTGTACGGCCTTTCTTCGGAGGGGAAGGTCGTGGTGGAAAACCCGCAGGCCTGCAAAACCAACTGCCCCGCCTGTGCCAGGATCTGCCCGGCGGTGGCGATTATTTTTCCGAAATTCAACGAGGCGCCGGTCAATGGCGGTCCCATCAAGGAGGATTCGGGGGAGAAAGCCCTGGTCAAAGTGAATCTGGGGGAGATTCTGGGATCCGACGTTTACGCCAGGCTGGCTCAACGCCCGGCAAAGGCGCGCCAGCGGAGATTGGTGCGAGACGATGTCCGGCTGGCCAACGAAGAGCGACAAGTCCGGTGCGAGGGTGCTGCCTCCTCAGAATCTCATCTGCTCCACACCAACCCGGCGGTAGCCGTTTCCCCGAATGTTGCGCCGCCTTCGAAGCCTGAATCCCCCGGCCCAATTTCATGATTCCAGCAATGCTCAACCGGTTCGCTCGCGAGGTGGATCCCCGCCTCCTGGCGAAGTGCGCGTGGACTCTCGGCTTTGGGGGGATGCGCAGCATTCAGGCGTTTCAAAAGCGTTTGCGCAACGGCCGGCACTTTCCGGCGTTTTTGTTCGTGTCCGTCACCAACCGATGCAACCTGAAATGCCAGGGTTGCTGGGTGACCACCGGCCAGTCAAACCGGACGCTGGAGCCGGAGTTGCTCGACCGGATCATCGTCCAGGCCAAACGCGAGCAATGTCGTTTTTTCGGCATCCTTGGCGGGGAACCGTTTTTGCATCCGCAACTGCTTGAGATCCTGGGGCGACATCGGGACTGCTATTTTCAGGTGTTCACGAACGGAACGGTGCTGGACAGGGAAACCGCCCGCGAGATGCGCCGTTTGGGCAACATCACTCCGCTGATCAGCCTGGAGGGGCTGGAACAGGTGAGCGATGAGCGCCGGGGCGGGGCGCGGGTTTTTCAACGCAGTCTGGATGGGCTGACCTGTTGCCGTCAGGAGAAGCTGCTGACCGGGGTGGCCACCAGCGTTTGCAAAACCAATTTCAAAGATCTGGTCTCGGAAACATTCGTCCGCGAACTGATTGAGCGCGGCGTCCACTACCTGTGGTACTACATCTACCGGCCAGTGGGCGAACAGCCATCGGTCGAATTGTGCCTGTCAGCGGAGGAAATCGTGGCGCTGCGGCGCTTCATCGTGGAAATCCGCGGGCGCGTTCCGTTGATCATCGTGGACGCGTACTGGGATGCCGAGGGGCGTGCGCTGTGTCCGGCCGCCACCGGCATCAGTCATCACATCGGGCCCGGGGGTGATATCGAGCCGTGTCCCCCGGTGCAGTTCGCGCGGGAGAACGTGCGGGACTCGAATGATCTCGTGGCATTGATGGAGCGATCGGATTTCCTGGCGAAGTTTCGACGCTTTTCCGCATCGCGCACGCGCGGCTGCGTCCTGCTGGATTGTCCCCAAGACCTGGGCGATTGGATGAAGGAACAAACGGCCGGCGACAGCTCCGGGAGGGGGACGGGACTCGTCGAACTCGCTTCGATGCAATGCCGTCCGGGACATCATCTGCCGGGCCGGGAGATCCCCGAGAAACACTGGGCTTACCGGCTGGCCAAGAAATACTGGTTTTTTGGATTTGGCGCCTATGGCTGAACCCCTCGTCCAACTCGCTTCAGCGTCCTCCGCGGTCAGCCTGCCGAAACAAGCGCCGCAGCGCGTGCCGGAAGACAAAGTCGTGCGCACCCTCCTGCGTGACGCCGCACGCGAGTTCGTGGCGCGCGAAGTTCTGGTGCCGCCGCTGACCCTCGATGAACTGCGAGGGCACTCCCGCACCATCATCCGCGGGCTGGGCCAGGCCCCGGCCTTCCACGATTTCACCACGGTTCTGCTGGGAAACGAAGCATGGCGGGAAACACTGGCAGGCATCCCCTTCGACCGGCGGGTCCTGCTGCTGCCCCAATGCCTGCGCACGCGCAGCGAATGCCCGGCGGAACTGGATGAATTCGGCCTGTTATGCGAGCAATGCGGGCGTTGCCCGATTGGGGAGTTTCAGGCCGAAGCCCTCGCCTTGGGCTATGTCGTATTGGTGGCGGAGGGAACCACGGTCGTGACACGTTTGCTGGAGCAGGGCCATGTGGATGCCGTGATCGGGGTGAGTTGTTTGCCTGCGCTGGAACGGGCCTTCCCTCATGCGGCCACTCATGCCATCCCGGGCGTGGCCATCCCGCTGCACCGCGATGGATGCGATGCCACCGGCGTGGATGCGGACTGGCTGCGCGAGGCGATCCAACTGAAGTCCGGCGCAAAATGGCCGGGCCGCCTGAACCTGGACCGGTTGCGCCAGGAAGTGGATGGGTGGTTTCAACTGGAGGCCCTGCGCAGCACCCTGGGCACCAGCGCCACCTTCACAGAAGAAAAGGGACTGGCCTGGCTGGCGCAGGCCGGAAAACGCTGGCGGCCGCTGCTGGCCGTGTGCGTTTACAAGACTCTGGCCGGCCTGGCGGATGCGGATCCGCTGCCCGATTCTGTTCGCAAGGTGGCCATCGCGACGGAGTGCTTCCACAAGGCATCGCTGCTGCATGACGACATCGAGGATGGCGATGATTTCCGCTACGGTGAACCGACCCTGGCGAGACAACACGGAATTCCCATCGCGCTGAATCTCGGGGACTATTTGATTGGCGAGGGCTACCGGTTGCTGGGCGAGTGCGGCCTCTCCGCCCGCCAACAGGTGCGCGCCCTCCAGATCGCCGCGGAAGGTCATCGCAACCTCTGCCTGGGGCAGGGGGCGGAACTGTGCTGGGTGCAAAACCCCTCCCCGCTCACGACCGCCCAGGTGCTGAAACTGTTCCGCCAGAAAACGGCGCCGGCTTTTGAGGTGGCCCTGCGCCTGGGAGCCGTCTGTGCCGACGCCAGCGAGACGGTGGAACAATCCCTCAAGCACTTCAGCGAAGCGTTGGGCATCGCCTACCAGATCAAGGACGATCTCGAGGACGCATTTGATCCCCAATCTCCCGGCGATGCGGCGGCGAGGCGGCCGTCGATCCTGGTTTCCATCGCCTGTGAACAATCCGTGGGCGTTTTGCGCGAGCGACTGGAAAGCGTGTTGAAAACAGCAGCGCCCGCCGAAAGCCGGCAGGAGATCTTCCAGGACATTTTTCTCACCTTGCGCGTCGAGGAGAAGGCCCGGCTGCTGCTGGACCATTATCGCAATGAAGCCATCCGCTCGTTGAGCCCGCTGAAGGATTCCCAACTCAAGGGATTGTTGCGACGGCTGGTCGGGCGCCTGCTCGACACCCCGCCCGGTGAAAGCAACCAGGCATGAGGGCCGGGCGAGGCTGACACCATGTCCCCCCGTCTGCATACGCACTGCGGAGAAACGATCCAGCGCGCCTTGAGCCGGGGCGCCGGAAGCCTGGACGAGAGCGCGCGTGAGACCGTGGCCGCGTTCGTCCTGGGCCAGTGGAACGAGGAGGGCGGATTCCGCGGGCGCTCCACCGAAAGCGACCTTTACTACACCGTGTTTGGTCTGGAATGCGCGCGGGCCGTCGAGGTGAAACTTCCGTATGACCGGATGAAAGGGTTTGTGGAGGCCAAGGCCCGCGGCCCGCTGGATTTTGTGCATCTGACCTGCCTGGCTCGCTGCCTTGAATTACTCTGGCCCGGCCACGAGAAACCAGCCTGGGGCGCATCCATCAAGGACCGGCTCCGCCAGCATGTCTGCGCCGAAGGTGGTTTCCACCGCAAAACCGGCCGGCGCAAGGGCTCCGTCTATGAAAGCTTTCTGGGCATGCTGGCCGTCGAAGCTCTCGGCGAAACCTTTCCAGATCCGATCCAGATGGGAGCCTGTCTGGGCGGTCTGTGCCAGGCGTCCGGCGGCTTCATCAACGGCGATGGCCTGCTGGCACCCACGACTCCCGTGACCGCCGCTGCGCTGCTGTTGCTGCTGGAATTGCAGCACCCGTTGCCACTCCAGAGCACGGAGTGGTTGCTGAAGCGCCAGTGTTCCCGGGGCGGATTTTCCGCGGCGACCCTGGTGCCGTTGGCTGACTTGCTCTCCACCGCGACGGCTCTGCATGTGCTGCAGTGCGTGGGCGGGATCCCATCGGTCAAGCTCGCGGCCTGTTTTGATTTTGTGAACTCCTGCTGGTCCGATTCTGGGGGATTTCATGCCCACTCCCTGGATCGCACGGCCGATTGCGAATACACGTTTTATGCCCTGCTGGCCCTGGGCAATCTGGTGGCGGAGCCGAAGCCGTGAGCACGAGCCAGTCAACCTCATCGGGACGGCCAGGCACTGAGCGGCTGGTGCTGGCGGCTCGCAATGCCCGGCAGGCGCTGCTGCGGCACAGGACACCGGAAGGTTGCTGGGAAGGCCGTTTGTCCAGCAGCGCCCTCTCCACCGCCGTGGCCATCGCTGCGCTGTCGCTGGTGGATGCAAGAGCCCACGCGGACTTGATTCGTCGCGGCCTCGAGTGGCTGGCACGCAACCAGGGAGGCGACGGTGGCTGGGGCGATACCGCGTGCAGTCCGAGCAACCTCAGCACCACGCTGCTCTGCTGGGCGGCGTTCAATCACGCGCCGGCACCCGGCACCCATCACGCGACGCTGGCGCGCGCCGGGCAATGGCTGGAGCAGCGTCTGGGTCGGTTGGATTCCAGCCAGATTGCCGGCCGGGTGCTGGCGTCTTACGGCAAGGACCGGACCTTCTCGGTTCCCATCCTCACCTTTTGCGCGCTCAGCAACCGGCTTGGCGACCCGTCCCAGGCGTGGGACTCCATCCCTCAGTTGCCCTTTGAACTGGCCGCCCTGCCGCATCAGCTCTTCAAGTGGTTGCGCCTGCCGGTGGTCAGCTACGCCATCCCCGCGTTGATCGCGATCGGCCTGGCCCGACATGAGAAGATGATTCAGGAAACCGGACTGGTGCGGGCACTGCGGGAGGCGCTCAAGCCGCGGGTCATGCGCGTTCTGGCCAGCATGCAACCCGTGAGCGGCGGTTTCCTCGAGGCGATTCCGCTGACCGGATTTGTCGTCTCCTCGCTGGCCGCCTCTGGTCTGAAAGATCATCCGGTGACGGTGGCAGGTACAGAATTTTTGGTCCGCGCGTTTCGCGCTGACGGAAGCTGGCCCATTGATGTCAACCTGAACTCCTGGGTCACCACCTTGAGTGTCGGTGCGCTGCGAGCCAGCCCGGAGGGACTCGCGGACTGGAACGAGGAGAAGAGTCGCGGCCTGGTCAACTGGTTGCTGGCCCACCAGCACCGGGTTGAACATCCCTTTACCCATGCCGCACCCGGCGGCTGGGGTTGGACGAACCTGCCCGGGGGCGTGCCCGACGCCGATGACACCGCCGGAGCGCTGCTCGCCTTGCACGCGCTGGATGCCTCCTCCGCGGGCACGCGGGCTGCCGCCATTCGTGGAATCGGGTGGCTGCTGGATTTGCAGAACCGCGATGGCGGCATTCCCACCTTTTGCCGGGGCTGGTCGAATCTGCCGTTTGACCGCAGTTGTCCCGACATCACCGCGCATGCGCTGTCGGCCTGGGCGGTCTGGCGGCCCCATCTTGAGCCACGCCTCCAGGCACGAATCCACCGTGCCATGCGGCGCGCGCTGGAGTTTTTGTTCCGCGCACAGCGGGCTGACGGGACTTGGATTCCCTTGTGGTTTGGCAGCCAGCACTCTTCCTCTCTGGAGAATCCGCTTTATGGCACCGCGCGTGTTCTGCTGGCGTTGCCGCAGTTCCCTGGCAGTCAGGAAGCCCGGCTTCAAACCTCGATCCAGCGCGGCCGGGACTGGCTTCAGAAGGCCCAGCAGGGCGATGGCGGCTGGGGAGGAACGCCTGGCGCGCCAGCCACCGTGGAGGAGACCGCCCTGGCGTTGGACGCGTTGCTGACCGCTGATCCCAAAGACTCGCCGTTCATCAGCCGGGGGCTGGATTGGTTGCTGCGCACCACTCAGGACGGCACCGTCTTCCCGGCCTCCCCCATCGGCCTGTACTTTGCGGCCTTGTGGTACGCGGAAGAACTTTATCCTGTGATCTTCACCTGTGCCGCCTTGGGGCGGGCGGCAAGGAAGCACTTCGACAGGTCATGAATCAGTCCCGCTCGGGGTGTTGCTGGCAAGCCGCGGAGACGCCTCTACGGCAGGCGAAACCTTGAGGTTTGTCGAACGAAGGATTGCGGGGCACCCACGCCCAATGATGGCAGCATCAGCGGCGGGACGGTGGCGAGCCTGACGAACCATGTGAATTTTCCGACCAACTGGACTTCGCGGGGAACACCCAACGCTTTAACCGCATCGTGGTTCTGCCTTGAGATACTACCCAGGCAGTGGGATGGACGACACCCGGACTGGGTAGGGCGCGTCTGTCCCAGCGCGCCGCGAACCCCTCCCGGCCCACCCGACGGCGCGCTGGGGACCGACGCGCCCGACCCATGAGTGTTGGGACCAAGCGTCTCCTGGTAGCCCATCCCATGGTCTTGTCAGTAAGCGAATCCTCAAGGAGCCGACGGCAGAGAGTAGAAGATCAGATTTCTTTCGGGTTGCGCAAACCACACTCAGCCTGCCGTCCCCTTCACCTGAGAGGACGGCAGGCCGGCGATGGCTCGATCGAGGAAAGGCCAGCGGTTACGCGAGGTCGAAGCGATCCAGGTTCATCACCTTGGCCCAGGCCGCGACGAAGTCGTGGACGTACTTCTTCTCCGCGTCGGAACTGCCATAGACTTCCGCCAGGGCGCGGAGTTGGGAGTTTGCACCGAAGAGGAGATCAACACGCGCGCCGGTCCACTTCACTGCACCCGTTTTACGATTACTGCCTTCAAACACGTCGGCGTCTTTCGAGGCCGGCTTCCACTCCGTGCCCATGTCGAGCAGGTTCACGAAGAAGTCGTTCGTCAGCGCCTCTGGTCGCTTCGTAAAGACACCGTGCGGCGTCCCTCCGAAGTTGGTCTTCAGGACGCGCAGGCCGCCCACGAGCACCGTCATTTCGGGCGCGGTCAGGGTCAGCAACTGAGCCTTGTCGATCAGCAGCGCCTCGGCCGGAACGGTGTATTTGCCTTTGAGGTAATTACGGAAGCCGTCTGCGATGGGTTCGAGCACGGCGAAGGACTCGACGTCAGTCTGCTCCTGCGAGGCGTCCATGCGTCCCGGGGTGAACGGAACCGTGACCGTGTGACCGGCGTTCTTGGCCGCTTGCTCGATGCCGGCGCCACCGGCCAAAACAATCAGGTCCGCCAGCGAGACCTTCTTGCCGCCGGACTGCGCGGTGTTGAACGTACCCTGGATGCCCTCCAGAGTTTTGAGCACCTTTGCCAGTTGGGCAGGCTGGTTGACTTCCCAATCCTTCTGCGGAGCCAGGCGAATGCGGGCGCCGTTCGCACCGCCGCGCTTGTCGGAGCCACGGAAGGTGGATGCTGACGCCCAGGCAGTTGAAACCAGTTCCGAGACGGACAGACCGGAAGCGAGCACCTTGGCCTTGAGCGCGGCGATGTCCTGCGCGTCAATCAACGGGTGATTCACTGCGGGAATCGGATCCTGCCAGATGAGTTCTTCAGCGGGCACTTCAGGTCCGAGGTAACGCGCGCGCGGGCCCATGTCGCGGTGCGTCAGCTTGAACCACGCCCGCGCGAACGCGTCGGCGAACTGATCCGGATTCTCCAGGAAGCGTCGCGAAATCTTCTCGTAAGCCGGGTCGAACCGCAGGGCGAGGTCGGTGGTCAGCATGGAAGGCGCGATGCGCCTGGTCTTGTCGTGCGCATGCGGCACGGTGCCGGCGCCGGCGCCATGCTTCGGCGTCCACTGTTGCGCACCGGCTGGGCTCTTCGTCAGCTCCCATTCGAAGCTGAACAGGTTCCAGAAAAAGTTGTTGCTCCACTTCGTGGGCGTGGAAGTCCAGGTGACTTCCAGGCCGCTGGTGATCGTGTCGCCGCCTTTGCCCGTGCCAAAGCTGCTCTTCCAGCCCAGGCCCTGCGCTTCGAGTCCGGCCGCCTCGGGCTCGGGCCCCACATGGGACGCCGGGCCGGCGCCGTGCGTTTTGCCAAAAGTATGGCCACCCGCGATGAGCGCCACCGTCTCCTCGTCGTTCATCGCCATGCGGGCAAAGGTCTCGCGGATGTCCTTGGCCGACGCGAGCGGATCGGGGTGGCCGTTCGGGCCTTCCGGGTTGACGTAGATCAGCCCCATCTGCACGGCCGCGAGCGGATTTTCCAGGTCGCGCGTGTGCGGCTTCTCGCTGTTGTCGTCGGAGTCGATGACGCCGTGTCCCGGGACGCCGGGCGAGCCGTGCGCGTAGCGGACGTCGCCGCCGAGCCATTTCTTCTCCCGGCCCCAATAGACGTCCTGATCCGGCTCCCAGACGTCCTCGCGGCCGCCGCCGAAACCGAACGTTTTGAAGCCCATCGTTTCCAGGGCGACGTTCCCCGTGAGGATCATCAGATCGGCCCAGGAAATTTTCCGGCCATACTTCTGTTTGATCGGCCAGAGCAGGTGACGCGCCTTGTCCAGGCTGACGTTGTCCGGCCAACTGTTGAGCGGCGCGAAGCGCTGCTGGCCCCTGCCGCCGCCGCCGCGGCCGTCACCGGTGCGGTAGGTGCCGGCGCTGTGCCACGCCATGCGGATGAACAAAGGACCGTAGTGGCCGAAGTCCGCCGGCCACCAGTCCTGCGAATCGGTCATCAGGGCCGCGAGATCTTTCTTCACCGCCCCCAGGTCGAGGCTCTTGAACTCCTCCGCGTAGTTGAAGTCCCTGTCCATCGGACTGGACTTGCAGGAATGCTGGTGCAGGAGTTCGAGTTTCAACTGGTTCGGCCACCAGTCTTGGTTCGTGGTGCCGCCGCTGACGGCGTCGTGATGGAAAGGGCATTTGGCTTCGGTTGACATGGTTTTCTCCTGGTTTGGTCGGTTGAACTAAATCTTGCGGATGAGTTGTCGGCGTCTGGCACGACTGCGCTGGTGGTCAATTGCTGACGGCCTTCGAGCACTTGGTGAGGTCTTGGGTGAGCAGTGGAAAATCCTGCATCAGCAGCGGGCCGCGTGGGCCGCCGGGGGTGGTCAGCGGAGGCGTGTTGGCGTTCGGTTTTTTCATGGGTTGATTGTGTTGTGCGGCGGCGAAGTAAAGCATCCGCGCCAGCATTGTTGAAATACTTGTTTCCTGTCACTACGATAGGCATTGCCTATGGAAATGCACCAGCTTCGTTACGTCGCGGCCGTGGCGCGAACCGGGAATTTTTCCCGTGCCGCCGAGCAGTGCCACGTTTCCCAGCCTTCCTTGAGCCAGCAGATCCAGAAGCTGGAGGATGAACTGGGCGAACGGCTTTTCGACCGGATGAAACGCGCGGTCCAAATGACGCCCCACGGCGAGGTGTTTCTGCGCCGCGCCGTGCGCATCCTCGAAGAGGTGGACGCGGCCAGGCGCGAAGCGGCGGACGCGCGGGATCTGCTGCGGGGCACGGTGACGGTGGGCGTGCTGCCGACGATCGCGCCCTACTTGCTGCCCGAGGTGCTGGCTGGTTTCACGGAGAAGTTCCCCGGCGTGGAGGTTGTCGTGCAGGAAGACACCACCGCGCGGTTGCTCAAGGACACGTTGGCCTGCGCCATTGATTTTGCGCTGGCCAGTCAGCCCATCGAGGACGGGCGGCTGGAGGTGAGGGAGCTGTTCACGGAGGAATTGCTGCTGGCCCTGCCGCCCGGGCATCCGCTGACGAGCAAGCGCCTGGTGAAGGTGACGGACCTCGCTGACGAGCGCCTCATCGTCATGAAGGAGGGACATTGCCTGGGCGATCAGGTGCTGCGGTTTTGTGACCAGCGTGAGATGAAGCCGCACATCAGTTTCCGCAGCGCGCAGTTGGAGACCATTCAATCCCTCGTGCGCGCGGGCCTTGGCATTTCGCTGATTCCGGCGATGGCATCCCGCGCCAACCGCCAGGATTTGCCGGAGTACCGTTCGCTGGCAGCCCCGCGACCGGAGCGCAAGATTGTCGCCGTCTGGCTGAAGTCGCGTCCTCCCGGGCGAGGCTCGGGAGAATTTCTGAAAATGATCACGGCGCGGTTTGGTCCATCCGGGCGCTGAGAATTCCTCACGAACTCCATCCGGGCTCACGGGTGTGATAAGAAGGGGGTGAGGCCGGCACGCCAGGCGAGGTAGGGCGCGTCACTCCGTGCGCGCCGCCGGAGCGGGTCAACCATACCCAACGGCGCGCACGGAGTGACGCGCCCTGCCTCCCAGGGTTTTCCGCCGGTTCGTGGTTAACCTCACCCACTTTTAATCACACCCCGGTCTCACCCGAGACTGCCTGCGGGCTGGACACCGCGCAGCGGGTTGTCCATTCTCCGCCTCCGTCAGAGCACGTTAAGACCACACTTCGACACCATTTTAATCCATGAGAACTCTCGTCATCGGCATCGACAGCGGCACGCAATCCACCAAGGCACTGGTCGTGGACGCCCAGTCCGGCAAGGTCCTCGGCTCCGGTCAGGCAGGCTATGACCTGATTCCGAATCTTCCCCCGGGGCACAAGGAACAGCATCCGAAGGATTGGATCTCTGCCACCACCAAGGCCATCAAAGCCGCGCTCAAGGCCGCCAAAGCCAGCGCCTCTGAGGTCAAGGCCATCGGCGTCAGCGGCCAGCAGCATGGCTTCGTGCCGCTCGACAAGGATGGGCAGGTCATCCGCGCCGCGAAGCTCTGGTGCGACACCTCCACGGCGAAGGAGTGCGAGGAAATCATGGCGAAACTCGGCGGCTACCAGGCCACCATCAAGAAACAGGGACTGGCGGTGCTGCCGGGTTTCACCGCGCCGAAGATTCTCTGGCTGAAAAAGCATGAGCCGAAGAATTTCGCCAAGCTCGCCATGGTGCTCCTGCCGCACGACTACCTGAATTACTGGCTCACCGGCCAGGCGGTCATGGAATATGGCGACGCCAGCGGCACCGCTCTGCTCGACGTGCGCAAACGCAAATGGTGCGACGCCACCCTCAAGGCCATCGACACCGATCTCATCGAGAAGCTGCCGCCGCTGATCACCAGCGACCAGCCCGCCGGCAGTCTGCAGGCTTCGACCGCGAAGGCGCTCGGCCTCAGCACCGACGTGCTGGTGAGCGCCGGCGGCGGCGACAACATGATGGGGGCCATCGGCACGGGCAACACGCGCCAGGGCGTCATCACCGCCAGCTTCGGCACGAGCGGGACGATTTACGCCTGCTCGGAAAAGCCGGTGGTCGATCCGAAGGGCGAGATCGCGGCGTTCTGCGATTCCACCAATCGCTGGCTGCCGCTGCTCTGCACGATGAACGTCACCGTCGCCACGGAACTCCTCCGGCACGATTTCAAGATGGACGTGAAGACGTTCGACGCGCAGGTCGCCAAGGCGAAGCCCGGCGCGCTCGGCTTGATGCTCCTGCCGTATCTCGAAGGCGAGCGGACGCCGAACGTGCCCGACGGCACCGGCGTGTATCTCGGCGTGCGGGCGCAGACCTTCAACACCGAATGCTTTGCGCGCGCCACGATGGAAGGCGTCACGCTCGGCATGAACTACGGCCTGAACCGTCTCGCCGAACTCGGCGTGAAGCCGACGCAAATCCGAGCGACCGGCGGCGGTGCGAAATCGAAGATCTGGCGCCAGATCATGGCCGACGTGTTCAACGCCGAGGTGGTGACGCTGCAGGTCAGCGAAGGCGCGGCTTACGGCGCGGCGTTGCAGGCGCTCTGGAGCTGGCGTTTGCAGCAGGGCGAGAAGGTGGGCATCAGCGACGTGACCGACACGTTCGTGAAGGTGAACAAGGCTGAGACGGCCACGCCGAACAAGAAGAACGTGGCCATCTATCGCGAGTTGCAGGCGTTGCAGGATGAACTTTCCAGGACGTTGCGTCCGCTCTTTGCCAGGCATCGGGCTTTTGCTCTCAAGAACGGGTGAGCCGTGAACCAAGCGAACTTCAGCCCAAATCTCCCCGGTCTCGACTCTCAACTTGCGGGCCACGCTGGGAGAATGGCGTCACCCCAATACCTATCAATATCAAGAACTGACCCCTTTCCCGTGACCCCTTTCCCGGAATAGGCCGAGCCAGTTGAAGGAACTAGGGAACTGAACCCTTTCCTCCACCCCGTACTTCATGGGTGTAACACCCCATAGGCAAAGCACCGCCGCCGGCACCAACATGTTCGTTGGAACCCGCGCAGATAGCGGTGAACCGATTCGGCGGGGTCGGTCCACGGACATCCAACTCGAGATTGTCCCGCGACCCGGCAGCGCAATACAAAACGTTTAATTCAACAAACAGCAAGGACTCGTGCAGTAATACGGGTACGGGTCAAAGATTATTATATGGGCAAAACTCTAATGAAAAAAGCGGTCTTAAATCACAATCGAATGCACAAGTGCGCCACCGGCATCAAGGGCTTCGACCAGATCACAGAAGGCGGGCTTCCCAAAAACAGAATCACTTTGATTTCTGGTAGTGCTGGCTCCGGGAAAACCCTTTTTGGGATCGATTTTCTGATCAAGGGTGCGCTCAATCACAATGAGCCTGGCATCTTCATGTCCTTTGAAGAGACCGAAGCTGAACTTTATAAAGACGTGGCTTCTCTCAACATGGATTTGCAGGGGCTGGTTGCACAGAAAAAGATTCGGCTGGAACATGTTGTTTTGGAGCGCAGAGATATTCAGGAGAGCGACTTTAATCTGGAAGGTCTCCTCATTCGTTTGGACCATGCCATTGATGCCATTGGCGCCAAACGCGTCGTTTTGGATTCCATTGAATCTCTCTTTGCGGGCCTCACCGATACCGGAATTCTTCGCTTGGAGATCAAGCGACTTTTCCGATGGCTGAAGGAGAAAAAAGTCACGGCCATCGTTACCGGCGAGCCCGGACATGACTCTTACACCCGTCATGGCCTGGAGGAGTACGTTTCCGATTGCATCATTCTGCTGGATAACAGAGTGAACGAACAGATGGCCATCCGTAGAGTGCGGGTCATTAAATATCGTGGGGCCAATCATGGAACCAACGAGTATCCCTTCGTCATTGATAAGGCGGGACTTTCCGTAATTCCCATCACTTCGGCCGGCCTCGATCAACCCGGCACCGGCAAGAGAGTTTCGACCGGAATCCCTTCGCTGGACAAACTGTTCCAGGGTGGAGGTTTTACCCGAGGCAGCACGGTCCTCATATCCGGAACCGCCGGCACTGGCAAAACCAGCCTCGCGGCGGCCTTTGCCATCGAAAGATGCCGACGGGGAGAACGCTGTCTTTTCCTGTCGTATGAAGAATCTGCAGGGCAACTCGTTCAAAACATGGGTTCGATCAATATGGAGTTTGCCCCATGGATTAAAAAAGGGCTCTTAAAAATTGTCTCTACCAGGCCGTCCTTCTTTGGGTTGGAGATGCATCTCCTCGATTTGTACAAGACCATTGAAGAGTTCAAACCACTAGCGGTGGTCATCGATCCCCTGACCAGTCTCATTGCCGAGGGGAGCCAGCGTGAAATTCAATCCATGGTTACCCGCATGATTGACCTGTTAAAATCCAAGGGCGTCACCGGGTTGTTCACCAGTCTTGTTTCTTCCACCGCACAAAATTACACCAGCGGAGAAGTCGGCGTCTCGTCTTTGATTGATACCTGGATCGTCGTTCGAGAAATCGAAGAAGATGCGGGCAAAAGGCGTATTCGTGGACTGTACATCGTTAAGTCTCGCGGCATGGGGCACTCCAGCGACGTCCACAAATTGATTTTGAGCGATGAGGGAATTGCCTTGGTACCCGTAGATCCTGTCGCAGCCCCCAATCAGAAAGAGAAGGTTGATAAAAATAATTCTGAGAAACAAAAAATGAGTCAAAAGGCAGATGGAAGGATGGGGGTCTGACAGGTCATGGAAACATCACATCCCAACTTCATTGTCGGCATTGGCGGCTCAGCCGGGGGCCTTAACGCATACAAGGCGCTCCTGGACGCGCTGCCGTCTAATACAGGCATGGCCTTTGTCTTTGTTACTCATATTGTCCCCACTGCCAATAGTCAGTTGGCTCAAATTCTGTCGCGGCACACGAAAATGCCTGTAATGGTGGCTGCCATGGCGATGCCGATCCGGAGGAATCACGTTTACGTGTGTCCTCCGAACGTAGATCTTCTGGTTGAGAGCTATACTTTCAAAGTCGTCTCCCCACGTTCCAAGCGGAACGTGGTGGTAGATTTGTTTATGACTTCGCTGGGAGCGGCTATGGGGTCGCGTGCAATCGGCATCATCCTCTCTGGTCATGATGGCGACGGAACTGGCGGATGCAAGCAAATCAAGGCAAAGGGAGGAACCACCTTTGCTCAGGACCAGTCTGCTGAAGTAAACGGCATGCCTCTCAGTGCTCAGGCTTCAGGCAGTATTGATTTTGTTCTATCACCCGACAAAATGGCGGATCAATTACGAAGATTGGCAGGGACTTCCAAAGACAGAGAGGCGTGATGCTATCGTAGGCGGCTGGGGGTTCCGCACCTGTTGGGGCCCTGCTGCAAGCCGGGGATACTCGCGACAGTCCAGGCGGTCGAATGAGCGACCAAACTGGTGAAAAGCAAGATTCACCTGAAAGGGGTCATGAAAGGGGTCAGTTCTTGAGAATGGCCATTCCTCGCGAGATCTGCTCCGGCGATCCAGCGCGGCTGCGGCTGCCACCAAGGATTGGAGTCAGTGCGTGCGGGGCCAAGCTCCATGAACGGGCTGCGATGACCCCTCTGGCGGGCCGGCCGGCAGCTTTCCTTCCGGTTCGCCGAGCAACCCAGCAGGATGCGCCGCTCCGGGCAAGCCGCGGACGATTCTCCCACGAAAGAGTCCGCCAGCAGGCGGTTGGTTCGCCAACCATGCGCCCCCAACGGAGGGGAGCCATCGCGGTTGCAAGCCACGCGTCGCGTGGTCGCCGTCGCTGAACTCGCCAGGCGTTTGCTCGCTTGCTTCGAGAAACGAAGCCGATGAACTCTTTTCTAAAAGCACGCCATGCCTGAACTCTCACGCTTTTACGGCATCATTATTCGGATGTTTTCCGAGCCTTCGGAGCGTCATCACGTCCCCCATTTTCAGGCCTACTATGGCGAGCACGTCGCCGTCTTTTCCATTTCGCCGGTTGCGCTCATCATCGGCTCCATCCCGCAGCGGCAGCAGCGGCTCGTCGAGGCTTGGGCCGAGCTTCACGAGGAGGAGTTGCTCGCCGATTGGGCACTTCTGGAGCAGGGCCGCAAGCCTTCCCCAATCACTCCCCTGGTGTAGAGTAGCGCCATGAACCATCCGATTTACCGCGTCACCTCCTGCGAGCACATCGCTCCGTATTCGTTGCGTCTGCGCTTCAACGATGGCTTGGCGCGCACGATTGATTTCGAGCCGATTCTTGAGGGCGAGCTTTACGGGCCGCTCCGCGACCCGGCGGCTTTTGCTCAAGTCACGCTCGACCCGGAGATTCATACCGTCGTCTGGCCGTGTGGTGCCGACTTCGACCCGGCTACACTCCACGATTGGCCCGAGCACGAGGCGGCTTTTCGTGCAGCGGCAAAGCGCTGGAGCCATGCCAACGCAAACGGCTGACAATTCGCTGACCGATCAATCGTCCCTTTCTTGCCCGGGCGGGCCGCTTGCTCTCGCCCGTGCTTCTGTTAGGTTCGCCGCGTGAGTTTTGTTGCCGAATTCAATGCGCTGCCTCTGCCGGCTTTGCTGGCCCGCGCTCGTGATGCTTCCGCTGCCGCGGTGCGCGAGGTTCTGCGCAAGCCGCTGCTGTCGCTGGCGGACTTCGCCGTTCTCCTCTCGCCGGCCGCGGGCGAGTGCCTCGAAGAAATGGGCCGCCGCTCGCAGGCGATCACCCGTCAGCGCTTCGGCAAGGTCATCCGTCTGTTCGCGCCGCTTTACCTTTCCAACGAGTGTGTCAACAACTGCAAATACTGCGGTTTCTCGCGCGACAATCCGATTCTCCGCGTCACGCTCTCCATTGAAGAGGTCCGTCGCGAGGCACGCGAGATACAGGCGCAGGGTTTTCGCAACATCCTCCTCGTGGCGGGCGAACACCCGAAGTTTGTCTCCAATTCCTACCTCGTCGATTGCGTGCGCGCCTTGCACCAGGACGAAGGCGTGCCCAGCGTCTCGCTCGAGATCGGCCCGATGGAAGCGGCCGATTACCGCCCGTGCGTCGAGGCTGGCGCCGACGGGTTGGTGGTTTACCAGGAAACCTACGACCGCGCGGTGTATGACGAGATGCACACCTCGGGGCCGAAGCGCAATTTCGACTGGCGCCTCGAAACGCCCGAGCGCGCCTACGCCGCCGGCTTCCGCCGCATCGGCATCGGCGCGCTTTACGGTCTGGCCGACTGGCGCAGGGAGGCGATCAGCGTGGCGGCGCACGCGGCGCATCTGTTGCGCACCTGCTGGAAGTCGTCCGTGACCATCTCCCTGCCGCGGCTGCGTCCGTGTGCGGGTGAATTCGAGCCGCTCACGCACATGACCGACCGCGAACTGGTGCAGGCGGTGTGCGCCTTCCGCCTGATGTTCCCCGACGTGGGCCTGGTGCTCTCGACGCGGGAATCGCCCGCGCTGCGCAACGGCCTGATTCCGCTCGGCATCACCCTGATCAGCGCCGGCAGCCACACCGAACCGGGCGGCTACACGGGCGCCGGCAAGGAAAACCTTCACCACACCGAGCGCGGGCGGATCGTCGAGCTCGCCAGCGGCGCCCGCGAGTGGGCTGAACCGGGTCGTGCCACCGCAGCCACGAGGCAGTTCAGCATTGCGGATGAACGCAGCGCCGGAGAGGTCGCGGAATTCGTCCGGCAACTGGGCTACGAGCCGGTGTGGAAGGATTGGGATGCGGCGTTGACGACGTGAGGCCCGCCTTGCCGGTCTGTCATATTTCCCGGATTTACAAAGCTATTTTCGCGTTTTCCACCTTTACTTCGTTTGGTCGCTGCCTATGGTTTCCCCAGCAACACATACTTGAATTATGCGCAGTGCCTTCATCCTCCTGACCGGTCTGGCCGCAGTGGCGTTCGTGAGCGGTTGCGCGGGTCCCGAACAGAAACTCGGCCGCGGCATCAACAACGTGACCACGTTTGCCCGGCTGGGTGAAATGCAACGTTCCATTGAGCAGACCGCCGTTTGGGACGGGCCGGGCGAGGCTTACACCACCGGCGTCATCCGCGGTTTCGATCGCAGCGTGGTCAGCACGTTCATCGGCGCCTACGAAATCATCACCTTTCCGTTTCCGCCATTCGGTCCCGTGCTGGCCAAGGGCAAGGTTTATCCGGATCCCTCGATCGCCACCAAGTCCTATCCTTACGGCGGATTGGTGCTGATTCCCGGCGGCGGATATCCTGAAAGCTACAAGCCGGGCATCAAGGATGCGACGTTGTTCAACACCGACGCGCGCCTTGGTTTCAGCGGTGGCGAAATCGCGCCCTACGTGCCGGGCAGCCGCTTCCGCGTGTTCGACAACTGATTCCGTTTTCATCGGCGCAGGCGACCCTGCGCAGCAAGCGCCAGCATCCCGATGTTGGCGCTTTTTTGTTACCATGAGCCTGGAAAAATCCTCCCCCTGCAAAGTCAACCTGCTGCTCAACATCCTCGGGAAACGCCCCGATGGATTTCACGAGTTGGAGACGCTCATGCACCCGGTGAACCTGTGCGACACGCTGGCGTTCGCCCCCGCTGCCGCCGGGGTGACACTGACATGCAGCGACCCTCGGCTGCCGGCGGATGCCAGCAATCTCGTGCATCGCGCCGCCAGCGCGTTTCTAGCCGAGGCACGCGTCCAGGAAGGCGTTCGCCTCCATCTCGAAAAGCACGTCCCGATGGCGGCCGGCCTTGGCGGCGGCAGCGGCAATGCAGCCACCGCGTTGCGGGGCTTGAACGAAATGTTCGGACACCCGCTTGACGCCGCCACGTTGCACCGGCTCGCGGCACAGCTCGGTTCGGACGTGCCGTTCTTCCTCCAATCGGGTCCGGCGCTGGCCACGGGGCGCGGCGAAAACATCGAGCCACTGCCCACTTTTCCGGCACTGCGCGGCACGGCATTTCTCCTGATTCATCCGGGCTTCGGCATCGCCACCGCGTGGGCCTATCAGCAACTGGGCCGCTTTCCGGTGGCGTTGAATGGGCGTCCCGGACGGGCCCGCGCGCTGGCGGCCTCGTGGCAACGGGCCTCAACCGCCGTGGGCGCGACTGACTTTTACAATTCACTCGAAGCTCCCGCCTTTGAGAAATACCCCATCTTGCCTCTTTACCAGGAATTTCTCCGCAACGAGGGTGCGCTGGCAGCGCTCATGTCGGGCAGCGGTTCCACCACTTTCGCCATCGCTCCAAATCCAGAGGCGGCGCGTGGGATGGAGGAGCGATTCAAGACCCGCTTCGGCAATTGCTGGACGGCCGTGGTGCCGGTGTGAGGCGGATCAATCCAGCATCAGCCGGTAGAATCGCGTCTCGTTGGTGGCGGAACCCGACCAACGGTAAGTGCCGTTGCTGAGCACGGGCGGCGGGCCGGAGACTGGTCGCCAGAGGATCGGTGAATTCAGGTTGGTGGCTTCTGTCAGGGTGTTTCCAGTCGAACCGGCAGGCCACGTCAGGGTGACGGTCTGGTTGTCGCCCGGAAGAACCGCCATCGCCGGCATCGGGCTCGCGGCGAGGCAGGGGGAGAACTCCGAGGTGTTGCCCGCGCTGTCGGTCGCCGTTGCGGTCACCACCCAGCCGGCCGGTGCGGCGCCCGGCACAGTGACGGTGAAATTCCCCTCGCAACCGGCGCTGGTGTGAACCAGCTGCGTCCCGAGGAACATCTGGCCTTCGCCGCGGGTGGACGCATCGCACGCCGGGCCGGCATAGAACTGGAGGGTGAAATCGCGGTTGGCCGCGGTGTTGAGCGTCCCCTGAATCCGCGTCCGCGTGGTGTCGGCCGTTGCCCCCGCGAGCATCGGGAAATTCTGGCCGAGGTTCGCCCCCGCATCAGCGTCGCAGTTGTCGTTGCTGTTCGGTCCGTCGGGTTCAAGGTCGATGGCGAGGCCGTTGGCCGAGGAAACGCCGTTGCCAGAAAACGAATTGCCACGAATCCACACATTGGTCGCTCCCGGGCGCACGCGGATGCCGTCATAGCCGCCGGTCAACGCGTTGGCCAGGATGTTCCCTTCCCCGGGCGCCGCACCGCCGATGCGCAGGTTCGGGGTGCCGCTCACGTCGATGCTGTGCCACTGATTGGGCAACGGCGAAACGCCGTCGGCCCGCACGCCGACAAGGTTGCCTTGGATGACGTTCCCGACGGCGCTGGCATTGATGAGGATGGCGTTCCTGGTATTCCCGGAGATGAGATTGCCCGCGCCCGGCAGGGGTCCGCCGAGCAGATTCGACACGCCGGATTCCAGGAAGACGCCGCCGTAGCCGTTGGGCAGGGCCGTCTGGCCGGCCGCGTCCGTGCCGATGCGATTGCCCTGGATTTGATTGTCGCGCGTGCCGCTGCCGGTGAGGTCGAGGCCGCTGAAACCATTGCCGGAAATCAAATTGCCCGCGCCCGGGGCGGTGCCGCCGATGAAATTCCCCGGAGCCTGCGAGAGAACGATGCCATAGTTCGCGTTGGCGATGGCGGCGGAACCAGTGCGATCCGTGCCGATGAGATTGCCCTCGACGCGATTGCTCCGGCACGAAGCGCCGGCCGCGTAGATGCCGTTCGATAAATTCCCCGAGATCAAATTGCCTGCGCCGGTTTGCGCCCCGCCGATGACGTTCGCCGCCGATTCGATGCGCAGCCCCGACCAGAGGTTGCTCAGGGCCAGCATGCCGGTCGCGTCGGTGCCAATGAGATTTCCCTGCACGACATTGCTGACGCCGCCCGCGTTCTTGAGCTCGATGCCGTTCTGGAGGTTGCCCGAGATGACGTTGCCCGCACCCGGGGTGCCGACGAAATTGCCGGGCGCGGCGTCGAGGGTCACCCCGCTCATCTGGTTGCCCAGAGCGGTGCCGCCGGTGATGTCCACGCCGATGAAATTGCCCTGGATCACATTGGCCGTGGTGGTGTTCGAGAAGAGGAGGATGCCGCTCTGTTTGTTCGCCGCGATCACATTGCGCGCGGCCGGCAGCGGGCCGCCAATGACGTTCGATCTGCCGGCGAACAGGGTCACCCCCGCCAGTCCGTTGGGCAGCGCGCCGCGTCCGTTGGCGGTGGTGCCGATGAGATTTCCCGCAACCACGTTTCGATCCGCGCCGGCAATCACGATGGTAACGCCGCGCGCTCCGTTCCCGGAGATCAGATTGCCCGCGCCCGGCGCTGTTCCGCCGACGACGTTGTCCGCCGCCGCATAAATCATCACACCGTCAAGGGTGTTGCTGATGGCCGCCGTGCCGGTGAGATCGGTGCCGATGAAGTTGCCCTGGATCATGTTGGCGGCCGATTCCTGGACCAGCAAGCCGATCAGGTTGTTCCCGGAAATGACGTTGCCCGCGCCGGTGGCGGTGCCGCCCACCACGTTGTTGCTGACGTTGAGCAGCGCCACGCCGTAATTGAGATTGCCGCGATCCGCGGTGCCTGCGGCGGTGGTGCCGATGAAGTTGCCCTCGACGCGATTGTCCACCGTTCCGATTTCGCTGAGGATCACGCCGCTCAGGTTGCCTCCGGAAATGACGTTGCGCTCCGCGGCATTCGGGCCGCCGATGCGATTGCCCGCCGAGCGCACCACCGAAATGCCCGCCAGCGAGTTGCCCCGCGCCGTCGTGCCGTCCGGCGAAAGCCCGAGGTAGTTGCCGGTGATGACATTCGTTCCGCCGTTCTCGATGCGGATGCCGTCCCGGGTGAAACGGCCGATGGCCAGTCCGCGCACCGTGCAACCCCCGGAGAACAGGGTGAGTCCGCTGATATCGGGATCGGTGTTGACGCTGCGCAATTCGATCAGCGGCGTGCCGGCAAAGCCCGGCTGCGTCGTGCCATCGATGCCCACCGGATCGTTGATGTTTGGCAGCGCGGTCAAGGGCTGGAGGAGGCGGACGCCCGTCCCGGGAATCTGGAATTCAATGGCATCGAACCCCGGGCTGGCATTGGCGTTGATGATCGCCTGGCGCAAGGTGCCCGGGCCGCTGTCCGCGGTGTTGGTGACGACGAAAGTGGCGGCTGGCGCCGTGGCGACCAGCATCAGGGCGGCGCAGAAATAAGTGATGAGAGTGTTTGTTTTCACGGCGTGGCCTGCTGTTTGCGTGCGATCATGCCATACTATCGGCGACCCGCAACCCAATGGTTAGGCTTAAGCATGAAGAAAGAGCGCAAACGGACGCTTTCGCCCGGATGATTCTGGGTCGGTCCGGGCGCTGTTCACCCCGCCCGCCGTGCCCGAATCGCAGCCAAAATATCCGCCACGACTTCCGCCTTCGGCTTCGCGCCTTGCGGGCCTTTGCCGTGGAGACGGACGCTCACCGCGCCGGCTTCCATGTCGCGACCGCCGATGACCAGCATCAGATTCCCGCAAGGTTTTTGAGAAAGGTTTTCAAGGGGTCAAACACCTTTGCTTCCCAAGGAATCGTGCCCTTCTGCGCGGCTCGACCGAGTTGAGGATCGATGACGTCGTGAGCGAGCGCGTAGCCCGCGAACCGAGCCTTTGTTGGATTGCTCGGTTGCCTGCCACGCTTGGCGAGGCACGCGAAGAACTCATCCACGCACGGAAGCACGCCGACCGGATGCGCTTTCTCGTCCTCGGCAACCGCTTCCAGACAAAGCGACTCCAACATCCCGGGATCCTGGCAGGTTGGCAGAATGAAGATGCCCACGGCCAACGGATTGCCTCCAAATTTCTGCATCTGACTTGGATCTGGTAATCGAGCGTCTCTCAGCGCCGCCTGAACGCTCTGAAAAGCCGATGGCGCGTTCGACGTCTCAGCATCACGCACGATACCGAGACGCTGCACCCTCTCCTTGAACTCGGCCTTCTGCGTGAACAACTCCAAGAAGGTCTGGAGGTTGGTTTTGGCGATATCACCGAACGTCCGCACGTCAATCGCACTCGCCAGTCCAGAGATTATCACCAACTCGCGGAAGAACATCTGCGGCACCCGCCCTTCGACCAGCAATTGGCCCGCTGCGCTGATTGGTCGCTCAAGGCTCAGACGCTCAGGGCTGCCCTCGCTCACGAACGAACCTCCAGACCCATTTCGGACGCAACTTCAAGGTGCGGAGAAGCGAGGCTTACCGCCTCGACGTTGCCTTTGACGACTTGAAGGCGTTGGACGCTTAACTCCTGCTTGCCGCGCTCCTTTTCAGCTTCGTGAGCGGCCATTACGCATTCCCGGCTGTGAGTCGTGGCGAAAATCTGGATTCCTTCCAGTTCGCACAGCGCCAGCAGTCCTTTCCAGATCTTCGGCATGGACTCGGAGAAGATGCCGTTCTCGATTTCATCGACAAGAAGCACATTGGCGCGGTTCGCCAGAACGTGGGTGTAGATATGGAGGATGCGATTGAATGCCTGACCCATCTGGGTGGCCGGAACGGCGCGGGACAGACCGATATCGACGAAAATCAGCGGCGAGTTTGTCCCAGGCAGCTTCGCGTATCTGAGCCGTCGAACGCGCGGCTCTATCTCTCGCATGATGTCTTCGATTCGTCGTTCTCCGTCTGCCAGGAGTGCAACCTGGTTGTAGTTTTCGGCATCCTGAACTGGATTAGGTGCGCGCGTCGAAAGCACGCCTAGGCGAAAGTCATCCAGCGAAGTGCCACCCATAACGGAAAACTGGTGCTGGCCCATCTGGAGCAGCCTAACTTGCCCCTTGGGCACCTTGGGCTTTCCAGACAATTGAACCCGTTCGTCATCTTTTGCGCGGCTGGCTGTTCTCGTCAGAATGGATTGAAGCTTGCCATGCCCGAGATGTGGGTCTGGCAAACGCTCTGTTCTGACGGTGATCGATGCCTGCGATGTCAATTCAGCGCTGATACCGATCTCGTTTTCGGAGCTTCGGTCGTAGAACAACCACGACCAAAAGTTCTCCCGGTCATTGTTGTCATCCACTGATTGGCCGCCACTTTGATTGGTGCGGAAGGTAATCGGAAGGTTACGCAGTGCCGCTCCATCCCCGAGCAACAGAACCAAAGCCTCCAGAATGCTCGTCTTCCCCGTGTCGTTGCCACCAACGATCAAATTGACGCTCTTCAAACCCGCGAGCTTGACGTGGCGCAGACCACGGAAGTTTTGGATATCCAATTCAGTGATCATGGCGGTAAGGCTACGCCCTTCGCTCCTTAATCGCAGCAAGAATCTCCGCCACGACCTCGCCCTTCGGCTTCGCGCCCTGCGGGCCTTTGCCGTGGAGACGGACGCTCACCGCGCCGGCTTCCATGTCGCGTCCGCCGATGACGAGCATCGTGTGGACGCGCGCCTGCTCGGCATTGGCGATCTTCGCCTTGATGGGGTCGGTGCTGAAGTCGGTTTCCACGCGCACCATGTTGGCGCGGAGTTCGTTCACGATGGGTTTGGCGTAGTCAAGCAACGCCGCGTCGTCGCTGAGCGTGATGACGCGCACCTGATCCGGCGCGAGCCAGAGCGGGAAGTTGCCCGCGTAATGCTCGATGAGGAAGCCGATGAAGCGTTCGTGCGTGCCGAGCGGTGCGCGGTGGATGCAGAGCGGCGTCTTGTCCGTGTTGTCCTTGTCGCGATAGACGAGGCCGAACTTGGCGGGCACGGCGAAATCGACCTGGTTGGTGGCGATGGTGAATTCGCGGCCGATGGCGCTCCACACTTGCACGTCAATCTTCGGACCGTAAAACGCGGCTTCGTTCGCCACCTCCACGTAGTTGATGCCGCTCTCCTGCAACACGCGGCGCACCATGTCCTCGGTCTTGAGCCACAACTCCGGCTCGTTGACGTATTTCTTGCCGAGGCCCTCCTTCGAGTGCGTGCTGAAGCGCATCTGGTATTTGTCGAGGCCGAAGATTTTGAAATACTTCAGATACATGTCGTTCACCGCGCGGAACTCGTCGGCGAACTGAGCCTCGGTGCAATAGATGTGGGCGTCGTTCATGTTGAGCGAGCGCACGCGCATCAAACCGAACAACTCGCCACTCTGCTCGTACCGGTAGCAAGTGCCGTATTCGGCCAGGCGCAACGGGAGGTCACGATAACTGCGCGGTTCCGCCGCAAAAATGCGGTGATGATGCGGGCAGTTCATGGCTTTGAGGTAGTAGCGATCAGAAGGAGCAGCCGCTTTTAGCAATCCTTGCAGATAGAAGTGCTTCGTCATCTGGCGGAAGTCTTCAACACCCGAAGGCTCCATTGCGGAAAGTCGCTTCTCAATTGCCGCGATAACCTCCTGAGGATCTTCGGGATTGCCTGCGAACTGACGAAACTCCTTCCAGCTCTCCTTCAAGTTCTCGTCAAGAATGGTATCCGCTATCTCCCACTTAGACTTAAGCGAACCCTCCATCGCGAGCGTCATCGGGGGAAACATTGAATCTTGGTAGTAAGGAAGGTGGCCGCTCGTTTCGTACATACGCTCCCGCGCCAGATGCGGCGTGCGGACGCGGACGTAGCCGGCGGCGAATTCGGTTTCCTTGGCCAGCTTTTCCAGTTCCTCGACGAGCACCGTGCCCTTGGGCAGCCACAGCGGCATGCCCGGCCCGACGAATTCCGTGTCGATCGCGAACAGCCCCATCTCCGCGCCAATCTTGCGATGGTCGCGGCGCTTGGCTTCCTCGATCATCTTGAAATACTCGTCGAGCGCGGTCTTGTTCTTGAACGCCGTGCCGTAGATGCGTTGGAGTTGCGGGCCTTTCTCGTCGCCCTTGTAGTAGGCGGCGGCCACGCTGGTAAGCTTGAACGCGCCGATGTTGCCCGTGCGCATGACGTGCGGCCCGGCGCAGAGGTCAATGAAGTCGCCGTTCTTGAAATAGGAAATCGGCTCGCCCTCGGGAATCTGCTTGAGCAAATCCAGCTTGAACTTGCTGGCGTTGCCGGGACGTTCGCCGAGTCCGCCGAGGCGTCCGCTCTCCGCGTCCTTGATCGCCTGTTCACGGGTGACTTCACTGCGCTCGAAGACGTTGTTCGCCTTGATCTCCTTCTTCATCTCCGCCTCGATCTTCTCGAAGTCCTCGGGTGAGATGCGGTGCTCGCATTCCAAGTCGTAGTAAAAACCATTCTCGACTGGCGGCCCGTAGGCGAACTGCGCGTTGGGCCAGAGCCGCAGGATGGCGGTGGCCATGACATGGGCGCACGAGTGCCGGATGCGCTCCAGCTCGGTCATCTTCGCGCGGTCGTCGAGTGTTTTTCTTTCCTTCGGGTCTTGTTGTTCGTCAGCCATAAAGATTTAAGAGTTTAACCGCAGATGGACGCAGATGAACGCAGATTTTTCGCACCGGATCTGCCGCCGTAGCTTGGAGTGCCAAGAACTGCCAGCGTCTGCGAAATTGTCGTCGCCTCACTGATTTGTTTCATATCTGCGTTCATCTGAGTTCATCTGCGGTTGAAATTGTTTTTCACTGTGTTCATCTGCGGCTGGACAGAACAATGCGCTCAAATTCCAGCTTCGCGTGCTTGAAGTTGAGAAGCAGACCAACCGGCAGCTTCGTGATGCGAAGGTAGTTCAGCATCTGTCCGCGTTCGTGATCGGTGATGCGGTCGATCGTCTTGGCGTCCACCGCGACTTTTCCAAAAGCGATCAGGTCCGGGACGAATTCGCCAACGTGCTCGCCTTTATACAGAACTTCAAAGCGTCGTTGCTGATCGAAGACAATGCCCTTGCGCTTGAACTCAACCACCAGGGCGTTTTCATAGAGCTTCTCGTTCAAACCGTGCCCAAGCTCGTTCAGCACCTCGAACGCGCAGCCGATGACGGCATGAGTTTCCTCCTTGCAAGGATAGGCGTCGGCCTTCCCGGCATTCGGATCAGGAAAATCATCTGCGTTCATCTGCGGTTGAAATCAGTAAACAAAAACGCCCCGGACGGTTGGTCTGAGGCGTTGGCGTCCATCCCGATGTTTTCGGGCGGACGCTAGAAAGTCGTGGTGTTGTTCCGGTTCTTCGGCACGGGCGAACCGTAGGAAATGGCTTCTCCCTTGGCAATTTCAATCTCGATCCGGCGCCGGGAGGCGGGCCGCGCGAAGGTGGTTTTGGAAGGGCTGTAAGCCGAATTCTGTCTGCCCCGGTTGCCCGGGGGAGAGAATCATTTATCTCAGCAGCCAGTACCCGAGACCCGGCTTGCGCCGTGGGGCGGGCCGCCCCGGGGTCTCCTATTTGGCCTTGCTCCCGATGGGGTTTTCCGTGCCCCCGCGATTACTCGCGGAGCGGTGGGCTCTTACCCCGCCTTTTCACCCTTACCCCGATCCGCACCTTGCAGCGCGGAGCGGGGCGGTTTGTTTTCTGTGGCACTCTCCGTCGGTGCGCCTCGCGGCGCCCCTCCCGCGTGTATCCCAGTGCGACCTTGCGGTCCGCCAGGTTACGCGGCATCGCGCCCTATGGAGTTCGGACTTTCCTCCCCGGACCGTTGCCAGCCCGGAGCGATTCTCCACCCTTCCAAAACCGCCGTGAACGTAGGCGTGAACACCACGAACGACAAGCGGTGTCTTTGGTGCAGCTTGTTTGGCGGGGCGGGGCAGGGATGCTTTCGACGCGTGATTGTTTTCAAATTCCTTTGGTCGAGTTCCCTTTGGTGAAACATCGGAAGCGGACCTGCCGTCAAAGGAGCACAGCCGTCCCGGCTGCATCGGTGATTCGGGGATACAGCCTTCTCTACGGTCCAGACGATTGACCCATGCAGGCGAGACGCCCGTGCTACTTTCAGGCCAGCAACTTCTCCACCCGTTCCCCTTCCACATCCGTCAGCCGGAAATCGCGGCCCTGGAAGCGGTAGGTGAGCTTGGTGTGATCGAAGCCGAGCAGGTGCATGATCGTGGCGTGCAAGTCGTGGACGTGGACCTTGTCGCGCGTGATGTGGAAGCCGAGGTCGTCGGTCTCTCCGATGGTGATGCCGCGCTTCACACCGCCGCCCGCCAGCCACATGGCGAAGGCCTGCGGGTGATGATCGCGCCCAAGGCTGCGTCCGCTCTCCGCGTTGTTCTCGACCATCGGCGTGCGCCCGAATTCCCCGCCCCAAATCACCAGTGTATCATCGAGCAGTCCCCGTTGCTTGAGATCCTTCACCAGCGCGGCACTGGCCTTGTCCGTCAGCCCGGCTTGGGCCTTCACGCCGCCGGTCACGTCGCTGTGATGGTCCCAAGCTTCGTGGAAGAGCTGCACAAATCGCACGCCGCGCTCGACCAGCCGCCGCGCCAGCAGGCAATTGTTCGCGAACGTTTTCTTGCCCGGCTCGGCGCCATACATTTCGAGCGTGCTCTTGGATTCCTGCGAGAGATCCATCAGTTCCGGCGCGCTGGTCTGCATGCGGAACGCCATCTCGAATGAGTTGATGCGCGTGGCGATCTCGGGATCTCCGGTTACGTCGAGGCGCTGTTCGTTGAGGCTCTTCAAGGCGTCGAGCGACTGGCGCTGCATCTCCGCGCTGACGCCGGGCGGATTGGAGAGAAAGAGAATGGGATCGCCCGTGCGGCGGAACGGCACGCCTTGATAAACCGTCGGAAGAAAACCGCAGCCCCAGTTCGACGCGCCGCCGCTGGTGCCGCCCGCGGAACTGAGCACGACAAAGCCGGGCAAGTTCTGCGCTTCGCTCCCCAGTCCGTAAGTCAGCCACGAGCCCATGCTTGGCCGGCCGAAGAGCGTCGAGCCGGTGTTCATCAGAATCTGCGCCGGCGCATGATTGAAGGCATGGGTGTTCATCGACTTGATGATCGCAATGTCGTCCACCACGCCTGCCAGATGCGGCAGCATTTCGGAAACTTCGGCGCCGCACTGGCCATGCCTGGCAAACTTGAACTTCGAGGCCATCAACGCGGCGTCGGGCCGGATGAAGGCGTAGCGCTGATCCTTCACCACCTCGGCCGGCACGGGCTGGCCGTCGTATTTCACCAAAGCCGGTTTGTAGTCGAACAGGTCGAGCTGGCTCGGCGCGCCGGCTTGGAAAAGATAAATCACGCGCTTCGCCTTCGGCTTGAAATGCGGCGCACGCGGCATCAGCGGATTGACCGCGCCCGGGCGGTTGGCCGCAAAGATATCGTTGCCCCGCAGCAATGCGGCGAACGCGAGCGAGCCGAGGCCGACCGTGCAATCGCGCAGGAACCACCGGCGCGAAACCGCGGCGGGATGTTCGCGGGTGTAGAGGTGGGATTGGCAGTTCATACGCTCACTCCTTCGTCACCGTTTCGTCCAAATTCAAAATCACCCGCGCCACCAGAGTCCAAGCGGCGACTTTGTGCAGGTTCACCTCCGCCGGGATTTTCTGCGGGTCGGCCAGTGCCACTTGCAGCGCGGTGGCGGTGCTGTGTTCAAAGCGGCGGTATTGCTGTTCGTAAAGGCCGAGCAGCGCCTTCAGTTCTGAATCGGTCGGCGCCCGGCCGGTGCAGAGGCGAAACGCAAATTCCGCGCGGGCCCGATCCTCGCGGCCACCTTCCTTGAAGACGCGCAAGCCCAGCGCCTGCGCGGACTCCATGAAGGCCGGATCGTTGAGCGTGGTGAGCGCCTGGAGCGGCGTGTTTGAACGCATCCGGCGCGCGCAGGCGATGTCCGCGTTGGGCGAATCAAAAACGAGCAGCGACGGATACGGCACGCTGCGTTTCCAGAACGTGTAAAGGCCGCGCCGGAAGCGGTTGCTGTTGGTCTCGGTGGGCCAGGCCATCGGCGCGCCGTAACCAAGACTCAGCACGCCTTCGGCAATCGGCGGATACACGCTCGGCCCGCCGATCTTCGGATTCAGCAACCCGCTCGCCGCCAGCGCGATGTCGCGGATGACTTCTGCTTCGACCCGCACCCGCGCTCCGCGCGCCAGCAACGCGTTGTATTGATCGCGTTCCCACGATTCCGGCGTGATGCGCGATGACTGCCGATAGGTCGCGCTGTTCACGATGAGTCGGTGGAGATGCTTCAACGACCACGGTGGTGGCGCAAGCCTCTGGCTTGCGGGTGCCGCAACCATCCTGGTTGCGGTTGAGGGGGCGGACGGATTGCCTGAATCGCTTCCGACCGCAAGCTGGAAGCTTGCGAGACTTCGCAAGCCGGAGGCTTGCGCCACTACCGAGGGCTGACGGAATTCGCACGCGAGCCAGTCGAGCAGTTCGGGATGCGAGGGCTTCTCGCCCTGCGTGCCGAAATCCTCCGGCGTGGTGACGAGGCCGCGGCCGAAGTATTGCGCCCAGACGCGATTCACGATCACCCGCGCCACGGTTGGATTGTTCGTGCTGACCAGCCACTTCGCCAGCGCGAGGCGATTCAGCGGTTCGTTCGTCGGAATCGCACCCAGCACGGCGGGAATGCCGGGCGTTACCAGATCACCCAGTCTCCGGAAATCACCGCGCTTGAAGATGTGGGTGGCGCGGGGTTCTTCGCGTGATTCAAGCACGAGCGTGGTGGGCGCGGTTGGCCATTGGTCCATCAGTCCGGCGATCTTCTTGTTCGCCTCGGCCAGATTCTTGTCAGTGATTCGATAGGCACTGAAGAGAGCGCGTTGCTGGGCTTGGGTTCGTTGAGGCTTCGCAGCTCGGCCGTGTTGGTTGGGCGAAGCGGATGTCACCTCCCCCGCCCTTCGGGCATCCTCTCCCCCAGTGGGGGAGAGGGGGATCGCCGCGCCGCTGAATTCTGTGTTTACCAGAATCGCGCGCAACTCTTTCGGCAGCGGATCCGCCTGCACTGGCTTCACGCCCGCAGTGGCGGAGAGGCGGAAACGTCCGAGCGCGTGCTCGCCGCCGTGAATCTGCTTCAGCGTAAAGGTGAGGATGGTCCCGCTGGCGAAGCCGACCGTCTCGGCCGTTTCAAACACCGCCACCCGACTTCGATTGCGCCGGCCGGGACCATCATCCACTGCCCAACCGGTCTTGTTCGTGTCCGTGCCATCGATCGCGGCGGCGACATCGAAACCCTTTTGCGAATAGTCCGCCGAGGCGTTCTTCAGCACGACGCGATTTGTCTTCGTCGGCTCGTTCGCCGGTGTGGCTTCCACCGTGAGTTCGGTCAGGACGAAGTTGCCATTGGCCGAACGGCCCGGGCCGTAGTTCGGGAGATTTGGATCGCGCAGCGCCTCCAGGCGGAAGGCGGTGATGTTGGTCAGCGGCGTCTGCACGGTGACCGAGTACGTCGAGATGGGCGGGCTCGAGGCCGTGGCGAGCAGCGAGTGGTCGCCGAGTTTGGTGAACTTCGTGCCGACGCCGCCGTAGTAGGCGGTCGGGTCAAGCACCGTCCAGTCCCGCACCAAAGCGCGCATCTCCTGCTCCCACGTGGCGAGGCTCGCCGACAGATCCTTGTTCGTGGCCAGCAGGCTGTCCTCGATCACGGCAATCTCCTTGAGAATATCCGCGCGCTTCGCCTGTTGCCCCGCGTCCGGCACTTCCATCTGCGGCTCATCGTCGTCATTGAGGAACGCGAGGAAATGGTAGTATTCGCGCTGCGTGATGGGATCGTATTTGTGGGTGTGACACTGCGCGCAATTGATGGTCACGCCGAGGAAGGCCTTGCCGAGCGTGTCCACGCGATCCACCAGGGCCGCGATGCGAAATTCCTCGGGGTCCACGCCGCCCTCCTCGTTGATCATCGAGTTGCGCAGGAAGCCCGTGGCCACGCGTTGATCGAGCGTCGCCTTGGGCAGCAGATCGCCGGCAAGTTGGACAATGGTGAACTGGTCGAACGGCAGATCGCGGTTGAGCGCGTTGATAACCCAGTCGCGATACGGCCAGATCGAGCGCGGCAGATCCTTCTCGTACCCGTGCGTGTCGGCGTAGCGCGCGATGTCCAGCCAGTGGCGTCCCCACCGTTCGCCATAATGCGGCGAGGCCAGCAGCCGCTCGACGAGCTTCTCGTAAGCATTGGGCGCTGTGTCCGCGATAAACGCATCCACTTCAGCTGGCGTCGGCGGCAGCCCGAGCAAATCGAGGCTCAGTCGTCGGCTCAGCGTGATGCGATCCGCGTCGGGCGCCGGGTGCAGCTTCTCTTTCTCCAATCGGGCGAGCACGAAGAGATCGATGGGATTGCGAGTCCAGTTGGTTCGCGCGACGGCAGGCAGCGCCGGGCGTGCCGGCGGCTGAAAGGCCCAATGCTTCGACTTGTCTTCCAGGTGCTCCGATGCCGACTCGGGCCAGTTTGCTCCCTGATCGATCCACGCGCGCAAGATCCCGATTTGCTCCGCGTTCAGCGGCTCACCTTTCTTCGGCATCCGCTTGCCGTTGATGGCGCCGGCGACGAGGTGAATCAGGAGGCTGTCGGCGCTCTTCCCGGCGATGATGGCCGGACCGCTCTCGCCGCCCTGCATCGCGCTCTCGCGGGAATCGAAGCGCAGTTCGGATTCCTGCTTCCTCGGTCCATGGCAACCGTAGCAACGCGCGGAGAGGATTGGCTGGACGTCGCTGACAAAATCCACCGGGCGCGACACGGAAGGTGGAAGCAGGCTGCGGTCAACCCCGCCAGCCGTTACCAGCGCCGGAAGAAGGATTCCGGCGAGCGCGAGAAATCGGCGGTCGAAGCAGCGCATGGATGTGTGAATTGTTGCCCTGATAGATACCATTAGACGCGAAGGCAACAAGCGCCAATTTTCGGCACCCCCACTCCGCAGACCCGTGCAAGGCGGCAGTTCGCGGGGTAGCGGCGCGTCGGCAGACCGCCGCCAAAGCGAACGACCATTGAAGAATGCGGCGCTCTCCCGAGACGCCGCCACGGCCGCACGGCTTGCGGCAGCGTGGCCGACTAGTCCGAGATTCGCTGCACCTGCACGTCGCGCGCGAGGCGTTCGACGTCCTCACGGCGCACTTCGCCGGCCATCAGCGTGAGCGCATTGGCTGAGCCGGTGGCAGCGGCCCAGCGGCTGGTTTCGCCGAGGTCATCACCGCGCACCAGGCGCCAGACCAAACCCGCCGTGAAGGAATCGCCGGAGCCGATGGGGTTTACCGCGGTGATTCGCGGCGAAATGATTCGCCAGAAATTCCGGCCATCAAAAGCCAGGGTCGGTTCCTTGCCGGCAGTGACGATGACCCGCTGCGCGCCGCGTGCGGCCAGTTCGCGCATTGCCTGCAGCACGGCCGCCTCATCGGGCAGCACATGGCCCACGGTCGCGGCGAGTTCGGCCCGGTTCGGCTTTACCAATCCGGGCTTGGCTGCGAGGGCAGCCAGCAGCGGCGCGCCCTGGGCATCAACCACCGGAATCGCGCCAGCCGCGTGCGCCAGTTGCGTGACTTGAAAATAAAGCTCCGCCGGCCCGCCCGGCGTGATGGTGCCGGACATCACCACCGCGCGGCAGCCGGAAATGCGGCGCCCAAGAATTTCCTGCAGCGCGTCGAAATCCTCCGGCCTGACCGGCTGGCTTTCCTCCACCAGTTCCGTGTGGGTGCGGGCGGATTCGTCGATGACGGTCACGCATTGGCGGGTGCGCGGCGCGACGGTGACGAACTCATGTTCGATGCCACGTTCGTCGAGCGCCGAGCGAATGAATGTGCCGCGGTCACCGCCGAGAAACCCGGTCGCGATCGGATGTTCGCCGAGCACCCGCAGCACCTTGGCGACGTTGATGGATTTTCCGGCGAGGCCGTCGTGAGTGGAGGTAGCGCGGTTGACCGCATCCAGCGCGAGCCGTCGAAAAATCATCACCCGCTGCGCGGCGGGTGTCGTGCCGAGGCAGAGAATCATGGCGATTATTTGGGAGGGATGGTCGCCGGATGGCGAAGCACCGACGACTGCTGGTTCTTAACAGCGGGCGGCAAATCGGCGAGATGTTCGAGCAGAATGCGCCGGACTTCCTCGATGGTGGGCGGTTTGTCCTGGCAACTGTGTCCGCTGCGAACGATGAACTCGGTGTCCGCGTAGGGCACGTGGGCGCTGGTATATTTGACGACGCCATCGCCCCCTTTCTCGGGCGGCCCGTCTCCCCTGATCGCAATGATGGAATGGCTCTTCACACCGGGCGCCACGGGAATCTCCGCCAGCTTGAGCAGCATTTTGTTCTTGGGGGACATCTGGTCCAGGCTGGTCGGAGCAGCCTTGCGCACCGCCGAAGGCACCGGCTCGCGGCCGTCCGCCTGCAAGAACTTTTCGGTGAGAGTCAGCGTGTCCGCCGGGAGTGACATGAAGCGCCGGGCGAGATCGCGAACGAGCGAGACGGCGAGGTAACTGCCGCGATGCGGCGTGGAGATGAAGATGACGCGGGTGACGCTGGGAACCGGCTGGAAAAAGAAATAGCCGCGCAGCATTTCAAGATCCTCCAGCTTCATCGGGAGCGACGCGAAATCCTTGTCCGAGGCGGCTCGCCAGAGCTGGTCGCCCGTATCGGTGGCGGTCAGCTTGGTCAGCAAGCCGCCCTGGCTGTGGCCGATGACGACCATCTGCCGCAGCGCGGGATCTTGGCCGGTGGGATCGAGCTGGCGGATTTTTCTCTCGATGGTCTGACGCAGGTCGGCTGCGGATTTGGTGAAGGGTTTGCCGGAGTTGTAGATGAAATTCCAGAACTGGCAGCGGTCGCGCAATTCGTGGTCGGCGCGCAGCGTGTTCCACATTTCCGCCCACCACACCGGGCTGCTCATGGTGCCGTGGACGAAGATCACCGGGATGCGGCCGGGCTGGTAGGGCTGGGTGAAATAGATGTTGCTCTTGATCTTCTCCTCCGGCGAGAAGAACTGATCGCTGCCCAGCGCCCACACCTGGCTGTCATTCATGCTGTAGGCCAGCGGCGCCGTCGTGTCGCCTTCCAACGGGAGCGTCCGGCCGGCGACCTCGACTTTGTTCTCGTCGTAGGTGGAATAGAGTTCGAGCGAGACTTGGAGGTCGCCACGGCACCAAGCCCTGACGTCATTGGTCACGCGCAGAAACAGCGTGGCCGGAAAGCGCCGCGGGAAACGCTGCTGGTCGATGGTCTTGCCAACGGCGATGAGTGGCGCGCCCAAGCCGGACTGCCGATCGCGCACGGTGAGGCCGCGCAGGAGGTATTCGTCGGCCGGCAGGAACTCCTCGATTTCCTCGAGGCTCCAGCGAAAGGCGGGCTTGCTGAATCGCACGATTACCCGGCCCGGACCGAGGTCGCGCACGCTGTCACCCAGGATGACGACGGCGTTGGTGCGGCTGGGGGTCGCGAAGCCCCGGGGGACGGCGCGATTGTAGAGATCGCAGGCCAGGCCGAAGCGCCGGTCAAATGGTCCGGGCGGCGGCTCGGGCCCGTCGCCCAGCAGGTAGAGCCAGGAGTAAATGGCGGAGGCGAGGAAGTAATCGGGCGCCTTGTGCGGTGCGCCATGCTTGACGCTGCGATGGAGTTTCTCGGCGTGGAGATAATTAAGCTCGGCCAACGCGAAGAAGACATCGCGCCGCTTGTCCGCACAGGCTTGCTCATGCAGATACTGGAGCGTGCCGACGGGATCTTTGCGGAATTTCTTCTCCAGATCGAAACGATGCAGGACGAGGCGCGAGGTGTCGCTCTGCCGGTTGTCGAGCGCGCTGCCGTTGACCTGCATGTAGGCGTGACGGGCCGTGGTCCTTGTCGCGCCGATGGGTGCGGTGCAACCGGCCAGAGCCGCGAGGGTGAGGCAGGCGACACTGGCCACCAGCGTGCGCGTCAGGCGGTGCCAACCTGAAGGATGCGGCTTCCCCGGAAACAAACATCGCGGCTTGAAACCCTGAACCGGTTTGTGGAGGCAGGGCGCGTCACTCCGCGCGCGCCGTTCGTGGATCGCCAGGCGGCTGGCGGCGCGCACGGAAAGACGCGCTCTCCCTTGAGGTTCATGGTGAGGTTTCATGAGGAGGCTTGGTTCAAATGGACGGATGGAAAATCACGTTTGAATGCCCGGCAGACCGGCGCGGATTCAGGCGCCGGGCATACCGAGTCGCAAAACGCTGGCGATGGCGACGAAGGTGACGTTGGACGCCAGCCCGATCAAGTTGCGCACTTGCGGGATTTGCAGTACGACGATCAGCACGATGAAACCATATTGCGCGATGCGATAGTAGGTCTCGTAGCTCATGCCGATGAGCACGCGCACTACATGCGATCCATCGAGCGGAGGGATGGGCAGCAGATTGAAGAAGCAAAGCATCAGGCTGAGCCACGCCATCTGCGCCAGGGTCGCCCCCGGATAGCCGGCCCCGAGGAGCAGCGCGATCTTGGCCATCACGAGCAGCACCACGGCAAGGAGCACATTCATCGCCGGACCGGCCATCGACACCAGGATGTCGTCGCGCTTCGGATGCCCGAAATTGCGAACATCCACCGGCACCGGCTTGGCCCAGCCCACCAGGAAACGGCCCAGCGTCGAACCCGACGCCGAGAGAAAGATCATCGCCAGCGGGATGATGACGGTGCCCCACAGGTCGAGGTGGACGATGGGGTTGAGCGACAGCCGGCCGAGGCGTTTGGCGGTGTCGTCACCGCATTTCCAGGCCATCCAGGCGTGACCGTATTCGTGGAACGTGAGCAGGATGACCAATCCGAGGTAGAAGATCAGGCCGTCGATGATAAGCTGCGGATTCATGGCGCGCGGAGAATATCGACCTCGGCCGGGAGCGCAACCCTCGTTCGCGTCACCACGCAGCAACGCGTCCACTCGGATGATCCGATTCCGAGGCGATGCAGTTGAGAAGCTGGCAAAGGCGACGTGGGTGAAAATAATTAGACCTTGTATTCAGGTTGAAAAGGTTGAGGATCACAGCATGGACAAACCGTGGTACCGCAAATTGTTCTCCCGCACTCCGGTGCCGCCGGTCAAGAGCATCCAGTGCAGCGCCGACGAGGGGGACGCCGAGGCGCAGTTCGCCCTCGGCATCAAATTTGGTGCCGGCGAAGGCGCCGCGCAGGATTTTCCACAGGCGGCCCGCTGGTATCGCAAAGCCGCCGACCAGAACCATCGCCTCGCTCAATTCAACCTCGGCATGATGCACGCCCTGGGGCAGGGGATGCCGCAGGACGATGCCACCTCTGCCTTGTGGATGCGGCGGGCGGCGGATGGGGGTGACGCCGGCGCGCAGTTCAATCTCGGGATGCGATGCCATCGCGCCAGCATCAGTGGACCTCGGGCGGAGATCGTGGAATCTAGAATCGAGGCCTACAAATGGCTCCACCTCGCCGCCGCGCAGGGCTACCTGGACTCGGAGGCCTGCTGCGAGCGGGTGACCGTCGATATGACCCCGGCGGATGTGACTGAGGGCAACCACCGCGCCGCGGACTTTGCCCCGGAGAAGAGCGGCGGCATGCTGTCCGTGGGCGGCGTCAACTGATGAAAACCGGCCGAATCCTGGATCAGGAGCATGGGGCTTTTGGGTTGGAATACGACAACACCCAGGGTAAGAAGAACACCATGCGACTCGATGCGGATTCCTACGAGAAGGCTCTGCGGGAAGCCCGCGCCTTCCTCGGCATCCGGCACGACGATCACGACGAGGACGGGCATCTTTGGGCCATCGAATGATGGCGCCATCGGGTGGCAAGCAACGAATCGGATCTTGGGCCACCCCGGCAAGCCAGACACTTTAGAATCATGAAACAAGCAAACGTAACACCTTTGAAAGCGCTGCAGAACGGGCAAATCTGGCAGGTCGAGGATACCAATCTGCGGATCGAACTGGTCGGCAAGCGTTTGGTTCACTACCGGCATTACAAGGGGCAGCTCAAGCGAGTGCCCATTTCACTCTCTGGGATCGAGAAGCTGGAAAAATACCTGAACGAAAAAAAGGCCGTGCTGACCAACGAGTAATTTCCCCGGAATCGACGGCAGCGGCGGATGAATGAATCATCGACTCAGATCAGCCCGCCAGGAACCACCCAGACCGGTCATTCATTTTTCATCCAACCGAGAATCAGACCCCATGCCCGACCAACCGCCCGCCAAATCCAAGGGACTCCCCGGAGCGCAACTCGCCCGGGCGTCAGAACTGGTCGAGTATCAGGACGGCGCCGTTGTCAGCCGAGAAATCGTCAGGAAACCCACCGGCAACGTGACCCTCTTCGCGTTCGACGAGGGGCAGGGCTTGAGCGAACACACCGCGCCGTTCGACGCGCTGGTGCAGGTGGTGGAAGGCGACGCGGAGATCACCATCTCCGGTCAACCTCATCGCGTTCAAGGCGGCGAAATGATTCTCATGCCCGCCGGCCAGCCTCACGCTTTGAAAGCGCTGCAACGTTTCAAGATGATCCTGACGATGATTCGCTCGTAGGTCGGCCGGACGGCTGGCCGTTTTTCCTCCAGGCAACGAGACGCTTTTGCTTTCCCGCTCCGATGGGTTTCCTTCCGATGCTCAGCCCGAAGATCGCAAACGGATCCAGGGGTTCAAGGCGCGCAGCTTTTGCTCAGGGATTTCTCACGCCAAACCCGAACGGCGTGGCTTACTTCCCGCTGTTGGTGAACCGGAACGCGGTTGTCGATCGAAATGTTTCCCCGGGGCGCAGTGCGGTCGAAGGAAACTGCGATTTGTTTGGCGAATCGGGGAAGTGCTGCGTCTCGAAACACACCCCGCCATGACGCGGATAGACCACCCCGCCCACACCCGCAACTTTGCCGTTGAGGTGATTGCCCGTGTAAATCTGCATCCCCGGTTCGGTGGTGAGGACTTCCATCACGCGGCCTGACTTGGGATCAGTGACGCGCGCCGCCAGGGACAGCGAGCGCCCCTCGCGGTCGAGCACGAAGTTGTGATCGTAGCCATTGAGCGCGGGCTTGAGCTGATCGATGCGCGCGCTGATGGCAGTGGGCTGGGTGAAATCCAGCGGCGTGCCGGCGACCGGAGCGATTTTGCCGGTGGGAATCAACTGCCCGTCGGTCAGCGTGTAGCGGTGCGCCGCAAGCCAGAGCAAGTGATCATGCACGTCGCCGTAGCCGGCGAGGTTGAAGTAACCGTGGTTCGTCAGGTTCACCACAGTGGTCGCATCGGTGGTCGCGGCATAGTCGATCAACAATTCATTGCCTGCGGTCAGGGTGAAGGTGACCGTCGCGCGGAGATTTCCCGGGAACCCTTCCTCGCCGTGCGGACTCAGGTACGAAAGCACGACGGCCGCACGATTGGGCCAGAACTCCGTCCGGTGCAATTTCCACACGACGCTGGCGAATCCGCGCCGTCCGCCGTGAATGTGATTCGTGCCGCTGTTCGCCGTAACCTTGATCTCCTTTCCTTCGAGCATGAAGCGTGCGCCCGCAATGCGATTGGCGAAGCGCCCGATGGTCGAGGCGGACGCCGGAAAGCCGCGCGACGACTCGAAGTTCGCCGGGCCAAGCACCACGTTGGTGAGCGCTCCGTGGCGGTCGGGAACTTGCAGTTCCACAATGGTCGCGCCGAGCGTCGAGATCTTCGCGACCATGCCGTGGCGGTTGGTCAGCGTGAACAACTGCACCTCCGCGCCATCGGGCACATGGCCCCAGACATTCGATTGGATCCCGACTGCCGGGGCGGTTGACAGCTCAGATGACTTCTCGGCGGAACGACAGCCGACGACCAGCCCAATGGCCGCGACGAGACCGAAGCGGAATAATGAAGAAATGGGTAAGCGATGAAATTCAGCAGCAAGGCGGAGTCGCCACCCCGGCGATCTGGAGTGCGGCGAGTTCTCGCCGCTTTTAGCAGGCGACTTGTCGCCGTCGAACGCAGGAGGGCGTCCGGTTGTTTTCGCGAGCCGCTGGAGGCTGCTCTGCCCGGCCGACAAGTCGGCGCGGCGGGGTAAGCGATGACAAGTCAGCGCACTCCAGATTTCGGTCATTCGTGTGCGAAGGTTCTTCATTGTATAATGGAGCGTTTTGGTTTGAGGGTGAACGAGCGTTCTGGCCTGCGCCGGTGTTAATTCAAAGTGATCTGCCCCACCTTGTAGCGTCGCTGCCCGTCGTGATTGGCCAGCGGCAGCGCGATGCTGGGCGTGCCGTCGCGCGTGCCGACCGAGACGAACACGTCATAGACGCCGGGTTTGGTTGGAGGCGCGTGTGTGCCGCGCGGATCGACGTGCCGGAAAGCAACCGTGAATCGTGACGTCAGCTTTTTCACCAGCGCCCCGCCCGGCTTGCCGACCTGCAACTCACGGAAATCAAAGCTCTCGTCCACGTGCGCCGAGGCCAGTCCGCCCTTGGCATCGCGCAATGTCAGCGACCAGAATCCGCCCGGGTAACATGGCGTCACCCCCGCATTGGCCCACGCTGTCTCGACGGCGAAGGGTTCGCCGCGGCGTGCCTCCGCCGGGAAGGCGATCTCCTTCAATTGAAGGCGGTAGCCGAGCCGCTGGTTGATGCGCCCCACGGCATCGCGGTTCTCGGACAGCATCTCGCGGGGCCACCAATGAATCGACATGTAGGCGGCGTGGTAGTCTTCGACGGATTTCTCGAGCAGCGCACCGCTCCAGGCCTTGCGCTGCTTGGAGGAACCAAAGTGTTCGTGTTCCAGAATCACCGGCAGGCGCGGCCAGAACTCCTGCGCCATGTCCGCGTGGTACCAAGAATTCGGAGGCGGCTGCACGAGGATGCTGTCGTCGCGCATCGTCACGCCCTGGGAAAGCGCGTGGTCCATCGCCGGATATGGCCCGCCGCGTTTGTCCGAGCCGGCCACGTCGTCGCTGATGCAGAGGAGTGTTTTGTGAAAATGCTTTTTGTGCAGTTCGATGTGCCGCTTCACCACTGCGAGCGTCTGCGCCTCGTTGAGCCGGCTGCTGAATCCAGTATGGCCCTCGCCCCACATGCCGAACGAGCCGACGTCGATAAAGGCCACGTTCGGGCTGCCGTCGTAGCGGCGCGCCATCGCGGCCAGGAAGCGGTCGAGCTTTTCGAGGAATACCGGATCGAGATATTCCGGATCCCACAACGGTCCGTCGGGCCGCGGTCCTTTGCCGAACTCGAAGTCGATGCCCTTCGCGCCGGCGTCCTGCACCCACTTGGGCGTGGCGTAGCGCAGCCAGCTTTCGGAGCAGCTCACGCGGATGGCGATCTTTTTGCCCCGGGCGAGCCAGCGTTGCGCCGGTGTATCGAAGAGTGACCAGTTGAACTCGCCTTCCTTCGGTTCGAGGAACGACCACGGCACGCGCAGATAAATCGTCGAGATGCCCGGCCAGTCGTCGAGTGTGTCGGCGGGTTCGAGTTTCGAGCCGTAGTTCTCGATGAAATTCGAGTAGAAGTGCAGCGTCCAGCCCATGTCGGGATTCACCATCGCCTCGCCGGTGTCGGGCGGTTGGACGCGGACGATTTCGGCTTCGGACGCCACCAACGCCGTGGAAAAGAGAAGTGCAGTTCCGAGGCAATGAAGACGACGGATGGAGTTCATGCCGCAGAGCATGGCAAATCCCGCGTGCGCCGCCAAGCCCGGCGCGATTCTCCCCCTCAGCCGTTCTTGGGGAACCAATGCCGCGTCCGGTTGCAGGCATTGCAGACGGAGAGCATCACCGGCACTTCCACCAGCACGCCCACGACCGTCGCCAGGGCCGCGCCAGAACTGGGACCAAACAAGGTGATGGCCACGGCAACCGCCAGTTCGAAGAAGTTGCTCGCCCCGATGAGCGCGCCGGGCGACGCGACGTTGTGCGGCACTTTGAACCACCGCATCAGCAGGTAGGTCAGCCCGGAGTTGAAATACACCTGGATGAGAATCGGCACCGCAATCAGCAGCACCGCGAGCCAGCGCTTCGTCAAATTCTCCGCCTGGAAGGCGAAGATCAGCACCAGGGTCAACAGCAGTGCGCCAATCATCACCGGATGGAACTTCGGGAGAAAGCGTCCTTCAAACCAGTCCTTGCCGTGAGACTTCAGCAGCGCGGCGCGCGTCAGCCAGCCGGCCGTCAGCGGAATGACGATGAACACCACCACCGACGTGATCAGCACTTTCGCCGGCACCACCACGTTGGCCACGCCGCAGAGGAACATCACGATGGGCGCGAACGCCACCAGCATGATGAGGTCATTCACCGCCACCTGAACCAGGGTGTAGGCCGGGTCGCCATCGGTGAGATAGGACCACACGAAGACCATCGCCGTGCAAGGCGCGGCGGCCAGAATGATGAGGCCCGCCGTGTATTCCTTCGCCAGGTCCGGGCTGATCCAGGCGGCAAAGACATGCTGCATGAACACCCACGCCAGCAACGCCATGCTGAACGGCTTGACCAGCCAGTTCACAAACAGCGTTACGATCAGGCCCTTTGGCCGGCGCGCGATCCCGCCGATGGCGCTGAAATCCACCTTGAGCATCATCGGGTAAATCATCAGCCAGAGCAGCACGCCGATGGGCACGTTCACCTGCGATCCCTGGCCGAATTCCCACTTGCTCAAGGTCGCCGTCAGCTCCGGCAGAAGTTTGCCAAACGCGACGCCAACAATCATGCAAACCAGCACCCAGACCGTCAGGTAGCGCTCAAAGAAGGCGAGCCGTTTGGGAGGTGAGGTTGGGTTGTTCATGTGGGAGGAGTGAAACGTGATGCGGGAAACGTGAATCGGTTCGTTCAATGGCAACCGCAGCTTGGGCCGCAACAGGAGCCACCAGACGACGGTGATTGGCCGCCAGGCTTGCCGCTGGACAACACGCCGAAGCCGCCCAGCACCACCCGCCGAATCGATTCGCCGGTTTCGGGATGCTTGGTCAGGGGCGCATCCTTCATGCTCTGTTTGATTTCGTGATGGCGCGGTTTTTCGCCAGCCTTCGACGGGATGGTTTCGTAAACGTAGGTGGTCATGTTTTTTGTTGGTTGGGTTGCTCGACGTTGAACAGTTGCCGCAGTTTCTCCGGCCCAACCGGTTCCTCGACGACCCAGGGCACGAGGACGGTTCGCTTCGAGAATTTGCCGGCGACTTCCCGGATGTAAGGTGCTTCATCCTCGCCGCGCGCCATGAGCAATGGATCGCGCGAGCCGCTTTCAGCAAAGCTCTGGTTAATCACCCACGCGAACGGCTCGATCTGCGCGCGGCGCAAGTCGTCTTGCAGCGCAGCGGCCTCGTGGACCGGTGTGGCTTCGGGCAACGTGATGATGAGCACGCGGGTGAAGCTGGCGTCGCGCAGCCGGGGCAGGAGGTTCAGCACTTCCTCCGGCATGTCGCTGGCGCGCCTGGCCACCTCGCGGTGATACGCCTCCGTTGCATCCAGCAGCAAGAGCGTGTGTCCCGTGGGCGCGGTGTCGAGCACGACAAAGGCGTCTTCGCCTTGCGCCACGGTGCGGGCGAAGGCGCGAAACACGGCAATCTCCTCGGTGCAGGGCGAGCGCAAATCTTCTTCCAGCAGGGCGCGCCCGCTGGCGTCGAGGCTCTGGCCGTTGGCGCTCATCACCTGCTCGACGTAAGCCCGCGTCTCGGCTTGCGGATCAATCCGGCTCACGTGCAGACCTTCGATGTGCCCCGCCGCTGCGGCAACGTGCGCCGCCGGGTCGGTGGTGCTGAGATGCACCTTGAAACCGCGTCGCGCCAGTTCGGTCGCGATGGCGGCGGCGATAGTCGTCTTGCCCACGCCGCCTTTGCCCATCGTCATGATGACGCCCCGGCCGGCTTGGGCGAGACCCTCTACCAGATGGCTGAGGGATTCCAACGGCTGCGACGTTGCGCAGACTTCCAAGTCTGCTGTATCGCAGGTTTCCAAACCTGCGTTGTCGCAATAATGGGCAAGCGCTCTGGCCCGCTCACGCTCTGCCGACTTGGAAGTCGGCGATACGGCAGGTTTGGAAACCTGCGCTACGGGTTGACCGTCCTGCGCCAACGCCCGTAGCGCCGGGAGGCCAAGTAAATTGTGCGCCCGCAGCGGCACTTCGGTGACGGGCAGGCGCGCGAGAAAAGTGGCTCCCATGTTCAACGCGTCCGCCCCACGCCGTTCCAAAGCCAGGGCCACCGGGTCGGAATCGGATGCCTTGAACAGCCCGTTCAAAATCAGCCGCTGGTTGCGCACGCCGATGGCCGCAAGTTCGCCGCTGGTGCGCTCGGCCTCGGCAAGGGCGGCCTTCTGCGCGCGGCTCACCAGCACCAGTGTCGTTCGCTGGCCATCAGCCAAAACCGCGACGGAGTTCTCGTAAATCACCCGCTGCTTCTGCAAGCCCGCCAGCGGTCCAAGACACGAGTTGCCCGTGGTGTTGGCGTCGAGAAATCCGGTCCAGGCCGTGGGCAGCGTCATGAGCCGAAGCGTGTGCCCGGTGGGCGCGGTGTCGAAGAGGACGTGGTCGAATTCGGCGGTGGCTTCGGGTTGGCCGAGCAAGGAGGAAAATTCATCGAACGCGGCAATCTCCATCGTGCAGGCGCCGGAAAGCTGTTCCTCCATGCTTTGGATGGCGAACGCGGGCAGCTTGCCGCGATAAGGCCCCACGAGCTTCTCGCGGTACGACTGGGCCGCGGCGCCGGGATCAATGTTCAGCGCGAAGAGGCGTGGCACTTCCGGAATGGCGGTGGGAACTGTTTTCACGGGCACGCCGAGCACTTCATCGAGATTCGATGCCGGATCCGTGCTGACGAGCAGTACCCGCCTTCCCCGATCCGCCAGCGCGACGGCCGAGGCGCAGGCGAGCGACGTCTTGCCCACGCCGCCCTTTCCGGTGAAGAACAGGAAACGCGTGGGCTGCTCAAGAAAGCGGGCCAGCGACTTGTCGGGGTGCGAAGGCATCGGCGCAGAGCGTGGTCAGCATTGACCGCTACAGCCGTCACACGATTTGTTTTCGGTGGCCAGCGGAACGCCCAGGGTCACGCCAAGCAGCGATGCCAGGTTGCGACGGTCCGGGTAGCGGCCGGTGCTGGCAATGATGCCGTTGACCAGCACGACCGGCAGCGCCGCTTCGCCCTGCTTGGTGAGAACGCTGCTGACCACTTCGTTTTCGACGAAGGCCGCTGGATTTTGCGCGAGGTTGAAGCGCCGCACCTCCGCGCCCTGCTCCTCGATCCACCGGACATCGGCGGCAAAGCGCACCAGCGCCGGATCCACTTGCGGCCCGCACACGCCGGTCGAGCAGCACATGGCGGGATCAAAGACTTCGAGACGGGGCTTCGATTTTCGAGCCATGGGCAACGGGGTGAACTTCATTGCAGCGGACGGACCCGGTTTTCGCGCCGTGATCTCCAGGCTCGTGATGTAGTCACCCGGCTTCGTGCCGTCGGGCAGTTGTGCCACGATCTTCTGATAGAACGGGTCCTGCCAGTCCACCATGCCGTCGATGTAGTCCGACTTGGGCTTGAGCACGATGTCCCCCAGACCCGCCTCTTTGGCCATCCGCTCCGTTTCCGAGACCAGCACCGCGCCCGCCACACAGCCCACCAGCGCTTCGACACTTTCGGCAACAGCCGGCGGCAGCGGCTTGAGCAGCGCCAGATCAGACACGGCCACCCGTCCGTCTGGCTTGAGCACGCGCACGATCTCACGCCACACCTGCGGCTTGTCTGGCGAGAGGTTGATGACGCAGTTGGAAATGAGGACATCCACGCTGGCGTCGGCCAGGGGCAGATGCTCGATTTCGCCGAGGCGGAACTCGACGTTGTTCAGCCCGGTGCCCTCACGGTAGGTCGCGATGTTCTTGCGCGCCTTGGCCAGCATCTCCGGGGTCATGTCCACACCGATGGCGCGTCCGGTCGGGCCCACTTTGCGGCCGGCGATGAACACGTCGAACCCGCCGCCCGCGCCCAGATCCAGCACCACTTCGCCGGGTTGAAGCGCCGCCAGCGCGTTCGGATTACCGCAGGAGAGGCCCATGTTGGCACCGTCAGGCAGCGCGGCCAGTTCTTCGACGGAATAACCGATGTGCCTGGCAAGATCGTCGGACGCCACCGGCGATGAACCACAGCACGTCGGTGCCGGGCCGCAGCACGAGCCGCCGCTCGCGGCGATTTTGCCGTAACCCTCCCGAACCTTTTCGCGCACCATTTCCGGATTCATATCACGATTCACGTTTCACGGTTCAGAACTCACGCTCCAGTTCCCGCCGCTTTTGCCTGATCGCGCCGGCCCGCGGCGTAAGCCTCGAAGACCATTTTGATTTCGTCACGCACCCGGCGAAACACCGCCAGCTTCTCCTCCTCCGTGCCCGTGGCATGAGCCGGATCGTCAAAGCCCCAGTGGTGGCGGTTCAACTGGCCGGGAAACACCGGGCAAGCCTGGTCCGCGTTGCCGCAAACCGTGATCACGGTCTCCACCGGCTGCGCCAGGAAATCGTTCATGTGCTTGGAGCGATGGGTGGAAATATCAATCCCGATCTCCTTCATCACCTGGATGCCCAGCGGATGGACGTAGCCTGCCGGCTTCGATCCGGCGCTCTGCACATTGAGCAAATCGCCCGCCGCCGAGCGCAGCATGCCCTCGGCGAGATGGCTGCGGCAGGAATTCCCGGTGCAAAGAATCAGGACGGTGGGTTTCATGTTCGGCACTGGCGTTTGCATAGTTCAACCGGATCGAGTTGGCGGATCTTTTTGAGCGCACGGCGGTCGTCGATGACGCGCGGATTATCAGCGAGAGACTTCTGCGCCCAGTCGATGGCTTCCCGCACCGCCACCGGAGCGTCCGGGCTAGGCAGCCGGTAGTAAATCCAGCGCCCGTCCTTGCGCGATTCCACCAGCCCGGCCTGGGCCAGAACGGAGAGATGCTTGGAAACGGTGGACACCGCCAGTCCGAACAACTCGGTGATCTGGCAGACGCACAGTTCGCCCTTCCGCAGCGCCAGCAGCGTCCGGACGCGCTTCTCGTCCGCCAGCGCCTTGGTGATGTTCATGAACGCACGCATGGTTTTAAATCTATATTTCGACAAACAACGAAATACAAATACGTGGGTGGCCCGCTCCTGTCAAGGCGGGTGCATCAGCCAGATTGGAATCGGGTGTAAATCAGCTTCCATCGATCGCACTGGGGCTGGAGGCGCCGCCGTTTCAATCCCGGAGGGACGCGATGTTTATAGCGGAACGCTCCCCCATGTGGAGCAAGCCCCAGCGGGGCGACAGGGTCTGCCGCATGAATAACGCCCACCGCCGGGCTGGTGGAGTCGCCGCAACCCTTGCGCCCCGCCGGGGCTGGGTGGCCTTCCGGGCGTGGCGGGCTATAAACATCGCGTCCCTCCGGGACGGACGCCGGCCCCGATCTGCCACTGACTGGCGCCATCAAAAATTGATTCGCGCCCAGCAAAATTCTGCGCCGCCAGGTTATCTGAGATCGGTCCGATTTCCCGGACAAAGAGATGTTCCCGGTGTGGCTCGGACGACGAACCATCGGCACGGCGATCCAAGATTTAGCGGGGGACTTGCCGCGCTACTTTTTTCCCAGCTTGTCGAACGCGTCGGCGAAAAGGCCGGAGTTGAAGTTTCCACCGGCACCGCCGTCAGCACCGCGATTCTGTCCGGGCGCCTGGTCCCGGCGCGGTGCGCGCGCATCGATCGGGCCGGGACGCTGCGGGGGCTTGGCGCCCAGTTCAGGCCGCGCTTTCATCGAGAGCGCAATGCGGTTTCGTTCGAGGTCCACTTCCTGCACCGTCACCTGCACGCGCTGGCCGACTTTCACGACTTCGCTCGGATCCTTCACGAAGTTGTCCGAAAGCTGGCTGATGTGGACCAGTCCGTCCTGATGCACCCCCACATCCACGAAAGCGCCGAACGCGGTCACGTTGGTCACGATGCCGGGCAGCTTCATGCCCGGCTTGAGGTCGCCGGGTTTCTCGACGCCGTCGGCGAACTTGAACGCCTCGAACTGCTGACGCGGGTCGCGCCCGGGCTTGGCGAGTTCCGCCACGATGTCCTTGAGCGTCGGCAGACCGACGGTGTCGGAGACGTAGCTCTCCAGCTTGATGCGGGCGCGCAGCGTCGTGTCCTTGACGAGATCCTCGACCTTGCAGCCCACGTCGCGCGCCATCCTCTCGACGACCGGATAACTTTCGGGATGGACCGCGCTGGCGTCGAGCGGATTGGCCGCGCCACGGATGCGCAGGAAGCCCGCGGCCTGCTCGAAGGTTTTGTCGCCGAGACGCGGCACCTTCTTCATGGCCGCCCGTGAGGCAAAAGGCCCGTTCTCGTTGCGGAACTTGACGATGTTTTCGGCGATGGTCGCATTGAGACCAGAGACGTAGCTGAGCAATTGCTTGCTCGCGGTGTTCACCTCCACACCCACGCGGTTCACGCAGGACATCACCGTGTCATCCAGGCCGCGCTTGAGTGCGTTCTGGTCCACGTCGTGTTGATACTGGCCCACGCCGATGCTCTTCGGATCGATCTTCACCAACTCGGCGAGCGGATCCATCAGCCGGCGCCCGATGGACACCGCGCCGCGCACGGTGATGTCCTTGTCCGGGAACTCCTCACGCGCGACTTCGCTCGCCGAGTAGATCGACGCCCCGCTCTCGTTGACCATCACGACTGTCATCGACTTGGGAAGCCCGCACGCGCCGATGAACGTCTCCGTCTCGCGACTGCCCGTGCCGTTGCCGATGGCGATGGCTTCGATGCCAAAATGCGCCACGAGCTTCTGTACCTTCTCGGCGGCCTGGCGAATCTGCATGTCCGAGCCGCTCGTCGGATAAATCACGTCGTCGAAGAGCAGCTTGCCCTGCACATCGAGCACCGCCAGCTTGCAGCCGGTGCGAAAGCCGGGATCGATGGCCAGCACCTTCTTCTGTCCGAGCGGCGCGGACATGAGCAGCTCGCGGATGTTCTCCACAAACACGCGGATGGCCTCGGCATCGGCGGCCTTCTTGGAGGCGAGACGCGCGTCGGTCTCCATCTGCGAGGCGAGCAGGCGGCGGTAGCCATCTTCGCACGCGAGTTGGACCTGCTTCGCCGCAAGGCCACTGCCCTTCACGAACTGCCGGCACAACGGCACGATGGCCTGTGTTTCATCCACGGTGATGCGCAGCAGCAAATGCCCCTCAGCCTCGCCGCGACGCATGGCGAGCAGGCGATGGGACGGCACCCTGGCCAGCGGTTCGGACCACGCGAAGTAATCACGAAACTTCTGCGCCTCGGGTTTCGCGTCCTGCCCGGTGATGATCTTGGAGGTGACGACCGCCTCTTTCTCGAACAACGAGCGGACCAATTTGCGCGCCTCGGGATCATCGCTGAAACGCTCGGCGAGAATGTCGCGCGCCCCCGCCAGCGCGTCCTCGGCGGTGGCGACGGCCTTGTCTTTGTCATCGCTCTGCACGAGGAATTTTGCCGCTTCGACTGCAGGGTCCGCCGCGCCGGCCTGATTCGCGAGCAGCCACTCGGCCAGCGGTTCGAGACCCTTTTCCTTCGCCATCGTGGCGCGCGTGCGGCGCTTCGGACGGAACGGTGCGAAGACGTCTTCGAGCGCGGTCATCGTCTCCGCGGCGGCGATTCTGTGCGCGAGTTCCGGCGTGAGCAGTTGGCGTTCTGCGAGCGATTTCAGGATGGCGCCGCGCCGGGCTTCGAGATCGACAAGCTGCGCCATGCGATCTCGGATCGACGTGATGGCCACCTCATCGAGCGAGCCGGTGGCTTCCTTGCGGTAGCGCGCGATGAACGGCACGGTGCCGCCCTCGGCCAGCAGGCGCGCGGTGGCGGCGACCGCCGGCGGGGGGAGCTTCAACTCAGCGGCGACGCGGGTGACAAAGCTGGCGGCCGCGCCGGCAGCGGGGGCGGTTTCTGGAGCGACACTCATGGCAATTTAGATCGGCACTCGATCGAGCAGGTCGGATTGTCGGGAGGACGGAGTAAATGCCAACTGAGAAATCTCGCCGCGCGGAACTTAATCTCTTGACGGTACAATCCCTCAAAAAGTCGGCGGCCCGGGGAACCACCCCGGGCCGCCTTTTTTCAACCACACCTTGCCACCACAGGAAATCTCCCGGGGGCGCCCGATGGCGGCTACAACTTGATTTCCGCCTGGCACTCCTTGTTCTCTTTGTCGTGCGCGATGGTGAAGCCCACCTTTTTGCACACGTGAATCATGTCGTGATTGTCGGGCAGAATGTGCGCCCAGACGCGGTCGAGTTTCTCGTCGCGCCCGATTTGGACGAGCGTCTGGAGCAGTTCGCTGCCGAGGCCGCGGTTCTGCCATTGGTCGCTGACGATCATCGCGAACTCGGCTTCGTTGAAGCCATGTTCCTTGCTCAGACGACCCACGCCGACGACTTGCGCCTCGCCCGTTTTGGCATCGCGATGCTCCGCCACGATGGCCAGCTCGCGGTCGTAGTCGTTGAAGCACATGCGCACGAGCCGCTCATGGGCGATGCGCTGGGTGAGCTTGAGCGGGCTGAAGTAGCGGAAATACACGCTGCGCTCGGAGAGCGTCTCGTGGAATTTCACCATCAGCGGTTCGTCCTCCGGGCGGATGGGCCGCAGGCTGAGAGGCGTGCCGTCGGCCATCTTCCACTCCCGCATGTAACGCATCGGATAAGGGCGGATGGCGAGCTTGGGCAGATCCTCTTCCTTCAACTCCGGTTCATGGAGAATGACGCGCCCATCGAGAGCCACGATCACATCGCTGGAGACGAAGAGCGGGTTGATGTCGATTTCCTTGATCCACCGCTGTTCGGCGACGAGCTGGCTGAAGCCGACGAGCAGTTTTTCGAGCGCCTCCAAGTCCACCGACTTGCGTCCGCGCACGCCTTTGAGAGCCGTGTAAATCTTGGTCGTCTCCATCATGCGGCGGGCCAGCGTGGTGTTGAGCGGCGGCAGGCCGAGGGATTTGTCCTTGAACACCTCCACCAGCTGGCCACCCAGACCGAAGAGCAGCACCGGCCCAAACTGAGGATCAATGCTGCTGCCCAGGATGAGCTCGTAGCCGTCGCTGAGCTTGATCATCTTCTGCACGGTCACACCCTGGAAGTGCTGCGCGCCGGCCTTCTCGGTGCAGGCGGTCTTGATGGCGATGAACGCCCGGCGCACGTCCGCCTCGTCCTTGAGGTTGAGCTGCACGCCGCCCACGTCGGTCTTGTGGGTGATCGTTTCCGAGAAGAGCTTGAGCACCGACGGGAAGCCGATTTCATTCGCCAGCTTCGCCGCCTCGTCCTCCGTCTTGGCCACCTTGGTGATGACCACCGGAATGCCATACATCGCGAGCAGCTCCTTCGATTCAAACTCGGTGAGGATGGTCCGGCCGGACTCGCGGATGCCTTGAATCATCTTGGTGGCCTGCGCGCGGCCCGAGGCTGGGTCCGTGGCACGGGCGGAGTTCACCGGCGTCTCGTAAATCGAGCGGAGGTTGTCTGTATGCTGCCACATCGTGGCAAACACCCGCGCCGCGGTGTCGGGATACGGGAAGGTCGGAATGCCGGCGCGGTTGAGCAGCGCCTCGCCCGAAGCGATGTCCTGGCCACCCATCCAGCTCGCGAGGACGGGCTTGCCCTCGACGTGGCCGAATTCTTTCAACTTCTCGGCCGTGGCCGTCGGATCCGTCATCGCCTGCGGGGTGAGAATGACCAGCAAGCCGTCGCTGTTGGCATCGCGGCCGGCCACTTCCAGCGTCTTGGCGTAGAGTTCCGGGCTGGCGTCGCCAATGACGTCGATGGGATTGCCGTGGCTCCACACTGCCGGGAGGAACGTGTTCAGCGTCTCGGTGGTTTCCTTGGTGATCTCGGCCAGCGCGCCGCCGCTGGTGATGAGCGCATCGGTGGCGAGCACGCCCGGACCGCCGGCGTTGGTAATGATGGTGAGACGGTTGCCCCGGGGCCGCGGTTGTTTGCCCAGGACTTCGGACATGTAGAACAAGTCGGAGATGTTGTTCACGCGCAGCACGCCGCAGCGTTTGAACGCCGCTTCGAGCACGTCATCCGAGCCGGTCAACGAACCCGTGTGCGAGGCGGCGGCCTTGGCGGCGCCCTCGGTGCGGCCGGGCTTGATGACGATGATCGGCTTGGTCAGGGCCACTTCGCGCGCGGCGCTGAGGAAGGAGCGGGCGTCGCCAATCGTCTCCATGTAAATGACGATGCTCTTGGTGTTCGGATCGTCGCCGAAGTAGCTGATGAGATCGCCCCAGCCCACGTCGAGCATCGAGCCGACGGAGATGAAGGCGCTGAAACCGACCATTTCCTTGATCGACCAGTCGAGCACGCCAGTGCAGAGAGCGCCGGACTGGCTGAGGAAGGCGACGTTGCCACGCCGGGCGATGGTGGTGGCGAAGGTGGCATTGACGCCCGTGATCGGATTCATCGTGCCGAGACAGTTCGGGCCGATGACGCGCATGCCGCCGCGGCGGGCGTGGGCGAGAATCTGGCGTTCGAGTTCCACGCCGGCCGGGCCCGTCTCCTTGAATCCCGCGGAAATCACCACGGCGCCCTTGATCCCGAGGTCGGCCGCTTCGCCGATGATGCCCGGAATGCTGGTGGCGGGCGTGGTGACGACGATCATGTCGGGCTTCTCCGGCAGCGCGGCGAGCTTGGGATACGCCTTGATGCCGAGGACGGCGTTGCGCGTGGGATTGACCGGATAAACCGGTCCGCCGAACGGCGTGCTCATCAGGTTCCACAACACCGTGCGGCCGACGCTGCCGGCCTTCTCGGTGGCGCCCACGATGGCGACGGATTTGGGCTGGAAAATGGTGTCGAGCGGATGCGCGCGGCTTTTGCCGGTGGTGGATTCAGGGAGGGGATTTTGCGTGGACATAATTAGTTCAAAGCTCCATTCCGGGGACGTTCAGGGTGAGGGGGCGGCAACAGGAAACTCGCGACAAAGCCGCGGTCCGCAGGGCCGGTTGGTTCAGAGTTAACGATTTAGTTGGAGAGGGGCAAAACATGCTCATCGTCCGTCAGGTGCGGCACGGTAGAAGGCGGGGCCAATCAGCTGCTTGCCGTATCTTGGCGAAGAATTACCAATCTTTGTCCAGCGGCACGGCACCCCGTCAAGCGAACGTGTCCACCGAGCGCCGATTCTTTCGCTGCCGATGAAGTTGAACAACTGCGCGTGTTGAAACTCATTCCATCGCGCGCCACAAATTCGACCGTTTCGATGGAACAGACCGATTCCTCCCACACCTATACTGTCGAAATCTGGCAGAGGCGACCCACCGGCCGGGGGCGCAGTCGCGATTGGACCCTGGTGCGCTCGGCCACGCCACTGCGGCGAGGCAAGTCGCTCTCCGCGATTCCGTTCGTGTTCCACGGTCCCTCGCATGCCCGCGCTGAAGTGGAACTGCCGCCGATTGGCCACCTGGTGGCGGCAAATCTCGATCACTACCGGCTCAACTCCGACTACCGCCACGGGATGCACTTCACGGCGCTGCCCACGGCCTGGGTGAGCGGCTTCCCCAAGGGCGATGAATTGCGCATCGGCTCCTCGACCGCCTGGGTGACGGAGACGGTGGGTGCCAGTGCCGGCTACCTGGAGTTCCGCGGCGATGGTCTGGGCACGTTTGAGAAAGCGCTCGACCGGAGCGAACGCCTGATGACCGTGCTGGGCTCACGCCTGCTGGAAACGCAGAAGCGCGTGAGCGAAAGCGCCGAGGCACTGTCACTGCGGCAGGCCGGCGAGAGCAGCATCATTGGCAATCTGGCGGTGGCGGTGACAGCGAGCCTGAACGACGTGCTGCGCTGGGTCTATTGGTGGCACAGCATTGAGGCGCTGCCCGAGGACGTGAGTGCGCAACACCTGCACTACGAGTTGAACACCGACTTTGAGGCGGCCACGCTCGGAGCCAAGGAACTGACCGCCCTGGTGGCGGCGTGGCAGCAGGGTGCCATCAGCCGCGACACGCTGCTGCACAACTTCCGCACGGGCGAGATCCTGCCGCCGGCCAGGACGAATGAGCAGGAGATGGAGTTGATTCGGAGGGAGCCGGTGGTGCAACCGGTGGCGGTGCCGCAGAATGCCGCGGTCCAAAGCGGCGGGATGATGGCGAAAGAAACGCTCTTTCAATAAATGAAACCGCCACTGAGATGGTCGGAAGACTCGTGAATCTCCTTTCATGGGCGCATCATGGCCTCAGGCGTGCCCGGTAGAAGCGCCGTGGCGTTTGAGTCCAATTGGGATCGATGAAGAAGGTTGAATTACTACTCAAGGAATTTGTGGAGAGCGGCGTCCATTGCATGAAATCGGTTGAGGCTTCCACCACGACAGAAGCGGTGGAATTGCATGTGACCTTGAATCCAAAGCCGTTTGCTCGAATTCCGAATTGCCCGTCGTCCACGACAATGACGGGCCCGTTCAGAGCCCCGAGGTCCAGCACCGTCTCGACGAACCAGCCCGAGGACTTGTCTCCCCCGGAAACGTGCCCGCTGGCCCGAATCATGCCGCCGGCCGCCGGGGAAATTTCGCTCAACTGCCAACCGCCGGGGATGCGGACGCCCGCGCCCAACATGGTCCACAGGGATCCGTTGGTGGTGTGCTCGAAAGCGGTCCGCCACACCTCCGGCGCGGTGCCGCCTCGCATCCAGGTGATGGTGTCCCCGGTGTAACTCAATGAAACCGCTGCCGGACTGGTGTTGATCAATCGCGCAAGGCCATTGCGCGGTAGGCCACCCAGCATCGCGAAGTAGCCGCCCACAAGAACCTTGCCGTCGGATTGTAATGTCAGCGAGTAGACGAAGCCGTTCGCGCCCGGATTGAAGTTGGGGTCCGACGTCCCATTCACATTGAGCCGCGCAATGTACTGACGCGGTTGCCCACCCATCGAAGTAAAGAGGCCCCCGGCGAGAATCTTGCCATCGGCTTGCACTGCCAGCGAGTAGACCGGGCCACCGGCACCCGGATTGAAGGTTGCATCTATTGTCCCATCCGTATTGAGTCGCGCGATGTTTGTGCGCGGTTGCCCGCCCACACCCGTGAACAGGCCGCCCACTAAAATCCTGCCGTCAGCCTGCACCGCCAAGGAAAGGACTTGGGAATAGATCGGTCCGTCCGTGCCCGGGTTGAAACTGAGATCCAACGCTCCATCCGGGTTGAGCCGCGCAATCCGATTGCGCGGCTGCCCGCCCAAAGTTGTGAAGATGCCGCCTGCTAGGATCTTGCCATCTCCTTGCACCGCCAGCGCAGAAACCTCGCTATTCGCGCTGGGGTTAAAGTTTGTATCCAAGGCCCCATTCCTATTGAGCCGTGCTAGCCGGTTGCGCGCCGAGCCGCCAAGCGTGGTAAAGGTACCACCTACCAGAATCTTGCCATCTCCTTGCACCGCCAGTGAAGTGACATCGCTATTCGCACCCGGGTTGAAGGTCGAGTCCAAGACCCCGTCTTCATTGAGCCGCGCCAACCTGCTGCGCGCTTGGCCGTTGAGCGTGGTAAAGTTGCCGCCCACCAGAACCTTGGCGTCGCTCTGCACCGCCAACGAGTAAACTGCGCTGTCCGCGCCCGGATTGAAACTGGGATCGAGTGTTCCGTTCGGGTTGAGCCGCGCCAATCTGTTTCGGGTCTGTCCGCTCACCGAACTGAAATCACCGCCGACCAAAATCTTGCCGTTGGGCTGCATGGCTAGTGAATAGACGTGGCCAGCGCTCGGATTGAAGCCCTGCTCCGGCAAAGCAAGATTCACCGACAATTCGGCAATTGAGCTGCCCACGCAACCGTAGGCGCTACAGACCAAGGCATCGTAGTTGCCGGCATCCGCAGCCTGTAGATTGGTCAACGTCAACGACGGACTCAATGCACCCGCCAAGGCGCTCCCATTTTTTCGCCATTGATAGTTTAACCCCACTCCCACAGCGCTAATCGCGAACGTGATGTTGCTGCCCAGTTGGCCAATCTGGCTGATCGGATGGACGTTGATGACTGGATCCACCACGGTCAGGTTTGCCACAGCACTCGTCACGCTGCCGTAGGAGTTGCTGACGACAACGTCATAACCACCTACGTCGCTGCCCAAGACCGCACTTAGGCTCACCGACGCTGCGGTTGTGCCGGCGAATCTGCCACCATCGGCCAGGTTCACTGCATCTTTCCGCCAACGGTAGCTGAAGGGCGATGAACCAGCTACCGTGACACTGAAGGTTGCGATCGTGCCCGCATTGTTCGTGCGACTCGCTGGTTGGACGTAAATGGCCAAGGGAGGCACAGTTAATGTTGCCATCACGCTCGTCACGCTGCCGTATGCATTACTGACTACGACGTCATACCCGCCTGCGTCGCTGCCCGAGAGCAAGCCTTTTAGCAAGGTCGCAGTGGTAGCTCCGACGACGTTGCTGCCGCTATCGGTCAGCTTCGAACCATCCTTACGCCAACTGTAGGAAAATGGAGTGGAACCAACCATCCCCACGGTGAACGCCGCCGACGTTTCGGCTACATTCGTGCAGCTCGCCGGCTGGGCCACGATGATCGGGACACCCCAGACGGCCTCGACGATTCCGCCCGAGGCATTGTGGTTGCCCCCGGGCGTGAAGCCCCGGGCGCGGATGTTGCCGGGTGGCACGGACACTCCGCCCAGTTGCCAGCCACCGGTGATGCGGACGCCCGCTCCCAATACAGTCCACAGGGTCTGGTTGGTCGTGTGTTCGAAGGTGGTCCGCCACACCTCTGGCGCGGTGCCGCCGCGCAACCAGGTGATGGTTGCCCCGTCGTAGCTCAGCGTTTCCGCCGCCGGACTGGTGCTGCTCAATCGCGCAATGTTCGTGCGCTGCTGGCTGCCCATCGTCGTGAACGAGCCGCCCACGAGAGCCTTGCCGTTCGCCTGCACCGTCAGTCCGTAAATATAACCACTTGCGCTCGGGGTGAAGGTTGAGTCACGCGTCCCATCCGCGTACAACCGGGTCAGATAGCCGTCCGCGCCGGCCAGAAACTTCCCGTCCGCCTGCACCGCCAGCGAAGTAATTGCAAAAAGGCTATCCGCGTCCCAATCGAAGTCCGGATTCAGCGTCCCATCCGTGTTGAGTTGCACAATGACGCGCGGTTGTCCGGCTAGTGTTGTCAAATCGCCGCTCATGAGAACCTTGCCGTCGGCCTGCACCGCCAGACAATAAACCTCACCACTCGCACCGGGATAAAAGCTCGGATCCAATGTTCCATCCGCATTGAGCCGCGCAATGTCCCTCTCCCATCCGCCCTGCATACTAAAGTCGCCGCCCACCAAAATCCTCCCATCGGATTGAATCGCCAATGTGTTGACCATACCACTCGCACCAGGATTGAAGTTTGGATCCAACGTTCCATCCGCGTTAAGCCGCGCAATGGACCTGCGCGGCTGACCACCCAGCGTCTGGAAATAGCCACCCACCAGAACCTTGCCGTCGGCTTGCACCGCCAGACAAACAACACCCCCACTCGCCCCTGGATTAAAACTGGAATCCAGCGACCCATCCGGGTTGAGTCGCGCGATGTTCGTGCGCTGCTGGCTGCCCATCGTCGTGAACCGACCGCCCACCAAAATGCTGCCATCAGCCTGCACCACCAAAGAGTAGACCGCGCTATTTACGCCCGGATTAAAGGTGGAGTCCAGCGACCCATCGGAGTTGAGCCGCGCAATGAAATTGCGCGACTGCCGACCCACCGTCAAAAACTCGCCGCCCACAAGAATCTTGCCGTCCACCTGCACGGCCAGCGAGTATACAGCGCCATCCGCGCCCGGATTAAACGAGTCAGCCGTGGGCGTCTGCGCTTCAGCGGGGGTTTCTATCCAGCCGCACATCAAGAGCGGCAGCAAGAGCGAGCGCGCCAATGGCCACAAGGTACTGATGGTTTCACGGCTTTTGGTCTGGGGAGTGTTGCGGCTCATTTGGGGCAGAGTGTTAGCAGGCTAGCCAACGGCTCAATTGTTTTGCGGTTTGTTCTTTGGCCACGTCGTCGAAGAGTATAGGGCCAGCAATTTTGACCGGCGCGAGCCATAAACTCGAATTAATCTTTGCCTCGCGATATAGAACTGGCCTGGAGAACGTAATTTCTGGCTGCTTGAATTTCTTCCAGGCACGAGAATAGTCAATGACAGCCTTTGGCTTGCAATTCTCGAACCGCGAAAGAAGCTTTGCGATTCGTGCTTCGCGAAATTCAGCCCCACAAAGGGCCCGTTTTTGCATGAAGTCCCAGTCCCATTTCTCGTAAGGCCATGTGGAGACAGATGGAGATGGAAAAGGCATGACTTCTATCAGGGCAACGTGACCACTGCCCTCTTCGACACCGACAGAACCACCCCACAGTTTGTTGTTCTCGTTCATCTCCCCGATGTCAATCCCTGCCTCCGTCAACAGACCGTGAAGAGCCTTCCATGTTGGGTTTCGCCAGTCTGGGAACGTCCACTTGGACTTGGGAGCGCCTTCGCTGCATTTCCGGCAAAAGCGGCGCAGATCCACCAAGCCTTCGCAGTCCATCTCGTGCCAAGCCTTGTAGCGGCGCCGGAATTCATCGGTTCTTTTCGTAGCGCCCCTCTCTTCCAAGCCGACGAGCCAGTAGTCCGCTTTCCAGCTACCATAGCCGAAAAAGGTCGTCGCGTACTTCCGAAGTGCGGTCTCGTCAATCGACGGCTGAACTTGTTGTGTGGTGCTCATAGGTTTGGCCGACTCCTCGCAAGATTGTGTCCTGAAGGACTTGCTCAAGAGAAATCTCCCCGAGCGCGTCGGTGGAACCGATCGCGGTTCCTCTATTCCTGGCACCGGAGAGGCTCGATTTCATCGGGCAATAAACGAGTATTAACCTTGGGGAGTATGATTTCAATGCGAAAAATGACCAATATCCGACGCTGTTGGGGAAATCTCCGTCAAACTCTTTCTCAAAAATCTTTCTGCGCGTCCCCGCCTCTTGGTGCCTCTTGAGGGTAGCTCCGTGCCTAAACTCCCCTGTGCCGCGTGTCGCTCGTTCCCTGGTTCTCAAAACCATGCAGTATGAAAGGGGTGGCACGAGATATGGCACTCAAGTTCAAACACCAATCGAAGGACGAAATCCCGGCTCAACTGCATTCGCTCTACGTCGAGCGCGAGGGCGCCTGGGTGCTCGAGGTCGAGGGCGCAGCCGAGAAGACGCGTCTCGATGAGATGCGCACCAACAACATCGCCCTGAGCAATGAACTCAAGGAGTTCAAGCAGCGCTTCGAGGGCATTGATCCCGCCGAGGTGCGCAAGCTCGCCGACCAGAAGCGCAAGCTGGAGGAAGCCGCGCAACTCAAGGCCGGCGAGTTCGACAAGGTTTTGGACACGCGCCTGAAAACGGTGCGCGCGGATTTTGAGAAGCAGCTCGGCGCCGTGACCGGCGAGCGCGACACCCTGAATGCGCGGCTCACCGCGATTCAGATCGATCAAGCGGTCGTTACCGAGGCGACGAAGCGCGGTCTGCGGCCCACCGCGATTCCCGACATCACGGCGCGGGCGCGCAATACTTTTCGCCTGGTGAACGGTGTTCCCCAGGCGTTTGAGGCGGATGGCCAGACGGTCCGGCCGGGCCGGGATGGCATGACGCCTTTGTCCCTGGCGGAGTGGCTCGATGCGCAAGTGTCGGACGCGCCGCACCTGTTTGAAGGCAGTGCCGGCGGCGGTGGTGGCGGTGCCACTTCCCAATACGGCAACGGCTCCGGTGGGGCCGGTGGGAGTCGGTCCGTGAAAAACCCCTTCCGCAAGGAGACGTGGAATCTCACGGAGCAAATGAAACTGACGAAATCCGACCCGCACCTGGCGGCACGGCTCAAAGCCGCCGCCTGAGGTGGGTTCAATAATCGGACGCAGTGGAATGCGTCCCTACCGGAGACAAGACTATGGCCAAGACGGCAATTGCAGACATCGTTGTCCATTGGAAGAGGGGGGGCCAAAACTGCCGCACTGGTTCGACGGGAGGGCTTTCGTCGCGGCATCACCCTGTCCTTATGAGCTTAAAGGCACCTGCCGCAATCCCCCTTTGTCCATTTGTTCTTTTGACGCGGCGCGCGGGTTTGGGCAGGCTCCGCCCCGGTTTAACCCTTTGGCAGAGAACAAGCCGACATGACTTCCGCCATGCCCACCGCAGGCGCTGTGAAACGATCCGTCGCGATCGCCTCGGTGATCATGATGACCTCCGTCTTCCTGAGCCGGGTGCTCGGCATCGTGCGCGAGATGGTGCTGGCGTCTTACGGCGGCACGCGGTCCGAGATGGATGCCTATGTCGCCTCGTTCCTGCTGCCGGAGATCGTGAACCATCTTCTCGCCGGCGGGTTCATGTCGGTCACATTCATCCCGATTTTCCAGCGGCACCTGGCGCAAGGCCGGCGCGATCTGGCGTGGAAGACGTTTTCCAATCTGCTCACCACCGGCACCGTGGTGCTGAGCGTGGTGATCGGATTGGGCATGGTGTACACGGAGAACATCCTTGGCTTGATGGGCCGCCAGATCGCCGATCCTGCCCAACTGGCTCTTGCGACGAAGATGACCCGCATCATCCTGCCAGCGCAGATTTTTTACTACTGGGGAGCGCTGCTGCTGGCCGTGCAGTACGCGGAGAAGCGTTTCTACATCCCGGCGCTGGCGCCGCTGCTCTACAACGCCGGGATCATCCTTGGCGGGCTCGCCCTCGGACCGTTCATGGGAATTGAGGGATTTGCCTGGGGTGTGGTCATCGGCGCCTTTGTGGGCAACTTCGCCATCCAGGCCTGGGGAGCGCGCGCCTGCGGGCTCAGCTTCCGGTGGCACATCAACCTGCGCGATCCAGATCTCCGGACGTACGTGGTGGTGACGCTGCCGCTGGTGGTCGGGCTCGGCATGCAGTTCTCGAACGAGATCTTTTTCCGGTATTTCGGTTCGTTCCTCGGCCCGGGCGGACTGGCCAGCTTGAATTACTCGCTGCGCACCATGATGGCGCTGGTCGCGGTGTTCGGACAGGCCTTCGGGGTGGCCGCGTTCCCGTACTTGTCGCAGTACGTGGCGGAGAAGCGTTTCCACGAATTGAACGCGCTGCTGTTCTCGATGATCTCCAGCGTTGCGATGATCCTCATTCCGTTCTCGCTGCTGCTGCTGGTGCTCTCGCGGGAGACGCTGGCGCTGCTTTTCCAACGGGGCCGGTTCACCGAGGCATCGACCCTGGCCACGGCGCCGGTGCTGTCCATGTATTGCCTGGGCGCGTTCGGCATCGCCGCCTCCAGCATGGTTTCGCGCGGATTCTACGCGCTGCAAAACACCATGCTCCCGATGATCGTGAGTTCCCTTGCGGCCTTGATCAGCCTCCCGTTCTACTGGATTTCCATTCAGAGAGAGGGAGACGGTGCCCAGGGGATCGCGCTGGTGGGATCGCTGTTCATGACGATTCAGTTTGTGGTACTGATCGCGATCTGGACCAAACGCTATCAGGGGGCTCCGGAGTTGAAGCAACTGTTGTTCACGCTGGCCAAGGTTTTCGTCGTCTCAGTCGTTGGCTGCGCCGTGTGTTGGCTCATTACGGGCAGGCTGAACCGGCTGCCGGCGGTGGCGGAATTGCCAGTGTCGCTGCGGAGCCTGTTGCTGCTGGCGACCGGCGGAGTCCCGGCCGTTCTCTTGATCTTCCTCGCCTTCGACAGGCTTGGCATCGCCGACGTGCGCACGATGGTCCGCCGCGTCTTGCGCAAGAGGGCAGCGACGGCGACGACACCGTAGGCTGCGTCCGCCGATTCGGGAGGCACTGCCGGGAAGGAGGCGCGCGCCGGGCGGCCTCAACAAGGAATGGTCTGAGATCTCTCACGCGGATGGGGCACGCTTGTTCCGGGGCGGCCTGAGCAATTTCACGCACACCGGGTTTTCCGCGAGGGCGCGGAAAACAGCACCCGGGGCGGGCGCGCTCCCCATCCAGCTTCGGAGTTCGGGTAAAAGTGAGCCGCTGCACCGCTAGGCCGCGAACGCTTCCTTCATCCGGTTGAGCAGCACGGGCACGGCCTTCCACGGGTCTTCCTTCGATTCGTATTCGAGCGCCACGAAACCCTGGTAGCGGCCATCACGGAGCATTTTGACGAGGCGCGCGAGGTCCGCCAGTTCCGCTTTCTGGCCGCGTCGCGAAATCTCCGCCTTGATCTGCACGTTGACCGCGTAGGGCACGCATCGTTCGAGGTCGCGATACGGATCGTCGGTGTGAAAATTGCCGCTGTCGAGATTGATGCCCACCCACGGACTTTTCACTGCGCGGATGATGGCCATCAAATCGTCCGGTTCGCTGACGATGCCGCCGTGGTTTTCGAGGCCGAGGAAAATCCCCTTCCTGCCTGCGTAGTCGGCGCACTCCTCGATGGCAGCCAGACAGAGCCGCGTCGCCTCCTCCTTCGTCATGTCCTTGGGCGCGTTGCCGGCGAAGATGCGGATGTGCGGCGCGCCCAGCACGGCGGCGTAATCAATCCACTGTTTCACCGAGGCGATCTCGGCATCGCGCTTCGGCCCCGGCGGCAGCGTGAAGGTATTGCCCACCGACGTGCCGCTGACGGCGACGCCGCGCAGAAAGGCCTGCCGGCGCAGGCGCAGCAGATAATCGTCGGTGACGTTCTTCGGAAAATAATAGCTCGTGAGTTCCGTGCCCGCGCAGCCGTGGTCGGCGCAGTAATCGACGAATTTGAACAAATCAAAATCGCGGCTGGCGTCGGTGGGCGCATTGGCCGGGCGGTTCGAGTCCTTGAAAAAGTCACGGAAGGAATAGGCCGCGAGGCTGAGCAGCACACGCGGCTGCCCGGTGCGCTGGAACGGTTCGATTGCACGGAGCGCGGTTGGCGCAAGTGCCGCACCGACCGTGGCGAGACCGAGAGATTGAACGAAGCGACGGCGGGAGAGGTTCGGGTTCATGGCGGGGACGGTAACCGGGTCGTTGCAGTTGGAAACAAAATTTGCCGCGGGGATCACTCCACCAGATCACCGATCAGCATCAGGCTGCCCGCATACCAGGCGCGGCCCTCGAAGCGTTTCGGGTCGTCCATCTTTTCGTTGCGTTTCTCCAGGATCTTCACCTTGTCGGGTTGGTCGGGATGAATCTCCAGTTTCACGGTGTGCTCGGTGTCCGGCAGACCGGTCGCAAACATCGCCATCTGTAGCCGGTGATACGTGCAGTAAGAGTCGAAGCGCGGCACGATGCGCGCGGGCTTGTCATCAAGCGTCACGATGATTTGCCCGCAGTCGGGCCCGACGATGTCATACACGCCCACCGCGGTGCCCTTGAACTTGAACGCGATGGTGTCGCCCGGTTGATTCGCCTTCCACAACTGCGGCAATTGTTTGCCGAAGCGCCGCGCCATCGAATTCGTGGCATCGAGCTTCTGCCAGCCAGCGCCGAGCTTGGCCCGATCCAGCGGCACGAGCTTGGCCGCGGCGAAATGATCGGCGACGAATGGCTTGCCCAACGCATGCGGTCCGGCCTGGCCGGCGCTGCGCAGTTGCGGCCACGAGCGAACAACCGAGTCGAGGTAAAGCTGATGCCCCGTGTCGGTGTAGGGATGAACCGAATCCGGCGAGAACAGAATCTTGTCGCCGAGCGCGGCCTTCTCGGAGTCGGTCTCGGGCTTGGGGCCGCTGAAGACGAGCCGGCCTTCCTTTTGCAGCGCCGCCACCGCCGGACCGAAGTTGATCGTCGGGATGGCATAATGCGCGGCGAGTGATTCCATCGCGGTCACCGAGCGCGGCAGTTTTCCAGCGAGGTAGGATTCGAGCATGTTGCCGGCGAGCGTGTAAACGAAACAGATATCCGTCGCGGGATTGGCCTGCCAGGTCTGGCGCACGATGCCTTCCATGCAGCGATGAATCTGCTCGGGCGCCGCGCCGGCGTCGTTGACCGCGAACTCGACAAAGAGCAGATCCGGCCGGTGTGCGAGCACATCCTGCTGGAGGCGGAATACGCCCAGGTCCGAGCCGGTGCCGCCGATGGCGGCGTTGATTTCCCGGAGACGGGCATTGGTGAACTGCTCCTGGAACCAGCGCAGCGTCTTCGGGCGCCAGCCGTCCTGCGCGGTGATGCTGCCGCCGAGGTAGCCGATGCGCACCTCACCGCCGCGCTGCAACTTGGCGAGGAAATTGGGCAGGCCGCCGCGCGGCTGGCACTCGACCAGCGGGGCAGGGGAGTTGCTGGAGGCTGCGGGCGTCTCGGCGGCGTGGGATGCGAGGTTGAACGAGAGCGCCGCGGCCAAGGCCAGCAAGGTAAACAGCGAGGATGGTTTCATGGATGTAAGCAAGCGAGGTTCAGACGACGCGGAGCCCGCGAATATTGAAGCGTCACCCGCGCGTCACCCGCGCCGGTTGACAGCGCCCGGCGCGGGATGCTGGACTGTCCGCGCCATGTCTGCCGCCACTCGTGCCGTGTTTCTCGACCGCGATGGAACCATCAACGTCGAAAAGGCCTATCTCGGCGACCCCGCGAAGCTGGAGCTGTTTCCCGGCGTCGGCCCGGCTCTGCGCCGCTTGATGGACGCGGGCTTTCTCCTCTTCATCATCACCAACCAATCCGGGATCGGCCGCGGCTATTACACGCTGGCGGACATGCACGCCGTCAATGCCCGGCTCTGCGCGGAACTGGGGCGCGACGGGGTGCGTTTTGAAAAGATTTATTTCGCGCCGGAAGCACCCGAGCAGCCCAGCCGCGGACGCAAACCGTCACCGCAGTTTCTCTTCGATGCGCGCGACGAATTCGGCCTCGACCTTGCCCAAAGCTATCTGGTCGGTGACAAGCTCATCGACCTCGAATGCGGTTGGAACGGCGGCTTGAAGAGCAGCATCCTCGTGCGCACCGGCTACGGGGCCGAACTCGAAAACAAGTCGCCGGAAAAAATCGCCCCTGCCTGGGTGGCGGACGATCTGACGGCGGCGGTGGCGCGCATTTTGAAGTCCTGAATGGAGGACTCACGCCGGCTTGGAGAGGCCAATTTGTCCTGGCAGTGAGGCGCGCTGTCGCGAGGCACCGGGGATGATCTCTTGTCCCCATCGCGCAAGAACCTCCGCAACCACGGGATGGTCCCGCTTCTTCACGAGGCGCAATTCGCAACTAAATCATGGCAGGAATAGTGGTTTCTTCGCGACAGCCCCTCTTGTATCGTCGGCGTCAGGCAACTCCGCGACGAAAGGCCCATCGATGAAGCAGAACCATGTGTTCCCGATCAGTCGATCTCCTCTGGGTCATGCGATCATGCCGTGGCTGGCCGTGCTCGCCGGCGCCCTGGTGACCGCGGGGATCTTCTGGAAAGCCCGGGAGGATTCGATCGAGCGCTTCCACATGGAATTCGACGGCGACGCCTCGCTTCGGGCGAACATCCTCGTCGATGCGCTGGCGGATCGGTTGATGGATCTGGATGCGGTGCGGCGCTTTTATCAAAGCTCCAGCAACGTGGATCGGCAGGAGTTCAAGGGATTCGTGGGGCCGGTTGCGGGAACTCGCGCCGGGGTGCGGGCGATCGCCTGGGTTCCCCGGATCACGCAAGAGGAGCGTCCCCGCCATGAGGCGGGAGCGCGACAGGGGGGCTTGACGAATTTCGTGTTCACCCAACGCGATGCCGGGGGCCGCCTGGTGCCGTCCACGACGCGCGACCTTTATTATCCCGTTGCCTCGGTGGAACCCATGGCGATCAATGCCGTTCTCCTGGGCCTGGACCTTGGTGGAGAAGCGGCCTGTCTGGACGCCCTGAACCAGGCCCGTGACACCGGGAAGCCGGCGGCGACCGAGCGTTTGACGCTGCCGTTGGATCCGCCCGGGGAATCGGGACTGATCCTCTTTATGCCGGTTTACCGCCCGGAACTGCCGATCGACACCGTTCCACAACGGCAATCCGCCTTGCAGGGCTTCGCCGTGGGGATGTTCCGGGTGGGCGAGGTGTTTGCTGCGGCGCTCGAACCCACGAAAAAATTGGGCTTGCCCATCGACTTCCAGGATCTGTCCGCGCCACCGGAGAAGCGGTTGGTCTATCATTGGGTGCCCCGGTTGCGTTCAACGGCGGGATCGCAAAATGTCTTCGCGGGCTATCACCGCGTGCCGCCTTTCGCTCATCCTTTCACCCTGGCGGGCCGCGAGTGGCAGTTGACGATCCACCCCGGCCCGGCCTATCGCCACGCACGGTACTCCTACACTTACTGGGCCATTCCTCCGCTCGGGTTGGTCATGGTGGGACTGCTGGGTTTCTATCTGCGCGCCCTGATCTCACACCGCGAGCGGGCTGAGAACCTGGTGCGGGAACGCACGGCTGCCCTGGAGGACCGGGAGGCGACCCTGGAAACCATCACCGGTTCGGCGCGGGATGCCATCCTGATGATGGAGGCGGATGGACGGATCTCCTTCTGGAATCCGGCGGCGGAGCGGATTCTGGGCTGGCAGCAATCCGAGGCGCTCGGCAAGACACTGCAAGAATTGCTGACGCCGCTGACCACGGCTGAAGCCACCGAACGGGTCGTCCAGAATCTGGATGCCGTCAGCCTCGGGAAGACGGCGGGGGAGACTCTTGAACTGTCGCTGCTCACCCGGGACCAGCGCGCGATTTGGGCGGAACTTTCCCTGTCGTCGGTCAGTCACGACGGCAAGGGTAAGGTGGTGGTGATCCTGCGCGACGTCACCCTGCGCAAGCGCGCGGAAGAGCGCTTGGCCGGAGCGGAGCGACAATACCACGAACTGGTGAACAACCTCACCGTCGGTGTCTATCGCAACACGCCGGGCGAGCACGGCGGTTTTCTGGAGGCCAACCCGGCGGTGATTGCCATGTTCGAGGCCGAATCGAAGGAAGCCTTCATGCAGCGCAACGTGAGTGATCTCTACGCCGATCCGGCCCGGCGGAAAGAGTTCAGTGAAAAAATCTCCCGGGCCGGATTCGTGAAGAACGAGGCGATCGAGTTGAAGACTTTGCAAGGGCGCCGGTTCTGGGCCGCGATCAGCGCCACCCGCAAGACGGATGCCGGGGGACAGGTTTTCTTTGACGGGGTGATCGAGGACATCACGGACCGCAAGCAGGCCGAGGAATCCCTCCAGCGCGAGCGCATCCTCCTGCGCACCCTCATCGACAATCTGCCTGACGCCATTTACGTCAAGGACGCCCAGTGCCGCAAGACCGTGGCCAACCGCGCGGACTGGCGAAATATGGGCCTTCAGTCCGAGGCGGAAGTGCTCGGCAAGGATGACTTCGAGCTTTTTTCGCGAGAGGCAGCCGAGAAGTTCATGGCCGACGATCAGGAAGTCATTCGAAGCGGTCGGCCGGTGCTCAACCGAGAGGAGGATTTCGTCAATGCCCAGGGTGAACGACGCTGGCTGCTCACTTCCAAGGTGCCGCTGCGCGACGAACAGGGCCGGATCATCGGCCTGGTGGGAGTGGGGCACGACATCACCGAACGCAAGCGCGTCGAGGAAACCATGCAGCGCGAACGCATCCTTTTGCGCACGCTCATCGACAACCTGCCGGACAGGGTTTACGTCAAGGACTCCTCCGGGCGGAAGACCGTCTCCAATCGGGCGGATTACCGGAGCATGGGTGTCACGAGCGAGGCGGACGTGCTGGAGAAAACCGACTTCGAGTCGTTTCCCAGGGAGATTGCCGAAAAATTCGTGGGCGACGATCAGGCCGTGTTGACCACCGGTCAGGCGGTGCTGAACCGCGAGGAGTACTATCTCGATGCCCAGGGCGGACAGCGCTGGATGCTTACATCGAAGCTGCCGCTGCGCGACGAACAGGGCCGGATCATCGGTCTCGTGGGCATCGGACGCGACATCACCGAGCGGCGGCGCGCCGAGGAGAAGCTGCGGCTGCTCTCGCGGGCCGTCGAGCAAAGCCCGGCCTCGATCATCATCACCGATCCGCAGGGCTGCATCGAATACGTCAACCCGAAGTTCTCCGAGGTTTCCGGGTACACGCTGGAAGAGGTCCAGGGCAAGACGCCGCGAATTCTAAAAAGTGACCGCACCGCTCCCGAGGTTTATGTGCGCCTCTGGCAGACCATCACCTCGGGACGCGTCTGGCAGGGAGAATTTTGCAACCGGCGCAAGAACGGCAGCCTGTTCTGGGAGGCCGCGAGCATTTCGGCGGTCACCGATGCCACTGGACTGGTGACGCACTTCGTCGGCGTCAAGGAGGACATCACCGAAATGAAGCGGGCCGAGGAGGAACTCCGCCGGGCCAAGGAAGCCGCCGAAGCCGCCAGCCGGGCCAAGAGCGAATTTCTCGCCAACATGAGCCACGAAATCCGCACGCCGATGAATGGTGTCATCGGCATGACCGGATTGCTGCTCGACACCGAGCTGGCGGACGAGCAGCGCGAGTACGCGGAAACCATCCGGCACAGCGGGGAAACCCTGCTGGCGCTGCTCAACGACGTCCTCGATTTCTCCAAGATCGAAGCCGGCCGGATGGACCTCGAGATTCTCGACTTCGATCTGCGGGCGGTGGTGGAGGACACGGCGGAAATCCTCGCCTTGCGCGCCCAGCAAAAGGGCCTGGAGCTCATTTGTTTCATCGATCCGCCGGTGCCTGCGCTGCTCCAGGGGGATCCGGGGAGATTGCGCCAGATTCTTACCAACCTGGCCGGGAATGCCATCAAGTTCACCGCCACAGGGGAGGTGTCCATCCGGGTGAGCCTTGAGGCGGATTCTCCCGACCAAACCACGCTTCGCTTTGACGTGGACGACACCGGCATTGGCATTGCGAGCGACCAGCTCGGCAGACTGTTCACGCCCTTCACCCAGGTCGAAACCTCGACCACGCGCCGTTTTGGCGGCACCGGACTGGGACTCTCCATCTCGAAGCGTCTCGTCGAGATGATGGGCGGGAGCATCGGCGTGGAAAGCTGTGAAGGCAGGGGCTCGAAATTCTGGTTCAAGGCGGTGTTCGGCAGGCCGTCCGTTCCGGCGCAACTCGCCTGGAAACCTGCGGCCGGAATTGCCGGGAAGCGCGCGCTCGTGGTGGACGACAACGCCACCAACCGGCGCCTGCTCACGGTCTTGCTCAAAGCGTGGGGCTGCGACTTTGAGGAAGCTGCCGCCGGGCACGACGCGCTGGAGAAGCTTCACGCCGCCAGGACGGCCGGGAAACCGTTTGACCTCGCACTCCTGGACATGCACATGCCGGAAATGGATGGCGAGGAGCTGGGGCGCCGGATCAAGGCGGACCCGGCGCTCGCGGATCTGCCGCTCGTGCTGCTGACTTCGTTGAGCGAACGGGGCCACTCCGAGCGCCTCCGGCAGATTGGCTTCGCCGGCTGCCTCACCAAGCCCTTGAAGCAGGCGCAACTGTATCAGTGCATCGCGCTGGTTCTCGCCCATGAGCAAGTCCTGCCCGAGGAGCGGCCGAAACATTTCGTCACGGGACAGATTCTGCCGGCCACCTCCCAACGCAAGTGCCGCATCCTGCTGGCCGAGGACAACGTCACCAACCAGAAGGTGGCGCTGAGGATTCTGGAGAAACTGGGCTACCGTGCCGACGCCGTGGCCAACGGCCGGGAGGTCATTCGCGCCCTGGAAACCATTCCCTATTCGCTGGTGTTGATGGATTGCCAGATGCCGGAGATGGATGGCTACGAGGCGACGCGGGTGATTCGCGATGCGGCTTCGAGAGTCCGTTCGCACGACATCCCGGTCATCGCCATGACCGCCTACGCGATGCAAGGCGACCGCGAGAAATGCCTCGCCGCCGGCATGAACGATTACATCGCCAAACCGGTTCAACCCGGCGAACTGGCCGAAACCCTCGCGCGCTGGCTGATCGGCGGCGAACCGGACTCGATTCCCGCTGCCCCGGCGACCTCGCCGATTCCGGACACCGCGAAGGAAATCTTCGACGAAGCGGATCTCCTGCGACGACTGAGCGGCGACGTGGAGGTGGTGCGCAGCATCAGCGGAGTATTCGTTGAGGAAGCCGCGCGGAACATCGCGAGTTTGCAGAATGCCCTGGAAACCTCCGACGTCGAAACGGCCTCCCACCTGGCGCACAGCATCAAGGGATCGTCCGCCAATCTGGGCGCCCGGGCTCTCCGCGAAACCGCCGGGAACATGGAGAAGCTCTTGCAGTCGGGAAACCTCACCCAAACCAGCGATCTGCTGCCCCAGTTGATCGAGCGCTTTGCCGCCTTGAAACGCGCCATGCACCACCTTTTGTCCGACGACGGCAAAGGGGCGGCTTGAACGGGTATGGTGGCGCGCACGGGATTGAACCTGAACTTCGGGGTCGAGTTCAGGCGCGGAGTTGCCTCCCCGGGGAGAGCACGCCGCTGGCGTGCGGTTTTCGGCGGCCCGCCGAAAACCTCGTCCAACCAACATTCGTGCGCGGGACGCGGGATAAGAATTGGCGCCCTGGCGGAGCGGCGAGCTCCGATCCGGCGCGTTCCGGTGCGAACGCCCATGCCCGCCGGGTCGGGAGACCGATGTTCCCAAGGGTAGAATTCACCAAGCAAGTTCGCACTTTGAACTCCCAACCCGGCGAAGCCGGAACCAAGAGGCGGACGAAAGATGCCGGGGCGAAATCATCGTCAGGGGAATGGAGGTCAGAGGAATGGGAAAAGAGCTGGGTATCATTACCCTGCCCCCCATTCCCCTGACGTCTGCTCTGGTCTGCGTAAACGTGCGGTTGGGCCGGAATGATCGTCGAAAACGTGTTCGTTGTTTGGCAGAGAGGTAATAACTCCGTAATGGAGTGGGGAGCGCACGCCGCCGGCGGGCTGTTTTCGGCGGCTCGCGGAAAACCTCTTCCCCAGAACATTCTTCCTCGGGGAAACGGGAGGAGAAGTGTCTGACGGGGGTTTGGGCGAGCCGCCCAAACAGCACGCGGGCCGCGTGCGGTCCCCTGGCCTGTTTCGGGGTTTAATGAAACCGGCGCGCGCGGGCTGCGCTCAACTGATCTCAGGCAGTTCGTAGCCTTTGCGGCGCCGGCGGGAGAGCAATTTGTTGGCCTCGGCATCGCCGACGAACTTCTCCGCCTGCGGATCCGTTGGAGCCGGCGCCGCAGCCGAAAACTGACTCGCGTCGAAACGTGAGTGGTGGCCAGAGTCCCATCCATGACTGCACCGAACCTACAGGCCCTGGTTCGCCACGAAGACGAAGTTCCGCGCGAGCGCAGCGCCTGCGGCTGGCGCGACCGGCTCATCAGCCGCGAAGACACCGGCGTGGCGGCTTGGGCACACGCGGTGGACATCGATGGCGCGCGCGAGCATTATCACAAGCGCACCACCGAGCTTTACTACGTGCTGGAAGGCGAAGGTTCCGTGGCGCTGGATGGCGTCCTGCATCCGGTGCGCAAGGGTTCGATGGTCCACATTCCGCCCGGGGTGGTGCATGGCGCCAAAGGCCGGATGCGCGTGCTGGTGGTCGGCATTCCGGACATCGCGGATGACGATGTGTTCTATCCTGACCAAAACACCCACGGGCAAGCTGGCAGCTCTTGATTCGAGAAAGACGAAAGCCCCGGTCGCCCGGGGCTTTCGCGTTGCTATGGCTGCGATTGGCTACCTCAGCCAGAAGCTGAAGTAGAGATACATGCCGAGGACGATCACGATGATGGCGCCGGCCATGAACTTGTTGCCCGCGTCCCAACTCTGGCGGATTTCAGCCGACGATTCGGCGTGAATCGATCCGTAGGTGAGGCCCCGGACTTTTTCTTCCGGCGGCGGCGGAGTCATCAAGGATGCCACGATGATCAGTATCGCGCTGGCCACAAAGAGCACGCCGGTGGCGTACAAAAAGTTAAAGTCACCAATCGCGGCGAGGAGCGCCGGACTCTCCAACTTCCCCTTGCCGAAGAAGGCCTGGATGGTCAGTTTGAAAATGCCGAGGAAAAACCCACCGGCCAGCCCCCAGGTCGCACCAGCCGAGTTGATGCGCTTACAAAACAGGCCGAGGAAGAAGACCGCGGTGATCGGCGGCGCCAGGTAACCCTGCACGCTTTGCAGGTACAGGTACAGGCCCCCCCCTGAGATCGTTTTCATGACCGGAATCCAGATCATGCCCAGGACGACCACGACGGACGTGGCAATGCGCCCAACCATCAGGAGGTGTTGCGCGGATTTTCCCGGCCGGAGTTTTTCGTAGATGTCCACCGTGAACAGCGAGGCGCTGGAGTTGAACAGGGAGGCGAGCGAACTCATCAGCGCGGCCAGCAGGCAGGCCACGATCAGCCCGCGAATCCCGACGGGCAGGAGCACCTTGACCAGCGTCGGGAACACCTGATCGCCGTCAATCGCCCCCACGATCTGTCCGCCCATCATTTTCGGCGGCAGTTGAATGAGTCCCTTTTGATGGAGAGCCCAGCCAATCATGCCGGGGATCAGGAAGATCAACACCGGCCAGACTTTGAGCAAGCCACCGAACAGTGCGCCGCGCCGGGCGGTGGCCAGGTTTCTGGCCGACAAGACGCGCTGGACGATGTATTGGTCCGTACACCAATACCAAAGGCCCACGATCGGCGAGGCGATCAGGATGCCCAGCCAGGGGAAGTCCGTCGGATCGAACGGACTTCCCAGCGGACGCCAGAGGGCGAAGTTGCTGGAGTTGGCCTTGCACGCGGACACCAATTCACCCCACCCGCCCAGTTTGTCGAGGCCGATGTAAGTGATCACAAAGGAACCGAACAGGATGATCACCGCCTGGGGAGTGGCCGTGGCCATGATCGCGCGCATACCACCGAAGACCGTGTAAATGCCGGTGATGATCACGGTGGCAAAGGCGCCGATCCAAAAGGCGTCGGCGGTGAAACCGCCGACTTGAATGGAAATCTCCGGCAGCAAAGCCTGAAACACGATGGCTCCGGCATAGACGGTGACGCTCACCTTGGTGAAGACATACGCCACCAGCGAGACGCAGGAGAGAATCCACCGCGTGCGGGCGCTGAAGCGCTTTTCGAGAAACTCGGGAATGGTTTGCACGCTCGACTTGTAGTAGAAGGGCACGAACAATCCCGAGAGCACGATCAGGCACCAAGCGTGGAGTTCCCAGTGCGCCATTGCCATGCCCGTGGCCGCCCCCTGGCCGGCCAGGCCGACGATGTGTTCGGAGCCGATGTTGGAGGTGAAAATCGAGGCGCCAATGACCACCCAGCCGGCGTTTCGCCCGGCGAGGAAGAAGTCAACGCTGTCCTTCTGGTCCCGCCCATACCACCAGGCGACGAAACCGATCAGGCCGAAGTAGATGGCTATGACAATCCAGTCTAAGAATTCCATGAGAGTTCCTTTTTGTTAATCAGCGGGCGTGTCTGCCATTGCCGGCGTGCGGTCGTTGGTCTCACTTGACGCTGAACTTGTAGATGATGGTGTTTTTGTAGGTCTGGCCCGGCTGGAGAATGGCCGTCGGGAAACCCGGCTTGTTCGGCGAGTCCGGGAAGTGCTGCGGCTCCATGCAGAAGCCGTTGCGGAACTGATAAACCTTTCCGCCCTTGCCGGTGATGGTGCCGTCGAGGAAGTTGCCCGAGTAAAATTGGAGGCCCGGTTCCGTCGAGAGCACTTCGAGCACGCGACCGGTGGTGGGCTCATACACCTCGGCCTGAACCGCGAGCTTCCCGGAGGGATTGTTTATGACCCAGTTGTGATCGTATCCGCCGCCAAACTTGAGTTGCTCATCCACCTGGCTGATGCGCGCGCCGATCGGGGTGGGCGTGTTGAAGTCAAACGGCGTGCCTTTGACCGGCGCGAGCTGGCCGGTGGGAATGAGCGTCGCATCGACCGGCGTGTAGCGGTCGGCATTGATCTTCACGACGTGCCCCAGGATGTCGCCCTGGCCCGCGAGGTTGAAGTAGGAATGCTGGGTAAGGTTGATCGGCGTGGCCTTGTCGGTGGTCGCCGTGTAGTCGAGGCGCAGCGCGTTGTCCTTGGTCAGCGTGTAGGTCGCGGTGATGGTGAGATTGCCCGGATAGCCTTCCTCGCCGTCCTTGCTCACGCGGGTGAGAACGAGCGTCGGGCCTTGCGGCGTGACCATGGACGCGGCGCTCCAGACTCGCTTGTCAAAGCCCACCCAGCCGCCGTGAAGTGCGTTCGGCGGATTGTTCGTCGCCAGGGTGTATTCCTTGCCATCGAGGGTGAATTTACCCTTGGCGATGCGGTTGCCGTAGCGGCCGACGAGGCAGCCGAAATACGGGCTGGATTTGAGGTAGCCCTCGAGATTGTTGTAGCCCAGCACCACGTCGCCCATCTTGCCGTGGCGGTCGGGCGCCTGGATTGAGGTGACGATGCCGCCGTAGGTGGAGATGCGCACTTCCATGCCTTTGGCATTGCGCAGCGTGAAAATCTCGACTGGCGTGCCGTTGGTGTCTTTGCCGAACGGGGCTTTCTCGATGCTCGATTGGCGTTTTGGGGCGGAGCAGCATCCCGCCATCAGGATGGCGGCGATGCCGGCTGCGAGGGTGTTCTTCCAATTGGGGGCGTGTTTCATGGTTGCTCGTTGCGGTTGGGGTTGGGGTGTCTTTCGCGGGAAACTCATTTCTGGCCGTAGTAGGCGCCGGGACCGTGTTTGCGGAGGAAGTGTTTGTCGAGCAGCGCTCCCGGCATGGGCCGAAGGGTCGGATTCAGGCGCAACGATTCGCTGGCCAGCCGGGCGACGAATTCCAGCACGGCGGCGTTATGCACCGCGTCGTGGACATCCTTGCCCCAGGTGAATGGTCCGTGGCTCGCCACCAGCACCGCCGGATGCTGCGCCGGGTCGAGACCATGCAATCGTTCGACAATGACGTGCCCGGTGTTGGCTTCGTAGTCCTGTTTGATTTCTTTCGCCGTCATCGCTCGCGTGCAGGGCACTTCGCCGTACCAATAATCCGCCTGCGTCGTGCCGTAGGCCGGCAGGTCGCGCCGCGCCTGGGCCCAGGCGGTCGCGTAAAGGCTGTGCGTGTGGACCACCCCGCCGATGCCTTCGAAGTCCCGGTATAGAACAAGGTGCGTCGGCGTGTCGGAGCTGGGCTTCAAGTCGCCCTCGACCACTTTGCCCGAGGCGAGATCCACCACGACCATGTGGCGCGGCGTCATCACGTCGTAGGCGACGCCGGAAGGCTTGATCACCACCAGACCGCGTGCGCGATCGATGCCGCTGGCATTGCCCCACGTCTGGATGACCAACCCCTCTTTGACGAGGTCGAGATTGGCCCGGCAGACTTCGGCCTTTAATTTTTCAAGCATGACACTGGCAAACATCCGCCGCGCACCGCGCCATCGCGGGGCGGGTAGGGTTGCGTGAATTGAACGGCGGGAGGTTCGTGATTTCACGCGGCGCTGACAATCCCATTTTGCAGATTGCGCGGCGCATTTCCTGTCACCTTTTCATGCGACTTGGCGCGGCCCGGGCGCCCGGCCTAACTTCCGTCACCATGAAAGCCCGCACCCTCACTTCGCTCTGCCTCGCTGGCGCCAGCCTTCTCGCCGCCGGATGGTTCACCGCGTCCCCGATACTCGCGGCGGAATCCGCCAACCGCCTCGTCATTCAGGCGGACAAGCCCGCCGCCACCATCAACCGCAACATTTACGGCCATTTCTCCGAGCACCTTGGCCGCTGCATTTACGAGGGCATCTGGGTGGGCGAGAACAGTCCGATTCCCAACACCCGCGGCATCCGGAATGACGTCGTGGCGGCGCTCAAGAAGATCAAGATTCCCGTCCTGCGCTGGCCCGGCGGGTGTTTCGCGGACGAGTATCACTGGAAGGACGGCATCGGCCCGCGCGAGAAACGGCCCGCCATGATCAACACTCACTGGGGCGGCGTGGTGGAGAACAATCATTTTGGCACGCACGAGTTTCTCGACCTCTGCGAGCAGCTCGGCACGGACCCTTACATCTGCGGCAACGTGGGCAGCGGTTCGGTGCAGGAGATGATGGAGTGGGTCGAATACATGACCTCCGACGCCAGTTCCCCGATGGCGAATCTCCGCCGCCAGAACGGCCGCGACAAACCGTGGAAAGTCCCCTACTTCGGCGTCGGCAACGAAAGCTGGGGCTGTGGCGGCAACATGCGCCCCGAATATTATTCCGACCAGTACCGGCGCTATAACACCTTCGTCAAAACCTACCCCGGCAACCGCATCTATCGCATCGCCTGTGGAGCCAATGGGGCCGACTACAACTGGACCGAAGTTCTCATGCGCGACACAGGCCGCCGCATGAACGGTCTCTCGCTGCACTACTACACCATCCCGTCGGGCGACTGGGGACGCAAAGGCTCGGCCACCCAATTTGCCGAGGCGCAATGGCACGGCACCATGCTGCGCGCGCTGGAGATCGAGAACCTCGTCACCAAACACGGCGCCATCATGGACAAATACGATCCCGAGAAACGCATCGGCATGATGGTGGATGAGTGGGGCATCTGGCACGACGTCGAGCCGGGCACCAACCCCGGATTCCTTTACCAGCAAAACAGCCTGCGCGACGCCCTCGTGGCCGGTCTCAGCCTGAACATCTTCAACCGCCACGCCGACCGCGTGAAGATGGCCAACATTGCTCAGACCATCAACGTGCTGCAGGCCATGATTCTCACCGACAAGGAACAGATGATCCTCACGCCCACCTATCACGTCTATGAGATGTTCACCGTGCATCACGACGCGAAGCTGCTGCCCACGGAGTTGACCTGCGCCGATTACGAGTTGAACAAGGCCAAGGTGCCCGGCTTGAATGTATCGGCCTCCCGCGATCAAGCCGGCAGGATTCACGTCAGTCTTTGCAACCTCAACGCTAATGCTGTCGCCGAACTCGCCTGCGAACTTCAGGGTGCCAAGGTCAAGAGCATCGCCGGGCGTGTGCTCACGTCCAGTGCCATCAACACACACAACACCTTTGCACAGCCCGACGCCATCCAACCGGCGGCCTTTGCCGGCGCGAAGCTCACAGACAACGGTTTCACCGCCACGCTCCCGGCGAAATCCGTCGTGGTGCTGACGGTCGAATAGCCCGTGCGATGGTGGGAAAGTGAATCCTGCAGCGGCGAACCCGTGTTCGCCGCTCATTTTTTGCCTGTGTTCAAGCAGGCACGCCCGCCGGGGTGCGGAACCAAGTAAAGGCGCGCAGCGGGCGAGGCGGGATTGATCAGATTACGGCTTTCCAAGTGGCGCGTGACATTGCAATCTCCCTCGGTTGTTGCCCGATGCGGCATGGCATCGCGGTGGCCGCCGACGGCGGCAACGTCGCCGCCAGGCCTTTGGTTGGTTGCGTCCGTAGCTCAATTGGATAGAGCTTCTGACTTCGGATCAGAAGGTTACAGGTTCGATCCCTGTCGGGCGCACCACTTAGCTTCAACAACTTACGAATTTATCGTTGATTCAACGTTCGCCATGCTTGGACACTTCTTGGACGTTTTCTGGGTTCTGAAGCCCATCTTCGCTTGAAGAGTAAAGCAGTGGGCACCGCCTGGCGAATTCAGCGGCCTTCGCTGCGATCCGCCGTATTGGGAGGCGAAAGAGTATCGGGCATGTCGCCGACTTTGGCTTGCAGGACCGTTTCCGTCTTGAACCGGAACCAGACATTGGCCATCTCCTTGCCGCGTATGGCAACGATGATGATCTGCCAATGCCGCTCGGCATCGGGGCGGTCTGTGCCTGATTCGCTGTCCGTCCCCAATGGCATCACGCCTCAATTCGGCTCGGCCTCAATCTCGGCCTTGAGGCGCTGGAGTGTTTCGAGTTCTCCCGAAACCTGACGGTCGAGGCGATGCACAAGTTTGCTGACCTTGAGCCATTCCCGCTGAGCCTTGGTTCGCTTCTGCGGTCGTCCCGGCCTGGAAGTCGCACCGCGTTGGAGGCCCCGGATAGGTGGCGATGATTTCATTCCACCTAAATACCTGCGCCGCCCGAAATGTCGGCCTGCGAGAATCGCCAGTGGTTTCCGTTTACGTTTACAGAGTCGGTCAGCCAGCCAGGGCCGCATTCAGAGGCACCAGATTGAAAGCGGCCTGAATGCGTCCATCGAGCACGATGGACACAACTCGTCCCGGCGGCACCTGAAATCCAAGTTCACCAGCAATCGCCCGCAACAAGCCGTTGGTTTGGGCGATGGTGAAGGGAGGCGGATTCTGGCCGAGCATCATCCCAAGTTCCCAGCAATCCTGGCAGCCGTTGAACTGCAATTGAACATCGGAAAAGCCCCGCTCCGCCAGAGCTTGGTCCAGCCTGGCCTTGAGCGCGTCGGCCTGCTCATAGTCAGGCCCGTTGTTCAGGATGAATTCACGCACAGCGTCACGATTTCCTGGAAAACTGAGATGAGGTCCGCTCGGGCACCTTGATCCGCCCAGATTACCCGGCTCGTGTACCGTAAACATTTTTCTGAGTCTTCGTTTTCGCATGAGGCATGTTGCCTTTGGGTCCGTCCTACGGGGCCACCACCCGGTAAAAACGGCGTGGCTGCCCGGAAGAACCCGCGTCAATGAAGGTGTAGGGGTTGGTCGGCAAACTCAGCGTGATGACCTCTACCCAGTTGGTGGAATTCAGTCCGGTGTTCGATTCAATCCGATACGTGGTGCCGGGCAATCCGTCAATCGTCACAGCGCCCAAACCGGCAATCCGGCTGCACAATAGTCTTGCGGCCTTGGCGGGAAGAACGGTCACGCTGGCGGTCGCGCTGTCCACCGCTCCCAAGGAGTTGCCGACGCTGACCCAGAAGCTCGTGCTGGTTGTCAGGCCGGATGCGGTGAAGGCCGCATTCGTGGCTCCGCCAACCACGTCGTTCGTGTTGCCGCTGGGGCCCCGATACCACTGGTAACGCAGGGGCGCAACGCCCGTGGCAGACACCGAGAGAAGGGCGCTCTCGCCAACGCGAATCACCGTGCTGCGCGGCTGGGCGGTCAGCGCTGGCGTTCCCGCTGTCACCACCACCGTCAACGTGGCCACGGCGCTTGTCACCGACCCGGCACTGTTGCTGACGATGACCCGGTACGGACCAGCCTGATCTTGTTTCACCCGCGCCAGCACGAGGGATGGACCAATTTCCCCCTGGATGTTTGCAGCATGAAACTGCCACTGGTAGCTTAGAGGTCCGTTGCTGGCCACGAGGCTCAGCACCGCCCGGTCGCCCGGATAGACCGTCAAATTGGTCGGAGGCGCGGTGATGACCGGCAGGGGTATGTGGCCCAGGTAGAACGAGCGGTCTGCATCGGGTGCAGGATTGAAATTGCTGCTGCCGGACTGGGAGGCCCGCACGGTAATCCAGCCGTTGGTCGAGCCGAGAGTGAGCAGGTTCCCGGTCAGGTTCGCTGGCCCGGAGACAAGGCTGAAACTGACGGGCAGGCCGGAACTCGCGCTGGCGCTCAAAACAATGGGCGGATCGCCGATCTGCTTGTTCGGAATCGGGCCGAACGTGATGGTCTGATTGGCCTTGAGCACGTTGACGGCGACCGAGTTTGTCGCGGCGGTGTATTGGCTGGGGTCGGACGGCGTGAATATGACCGTCAGGGTCTGATTGGAGCCAGCCGACAAAACGGTGCCCGCAGCAGGGCTGTACGTGAGAGTCCCGGCTACACCGACTGAGGCATTCAATTGTGCGGTGCCCAAAGGCGTCCCGTAGAAAATGTCCGCAGGCTTTTGCCAGGTGATGATCGGGACGATGAGAGTAATCAGTTGAAATGCGCCTATGTCGCATTGACCCATTGGACGAACGATGCCGCGCTGATCCGTAGGCGGAGCGCCAGCACTGGTGCCTCCGCCAATCGCCAGGCTGCCTTGCAGCAACGAACAGGTTAAGGTGGGACCGCCGTTGTCTTCCAGCGGACCAAGGTTAGCTGGCTCGTTCTGAAGGTCGTTTACGCTTAATCCCGATGCTCCTTGACTGTTTCCAATTATGTTAAAACCGGTCGAAGCGAAAGCGCCTGCCAGATCGGGGCTGCTGTCGGCAGAAAGATTCGCGGCGACGATTGTGTTAAGGAGACTCACTGCCCCCCCATGATTATAGATTCCGCCTCCAATACCCTGTCCTGGCGTAGGCGGAGGATTGGCGGCGAACGGCCCACCACTTCCTCCAACAGCGGAGTTCGCTGCTATCGTGCAATTGACGGCTATCACTGTTCCGTTCTCAACGAACATAGCGGCCCCCAAGCCAGCACCGCCACCACCCCCTCCTCCCCAAGGGAGGTTGGAGCCGCCGCCATTCCCCCCACCGAATCCTCCCAGTCCAACCCCGGAATACCCAGCCCCACCGCCTCCTCCACCAAAACCGCCATTCGCGCCGTTGCCGTTGGGGGAGTTCCTACCACCACCACCACCACCACCACCAAACCCGCCAGCGACGGCGTTGTTGCCATTCGTTCCACCGTTGCCGCCATTGTTACCTCCCCCTTTGCCGCCGGACGACGTTGACTGAGGGTCGCTACCACCGCTGCCGCCGTTGGCCGCGTTAGCGTAGAAAGTAGAATTGGTGATCGTCACAACGCCATTCATGGCATAAAGCCCGCCGCCGAAAGCAGCCCCTCCCCCTCCGCCTCCACGTCCATTTCCTCCCTGTTGACCGATAGCTTGATTGGCAGAGAGGGTGCAGGCAACAATCCACGCCGAAGCTCCAGCACTGTAAACACCTCCTCCGAAGCCCAGAGTCGAACGATTACTCGAAACAGTTGAATGGGCCAAAGAGAGCGTTCCCTCACTCGAAATGGCTCCACCGTTCCACGCCTCATTGCCGACAAGGGTCGCATTTGAAACCGCAAGAAATCCGTAGCTGCCAATAGCACCTCCGTTTCCAGAAACGGCTCCATTGTTTGCCAGTGTCGCGGCTGCGATCACCATTACACCGGTGTTGTAAATCGCCCCGCCACTGGCCGCTTGGTTGCCAGCAACGACCGAGGAAACAACCGTCATCGTGCCCGCGTTATTGATCGCGCCGCCTGAACCGCCCGGCGAATTGTGATTCGTGATGACACACTCGCTCACGAACAAGGTTCCTGCATTGGCGATGGCTGCACCGCCGCTCCCGGAATACCCGTCCACCAGCGTCAGCCTCGAAAGAATGCCGGTCGTGCCTGCGGCGAAACTGAAAATCGGCACCGTCGTTCCGCCACTGACAATCACAGGGCTGTCCATGCGTCCATTGAGCGTGAGATTGTTGGTGATCGTGGGCAGCGGCGCGGCCAGCAGGATGGTGCCGCTGACGCCGAATTCGATGGTGTGGCTGCCAGGCGTCGCGTTCGCCTGAGTGATGATGACCGGCAGCGAGCCGGGGCCGGTGTTGTTGGTGCGGGTGACGGTGAATGTGTCGGCTTGGAGCCTGCCCGTAGCCAAAGCAACAAGCAGGAACAGGCTGTCGAAACGCGGGAGGCGGCGTGAATTCATGGTTTGTTTTCTCCAGCACAGCCATGAACCACGGCCAGAATCAAAAGGGCGCGAACTCGTCGCACCCTTCTCGAAGGCACCGCGAAGCGCCCGTGCAGAAAGTGCTCCAAGCCGCGCCCCGTGGGGCGCGTGCTCGGTGCGGCTTCTGCATCAAAAAATTCGCGGTTTTTCGAGAAGGCCGTAGCCGAAGCTACGCTAAATTGAATTGTTTCAGTTCTACATCATCATTTCTTCATGCCGACAATCCGAATCGTATACTCGACTCGGCAGGGTCGGCGAGTGGATTCCACCCAAAGTTCCATCGGCGGGAATCGCCTTCGGTTGAGTCGCAGTTTCTCGCCGGTGCGAGTGAGGAACTTTGGGTGTCGCCATATTCTCTCTTGTCACTTGGGCTAGTTCCGGCTCGGCCAATCTTTTCGACCTGCGATGTGCAACGACAGCCCCGCATCCGCCAGCCGAGACAGGCTCTCGACCAGTTCCTCGTAATTGTCGCCGAGCACCCACGGGTAGCCGACGACGATCTCGCTGATGCCCTTGGCTTTGGTGTCGGCGCAGAGCTTTATGAAATCTGCAAACTTCCTTTCGTATCCTTGCGGTGTGCTCATGGTTCAATGCTTTTCGGTTTCTTCGGTGTCACGGTTGCTCATTGGACGAATGATCGCCGGGTTTAGTTTCAGAGCGGAGGATGCAGGAACCCATTCATTCCGCTGGCAACTTCAGAGAAGCTCGGTCTTGTCAGTCGTCACCTTGTATTCCACCCCTCCGACTCGGAGGGTGTTTAGCCCGATTATCGGGGCTTTCGACTTTACCAATTCGTCGTTCAAGTAGGTGCCTGTACTTTCCAAATCGTAAAGCCACACGTCATCCTTGCAATTGACGATCAAGCAGTGGCGACGGGAGACAGATGTACCTGCTGATACCTGCACATCAATCATGTCGTAGCCGTGCCTGCCGAACGTGATGATCAACTGATCAGCCTGACAGAACTTGCTGAAATCGCCTCCGCAGCCCGCAAGGTGAAGCACGTTGCGGCTCATCTTGCGAAACCTGTAGTCCATGAACAGGAGTTTGGATTTGAGGGTGGGCCTCTTCTTTCCTGCGTGGGTGGGTGTGGATTCCGAGATCACCGAGAAGTTGTATTTCACGAAATCGTTTGTCATTTTTCCCAGTACACTGTTAGGACCGATGACGATGCCGACGTTCTGCATCAGGCTGGCGATATAAAGATTGTTGGCGAAGCAGGGATTGTCGGCGTCAATCTCAAGCAGCGACCTCGCCAAATCCATTGCCGCCTCGTAGCGGTCGGTTTCGTAATAGCACTGCAACAGGAGATTGTACGCCTCGAAGTCCGAGGGATTGCGGTGCAGGTGGTCGCTCAGCAGAGAGATGGCGTTCGGGTAAATTCTCAGCGCCAGGTTTATCCATCCCAATTCCTTTTGCACATCCAGTCGGGGGTTCAAACGCAGCGCCTTCTCATACTGCTCCCTCGCCTTCGTGATTTTCTGCTGCATCAGGTAGTACTTCCCCAATGCCCTGAGCACGTTCACATTCTCAGGATATTTTTCTGCGGCGAACTCCAGCAGCGAACCGGCTCTGACCCACTTCTTCGTGGAAAGCGACTTCTCAATTTTCTCGGCGATCTCCCCCGCCCTGATGATGTCTTTGTTCCACAGCATCGGCACATGCTTGGCCTTGATGGCGTCGGCGAAATCCCCCATTGATTGGAAGCGAAGCTCAGGAACCTTGTTGATCGCTTTGAGAATGATTTCCTGCTGCCAGTGCGGCAACCCTCCGACCGGGAAATCGCTCTTGTCGTGCAAGGCGAGAATCTGTTCCGGTGACTGGTAGAAAAGCGGATTCGTCCCGGCCAATGCTTCCATCAACGTCACGCCCAGGGCGTAAACATCGACCCGTGCATCGCTCACACTCCTTCCGTCCCATTCCAGTGCTTCTGGACTCATGTAGGCCAGGGTGCCGCCGTCCGTGTTGGCAATGCCGAAGTCGGAAACCTTGATGGTGCCGTTCTCACTGAACAGGATGTTGTCCGGCTTGATGTCGTGATGGATTACCCCTGCCTTGTGAACCGTTGCCAGGACTTCTGTGAGAGTTTGGGTCCACGCTAACGCCTCCGAGTCCGTCACTTTCTTCCTGGCAAGCACATCTCGCAGGCTGCCGCCAGGGCAGTATTCCATCACGAGGAACAGCAAGTCGTTTTCAGAAAAATGGTGGTAGTAGGTGACGATGTTTGGAAGATTGAAGCGGGCGACAGCACGAATCTCCCGGACAATTTGTCGCTGGGCGTCCGCATCCTGGTTGTTCAGTTGCTTGATCGCCACCAGCCGGTGAGAGACTTCCTCACGGGCCAGGAACACTCTGCCAAAGCCGCCTTTGCCAAGCTCCCGCTCGAAGCGGTAAATGTTGTTGTACAGTGCAGACATGCGCTTGTGCAATTCACTGCATTCTCAGCAGGTCGACCACGGAGTTTTCCTGCATGAACTTGTCCTTGGCGCGGTTGAAATCCACCAACTGAATTGAGCCACAGGTTTCGCTCACGAAATTCAGCGACTCGTCGAGGTTGAAGTTGTTCTCGAACTCGAAGAAATCCCGCTGCTCCCCGCCCGTTCCGATGAGGAACAAATGCCAGTGGCTCTGAGCAGCCAGATTACGCCACATTGTCAGTTGGGCCTCGCTGTGCGGGTTGAGGTAAACGTCATAGGCCGCGAACGCCTCATGGGGAGCAGCCGGGGTGGGAATCCAGAAGACAAGGAAGCAGAGCGGGCCGAACTCGTTCCGGCCCGCCCCGGCTTTGAGCATCAGGCGGAAGGGGCGGATGTGGCGCAATTCCTCCATGAACGAGGTTTGATCCCTCAAGTAGAGCACCGTTTCCTCGCCCAATTCAGGATCGAGGATGGCTTTCATTGGGAAGAATCCGTCAGCCAGGCCAAAGTAATCCTCCAGCGGTGGATGCCCGAAACAGGTGCGACCATGCTGCCAACGGGTTTGTTTGCGGTGCAAGGCGCTCATGGCTGAGTTGGGATGGGCTCTGTGTCCCCCTCAATACGGTCGCAAAAGCTCAATTTCAGGTTAAAGAATTGGGACTTTTGTATCGACGATGTCAAGCCCCCGCCAGAAAGCAGGATTTACACAAAACAACGTATCATCTGGCTTCTTGCTAGCAGACAACGCTCGCAACTTCTTCATTTCATAGTTCACATTGTAAATGTAGGAGTAGTCTCCATTTGAGCGCACAATCCCCAATACTCCATACCACATGAGCAACTCGATAATGTGATCATACGCTAATTCGACCACACAGGCTCCCTTGACCCGCCCAATGACCTGGCTCTTGGTCAGAATACTTGGTGCTTCGATGAAGCCGTAGAGAACATCTCGCGCGTCGGGAAATACGTCTTGAATTTCGAGGTCGATGTGATTAATGAGGTCAGTAGAATATGCGCTCTCCCCCTGAAGAACATCCTCGGGCTCAATCTTCAAGTGCCCCAGATTGACGGCGTGGCTCTTGCAGTGACTGAATAGATCAATCAGCCCTCGGGGTCGCATCAAACAGCGAGCGATAATGTATTCCGAAGTGTCCTCACCGGAGGCGAGATGCGTCGTCGCTATACGCCTCCAAATGGTCTCAAAAGGGGTGTTTTTGTCTTTAATGTTAGAGACAAAGCGGCGGCGGAGAACCTCTCGCAACAATTCAGGATCAGTCCAATCTAACGCGATGCGTGCAACCTTTCCTCTGTCGGGCATCGAATCTAGCAACAGATCAAACACGTCGTTTCGGATGAATACGACTCCATGAGCTGTCACTTGATGTTGGCGCAAGAACCTTTGCAATTTGTCGATAGCCTCGATGAGGCAACGCAAGCTCAACAGATCATGCTCGTCGATGCCATGCGCTCGCCAGCCCTTGTCGATATTGTCGAACAGAATCCACACTTGCTGCATGTGCCCAAGCGCCTGCACAAGATCATCTCTCAGTGATTTTATGTCGTCTGCATACAGAATGCCCGTAATCGCGCTTCGCTCAAGGAACTGTGAACCACCACCGTGTTGCCTCGGCAAGCTTGCGTAACCTCGCACCCGGTTCCCGCTAAGGTCCGCGGCGAACTATGGCAACGACATCAACGGCACCCCGGACCGAAACTCCGCAACTCCATCCGCTGGCCCAGCGTCTGCACGCCTGGCG
>JBBRWD010000015.1:0-100348 GCA_038249465.1 Limisphaerales bacterium | reverse complement strand
CGCGGGGCGGGCTTCGGGCTCGCGTGGGGGGCTGGGCGGGCGCGCGGGCCCCTCGCCCACGTGCTTTGTTCCCCCCCCCCCCCCCCCCCCCCCCCCCCCCCCGCTACGGGCTGCAGGTCGAGCAAGGCATCGGCGCTCGCCTCGGTGGCCGCATTTCTGAAAGTGAGTTGCACCTTCCCGGACTGGCGCGCAGCGGATTGATTCGACACCTTGACGGTGAATTCCAGCACGTCGCCTTCGCGCAGGAAACGCGGTGGATTGGGCTGCACCATGATGTCCTTCGCCGTGATCGCGTGGGCGTCGAGCGCGCCGCTGCGGAGTTTCGTGTCGTAGGCGAAACCGAGGAAGCGCCATTGCGTGAGCGCCTCGGGCATCGTGAAGGTCATGCGGACCACGCCGTTGGTGTCCGTGGTCAACTGCGGGAAGAAGAACGCGGTTTCATTCAGGTTCTTGCGCGCCGTGACCTGGGAAAGATCCGGGCCTTGGCCAGCACCAACCGATTTATCGTCCGAGCGCAGCAGTTCGTTGGCGTCCGCTTTCTGCTTGCTTGTCTCCGCTCGATCTCCCAAGGCCTTTTCCTCCGGAGCCGCCGCGGATTTGGCCATCGCGCCGCCAACTCCCAAACCATCCGCCTCCATCGACAGAGCCGCCGGAGCAGGCGTGGCCGCCATCTCCAACATCTCCCCGCCGCCCATGCCAGCGCCACGGGCGCGCATGTTGAGCATCCGATTGCCGCGCCCGGCCCACATGAAGCCCCAGAAGTTGGCCACGAGATCTGAGGGGAATTCGCGGTAGCGCCGATCCACACTTCGGTAATCGTTATTCCAGCTCCCGCGCAGGTGATTGAACTGCCGGGCCAGGTTGGCGAAGTCAGAGCTGCGTTGGGAGTAGTCGTGGTAGAAAAACCCGAAACGCCGCAGCCAGTCGAGGCGCCGGTATTGATCGAGCGATTCATCGTAGAGCGTCGCCACCATCTCGGCTGCAAGACGCTCGGCTTTGCCGCCCTTCACCACCAGGCTCCACGTCTCCTGCTGTCCCGGCTGCAACTTCGAGACGAAATGTTCCCAGGTCAGTTCGAGTTCCTTGTTGCTCCACGGAACATCGACGTGCTGCGACTGGGGATAGGCCCGATTCTCGCGCACCTGGGTCACATGCACGGTGAATCCACCGCGCATCGCCTCGCTCACCGCTTGGCGAATCTGCACCTGCGTCGCGCCCGCTTTGGTCCAGTAACTCTGGAGGAATTTCCCGCGATGCTCAACTTCGACAAACGCGCGGCCGACATCGTAACCCGTGCCCCACAATGCCATGAATTCTGCGCCAGCCTCTGCCTTCCACTCCGGCGCCTTGACGAGATTCGGAATCTTGATCGCGAGTTTATCAGCCCCAGGATCGAGCACGGTGAACTGCGTCCGCGCGGTGACCTTCTTGCCAAAGCGATCCTGCGTCTCAACCAGCGCGCGATACACGCCAACGCCCAGCTTCGCGGAGAACGCGGCCTTGCCTTCCGCATCAGACGTCCAGCCCTTCTCGAAGACGATTTCACCCTCCGGCCAATTGTTTGGATTGGCCATGTCCTGCAAATCCATTCCCTCCTCGGAATCATTGCGGAACGACCACGGCATGCCGGGCAATCGCGCGCGCTGCACCTGCGCCGGTTCCTTCAACCGGACAATCTTCAACGCGCCCTCGGCCTTCTGCGGTTCACCGTCGAGGGTTGTCGTCCGGAGATTCAACGCGACGGCATTGGTCGCGGTCTGCCAGTCGGTGGTCGCGATGTTGGCGCGCAACGCCACGAATCCGACGTTCACCCCGCGGTCCGCCGAACGCGTCTCGCCAGCAGTGTCCGTGACGTCGGCGTAAACGCGGAAGGTGAACGACGCCTCGCTCTTCTCATCCACCGCCGGGTCAGGCTTGGCGTTGAATTCGACCTGGAACGCGCCGTTGGCATCGGTGCGCGCGGTGCCGTGCGCGATCTCCTGACTGGCGTTGCCGCGTGAGATGCCGCCGCGCCAACCCCTGCCCCACCAACCCCACCAGTCCGGCCAGCGCACGTCGCGGACCACGCGCCACTTCACCAGCGCGCCATCCACCGCGGCCCCGGTGTAAGCCTCGGCCTTGCCCGTCACCGACACGGCATCGTTCAACTTAGGCGCTGTCTTTGGCGCTTCGATCGACACCTGGAATTTCGGGCGCTTGTATTCCTCGACGTTGAACGCGGTCGCACCATTGGCGCCGCTGCGCACGGAGATCTGGTATTGCCCCATCACGCGGTCGCGTGGCGCAGTGAAGCTGCCGTGGATGCTGCCGAAATCATTCGCGCGCAGCGTGACCTTGGCGACCTCCTTGCCGTTGGGGTCAGCAAATATCACCTCAAGATCGCGCCCTTTGAGCACCTCGTAATTGTTGCGCTCCTGATCCACACGTACGGCGATGCCCTTGTAAGAAATCGTCTGTCCCGGGCGATAAAGAGCGCGGTCGGTGAAGAAAATCACCTGGTCATTGGCCTGCGGGCGGCCCTGCTTCCACGAACTGTATTCCTGCATCGACCCGAGTTCCTGGCCGTTGGCGCGCGCGCGTAGCAGGAGCGGACGATTCTGCGCCGGCGTGAAGCTGAACTGCCCGTTGGCGTCGGTGCGCTGAGGAACGCCGTTGGTGCGGCGGTTGCCATTGTTGTCCAGATACCATGCCACGACTTCAGCACCCGGAATCGGCTCGCCTGAATTTGCGTTCAACACGAATCCGCCCACGTTGCCGTCACGCGTGATGACGATCAGCGCGAGGTCGCTCACCCACACGTCGCTGAACGTGACCTGGTTGTTCACGTCACCGAACTGCGGATCGTGACTCGCGACGATGAAATAGAAGCCGGCCTTGAGCGTGGCGGGCGCGGGCAGTTCGGCGGTGCGCTCCTTGAAATCCGGCGTCGCCGGCAGAACTGCGGACCATTCGAGCACCGGCTTGCGCGCGAGCAACGCCTCGCGGTCGGCAGGATTGAGGTATTCCGGACGAGCGCGGCGCTTATCGAGAAATTCGCTCCAATCCCAGGCCACCGCGCGGAAATTGATGTTGGTCACGTTGCGATAGCGCACCGCAATCTTCGGCCAGGGCTGATTCCACACGCGCTCGGTGGTGATGGCCGCGGACTTGGCCTCGATGGATTGCACCAGATTGTGGCAAAGCATTCCGCCCGGGCTTTGTCGATGTGCGCCCGCACCTCGCAGAGCCAGACGCCGCGCCTCGACGAGGTCGCCTTCGCTTTGCAGGACCGCGGCCCACTGATGCAGCGCCAGCGCGGAAAGTTCGTGATCGGCCCACTGGTCCACGAACGCCTTGAGCGCCGCCTTGTAACGTGCCGCCTTGTCTTCGCCGAAGGCGACGTTGTAGCCCCAGGCGAGCCGGGCGAGATCCACGTCGAGCAGCGCGCCTGGATCGGCGTCCTTTTCGTGGAAGCGCAGCAAGTTCTGATAAAGTTGGATGGCCTTGAAGGAGGGCGAATTGGTCTCGGTCGTCTTGGGATTCCACGCCAGAAACCCGTCCACGCTTCCCAGAATCGGGCTGCTCGCCGCGATCTCGAACGCATCTTCGGATTTCGCTCCGGCCTGCTCGCCGCTGGTGTAAAACTTCAGCGCCTGGTTCGCGACAAAATCGTAGAGCGTCGGCCGGTAACTGTCGGGCAGGGTGCCCTTGGCCAGCAGATCATCGAACTGGCTGACGGGAATTTTCTTCAACGTGTCAGACGCCGACAACGCCTGGCCATAGACCTTGTCGATCTCGGCAAAAAGCCGGCGCAGATCCCACGTGGTGAAATCGGCTCCAGGCGCCTGCGCGGTGGTGGTGCGCTGGAGAAAGCGCCAGCGGTTGTTCTGAAAATACTGCCACCACCAGTTCGCCTCCACGGCGCGCAGCAACGGCACGATCTGCGGGGGCGCCTTGGCGATCTCGTCCTGCATGCGGGTGATTTTCTCCTCAGCCTTGTTGCCCTCGATGTTGGCCTCCATGACGATATTTCGCCCGATGGCCTTGGCCGCCTCGCCCCACGCCTGATCGGCCACAGCGCCGGGAATGATGAGGTTGAGATTGGTGATGGCCGTGCGCGGCAATCGCTGGCTGACGGCTTCATCGACCTTTTTCCACAAGTCGGCACGCGAGGCGGCTTCCGCGGAAACACCCAGCACCGCCATCAGGGCGACGCAGACCATTATCGTTTTCATGTTCGTTAGCATAGCAGCAGTGGATTCGACGGGAAACATCCCAAGTTGCTCCGCGGCGCTTTGGAGTGCGGCGAGTTCTCGCCGCTTTTGGCAGGCGACTTGTCGCCGTCGCACGGCCGGCGCGTGAATGGGCTCCGAGCCGCTGGACGCGGCTCTGCCTGACCGACAAGTCGGTCAGGCGTCCAAAGCGGCGACAAGTCGCACGCACTCCCAAATCGTTGTCATCCGTGAGAGGACCCAGCGTGTCGAACCGTCTACGGTCCCTTTCAAAACCGATCCACCACAGTCACGCCCAAGCCGCGGAACTCTCCCATCGCCACCAGTTCCGCCGGTGCCTCGTCCAACGCGATGGTTTTGTGCACCAGAAGGCGCGGCTGGAGTTTGCCGGCGCGAATCATTTCGAACATCGGCCCGTAAGCGTGCGCCGCCATGCCGTGGCTGCCGAGAATTTCCAACTCGCGCGCGATCACCAAATCCATCGGTACCGGCGACTCGCGATCCTCGGCCAGCATCAGACCCACCTGCACATGACGACCCCGCTTGCGCAGGCAACACACGGAATTGCGGCAGGTTTCGCGGCTGCCAAGAGCATCGAGCGACACCTGTGCGCCTCCCCCAGTCAAAGTGCGAATGGCCTCCGCCACATCGCTGGTGTCACGAGCGTGAAGCGTGTGGACCGCGCCGAGTGATCGCGCCAGCGCCAGCGCCTCCTCGCGGATATCGACGGCGATGACTTGCGCGCCCAGCGCGGTGGCGATTTGCACTGCGGCCAGTCCCACGCCGCCGCAGCCGTGGATGGCGACCCATTCGCCGGCGCGGGCCCGGCCTTGCTGGATGAGCGCGCGGAAGGAGGTCACGAACCGGCAGCCCAGGCTCGCGGATTCAACGAAGTCCATCTCGTCCGGCAGGCGGACGAGATTCACGTCGGCGTGGCGGACGGCGACAAACTCGGCGAACGATCCCCAACTGGTGAAGCCGGGTTGGAAATAGTCGTCACAAATCTGCTGGTCGCCCGCGAGACATTGCGGGCACGCGCCGCAACCCATCGCGAACGGCGTCGTGACGCGTTCACCGCCACGCCAGCGGCGCACGTTTTTCCCGACAGCTTCGACGACGCCGGCCAGTTCGTGTCCCGGCACGTGTGGCAGGCGCACGTCAGAATCATGACCCATCCAGCCGTGCCAATCGCTGCGGCAGATCCCGGTGGCGCGGACGCGAATCACCACGCCGTCATCCGGCGGCGCTGGATCGGGCACGGTGCATACCGTAAGCGGACCGCGGAATTGTTCGAAAACGACCGCGCGCATGGCGGGCCTACGGCATGGTGGGAAGGCCTGCGGTCTCCGGGAAGCCGCCGAGGATGTTCATGCTCTGCACGGCCTGGCCGCCGGCGCCTTTGACGATGTTGTCCTCCGCGCTGACGACGATCAGGCGGCCGGTGCGCGGGTCGAGGCGCCAGGCGAACTCGATCACATTGGTGCTGACGATATTCTTGGTGTCGGGCAGGGACTTGCCTTCGAGCACGCGAACGAATGGTTCGTGCGCGTAGGCGGCGCGGTAGCAGTCGGTGATCTGTCTGCCAAGCGCGTCTGCTTCCCCTGCAGTGGAAAAATGCTTTTCCGGCGCCAGGTAGAGCGTGGTGAGGATGCCGCGATTGACCGGCACGAGGTGCGGCGTGAACTGGATGGTGACCGGCGCGCCCGCGGCGAGCGAAAGCTGTTCCTCGATCTCCGAAAGGTGCCGGTGCTTGGGCAGTCCGTAGGCGCGGAGGCTTTCGTTGCATTCGCAAAAAAGGTAGTCCACCTCGGCCTTGCGTCCGGCGCCGCTCACGCCGCTGAGCGAGTCGGCGATGATGCCGTGCGGTTTAATCAATCCCCCGCGCAGCAGCGGAATGACTGGCAGCAGGATGCTGGTGGGATAGCAGCCTGGCGAGGCGATGAGTTGCGCGCCCTTGATCTGCTCGCGGTAAACCTCGGGAAGGCCATAGACGGATTTGGCGAGCAACTCCGGCGCGGGATGATCGTGTCCGTAAAACTCCCGGTAGATGTCGGCGCTCTTGAGCCGGAAATCCGCGCTCAGATCAATCACCACGCAACCGGCTTGGAGGAGTGGTCGGGCGAATTCCGCGGCGACGCCGTGGGGCAGGGCGAGGAACACGACGCCCGCCTGCTTGCCGAGCACTTCGGCGTTCGGTTCGGAAAAACGCAGCGTGCGCGAAAGCGGATGGCTGGCGAATTTCGGGAAGACCTGCGCCAGCGTCTGCCCCGCGCTCTGGCGCGAAGTGATGGCGACCAGTTCGATGTGCGGATGATCCAACAGGAGGCGGACCAATTGCTCACCCGAGTAACCGGAGGCACCGACGATCGCGACTTTCATTTTGCTCATAATTCAGTGGCGGATAGTCAGGGTTGCAGCGCGAAAAGATGCAAGATTTTGCTGCGCGACGCTCCAGCTTTTCTGGGACAAATGCACAAATGTTTCACCAATTCTGCCGCCCGTAAACATTGCGCCAGCGGATCTCCATGTAGTTGTCCGGCTCCTCGGGCGCGTGAAAACCGAATCGCTGATACAGTTCGTGAGCGTCTTTCGTCAACAGGGAGAACCGGCGCAGGCCCTGGAGGTCAGGATGCTTGAGCAGGCATTCCACAAGCCATGCTCCCAGGCCGCGGCCGCGATGGGACGCCGCCACAAACACATCGCAGAGATAGGCGTAGGTCGCGCGGTCGGTGACGACCCGCGCCATGCCCACCTGCCGCGCGGCCTCGTAAAGGCCAAAGCAAAGCGAATGGCGCACAGCCCGCTCGACGACTTTGCGCGGGATGCCCTTCGCCCAGTACGTTTCCTCGGAGAGGGCGCGATGGATGAAATCCAGATCAAGCCGGGCCGGATCGTCGGAGAGGATGAATTCCCCTCGGCGACATTCGTAGGCGGATGGGGCGTGGCCGGGCATGGAAATGAAAAGCCCCGCAAGCCAGATTGGGCCAGCGGGGCGTGAAAGGAATGCGGCGGCTTAGCGTTTGCTGAACTGGAAGCGCGCGCGTGCGCCTGGCTGGCCGTACTTCTTGCGCTCCTTCATGCGCGGGTCGCGCGTGAGGAGGCCGGCCGACTTGAGAGAGGGGCGCAGTTTGAGGTCCGCTTCCAGCAGCGCACGGGAGATGCCGTGTCGCACGGCGCCCGCCTGGCCGGTGGGACCGCCGCCTGAGACGTTCACCTTGACGTCGAACTTGCCGACGCTTTCGGTGACTTGGAACGGTTGATTCACCAGGCCAACCTGGGATTCAACCATGAAATATTTTTCCAGCGGGCGGCCATTGATGGTGATCTTGCCGGTGCCGGAGGAGAGGCGAACGCGGGCCACGGAGGTCTTGCGCCGGCCAGTGCCGAGGAATTCAGGAGCTTTCGTTTCAGCCATAGGGGAGCTACTTCAGTTGTGTGAAATCAGTTGGAGGCCATCAGCGTCGCAGGCTTCTGGGCCGAGTGCGGATGTTTCTCGCCGCGGTAAACCTTGAGCTTGGTCAGAAGCTGGCTGGCGAGACGGTTCTTCGGCAGCATGCCTTTGACGGCGCTCATGATCAGCCGCTCGGGAGTCTTGGCGCGAATCTGCGCCACGGAACGGTGCTTTTCGCCGCCCTTCCAGCCCGAGTAGGTCATGTAAAGCTTCTCGGTTTCCTTCTTGCCCGTCACCTTGATCTTCTCGGCGTTGATGACCACGACGAAATCGCCGGCGTCAAGATGCGGGGTGAAGACCGGGCGATTCTTGCCGCGGAGAATATCGGACACCTGAACAGCCAGACGGCCCAGCACCGCCCCCTTGGCATCGACGACGTGCCACGGGCGCTGGTCCAGATTGACTTTTGGTAAATAAGTTTTCATCTCTTTCAAAATCAAGGAGCGGTGAAACTAGGCAAGGACCCCCGGCGAGTCAATAAACAATTTCTCAGAAATGGCCCTGATTTGCCGCTTGTCGGCGGACCGGACAGGGACTCCCGATTGGATGGGCCGAATCTGCCTCCGTTGGCCCGGACACGGCGCGTTGCGAGGTGTTTTGGGGACAAACCCGCAGTGCATTCTCCCACGGAAAACGTCTCTGGCGGACAAGGTGGCAATCAAGCCAACAAAGTGGTGCGGGCGCATTTTGGTCGCCTCCTCTCTCAAGAATACTGCCGAGCCGGCTCAATTCGCCGGTGACACCGCCGTGGCCGGCTGGCGCGGCGAAGGCGCGGAGCCAGGCGGCTGTACATCGGGCACGCCAACCCCGCGCGGTTGGGGAAAGTGGATCTTCGAGCGCAGCAAGAGGGTGCCGAGGCACAGGTCGGCCAGCGGCAACACGACATTGAAATTCTTGTGCATGTAACGGTGATGCAAAAGGTGATGCCCATTCAGGCGCCGAAACGGCCAGGAGTACTCGATGCGTCGTGCCTTGGGCAGGTGCATGCACCAGTGGATGTATTCGTAGGCGCCGTAGTAGAGGCTGAACGCCACTCCCGCTCCCAGGGCCAGCGGCCAGTGACCGACGACCCACGCGATGGCCGCCACCGGGATCAGTCCGATGGCGACAATCGCCGGGCCGTTCCACCAGGCCATCGGGATGGTTTCCTTGTCCGCCTCGTGGATCAGGTGATAGGTGTGATCGGCGCGGAAGGTCTGGTGATGCACCTGGGCGTGCGCGCGAAACGGATAGACCAGCCCCCAGAAGGGCCGGTGCATGATGAAGCGGTGCAACGCCCACTCGAAGAAGGAGCCCACCACGATCCCCGCGGATAAACCCATTGCGGACCAGAGCCAGAATGATTGCATTTTGAAAGCCCAAGGCCGAGCAGACGGATGCCGGCCCAAGGCGCAGGATAATTTGCCGCATCCCGCGGCAAGAGCAACCGGAAACTTCAATCTTGCTACTGAGCGTCAGTAGATGGCCCAGCAAAGTAATCGCCACGTTGCCTTCCTCTCTTTCTGGCGAAGGGCGATGCGATTAGCCCCGCGGCCATCCCTCTGGCTGGGCGGCGGTGCCGTGTCGTAAAAATAAAAGGGGCCGACCCGCAGGTCGGCCCCGATTTTGTGAAGTCTGGCGGCAAACTACTCCGCCTTCATGCGCAGGACGGTCACCGAGTTTCCGGGGAAATTGTGCCGCAGTTTGGTGCCCTTGATGGCGAGCGTCTTCTCTACTGGCGCCACGCGCTTCGGCTGATCGAGCGTGTTCTCGTCGGTTGGCTTCTCTGAAGCGAGCACCAGCGCCCGGGCCGGGCCGGTGACACGTTTCACGCCGTTGAATTGCAGATCGGTCTGCTGCGCGGTCGAGGTCACGTTAACCACTTTCAGAATCAATTCGCCACTGGCCTCGTCGCGGCTCGCCGTGGCCACCAGCGATTTCACGGGCGGCGTGGTGATGTCATGCACGAGCTTGCCATCGAGGTAGCACTGGATGTGCTGGCCCTTCACCTCGACGCGGATGTCATACCAGCGGCCGGTTTCGATTTTGCCCGGAACTTCATTGCCCAGGATGCCGCCCATCTCGATGGCATGACGGCTGTTCCCCCAGCCACCGATATTCCACCAGGCTTTCTGGTTGTCGTCGCGCACGCCGAACAGGATGAGAAAACCTTCGGCACCGCCCAGTTTGCGGGCCTTGAGTGAGTAAGTGTAGTCGTCCCAGTCCTTGTTGCCCGCGGTGGCGCGAATGTTTTCCTTGCTCCCGTTCTGACGCAGCGCGCCGTCCTGCACTTTCCATTCGCCGCCGCCGAGCATCTTCCAGCCGTCGGTGCCTTTGGCGAAGTCGGCCGCGAAGAGCGTTTTGTTGCCGCGGGTGACCTTCATATCTTTGAACTCCGCCTGCGTCAGCCAGGTGCCCACACCGACGCCACCCTTGATGGATTCCGTCACCGTGTCCGCGGCAACCTCGACCGGCAGCACGACATCGCCGCGATTGGCCGCGAACATCTGCTGCACGTAAAACGACGGGATGCCGTAGGCGCGGGAGCTGTCGTAATTGATGAGGTTGACGGGCCAGCGCTTGTGATTCGCGTTGCAGAACAGCGGCGCGTAGCTCGACAGTGTGACGACGTCGGAGTTGCGTTCCATTCCTACCATGAAGGCGGCCTCGCCGACCGCGCCGCGCAGGTTGCCCAGGCCGGTGTCGCGGGTGACGGCGTACTCGCCGACATACACCTTCGGGCCTTTGCGATCGTAATTGTCGTATTTGCCCGCCTGGCGGATGAAGAAATCCGGCGTGTCGTAATAGTGCTCGTCGATGATGTCCGGCCGCTCCTTGGTGGGATATCCGCCCCACACATTGGCGATGAGTTGGACCTCCGGATAGCGCGCGCGGATGGCCTTGTGGAAAAGCGTCCAGCGCTCGTGGTACGCCGGCCCGCCGTTCTCGTTGCCGATTTCGAGATACTTCAGGTTGAATGGCGCGGGATGTCCGGTGCGCGCGCGCAAGCCGCCCCACACGCTGTTCGTCGGGCCGTTGGCATATTCGATGGCGTCCAGCGCGTCCTGCACGAACGGCCCCATCTGGTCCATCGGGATGTTTTCCTTGTGCGACATGCCGCAGTTGATGACGAAGAGCGGCTCGGCACCGAGGTCTTCGCACATCTGCAGATATTCGTGATAGCCCAGGCCGTGCGTCGCCCAATACTGCCAGATGTTCCATTGCAGGCGGCGCTCGGTGGGATCACCGAGGGTTTCCTTCCAGCGATAGGCCTCGCGCATGGTGTCGCCCTCGACCCAGCAGCCGCCGGGGAAGCGCACGAACGCCGGTTTCAATCCCACCAGCATCTCCGCCAGGTCCGGGCGCAGGCCGTGCCCTTTCCAAGTGGCGCGCGGAAAGAGCGACACAAAATCCAGCCACACCGTGCCGGGCTGGGCCGCGCTCAACACCAATCGCGCCTTCGGATCGGTCGCAGTTAACTTGAAGGTGGCGCGAAACTGTTTCCAGCCGGCGCCGATCCCGGCGACCTGCTCGCGCGCCAACACCTTGCCGTCAGCGCTTTCGAGGGTCGCGATCAACGGGCCGTTGAATCCGGCAGCGGCGCGCGCAAAAAACGTCAGGTCATATTGCTCGCCCTGCTTCACGGCCATGCCCCAATAACCGTCGTTGGCCAGAGCCACCGGGCTGTCCGCTCCGGCTTTGGCGATGTCCAATTGCAGGGAGCGGCGATTGCGGGTGCGCGTCGGATCGGCCGCCATCGGGTTCACCTGGCTGACCGTCATCGATGCTTCGCCGCCACGCTTGAGCAGGGTCCAATGCTCCGGCTTGTCGGAATCCTCGAACGAACGATTGCGGACCAACTCGGCGTAAATGCCGCCATCAGCCGAGAGGTTGATGTCTTCGAAGAAGATGCCCCACAGCGTCGGGCTGATGCGGTGCGCCGGGCGGTCGGCCTGCACCGTGATGCTGGCGGCCTGGATTGGGAGTTGGAGGGAAATCGCCGCGACTGCGGTGGCGGCCGTCGCTGCGAATCGTTTCCAGACGAGGGTGCGTGGTATCATAAGTCTGCTCTGGTGCGTTGCGTTGTTGATGTGTTGGCCACCGGTTGGCCGGGAAAAATCCATCACCTAGGCGGGGGTCTCCACGCAGGTGATTTCCTCCGCAAGATGGCTGGGCACCAGCAGGCGATCGATGCCCACCACCACCAAGCCCGCCGCGCGCCGGCGTGGCGCGCTGCGAATGTTGATCTCGCCGAAGCGCGCCCACATGGCGCCGCGGCGGATGGCGCCCGAGAGATATTCCACCGTTGCCGGTGGCAATGCCGTCAGCGTGCCCGTGATGCTCACTTCATTCAGGCCGAGCATGTTCAACCCGCCGGCAATCGTGGCCGCTGCGGCATCGAGCGATTTCTTCAGCCAGGCCGGCACGCCGCGTTGCTCGAGATGGTGAACGAGTGCGGCCCAGTCCTTGCCGCCGGCCTGACCTGACGCGGCGAAACTTTCGAGCAGACCTTTTTCCGAGACGAGTGTCTCCACGCAGCCCCGGCCGCCACAGCCGCAGACGCGGGTGTTGCCCGGGACGGGCGTGTGGCCGAACTCGCCGTTGAGCGGGAGCGGGCTGCTGAAAAGCCGTCCGCTCTCGACGATGGCTCCGCCGACACCCGCGCCGAAATCGACGAGCAGGAAATTCTCGCACTGCGGTTCGGCCGCGAGGTGGCCGAGAGCCAGCGCGCGGATTTCCTGCACCAGCAGCGCCGGCACCGGCCAGATGCCCTGCACCAACTCCGGCAGATTTACCTTTTCGGTCCAGTGCAGGTTCGGCGAAAATAGAACGGCGCCGGCGTTTTCATCGACAATGCCCGGCACGCTGATGAGCACTCCCCACAGTTTGCCCCGTCCAAATTTTGCAGCGGCAACGCGCAGTTGGGCCTGCCACTGCGCGGCGGAATCGGGCGTGGCGAACGATTGCGTCCACTGGTCGTCGCACCCAAAGGAGATGGGCAGCGCGGCGAGGTGGGTGCGAGCCACGCCCAGTTCGATGGCCAGGAAGCGTGGCCGGTCGGCGTTGAGCCGCAGCAGACGCCCGGGTCGTCCCACGCGGGCTGGTGTCGGCGCGCGGCGGGTGGCGGGTTGATCCTCTTCCGCCGTCTCTTGGAGGATGCCGAGATCGATGAGTGTGGAGGTGATCTTGCCGGCGGTGGGCTGGCTCATGCCGGCGGCTTTGGCGAGATCGGCGCGCGACGCGGTGCCCAGACGCAGCAGCAGTCCGATGATGTTGCGCTCGTTGGTTCGCCGGAGACTCGAAGGAGTCGCGCCTTTTTGGATGCCTACCATGATGTCAGTCTGGGTTGCCCGCGGATCGCGACCACGAACCATGTCTCAATCGCCGCAAAGGTATCAGCAGGCAGGGCCGGTCTGTCCCAGTGCGCCGTTGGTGGACCTTCGGAAGTCGCGGCGCGCTGGGACAGACGCGCCCTACCTCTCTGGGGTGCTGCCGCGGCGCGGGGACTTTCGCGACGATTAATTGTCATTCCTCTCAAGCGATCTGCCGCAAGGTTTTTTGGGCGGCGGGTTGTTTTGCGAGGACTGGATGGCCAAGGAAGTCGGCTTCGCCCCAATCCGCGCCGGGTGCCTGGCACTTGAGGATGGCGTGTGCCCGCGAACGAACATTGAGTTTTCCGTAAAGCCGGCGCACGTAAGTCCGGACCGTGTCGATGCTCAAGGTCAGCGCGTCGGCAATCTGCTTGTACGGGTAGCCTTGGATGAGGTAATCGAGAATTTCGCGCTCGCGCAGGGAGAGGTGATCGGTATGGGCATTGGTGGCCGGGCGGTTTTGCACGCGTTCGATGAGCCGGCGCGCCACCCGGCTCCCGAGCGGCGAGCCGCCGCGGGCCACTTCTTCCAGCGCGTGAAACAGTTCGGTCATCGGCGCGGCGCGGCCCACCAATCCGGAAACGCCGCGGGCGATGGCTTGCACGAGCCAGTCGAGATCATTGGACTCGTGCAGGAGGACGAGTTGCAGCGACGGCACGGCGGCCTTGAGCCGGGCGATGGGGGCGAAACCCGCCGCCCGGGCGACCTCCTCGTCAATCAGGGCGACATCGGGCGCGCCGTGGCGGAAGGCCTCGACCGCCCCCGCGAGGTCCGCGTAGAGGCCGGTGCAATGAAGGTCGCAGGCGCGGTTGAGGGCGCGGGCCAGACGCTGTCCGGCGGCGGGTTCGGCGGCTAGGATGGCGACGGTGACAGGCATGACGTTTTGATAATTGCTTAACTTAATTAAGTAATTACACGAAGCGCGCGACGCTGGGCAAGAGGAATTTTTGTTGCTCCCGAAATCGCGGACGATCCACGCAGCGGGCGTGCGGGAACGCCTGAGAAAATGAGGACAAGGGATGTCGTTCAGCTAGCGCTGCTCGCCGGCCATGACATCGCAATGTTTCAAGTCGAGCGCGAAGGGTTCCAGCGGCATCGGGGCGTCGTGATCGAGGAAGGTTTCGCAGACGCGAAAGAACTCCGCCTCGGATTCCACGCGCCGGATGGCGTGCAGGAAGCGGCCACTCGGTTCGGCGCCGACCGCGAGGAAGTTGAGATATTTCTTCATCTTCGCCACCTGCGCACGCTCGGGCAAATCGGGCGGTCGCACCGTTTCATACAAGTCGCGCAGGTAAGCCAGCACCTCCCGGCCTGACGGAACGAACGGCGCCTCCCCCTCACCCGGCCTTCGGCCACCCTCTCCCCCGCTCTGGGCGGGGGAGTGGGAAGGGAGAGGGGACGCTACCCGGTTCACGGATTCAACGCGCGAAGCTTGCTTTGGGGGATTCTCTCCCTGAACCAGGGCGCGGATTTGGGAGAAGATCCAGGGATTGCGAATCGCCCCGCGGCCGATCATCAATCCGCGCGCGCCGGTGGTGGCGAGGACATCCCGCGCTTTGGCCGCGGAATAAATGTTGCCGTTCGCCAGCACGGGGCAGGGCAGGGCGGCGGCGGCGCGGGCGATCAGTTCGTAGCGCACCGGGGCTCGATACATCTCCGCGACCGTGCGGCCATGCACCGTGAGCAAATCGAGCGAGTGCCGGGCGAAGATGGGCAAAAGGCGATCGAACACTTCCGGCGAATCGAAGCCGACGCGTGTTTTCACAGTGAACCGCGTGGTGATGGTTTCGCGCAGTGCTCCGAGGATGGCGTCCACCTTGTCTGGGTCGCGGAGCAGGCCGCCGCCGGCGCATTTGCGGTAAACCACCGGCGCGGGGCAGCCGAGGTTCAGGTCGATCGCGGCCACCGGATATCGCTGCAATTCGCGCGCGGAGCGGACCAATGCCGGGATGTCATTGCCGATCATCTGCGCGATGACGGGCCGGCCGGTGGGGTTTTCGGTGACCGAACGGAGGATGTGTTTGTTGAGGTGCGAGCCGGGATAGACGCGGAAATATTCCGTGAAATACAGATCGGCCCCGCCGTAGCGCGCCATCAAGCGAAGGAACGGCAGGTCGGTGATGTCCTGCATCGGCGCCAGCGCCAGGACCGGTCCGGGCTGCGCGAGGACGGCATCGAATGAACGTGCCAAAGTCACGACGTGGGTGGAACCGAAGGCACGGTTCCCTGGCCGACGATGCGCCGCAGCACCCATCCCACGGAGAGAGTGATCACCGCGCCGATGAGGGTGTACCACGGCCAGAAGATCTCGGAGCCGACCACGCGTTTCCAGAATCCCTGCGTCATTTCCCAGCGTGGGAAGATCTCGATGCAGGTCATGACGATCAGCGCGGTCATCATTCCCCCGACCACGGGCAGCGCACGTCCTTTTTTGGCGAACACGGCGAGGAACACGCCCGCGAGCAACGCTCCGCTGGTGAGGCCGCGCAACGAAAATGCCGCGTCAAAGACGAACCGCACTTCGCGGCTCAGGTAGCCAATGCCAATCAGCGCCACCGCCCAGGCGACCGTTGAGCCTTTGCTGAAGCGCAGGAAGAAACGCTCGTCGCGTCCGGGCACGAGATGCTTCACAAAATCCATCGTGGATACCGACGCCAGCGAGGTCAGCGCCGAACTGACCGACGACATGGCTGCGGAGAGGATGGCGACCACCAGGAAGCCCCGCAGCACATGCGGCACTTCGGTGAGCATGAAGATCGGATAGACAAAATCGTTGGCCTTCATGCCGCCGCGCATCTCGGGGATGGCGATGGCCATCGGCATCTGCTGGTAAAACACCCACAGCATCGCGCCCACCAGCAGGAACACCAGGAACAGCGGGAAGACCAGGACCGAGCTGAGAACGAGCGCCTTGCGACCGTCGCTGACCGTGCCGCAGGCGAGCACCCGCTGGACGATGAGTTGCTCGGCGCCGTGCGAACTGAGGACCATCACCGTGCCGCCGATGATCCCCATCCAGATGTTGACGGGCGCACCGAGGGAGAAATCCGGGTTGAACCAATGCAGCTTTCCGCCCGCCGCCGCCTGCTGCCAGGCGGTGCTCCAGCCGCCTTCGAGCATTGAGGGAATGTAGAACAGCGTGAACAGTCCGCCGGCGAGGAAGAGTCCGAACTGTACCGCGTCGGTCCAGATGACGGCCTTCACGCCGCCGATGTAGGTGTAGATGAGCGACAGCACCACGAAGAGGACAATCGCCGTGAGCACATCCACGCCGAGCATGAGCTGGATCGGAATCGACACCACATACACCCGCACTCCGGCAGCCAGCGTTTCGCTGATGAGAAAGAAGGCTCCGGCCGTCTGGCGCGCGCTGGCGCCGAAGGTGTCCGCGAGAAGCTGGTAGGGGGAATAAATCTCGCCTTTGAGATAATGAGGCACCATCACCACCGCCAGGATGAGACGAGCGATGACGTAGCCGATGATCATCTGGACGAGCGCGAGATTGCCGCCAAAGGCCAGTCCGGGCACGCCGATGATGGTCAGCGCGCTCGTCTCGGCCGCGACAATGGAGAGGCCGATGCCCCACCACGGGATGTTTTTGCTTCCGAGGAAGTAGTCGCGGGTGTTGTGCTGGTCTTTGCCGAACCACAACCCGAGGGCGATGATGGCGAGCAGATAGGCGACGATGACCGTCCAGTCGGCTGAAGACAGATGCTTCATCATAAAGGTGACGCGGCTAGTTCTGACAGGAACGATTCGAGAGGCCAAAGGAAAAATGCCAGCGGGCCATGCCACCTCACCAACAGCGTGACCACGAAACGCGAACAATCTGCGAAACCAAGTCTCTGGCGGCGAGGACTGATCATTGAACGTGGTTTTCCCATTACCTCGTCTCCCACAGTTTTGGGATTTCCCCTTGTGCGCAAACAAAAAGGGCGGCTCTTGCGCCGCCCTTGAAACCGATTCGTTGAGTGCGAGGTCTGGTCCGCGCCCGGATTATTGCTGGTCGTATTCACCCAGTGGACGAATCCAGATGTTGCGGAAGCGCATCGGGTTGTTGTGGTCCTGCAGCAGGATCGGGCCGGTGCTGCGGGGATTCTTCGGGTAGCTGGCCAGTTCGGCATGGCGCACCGTGCCGATGAATGCCTGCCTGTTGTGCTGCACCACGCCGTTGAGGATCACCGTCGCCTGCGCGGGTTTCTCCACCTTGCCATCCTTCGACTTGGGCGCCTCGAAGACAATGTCGTAGGTCTGCCACGTTCCGGGAGGACGCGCCACGTTGGCGCGCGGCGGATACTGGCCGTACATCGCGCCCACGGTGCCGTCGGCGTAGGTCGGGTTATTGTAGCAGTCGAGCACCTGCACTTCGTAGTCGCCAAAGAGGATGACGCCGCTGTTGCCGCGCCCTTGACTGTCGCCCTTGACCTCCGACGGCGTGGCGAATTCGAGGTGAAGCTGGAAGTCGCCGAAGTTGTCCCTGGTGCGGATGCTGCCGGATTTCGGAGTCACTTCCATGTAGCCTTTCTCGATCTTCCAGGTGGGCGCGCCCTTGTCGCCGACCCATTTCGAGAGATCCTTGCCATCGAAGAGGACGATGGCATCGGAGGGCGGCGGGGCCATGTCGCTGAAGGTCGTGCCGGGGGTGACCTTGCGCGGTTGCGGTCGGTTGAGGTCATGCACCTTCCACTTGCCATCGGGCAGTACGGGCGTGTTGGTGTAGCCGAGCGTTTCCGCGGCGGACGCGGTCATTGCGGCGACAATGCCGGTGGCGGTGAGAAGAATGCAGTTGCGTAGAAATGATGGAGTTTTCACGGGCGCGGAGTCTTCTCAGGACGGAGGAAAAACGCAAGCGACAATCCCGCGATTAATGACCGAGCGCAGCAGCCGCGAGGAATACCGCTGATGTTTCGGCGCCGCCGGGAGGGGTGAACATTGCCCAAACAAAGAAAAACAATCAGCTTGACCCGGCGGAAGTGCGAGTGGTTCACTATAAGCAAAATAAGGAGTGCCATGGAACGGCCTGATACATCTACCGGAAGAGTGAGTCACCCGAAGCGACGGGCGACCGGCGCGGCGGTTCACTGCCGGCGCAGAGTTGGTCGGCGGCAGGTCTTGGCGGCGGTTCCGTGGATCGGAACGGGCGCGCCCGGCGATCGCCGGGCGGGCAATGTCAGCAGAAAACAACCATCAACCCCCACCTACCATGCCAGCAAAAGGATTGTCACTTCACCTCGGACTCAACCTCGTTGACCCCGCCCAATACGAAGGCTGGGACGGCGCGCTCACCGCGTGCGAATACGACGCCAAAGACATGCGCGCCCTCGCGCTCAAGCAGGGCTTCAAGCCGACCATGCTGCTCACTGCGGAGGTCACCTCGGCGGCGGTCATTGCCGCGATCCAGTCGGCGGCAAAACAACTCGCCCGGGGCGACATCTTCTTCCTGAGCTACTCTGGCCACGGCGGCCAGGTGCCGGACACGAACCACGACGAGTCACGCCTGCCGACCGGGCTGCGCGACAAGTATGACGAGACGTGGGTGCTGTACGACCGGCAGTTGGTGGATGACGAGTTGTATGCGCTGTGGGCGAAGTTCAAACCCGGCGTGCGCATCGTGGTGCTGTCGGACAGTTGCCACAGCGGCACCGTTACCAAAGCGCCGCCGGCCTTTCTCGAAGGCGGGCCACGCGGCGCGCGCTACCGCTTCATGCCGACCGCCGTGGCGGAAATGACCTTTCGTGCGCATCGCAAGCTCTACACGGACATTCAGAAAAACACGCCGACCACCGAGAAGGCGGTGGTGCGCTCGACCGTGCTGCTGATCTCGGGCTGCCAGGACAACCAGACCTCGCTCGACGGCAACCGCAACGGGCTTTTCACGGAGAAGCTCCGCAAGGCCTGGGCAAACGGAAAATTCACCGGCGCCTTCAAGATTTTCCGCGACAAGATTGCCAGCACCATGCCGGGCAGCCAGACACCGAATTATTTCGTCATCGGGGCGGCCAATCCTGCCTTCGAATTGCAGAAGCCTTTCACGATCTGAATCCGACATGCGCGATGTTCGCGTATCCAAACCCGGAATCGGTCCCGCCGGCCTGACGTTTCAGGGCCGGTGGGGTCGAATGACTCACGGAATCAGTTTCTGCCGCACTGCAGACGAATCGTTTTCTCCACTCTCCATCCAACCTCAACCCCACATAACATGCCTGCCAAACCAACCCGTTCCCGTCAGAAGAAGAATCCCGGCGTCGCCGGATTGCCAGTGCCGGTGGAGTCGCTCAATGCGCGACCCGACACGGTGGACTTCCGCGACAAGATGTTTGTGCCCACGCTCGTCGAGGTGCCCCTGCGCATCCCGCTGGAACAATACCTCGGCTATTACCCGAAGAAGGATCTGCCGGCGGTGATTCTCAACCAGGGCAAGGAAGGCGCCTGCACCGGCTTCGGTCTCGCGGCCGTGGCGAACTTCCTTCTCCGCCGCCGCAAAGTGGTGCCCGACCCCGCGCCGGTCAGTCCGCGCATGCTCTACGAAATGGCCCGCCGCTACGATGAATGGCCCGGCGAGGATTACACCGGATCGAGCGCGCGCGGCGCGATGAAGGGCTGGCACAAGCACGGCGTCTGTGCCGGCGCGGTGTGGCCGTACCAGGTCGCCACGCCCGGCGTGTTGTCACATGAGCGCACCGTGGATGCGGCCCGGCGGCCGCTCGGCGCGTATTTCCGCGTCAACCATCGCGACCTCGTCTCGATGCACAGCGCGCTCTCCGAGGTGGGCGTGTTGTACGCCACGGCCGGCGTCCATGAAGGCTGGGGGCAGGTCGATCCGAAGACCGGCGAGATCCCCGTGGACGGCCAAGCGCCGATCGGCGGGCATGCCTTTGCCGTGGTGGGCTTCGACGAGCGCGGTTTCTGGATTCAGAATTCCTGGGGACCGGGCTGGGGTTACAAGGGCGGCTTTGCGCTCGTCACGTATGAAGACTGGCTGGCCAACGCCACCGACGTCTGGGTGGCACGCCTGGGCGCGGCGGTGCGAACGGCGGAATCCCGGTCGAAGCGCGCCGCGTTCTCCAGTTTGAACAGCCGTGCCGAGTATTCGTTCAGCGAGTTGCGCCCGCACATCATCAACATTGGCAACGACGGCGCGCTGCGTCCCTCCGGCACGTTCGGCACGACGGAGGACGATGTGGCCTCCATCCTCACCCAGGATTTCGCGCGCATCACGGCCGGATGGAAAAAGAAGCGCCTCCTGCTCTACGCGCACGGCGGCCTGGTGGGTGAGGAAGGCGCGCTGCAACGCGTCGAAGAGTACCGGCGGCAGTTGCTCGCGGCCGAAGTCTATCCGCTCGCCTTCATCTGGAAGACGGATTTCTGGACGACGATCAGCAACATTCTCAAAGACGCCTTTGCCCAGCGGCGCACCGAGGGCTGGCTCGATTCCACCAAGGACTTCCTGCTCGATCGCATCGATGACACGCTGGAGCCGCTGGCCCGGCCGCTCGGCAAAACGCTGTGGGACGAGATGAAGGAAAACGGCATCAAGGCGACGACCGGTCAGAAAGGCAAGGAAGGCGGCGCGGCGTTCGTCCTGGCCAAACTCGATGGTTTGCTCACCAGCGATCCCTCGATTGAGTTGCACGTCGCCGGGCACAGCGCCGGGAGCATTTTCATGGCGCCCCTGGTCCAGCTTCTCACGTCCAACGGGAAGATTACCAGTGGCCCGGCGCGCGGCCTCAACGGCTTTGGCCGGCCGGTGAAAACCTGCGCGCTCTGGGCCGCCGCCTGCACGGTGCAGTTGTTCAAGGAAACCTACCTGCCCGCCATCCAGGCCGGTGCCATCGGTCATTTCACGCTGTTCAACCTCAAGGACGGCACGGAGCAGGACGACCACTGCGCCAGTGTTTATCACAAGTCGCTTCTCTACCTCGTCTCCAACGCGTGTGAGCAGCGTCTGCGGCTCTTCCGCAAGGACGGCGAACCCATCCTTGGGATGGAGAAGTTCATCATTAAAGATCCGGTCTTCGCGGTTGATGGCGACGCCATCGCGGCGCAAAATCCGCATGTTGTGCCGCTGTTTGGCGGGAAGACGGCGCAGATGGTGCGGGCGCCGAACGGACTGCCGGAAGGGGAAGCCGACGCCTCGCATTCGCGGCATCACGGCGATTTCGATGACGATCTCGCCACGGCAAAAGCCACACTGGCGCGCATTGTCAACGCCAGCCAGGTCACGGCGGACTTCGACTTCCGGCACTCGGCGGCGTCCCTGGCCGACCGGCGGCGCAGCCTGACGCCGTGCCCCTGAAGTCACGCAATTCCCGAGCAGCAACGATACGGTGAAGTTTCGACGCCGGGGCGCGGATTCAAATCCGTCGCGCGCACCGGCGTCCCGCCGAAGCGTTGCGGTGCCGGCATCGCGAAGTGTGCCATATCAGCCACAGGGCCGATTCTTCCGCGGACGGTGCCGCCCCTTGAACGTGAATTCGGCGATGCCCGATTTGTCGAGTTCGCCGAGACCCTCCTTGGCCATGCGCTCGTATTGTTTTTGGGTGGCCATGGCGAGCGGGAGATGCAAGCCAAGATCCTTGCCCAGCTTCGTCGCGATACCGGAGTCCTTGGCGGCGTGCGCGGCTGAGAAGAAACACGAGTGCTCCCGGTTTTGCATGTCCTCGCCGTCGGTCACCAGCACGCGCGATCCCGCGCCGGTCTGTCCCAGCACCTCGCGCAACAGGGTCAGGTCCAGCCCCAGCGCCTCGCCGAGCCCGAGTCCCTCGGCCAGCGCGGCGGTGTTGCAGTTCATCACCATGTTGACGATGGCTTTGACCTGCGCGGCGCGGCCGGCCGGGCCGATGTAGCGCAACGAAGCGCTGAGTTTCTCCAGCACCGGCCGCGCGCGGACGAAGGCCGCCTCGGTTCCGCCGCACATCAGATAGAGCTTGCCCTCGCGCGCCTGGGGGATGCTTGACGCCATGCACGCTTCCAATGAAGCGGCGCCGGCTTTCTTCGCGAGTTTCCCGATCTCGACATGGATGTCTGGCGTGACGGTGGCGCAGTTGATGAACAGCTTTCCACGGGCGCCGCGCAGCAGGTTATCACGCGAGGCGGCGAAGACTTCGCGCATCGCCGCGTCATCCGTCACGACGGTGAAGAGGATGTCCGCGAGCGCCGTGACCTCGGCGAGGGAGGCGGGCGCGGCGCAATCGATTTCCTTGGCCAGCGAGGTGGCCGTTTCGCGACGCGCGTCAAACACGGCCGCGATGGTGAAGCCGCATTCCTTGAGGCGCCGGGCCATGTTGGCACCCATGCGGCCAACTCCGACAAAGGCGATTTTCTCAGGCATAACGACCGTGAAGCTAGGCAACGGTAGCGCGGATGAAAACAAAAAGATTCGGCCCCACCAAGCCTCAGGTGTGATTAAAAGCGGGTGGGGCGCGTCACACCGTGCGCGCCGTTGGGAATGCTGGCACCCCACCGGCGGCGCGCGCGGAGCGACGCGCCCTACCACCCAGGTTTTTCCGCCGGTTCGTGGTTAACCTCACCCACTTTTAATCACACCCCCCAGCCTCTTGTCCCATGACAATGCGACGTGACAGCGCGCCGGTGCCTGCTCAGTCTTGCCACCGTCACGTCACCGCTTGAGAACAGAATCACGACCATGAACCCGCTCCACTCGCTGCCCGGCCTGTCGCTGCTGGCCACGGTGCTTGCCACCGCCGCTTCGGCCGCCACCATCACCGTCCAGACCGACCAGCCCGGCGCCGCGCCGACGCAGTTCGGCATTTTCTTCGAGGACATCAATTACGCTGGCGATGGCGGGCTGTATCCAGAGCGCATCAAGAATCGTTCCTTTGAATTCAAGGAACCGCTCATGGGCTGGAACAAGGTCGCACGCGGCGGCGCAGCGGCCACCGCCACCGTGCGGGATGAGAAGCCGCTGAACGCGAGCAACCCGCATTATCTGCGTCTCGCCACCGAAAGCGCCACAGGCGCGGCCGGCTTGGTGAATGAAGGCTTCTTCGGCGTGGGCGTGCAGAACCGCGCGGAGTTCACTTTCTCCCTGTATGCGCGCAGCGTGGGCGCCACTCCGCCCGTGTTGCGGGTCGAGATCGAGGGGGCCGATGGCCGCAAGCTCGGCGAGGCGAAACTCGCCGGCTTCACCAGGGACTGGCGGTGGCACTCGGTCAAACTTCGCGCGACCGGCACCGATCCGAAGGCGCGCGTGAACCTTCTTCTCGCCGGGCCGGGCGCGCTCGACCTCGACATGGTTTCCCTCTTCCCGCGCGATAACTGGGGCAAACGCCCGAACGGATTGCGGACGGATCTGGTGCGGTTGCTGGCGGAGTTGAAGCCCGCGTTCATGCGCTTTCCCGGCGGGTGCATTGTCGAGGGCCGCACGCTGGCGCAGCGGTATCAGTGGAAGACCACCATCGGCGATCTGGCCGCGCGCAAACTGATCATCAACCGCTGGAACGACGAGTTCAAACACCGGCCCGCGCCGGATTACTTCCAGTCGTTCGGCCTTGGCTTCTACGAATACTTCCAGCTTTGCGAAGACATTGGCGCGGCGCCGCTGCCGATTCTCAACTGTGGCATGGCCTGCCAGTTCAACACCGGCGAACTCGCGCCGCTGGACCAACTCGACCCGTACATTCAGGACGCACTCGACCTGATCGAATTCGCCAACGGCCCGGCGAACAGCACCTGGGGCCGCCAGCGCGCCGAGATGGGACATCCCGCTCCGTTCAAGATGACGATGCTGGGCGTGGGCAATGAACAGTGGGGGCCGCAATACATTGAGCGCTACGAGCGTTTCGCCAAAGTGCTCAAGGCGCGGTATCCGGACATCGCGCTCATCTCCAGCGCCGGACCGGACCCTGACGGGGAAAAATTTGATTTTCTCTGGCCCAAGCTGCGCGCGCTCGGCGCGGATATAGTGGACGAGCATTACTACCGGCCGCCGGCGTGGTTCCTGGACAATACCGCTCGCTACGACCGTTACCCGCGCAGCGGGCCGAAGGTGTTTGGCGGCGAATACGCCGCGCAAAGCGTGCGCACGGTCAGCCCGGAGAACCGCAACAACTGGGAATGCGCGCTCGCGGAAGCCGCCATGATGACCGGCCTCGAACGCAACAGCGATGTGGTGACGCTCGCTTCCTACGCGCCGCTCCTGGCGCACGTTGAAGGCTGGCAGTGGACGCCGGACCTCATCTGGTTCGACAACCTTCGCGCCTACGGCACGCCGAATTATTTCGTGCAGCAAATGTTCTGTGTGAATCGCGGCGATGCGATTCTGCCGATCACGGTGGCTGACGCGCCCCTCGCGCCGAACAAACAGCCGCGCCTCTTCGCCAGCGCTGCGTATGATCAGAAATACAAAGAGGTCATCCTCAAGGTGGTCAACGCCACCGCAGAGGCGCAGGCGGTCGATCTTCGCCTGGCGGGTGGTCGCAAGATCAAATCCAAGGCAAGTTCCGCGGTCTTGAGCGCCGCCAGTCTCCAGGAGGAGAACAGCCTCGACTTGCCACGACGGGTCGCGCCGCAAACTGGCTCGGTCAACAACGCCGCCGCTCAATTCAAACACTCGTTCCCGGCATGGTCCCTGACCGTGCTGCGCGTGGGCGTGGATCGCTGAGCACGCAATGAAGGCTGCGGGACATCGACTGCGGGCACTGATCACGGCGACCGGTCTGTCCATTTCCTTCTGGACGGGCTTTCCGGCAGGCGACCTTCATGCAGCCCAGCGTGGGGCCGACGGCGTGACGACTGCCCCCGCCATGAAATGGGCCGACACCAATCGTCTCGGTCGTCCCTTCGCGAAAGACCCAAGCGTCATTCGCTTCGGCGGGCGATACCTGATGTATTTTTCGCTGCCCCCCTTTGCGAAGGAACTCGCGCCGACAAACGCGCCGCGCGGCTGGTCGATTGGCATCGCGGAGAGCCATGATTTGCGGCAGTGGCAGAAAGTGGCCGAACTGCTTCCCGAGCAGGCGTGTGAGACGAATGGACTTTGTGCGCCGGGCGCGCGGGTCATCAACGGCAAGGTTCATCTTTTTTACCAGACCTACGGCAACGGTCCGCGCGACGCCATCTGCCACGCTGTCTCCACGGACGGCCTCAATTTCCAGCGCGACGCCAGCAATCCGGTGTTTCGTCCGACCGGCGACTGGAACTCCGGTCGCGCCATCGATGCCGAGGTGTTTCCGGTGGGCGACCGTCTGCTGCTTTATTTCGCCACACGCGATCCAGCCGGGAAGGTGCAGATGCTCGGCGTGGCAGGAGCCGATTTGAAATCCGATTTCAGCCGCAGCACCTGGCGCCAACTCTCCGACGCTCCAATTCTCCGGCCCGAGCTGCCGTGGGAAAAGAACTGCATCGAAGCGCCGACGCTGCTGCCGCGCGGTGACACGCTCTACCTGTTCTACGCCGGTGGTTACAACAACGACCCGCAGCAGATCGGCGTGGCCACCAGCAAGGACGGCCTGCAATGGAAGCGTCTTTCGCGTGAACCGTTGCTGGCCCACGGACGGGCGGGTGAATGGAATTCCAGCGAGTCCGGCCATCCCGGCGTGCTGGCTGATGACGACGGTCGCACCTGGCTGTTCTTCCAGGGCAATCCTGACAAGGGGCGGACGTGGTGGCTGGCAGCAGTGGAACTTGGTTGGGCCGACCGACGACCTGTTCCGCTCGCTCCCAACGGGACCGGAACCACGCTGACGCGGTGATACTGCCCAGACCTTGGGATGGGCTACCAGAAGACGCTTGGTCCCAACCCTCACGGGTAGGGCGCGTCTGTCCGCAGCGCGCCGACGGGTTGGCCGGGAGTGGTTCGCAGCGCGCTGGGACAGACGCGTCCAGTCCGGGTGTCGTCCATCCCACTGCCTGGGTAGTAACTGGTGGCGCCGGAGACCGGGTTTTTCTGACCTAGGTCAAGGTCGTCACGGGCCTGAATCCGTTGAATGCGCGCGCTCACGCTGAAAAAGTTCGCGACTGCTGCACTCTGTCGCCAGCGTGCGTCTGCCGGAAATGGGCAGAAAATCGACCGACTCCGAAAGCCACAAACCAAATCTGAAGTCCAACCTCACCATGAATACCCCTGCTCGTTCCCTTCTCCTGACCGCTGCGGCGCTCGCCGCGCCCAGTCTGGCCCTGGCCCAGCCCTCGGCCCACTACGTCCCCGGCGTGGAAGGCATCAAGGCCGCCTCGTTGCCGCCGCCAGGAGTCTATGTGCGCGACTACAACGTGTTCTATTTCTCGCACCAGTTGAATGATGCCAGCGGTCACGGAATCGACGCCGCCGGGGCGGACGCCTTCATCTACGCGAACGTGCCGCGCGTCATCTGGATCACCGAGCAGAAGCTGCTGGGCGGCTACCTCGGAGTCGATGCGCTGCTGCCACTGCAATACACCGACCTCCAGGCGAACACGCCCTTTGGCCGGTTTAGCGACAGCACCTTTGGCATCGGCGATTTCTTTGCCGAGGGCACCTGGTCGTGGCATGTGGAGCAATTCGATGTCTCGGTCGGCTACGGCGTCTGGGCGCCGACGGGCGATTCGGCAGCGCCGCTGAGCACGCGCGCCGGTTCGGGTTTTTGGACGCAGATGATCACCGCGGGCGCCACCTGGTATCCGGACAAGGCGAGGAAGTTCTCCGTGTCCGCGCTGAGCCGCTACGAGTTCAATACAATCGACGGCGATACGGGCACGCGTCCCGGACAGGCTTACACCTTGGAATGGGGCGTGGGCTATGCGCCGTGCAAGGTCGCAGAATTTGGCGTGGTGGGCTACTTCCAGCAACAGACCACGCAGGATTCCCCGGCGGGCATTCTCAGCAGCAAGGATCATGTGGTCGCGGTCGGGCCGGAGATCAGCGCGGTCTGTCCAAAACTCGGGCTCATCACTTCATTGCGCTACCTGTATGAAGTGTCGGCGGCCGACCGCCTACAAGGCCAGACCGTGACGCTCACGTTCACCAAGCGATTCTAAGCCAGCCCATCCACCTCGTCTCGCGCGCTGTCCGCCGTGGCCGCGCGCGATTTCGTTTTACGCCATCGCCCCCGCTCCGCCCGCCCGAGGGATGGAACCAATCCCGAGCCAAAACAGGGGAGAAGAAACTGAACACCCGCCAGTCCAGCGCGCAAACGCACCCCGCCGCCGGGGGCACACCCCCTTCGCACCCGCCGTCCGCTGTTGCGGCACGCGGTGGCCCGCCAGACCACGCACGCCGGACAGACGGTGCTCGACGGTCTTGTGGCCGGTATTGGAGTCTTCCATTTTCAGCCCGGCATAGAAACGTCCATTACGCACCCACAGCCCGCTAATCGGCGCTGCGAATCGGTCGCTTGCCGCCGTTCCTGACCTTCTGATAGACTGTCGTGCGATGAAGGCGTTTGGCTGCTTTTGGATTGCTGCCTGCGATGGTCGGCCACTGGGGTTCCCTACCTGACAGTGGCATAAAGAGTGGCACATAGTCAGCTTCAAGGAAAACTTGGCAACGCAAGTTGCAGCTTAACAGTGTTGCCGGTGTGGCGAAATGGCAGACGCACGGGACTTAAAATCCCGGGGCCTTAAAAAGCCGTGTGGGTTCGAGTCCCACCACCGGCACCAAGGAACGGGTGTGGCGCGAATTGTTGAGCAATCTGGATTTACCCCATCCGCCCTGCGCGAACCTGAACGCGAGCCGCAGTTTCTACACGCTGCGCTGGCCGTGCTGGCGTGGAACCTCCTGCAAGCACTCAAACTGCTGTTTCGGCCCAAGAGGGAGGCGCCAAAGCGGATGCGGACGCTGTTGGATATTTGCTGCTGATCCCGGTGGAGATGAAGCGGCACGCGCGGGGGTTGAAGGCATTTTTTTAAGCGCTGGCGGGATGGTTGGCGTGGTGGCTCAGATTGCTGCCGGACCTGCTGCCCCGCGGCCGGCCTTTGAACGGGCTGGTGGCGAGCGGGCCACTTCTTCATTAAAAGCGCGGGGCGCAAAAAGCCACCGCGAACGAAACGGCGCGCCCAGAACCGGCCCTGGCGGGCCGCCAGGGCGCGAATAAACCACCGCAGAGATGCGTCTGGAAAAGCTCTCAACCGGTTGGTGGACATCATCGCCAAGGGCGCTCCTGCAAAAATTTCAACTGGCCGATTTTCTCCCCCTCCTGCCGCCCCCAGCCACGCAGGTAAGGATTTGGGTGGGAAAATGGTGTAAAATAATGGTTGCCACTGGGAGGGTCTCTGTTAGTTTGCCGCCCCTTTTTCAGGGCTTCTGCCGGGCATAGCCGGCGGGCTCTGGACAGGGAAAACGGCCTGAAATCCGTCCTCGTGTGTGGGCGGGCGGCCATAACAACACCAGAAACAATCCCGACATTCCGCGGGATGGTCCGCCCGGAAAACCGGCGGGCTCCGAACCAAGGGAAACCTGTGATAAATACCGGTATCAAAGAACTGCTCGAAGCCGGTGTCCATTTTGGACACCAGACCCGTCGTTGGAATCCGAAGATGAAGCAATTCATCTTCGACGCCCGCAACGGCATTCACATCATCGACCTGAGCAAGACGGTGGTCCAGCTCGAGGCCGCCTGCACCTTCCTCGAAAACACCGTCCTCAAGGGCGGCAAGGTGCTGTTCGTCGGCACCAAGAAACAGGCGCAGGAAGCGGTCAAGGAAGCCGCCAAGGCCTGCGGCCAGTTCTTCGTCACGGGCCGCTGGCTCGGCGGCACGCTGACCAATTTCAACACCGTCAAACGCTCCATCAAGCGCCTCAACGAAATCGAGCGCATGGAAGCCGACGGCACGATGAACCAGTATGTGAAGCAGGAGCAGTCCATGTATCGCCGCGAGGCCGAGCGCCTGCTGCGCAACCTCGAAGGCATCCGCACCATGGACAAGCCGCCGGCGGCCATGTTCATCGTGGACATCAAGCGCGAGCACAACGCCGTCGCCGAGGCGCGCCGCCTCAAGATTCCGCTGGTCGCCATCGTGGATACCAACTGCGATCCCGATCTGACGGATTATCCGATCGCCGGCAACGACGACGCCATCCGCTCGGTGCGTCTCATCCTCGGCACCGTGGTGGGCGCGGTCAGCGCCGCCCGCACTGAATTCGAATCGAAGCAGGGCCGGAAACGCTCTGAGGAACCGGCGGCAGGCGCCGCACCCTCCGCCGAAGCGATCGTCGCGGAACCCGCGGCCACCCAGACAGCCTGACGCTGCGGCTCACCCCATTCTGCAGAGGCGTCCGCGGCTCGCCCGCGGACGCGCTGCTTCAACTGAAACTCTGAAACTGAACTGAATCGATATGGCTCAAATCAATTCCGCTGACGTAGGCAGACTGCGCGAGAAAACCGGCGCCGGCATGATGGACTGCAAAAAGGCGCTCACCGAGGCCGATGGCGACTTCGAGAAGGCCGTGGACATCATCCGCAAGAAGAACGCCAACATCTCGGTCAAGGCCAGTTCACGCGAAGCGCGGGAAGGCGTCATCGTGCGCTTCATCACGCCGGATTCGCGCGCGGGCATCCTCGTCGAGGTGAACTGCGTGACCGATTTCGTGGGACGCAACGACGAGTTCCGTGCCTTTGCCGCCGATGTGGCGAAGAGGCAGCTCGCCAATCCGGGCACCGACTTCGAGGCTGAACGCGCCGCGCTCGTGGCCAAGACCGGGGAGAACATCAAGATCGCCCGCCACCAGGCCATGACGGTGACCGGCAACGGCCTCGTGGCCGCCTACATTCACACCGGCGAAAAAGTTGGCGTGCTCGTCGAGGTCGGCGCCGGCAAGGCCGAGACGCTCGCGCGGGAGGAGTTCAAGCAACTCGTGCGTGACATCACCCTGCAAATCGCGGCCGCCAGTCCCACGTCCGTCACGCGCGACGAGGTGAAGCCCGCCGTGCTGGCCAAGGAACGTGAAATCCTGGCCGAGCAGGTCAAGGGCAAGCCGCCGCAGATCGTCGAGAACATCGTCAAGGGCAAGCTGGAGAAGTTTTTTCAGACCCACTGCCTCGTGGATCAGGTGTTCGTGAAGGCCGAGGAATCGGTCAAGGACCATATCGCCGCCGTGGCCAAGCAACTGGGCGACGAGGTCGCTGTCCGCCGTTTTGTGCGCTTTCAGGTTGGCGAAGTGACCGAGTGATTCCGGGCTGAGTTTTAACGCCGGGCCGTCCACGAGGGCGGCCCGGTTTTTTGTGGTCTGCTTTGGCCGGCACACGAGCGCACGCACGACAGATGCGCATCAGTTTTGCTGAGCGGCATCCACCAAGGCAGGAAGACCCGCATGATGATTCCCGCGCCGCAACTCCCATCGCAACCTGCTGTCCTCATGAGGGCGGCACTCTCCCCGCGGCTGCGTCAGGTATTCTTCGCCTCCCTGAGCGCCGGCGTGGCGAGTTCCGGTGCCACTCAGTCCATCGCGAACGCCGTGACGGAGATCTCCCGCCCTCTGCCGCTTTCGGAGGTGCGCCTCACCAGCAGTCCTCTCATTCGCGCGCGGCAGCGGAATGGCGACAGGCCGGGAGACGGAGGGACCCCACTTCATCGAACAACGATTCAAAGGATCCTTGTTGCGCGCACGGTTTGCCAATCTCGCGAACGGCTGCGTTCAGATGCAGTCCGTGACGAACAGCGGAGTCAGCCAGCGGCAGATTTCTTCAAGGTGACGCGCGTCGATTTCATCGAACGCTTCGGGCGTGTTGGAATCCACATCCAGCACGGCGCGCACCCGGCCCGTTGCATCGAGCACCGGCACGACGATCTCTGAGCGCGTCGCACTCGAACACGCGATGTGATATGGCAGCGCCGTCACGTCGGGCACCAGTTGCGTGCGCGTCTCGCGGGCGCACTTGCCGCAGACGCCGCGCTCGAAAGGAATGGTGAGACAACCATGCCCGCCCTGATACGGCCCCACTTTCAAAACGCCCGGCGCCACCACGCGGTAGAAGCCCGTCCAGTCGAAGTGCTCCATCCCTTGATGCAGTTCGCACGCGACGGTGGCCATCACGGCGATCTCATCGGTCTCCCCATGGAGGAGCGCGCGAAGATGCGCCAGTGTCCGCTCGTATTGCGCGGTCTTGTTCATGGCAGGGAAGTCCACCGCATCCCGCTGCGATGAACGAGACAAAAGCGGGGGCGCATGAATGCCTGCAGAAACAGTCGCTTGATCACATAAGACGAACCTTGGGTCACGCGATCTTCGCGGCGCGTTTCGGCCCTTCGTGGTGGTTGAAGATGGAAGCAAGACCTGCTCTCATCGCCGGAACGTATGGAACCGAAGCCTGTGCCGACGCCGATCCTGTCGCTCGAACGGCCCTGTCCCGCGCTGTGGAAATACTACGTCATCACTGCGGTGCTGAGCGGTCCCGGGATCATCGTCACGCTGCCGTATCTCTACTTTCGCTATTACACGCTGCGCTACCGGTTCGACGAGGAAGGCATCCACATGAGAGTCGGCATCCTGTTCCGGCGCGAGGTGAACCTCACCTACGCGCGCATCCAGGACATCCATCTGCGTTCCAATTTCGTGCAGCGCTGGCTCGGCCTCGCCAACGTGCAGATTCAAACCGCCTCCGGCTCCGCGGGCGCGGAACTGGTCATCGAAGGTTTCAAGGAATTCGAAGCCATCCGCGATTTCCTCTACACGCGCATGCGCGGTTATCAGGCGCAACCTCACTCCGCCGGAATTCCGCGCGACACGGGCACGCCGCCCGTTTCCGCTGGCGCGCTCGCTGGCGACAATTCTGAAATGGTTTCGCTGCTCCTGAGCATCCGCGATGAACTGCGGCGCACGCGGGAAGCGTTGGAATTGCGGAAGCCCTTGTCCTCTGCGCCACAGGGCAGCACACCCCTCTCCCCTCAACGGGGAGAGGGCCGGGGTGAGGGGTGTTGACGACAAAAGATGAAGAACCATAGAGAGAGCAGAATTCACGTGAGTCAGGTCTCTGCTTGTCCGAGAATCCTTGGCTGCGGCCACCCCTCACCCTCAATCCCTCACCCCGTTGAGGGGAGAGGGAAGCATTTGCATGTTGGTGTTTGAATTTTTGGAATTTGGTGTGTGAACTGCCATGTATAATTCCTTCCGCCAGTTTGCCGAACGCTTGCTCCGCATCCCGCCGGATCCTGAGCCTCCGCCGGGCGACGAGGCCAGCACCCGCCTGTTCCGCGCCGCGCCGGCCTATTACCAGTATCTGCTGATCCTCTGGGCGCTGAAGAGCCTGCTCGCGCTGTTTATCGTTTCAATGGCGATGATTGGTCCAGTTGTCGGGGCGTTTGCGGCAGCGAAGCACGGCAACAATGCGGGACTCCTGCTGCTCCTGATTCCCGGCGTCGCGTTCACCATCGTGATTGCGGTGCGCTTCTTTGCCCTGGCCCTTGTCCGGCTGGATTTCGAGAAGCGCTGGTATGTCGTGACGGACCGCAGCCTGCGCGTGCGCGAAGGCGTCGCGATCGTCCGGGAAATGACCGTCACCTTTGCCAACATTCAGAACATCGCCATCTCGCAGGGGCCGCTTCAACGCGCGCTGGGCATCGCCGACCTGCGCGTGGACACCGCGGGCGGCGGTGCGGTCAACGCACAACAGCACCAAGGACAAAACCTGCACACCGCCTGGCTCCGCGGCGTGAATAACGCCAACGAAGTCCGCCAGGTCATTCAGGATCGCCAACGCCAATTCAGAGACACCGGCTTGGGCGATCACGATGCGCCGCCTGCCGCCGCGCCTGCTTCCACCAACGCAATCCTCGCCGCCCTCCGCGATCTCGACCGCGAAGCGCGTGCCTTGCGCGAGACGGTGACGTGACGCAATCCGGAAAGGAACCGGGAATATAATTGGCGGCTGCGCGGCTCGGCGATGAGGACGGGTTCGAGGTAGTGGTTGTCCTTGAAGTTCGGGTCCATGTTCTTCTCCCAGTCGAGCTGGTCCACGATGAAGTCGATGTCCTGGTGCTTGCTCTTGGGCATGGCCTTCACGAGCAGGCTCCACGGCACTTCACGGCCTTTTGATACATGCCGAAGACGTCGCTGCCCATTGCGGCTCGTAGGTGCAGAGGCTGCCGGTCACATGGGGGATATATGGAGCGAAGTCAAAATATGTTGTTCCGAATTCTCCACTCTTCATCCAGGAGATATTCAATATCCTGCTCCGTCAGCGCAAACCACTCGCCATCCGGTCGAACGCGCTTCGCCTCGAAGAACTTCTTCACGGTCTTCTCGGTTTTGTCAGATGCTGCGCGGAAGTGTCCTACAGGAATCAGCCGCTCTGCGGAACCGGTTTGCAAGGAACCCTTGCGAGCATAAGAATACTCGTTAGCCGTCCAGCCAATCTTGTAGCGATCAAGCTCTTCGCCGCGGAAAATGTAAACAAAACCCATCTGAACTTCGGGGCCAATCACGTTGAACAGATGACTCCGGCGCGTCGGGAATAGCGAGAACGTGTGAAGCCACTTTTGCCAAAGCTCGCCACAGCTTTCTGCGCGCACTAGTTTGTCATCCTGACCGCGAACCACGATTGCGTCCCAATCACGGTCGAACATGAACGCATATCGGTAGCGGAAATTGAAACGTGGCCAGGCTTCAAATTGACCGCGCGGCAATCCCCAGCCTTCCAGATCAACGCCTTCGAGTTCACATTCCCGCAGCCTGAGAAACTCGGGTGGAGCAGCGCCGGTCAAAGTCCGTGATACTTCCTCGTAATGTTTGAGCAGTTCGTTAGGTCGATCTGGATATGCTGTTTCCCAGAGTTTATCGAACGAAAACCGAGCGTCGTAATGTGCTGCCCTTATCTCTTCGACTGCTTGGCGGATTCCGGGTGGAAGCGAAGTCACTCTTTTGTCGGGCAACGATGAGTGGAACGTCGTCCAGCCAGCCAGCCAGTTTAGGATTTGTCGCTGAAGGGTGGCCAGTTTGACGTTCAGCATCCAGCTTGTGAGCTTTGGCGGAAGCATTACCGCAAAGATGCGTGTCTCTGGATGAGTTTTCTCATCCAAAACCGAAAAATCCGCTTCGTTCACCAGCCGATGAAAGCGTTCCAACACCCGCCACGATTCCAAACTGGTAGGAAAGCATGAAAGGACGGGAAAACTAGTCGCGTCTTGATTGCAGAACACTTCTTCGCCGATACGAATGGCACGGACACATCTGATTCGTTGAAGAAACTCCATTCGCGAGAGCTTGCTCTCTTTCCAGACGTTCGGGTTAATGACAACCACCTCCGAGGGAGTTCGATTTGGGCCGGCTCCAGCATTCATCATCTTCTGTTTTGGATTGCTTGTTCGGCTTCGCTTGGAAGCCAATCAGCCTGCGGCCTTCCAGGTAGGCTCAACTGGTGGAGTCATCCAGTTGGCGAAAGCGTTTCACTTGGCGGCCAATTCCGTCTGGCGATGGATCAGTCTGGCCAGACCGCGCAGGGCTTCATTGACTTGACTGGGCGAGTGGAACGCCTCGGCCACGTCGGGTTCGAGCACGACGACGTTGGTGCCTTGGACGTAGCGGCGGGCGTATTTGCCCCGCACACCGCCGCTGAAGTCATACTCCGCAGCGAGGTCTGCCGCTTTCTTGGTTTTACCTGGCTTGTTCATAGGTCTTTCGTTCTTTCCGGCTCGCGGGCCGGGCACTGATGATGCGGATATGGTCGTCCCTTTCGGTATGGATGACAATCAACATCCGCCCGGTGTGCGACCGGCCCAGGATGATGAACCGCTTCTCGACCGCTGAGTGCGTGGGGTCGGGAATCGTCAGCGATTTCGAGTCGCCAAAGACGGTGCTGGCTTCCTCAAAAGAGACGGCGTGCTTGGCGGCGTTCGCCGTCGCCTTGCGCGGATCCCATTCAAAATGAATCGGCATGGTTTATCCAGGAGGCACGGCGGCACCGGCCTGCTGGAATCAAAACTTGTTCTTCCGATACGCGCCCATTGCCGGCGCATCCGGGTTCACCTCGGGGCCGAAGTAGCGGAGCGTGACCAGAGGTTCGGTCTCGCTGGTGTTCTCAAAGGTCACGCCGGCTTTCGCGCCGTCCTCGCTGCAGAAGTATTCGTCCTCGGTCAGTTCGGTGAAGCGGATGAGCTTCGGGCTGTTCAACGGCTGCCCGTTGATCTTGCCGGTGCCTTGCACGCAAATCAGACCATAGGCGCCCGTATCCTTTACGGTCACTTTTACCCCGGGTTCGACGGTGAGTTCCTTCGCAGTGAAGAGCTGTTCGCCATCGACCTTGCCATAGACAATCCAGCGATCCACGAAGCCTTCCTTGCGCGTGTCGGCCACGGGCACGGGTTCGAGGTAGTGGTTGTCCTTGAAGTTCGGGTCCACGTTTTTGTCCCAGTCGAGCTGGTCCACGATGAAGTCGATGTCCTGGTGCTTGCTCTTGGGCATGTCCTTCACGAGCAGGCTCCACGGCACTTCGCGGCCTTCGACCAGATTCTGGTACATGCCGAAGACATCGCTGCCCCATTGCGGCTCGTAGGTGCAGAGGCTGCCGGGCGCGTGCAGGATGCACGGATCGATGAGCCAGCCGGAGCCGACCTTGAGGCGATAGGCCTTCGAGAGATCGAGGATGCCGTTGTCGCCCTTGTTCCAGTTTTCAATGCACTGGCGGACCTGGGCCTTGGTGGTGCCGGGCTCGAAGCCCATGAAGGTGTAGGGGAAGTTGTTGCCGACGTTGTTGTGCTGCGGCGGGAAGTAGTAGCTCTCGGGCTTGCCTTCCTGGCCGACCAGCGCGGCCTGTTTCTTCGACTGGTGCATGTGATGCGGAATCGGCCCCATGTTGTCGAAGAACTTCGAGTAAACCGGCCACTTGCCATACTTCTTCCAAATCGATTTGCCCACGATTGTCGCCCCGCAATCGTCCACCGCCTGCTTGAGCGTGAAACGTTCCTTGCCCACGACGCAATAGTTCAGACCCTCGTCCGCCGCGCGGCCTTCATTGGCCGTGACCGTGGTGGAGGCGAACCAGCGCTCGTCGATGCCGCCGCGGTTCAGACCGTAGGCGTAGGTGTCGTCGGGATGGAGCTTGATGCGCAGGCCGGGTTGGAGGAACGAGCGCGGCACCCAGGCGGGCGCGAGGCGCAGCAAGCCGCCGGTGCGGGAGAGTTCAGCCCCGACTTTCGAGGCGGTGTTGGTCTTGATGGTTTTGAGCTGGCTGACGGTGTTCATGGTTTCGTTGAGGCGTTGGTTGTTCGTGGTTTTCTGTTTTTTGTTCAACTCGATCCGTGTTTGCGGTGAAGGGGCATTCAATTAAAGCCCTGCACTCACCGGGGGACGAATCTGTGGGCGCAGTGTGGCAAACGAGGGGCGTGATGGCAAGCGGTCGGGCGTTGACAGTTGTGGGCAGCTTCGTCGCGCGAATCTGTCTGCTGACGATCCGGGCTCGAACCGAGCCGGCTTGGCCACTCCGGGCTTGTCAGGCGCAGCACGCCGACGATCATTGTCTGCATGCAAATCCGTCCGCTGTTTCCGCTGGCTTTGCTCGCGCTCTTCGCCGCGTCGCTCACCGGCTGTCGTCCGTCCTCGAGCTCAACTTCTGGTCCTCCGCCGGAAGTGGTCGCCGCAGTGAATCGCGGCGTGAGTCAGATGGGGCAGTATCAATATGAGGCGGCAGTGCAATCCTTCGAGCAGGCCGCCAAGGCGATGCCAGACAACACCGAGGTTCAGGTGAATCTCGCCATCGCGCTCTTCAATCGTGGGAAACGCGAATTGGGCGACCTCGACCGGCCTGTGCAAATGCTCGACGAAGTGCTGAAGAAGGATCCGGGCAACGTCCGCGCCCGCTACTTCCTCGGCATCATTCATACTCACCTTGGAAAGGCGGAACTCGCCGTGCCGTGCTTCGAGTGGGTCACGCGGCAGCAGACGAACGACGGCGTGGCCTGGTATCTTCTCGGTCTGGCGCGCCATCGCATTGGTCAACCAGCGCAGAAGGAATTCCTGCGCGCGGTGGAGTTACGGCCGAATCTTTACAGCGCGTGGTACAAGCTCGGTCAGACCGCGCTCGCGGCGGGTGATGAGGCCAAAGGCACCGCGTTTCTCGACAAGTTCAAGCTGCTCCGCGAATCGCCGGCAGGCGAGTCCATCGAGATTCCGCAATACGGGCAGATGGGCGAACTGGCGTTGGTGAGGTCTCTTGGTGGAGAGTCGGGCGTTCCGGCTGCCTCGGCTTACCGGGTCGGCAAGCCGACGACTGTCTTTGCGCCTGACGCCAACTTGGACTCGGAGGACGGATTCGCAGAAACCGCTCTGGGCGATTTCAATAGTGATGGCTGGCCGGATCTGGTGGTCGCAGCCAGCCGCAAGGACGCAAGGTTCGGGGTCAGTCTGCTCCTCGGTTCCGGCGGTGGAAGATTCCGCCCGCCGTCGTCGGCAACGGGCTTGGAGGATGTTCGGGGGGCTCGGTGGTTTGCGGTGGGCGATTTCGATAATGACGGACTGACGGACCTCTTCGTGGTTTGCCGTGGTGCCAACCGACTGTTCAAAGGCAAAGGTGACGGCAGCTTTCTGGACGTCACGGCACAGGCTGGCGTGGGCGTTGCCAGCAGTGAGGGCGGCAGCGCGCTGTTGGTGGACATGGACCATGATGGCGACCTCGATCTTTTCGTCTGCGGCGCCCGCTCGGTCGATGGCAGGGGACCAACGCCCAATCAACTCTGGCGCAACAACGGGGATGGCAAGTTTACGGACATCGCAGACTCGGCCGGAGTCGCGTGCGCCGAAAACGGAGCGTCGCTGGCATTGCCTGGCGACGTGGATGGCGATCGCGATCTCGACTTGGTGGTCCTGGTTGGAGGTCGTCTGGCTCGCATATTCTTGAACGACCTTTCCGGCAGATTCACGGAGACCGCATCGGGACTACCAGAGATGCGAGGATTTCGCGGTGCCAGCTTGGAGGATTTCAACGCGGACGGGACTCTCGATTTGCTCGTGCTGGGAAAAGCTGCTCCCAACGAACTGAAGTTGTTCATCGGGGATGGAAAAGGAAAGTTCAGTGAAAGTTTACCGTTCAATCAAACCACCAAGGGGCTGGCCGCCGAGCCATCACGTGACCGGTTTCGCGTGGCGGATCTGGACCTGGACGGTGATCTGGACATCCTCGTTTTCGCCAGCGGCGTCTTTCCGCTGATCAACGATGGACACGGAACGTTCGTGCTCCAACCGTCGGTGGCAAAATCGCAGAGTTGGGCGGGCGCCGAGGTGGCGGATGTGAACGGTGACCGGGTGCCGGATTTGCTCCTCACCGAGCTTTTCTCGAAGAGTGTCGTGACCCTCGCCCTGGGAGAACTCCCGCGCACCGCGACGGCGGTTGCGATTCAACCCTCCGGCATCCGCAGCCGCGACGGCCGCACCCGCAGTCCCGCCAGTGGCTACGGCGTGACGCTCACCGCCCGCGCCGGCTTGCGCGAAGCAAAGCTCTATTACACCGGCCTCAATGGCGGACCGAACCAGTCTTCCGTGCCGGCGGTGCTGGGCCTCGGCGGCGCGCGCGAAGCGGACTACGTCCACTTGTTCTGGCCTGATGGCGTGATGCAGATCGAGACGAATCTCGCTGCCGGACAGATTCACAAGATATCCGAGTTGCAGCGCAAAATTTCCAGTTGCCCCGTGCTGTTCACCTGGAACGGCGAGCGCTTTGAATTCGTCACGGACTTTGCGGGCGTCGGCGGCCTGGGCTACTACGTGTCGCCCGGCCTTTCCGCTCCTCCGCAGGTGCTGGAACACGTCAAGATTGAGCCGACGATGTTGCGTGCGAAGGACGGCGTGTATGAGTTGCGCATCACCGAACCGATGGAGGAAACCGCCTACGTGGATCGCCTCGAACTGCTCGCCATCGATCACGCCACGGATCAAGCCGTTTTCCCGGACGAGCGCCTCGCCATCACCGGCCGGCCGCCGACCCATGAGATGCTCGTCGTGGAGAAACCCATCTTCCCGGTGAAAGCGATCTTCAGCGAGGCACCCCCCCTCCCTTCCCTCTCCCCCGCTCCGAGCGGGGGAGAGGGTGTCCGAAGGACGGGTGAGGGGGCTGCTGGCGGAGCGGAAGCCATCGATTGCACCGACCGTCTTGCTCGCATCGATCGTGTGTATGCCTACACGCCGCCGCTGGACCGGCGCTACATCGGCTTCTGCGCGCCGCACACGCTCGAACTCGACTTTGGTGATCGTCTCGCGGGCATCGCGCGCACGAACCGCCTCTTCCTTTTCCTGCACGGATTCATCGAGTATCCCTATTCGCAGACCATTTTTGCCGCGAGCCAGTCGCGCGTCGGATGGGAGCCGATCCGCATCGAACAGCAGCAGCCGGATGGTTCGTGGAAAACCATCGTGGCGGATGCCGGCGCGTTCGGCGGCATGGCGCGCATGATGACGGTGGAACTCACCGGCCAGGTCGGCGGACCGCGTTGCCGCCTTCGGCTGACGACAAACATGGAACTCTTCTACGATCAAGTGTTCCTCGCGCAGGCGGCCCCAACGAATAGCGTGATGGTGCAGTCGGTGCCGCTGAAGGAGGCCGTCCTGCGCCGCGTGGGTTTCGCGCGCGAGGTTTCGCCGGATGGCCGCGAGCCGCTGATTTACGATTACCAGCAGAGCGACGCCACCGCGCCGTTCCATGTCTTGCGCGGCGCCTACACGCGCTTCGGCGACGTGAAGGAACTGCTGGGTGAGTTCGACGACCGTTACGTGCTGATCGGACCCGGAGAAGAAGTCGCGCTGAAGTTCGACGCTGTGAAGCTACCGCCGCCCGTCGGCAGGACGCGCAGTTTCATTCTTGTCTCACACGCTTATTGCAAGGACATGGACCTCTACACCGCCACGCCGCAGACGCTGGAGCCGCTGCCCTTCCGCGCGATGAGCCAGTATCCGTATCCGGCGGCGGAGAGATTCCCCGATGCCCCGGAGCATCGTGATTGGCAGAAGACCTACAACACGCGGATGGTGCCATAGACTGGGCGGTTCAAGGATTTGAACTCAACTTGGGGTTCCGCCATCACTGCTTCGGCATCAGCGGTGGACGATAGACACGCAGCGCCGCGATGGGCGCGCGTTCGCCGCCGGTGATTTCCAGCAAGTGCCCGCCGGGGCGCAAACCTTGTGCCAGCGTGACCACAGTTTCGATGGCGGGATTCTTGATGGGCGCTGCCGCCACTTCGTTGGCGAAATGAGGCACGACCTTCCACTTGACTTGGAAGCCCGACGGAAGCGGTCTTTTGAAAGTTCTGAGCGCGTAGTCAAAATTCCAATCCGCCGGATCGATGACGATGCGCTTCGAGTTGGAAACAAATTTCGCGGGGTTGTTGGTTTCGTAGCGGCCGGTCCCATCCGGGCCGGTGCGCGAGCCGGCCAGCGAGAACTCAAACCGTTTCAGATCCGCAGTGGCGTTGGTGATGGTGAGCGTCCATTCCTCGACCAGTAATGGCGCCCCGGAGGTCACGCGCAACAGGCACGGCCAGTCACTCTGCGGGAACGCCGTGGTACGGGTGAATCCATACAATTCGGGAAACTCCGAGGGTGCTTTCCCATCGATGCGCACCCTGGCGGGTGTCTCAGTCGATGGAGTTTCGCGGAGAATCACGTCCACGCGATTGCCTTCAAACGGCAGCGTGAGCTTGCCCTCGCGCCAGGAGATATCTTCGCCGACGCGCCAGGTTTTGACCGTGTCCGTGTTCCCCGGATCGGTTACAGGTGGAAGGTCAGCGCGGTGGACGAGATGCGGCTTCACCAACTCGGCCATCAGATAGTTGCCGTGCGCGTTGAGATGAACGCCGTCGGTGAGGAGATCCTTCGCGGGCAGGCGATGGTCGCGCAGATAGTCTTTCCAAAGCTCGTGTTGTTGGACCACGCCGCAGTCGAACTTCCTTGCGGTGGCCGGGAGGAAAACGTGATTTATCCACGGCGTCCATTGCTTCGGGCTCAACTTGGCGGGTTCTGTTTCCTCCGTGAGATCCTCATCGCGCGTGGCGTGGTCCGTCTGGATCAGGATTTCAGCCGTGGTGCGCTCGCGCGTGTGGCGGATGATGTTCTCGTATTCGATGTGCGAGCCGTACACGTAGAAGATCATCAGGTCCGGATAGAACGAATAGAGATCGGTCTCGGCGGTCTTGACGAGCAGTTGCGAGGCAAAGCCGCCGAGGCCGCGGTTCTCGATGATGAGGTTGGCGTTGGGGAAACGCCGCCGCAGGTCCGCCGCGACATCCTTCCACCAATCCTGGATGGTGATGGATTGGCCGTAGAAAAGGATTCTCACCGTGTGACGCTTCTCCGGTGTGCTCGACGCCAGCAGCGTCATCGTGCGCTGAATATTGCGGCCAAAATCGGCCGGATTGCCGGTGTTCTTCGGCGCCGGGAAGGATTTGGTTGATTGGGCGTCAGCGGAGAACGCGAGCAACGCAATACCGAGCAGCAGGGTGACATGGCGAATCATGACCAGGAAGTTAGGGGCCGACTTCGAGCGACGCAAGAAGGGCGTTGCCGCACGGGCACCACTTATTCGCGTAGAAGCGCGTCCGCAAGCTTTGATGCAAATATCGCGGCCGGGCGTTGCACCCGGCCGCGATGGATCCCTGTCATGGCTGCTTTCTTCCCGTCGAGGCAAGTCCGGAAGCGCCGCGCGGTGGGACGTCCGCTCAACTGGCGCAAATTTTCTCGTAATGGTGCGACTTGGCCCACTGGGCCAGTTGCCGGAGTTCGCCGAGGCAGCGATGAACCCGCTTCACCACGAACGGGCTGGACACCAGATTCACGCCGCGGGGCGATTTCGCGTCGCGCAGCGGGGAATTGCTGCTGCGCGTGATGCGGTCTTCGGTCACCTTGTCCATGCGTTGGAGCACATCGGCCGCGCTGAATTCATAGCGCCCGTTCTTCGGTTGGATGCCGAGCAGGTCGCGCAGGACAACTTGGCCGGAGGTGGCCGACATCGAAACCTCCGGGGGGCAGCATTCCACCGTGGAATTCTCCGTGATTGGAATGTGAATGACCCGCACCGCCATCCGCCCCTCAAAATCCTCATGCACGAACGGCGCGGTCTTGATGCCCAGACGCTGGAACATTTTCTTGATGGACTCCTCCAACTCGCTCAGATGCCCGAGAAACATGGGCGGCGGAAAGAACTCAATAGTGCCCGTGGGCTCGAACGGATTGCTCTCGCGGTGATGCGTGAAGAACTCGTTGAAACGAGGATCCCATCGGACGCCGTGCGCCTCCAGGAATGGGGCGACGACGCGGTTGGTGAGCATGTCACCGAGATGCCAGAGGGAGTGGGTCAGCAGCGGCGGATGCGAGTCGGCGATGGCGAATTTCAAGCCCATGATTTCGATTTGGTTTCGGCCGGCCTGCGAGCCTTGCTGTCATTTCGACAAGCTCGTTGCCAGCCATCTCCCTATATGCAGATGATGTGCCAGACGGCCTGACTAATCATTAAATGCTGCCAAACAAATAGATGCGCGAAAGACTAGTGCCTGATTGCGAGCCGGGCTTGCTCTCGATATGATGGCGTGACTCTCAGATTGAGAGGAAAGCGGTATGAAGGCCAAAGATTTGAATCTGGCGGAGTTGATGCAGTTCACCCAAGGGCGGGTGGAGCTGCATGGACGCCGCATGATTCTGCACGACCTTCAGTCGCTCGGGCAATTTCGCCGCGATCTGATCGAGATGATGGGATTGGAACAGGCGCAGCGCATCCTCACTCGCAAAGGTTTTTTCTGGGGCCAGACCGATGCCGCCACGATGCAGCGGCTGTATCAGTGGGATGATACCGAGGAGTGGCTGAAAGCCGGGACGATGCTGACGCGCCTCACCGGCTTGTGCGAGGGCAAGATGCACATCCGCACGCTCGATCTCGCCAGCGGCCGCGTGGATCTGGAGATGGTCTGGCGCAACTCTTCTGAGTTTGAGCAGCACCTCTCCGAGCTGGGCCCGGCGCCGGAGCCGATCTGCTGGGCACTGGTGGGATACGCCAGCGGCTATGCATCCTATTGCGTGGGGCGGAGCGTCTATTTCCTCGAAACCCAATGCCAGGCCACCGGCGCGGCGTGCTGCGTCACCCTCGGAAAAGACCTCGCCTCGTGGGGGCCGGAGATCCAGCCTTATCTATCGTTCTTCCACGCGGCGGACATCCAGAAACGCGTCCGCGAACTCACCGAACAGATCGAGAAGCAGCAGCGCGAACTCGAACGCAACCGGCGCGAACTGGCCGGCGCCAAACGCGCGCCCGAAATCACCCCCGTCGAGGTGCGCAGCCCGGCCTTCCAGAAAACCCTCGAACTCGCCGCGCGCGTGGCGAAGTTCGACACCACGGTGCTCGTCACCGGCGAAACCGGCGCGGGCAAGGAAGTCATCGCCCGCTATCTGCATCAATGTTCGCCGCGCGCCGGGAAACCGATGCTCGCCATCAACTGTTCGGCGATGCCCGAGACGCTGCTCGAAAGCGAACTGTTCGGCCATCGCGCCGGCGCGTTCACCGGCGCCACGCGCAATCACCTCGGACTTTTCGAGGAGGCGGATGGCGGCACGGTGTTCCTCGACGAGATTGGCGACATTTCCGCCGCGATGCAGGTAAAGCTCCTCCGCGTCCTCCAGGAGCGCGAGGTCAAGCGCATCGGCGAATCGCACGCCCGGGCCATCGATGTGCGCGTCATCTCCGCCACCAACCAGCATCTCGAACGACTCGTGGCGGAAGGACGTTTTCGCGAAGATCTCTTCTACCGCCTGAATGTCGTGCAGATCGAGATTCCACCGCTGCGCGATCGGCGCGAGGACATCCTGCCGCTGGCCCGCCATTTCCTGAAGCGCTGCGCGCTGCGGCTGAAGCTCCCCGATCTGCGGCTGGCGCCCGCGTGCGTGGACGTGCTGCTGCAACACCCCTGGCCCGGCAACGTGCGCCAGCTCGAAAACGTCATCGAGCAGGCCGCCGTCCTCTGCCCGGGCGGCGTCATCACCCCTGAACATCTGCCGCTGGCGCGGGACCGCGGCCGCATCGAGTCCGGCGAAGGCGCAACTTCGGCCTATCGCTCGCTCGAAGATGTGGAACTCGACCATATCCGCCGCGTGCTGGAGCTGACCGGTGGCAACCGCACCGAGACCGCGAAAATTCTGCAAATCGGTGAGGCCACGCTTTACCGCAAGCTTCGACAAATTGAACAGCGCGAACGGGGGCGAAACTGACCGGGCAAGCCGGCCCGGGCGGCCGCGTTGCGTCGGCTCATCATGGTCCGCGCGCGTCCGGCAGCGGACCGAGCAGCGGTTCCAGCACCTGTCGCCCGAGCGGCTGAGCCGGTTGCGCAGCTTCCAGTCGCTGCCACAAGCGGCGTGCTTCCGCCGGATTGGCCCGCGCCATCACGCCGACAATGCTCAGGCAGCGCGCGTAGGCCGGCGTAAAATAAAGGCTGGCCCGCGCGCTCTCCAGATAGAGATCAATGGCGGCGTTGAGTTCGCCGCCGGCCTCGCGCCGCAGACCGCGCAGATACAAATCACGCGCCACGGCGAAGGTGCGCGCGCGTTCCGCCAGATTCGTCGAAGCCGGATCGGCCGGGACGAGTTTCGCGAAATCCACCTGCCCGCGTCCGAGCAAGGACTCCAGCAGTCCGCCACCGCCCGGACTATTCCCCGCCGCAGCGCGTGGCGCGGAAAACGTCACGAACGGACGGTCATCAGAGTTCAGCGGTGCGTTCGCTGCCAAGGAGCGCAAGGATTCCGGTCCGGCGACTAAGGTGCCGAGCGCTTTCAACGTGTCGTTCAGCGCCGCGTCACGCAGCGGTTGTCGCAGGGCAGTGGACGCGGCCCGCTCTTCGACCGATCCGGCGCGCACGAGCAGAGGCGTGGTGGCGCCAATCAAGCCGAGCACCGGGATGTCCACGTTGAACTGGAGCAGGCAGGCGTGGGCATCCGGGAACACCTCGAAAAAAGTGCGCACGATGCTGCGCAAGGTCGGTTCATCAAGTTGGTGCAGCGGCAGCCACTGGCAAAACAAACCACCCGGCGCGAGGCGGTGCCGCACCGCCTGGAAATGTTCGAGCGAATAAAGCGCGCCCGCGCCATCGCGCGCCGGATGGAACACGTCGGCCACGATCACATCGAAAGTCTCCGGCGTGACGCGCACAAACCGCCTCGCATCCGCCACGGTCAAGTGCGCCCGCGGGTGGTGCGAGGCGTCGTTGTTCTCCGGGGCGAACCGCGGCATCACCGCCACGATCTCGGGTATCAGTTCGACGCCTTCGACGCGCAACTCGGGATGTTCCAGCGCCGCGCCCAGGGTGATGCCGGTGCCGGGGCCGAGGAACAGCGCGCGGCGTGGTTGCGGATGCAGCAGCAGCGGCAGATGCGCCTGGCGTCGTTGCGGCAACAGGGCGGCGGTGCTGCCCATTTGAAAACGATTATCCACCCGCAGCGTCCGCGCGCCGTTGGTCTGGGCGCTGACAATGACCGAGGCGAGCAGGCCTTCGCGATGTTCGGCAACTACCTCCCCAGCGGGCAGCGACACAAGTCCCAGATCGCGCGGCAACAGGAGAAGGAGCAGCAAGGGAACGGCCGCGCAGGCCAGGCGCCGCACGGTGATGGATGGCAGCAACACCAGATAGCCCAGCGCGGCGACAGCCATCGATCCTTTCAAGCCAAGGACCGGCAGCAGTCCCGCGCCGAAAACGATTCCCGACAGTGCGGCGCCGGCGGTATTCCAAGCCAGCGCGTGGCCGACACCCAGGGCAGTGTCGCGCGCCCGCTGCGCGAGCAGGCTGAACATCGCGCCCATGCCGACCGTGGGAAGTGCAAAGACGAGCGCGGCGATCGCCAGTTCCGTGCAGAAACTGGCCGGCACCGATTCGCCCAGCGCTGCGCGCAATGCGTCGAACGCGCTCCGGGCAAAGGGCAGCGTCGCCATGCCGAGGGCAGCCAGCGTGGCGGTCGCGAGGAGAAGATTCGCGAGAAGTCCGCCCGCGGGACGATTTCGCAGCCGGCGTTGGAACCAGGTCGCGCCTACTGCGGTGCCGAGCAGATACACCGACAAAATGGCAGCGAAAGTGAACACCGTGTTTTCCAAGACTTGCCCCAGCGCGCGCACGCCGATGATTTCGTAGCCGATGCCAAGCAGGCCGGTGGCGAACAAGGTGGCCGCCAGACGCAGGCGGGAGAGAGGGGCGTCTTGAGCTGGTGCGGCCGAGCGATCGCGCGACGCCGTGGCAGGCGCGGTCGTTGACTCGAACCACGCAAGCAGCAGCGCGCCGCAGAGGAAATCAACCGTGCCGAATGTCCACAGAGTGGCGCGAAAGCCCAGGGCGGGCACCAGCACCTGGGTGCCAAGCAGCACCCCGGCGAGTGCGCCAAACGTGTTGGCGGCGTAGAGACCGCCCACGCAGCGGCCGTCGCGAGTCAAGGGCGCGATGACGCGCTCCATGGCTGGCAGCGTTGCCCCCATCGCGAACGTCGCGGGCAGCAGTGCGAAGAACGGCAGTGCGAAGGTCACCAGCCCTTGCCGCAGCGGGCTGGGATCGAGCCCGATGAAGTCGAGGCAGAGCGAGTTGATGGGCGGAATCAGCCACGCCGTGGCAAGGGTCCAGAGGCCGAGCAGAATCTCCAGTCCGGCATACCATCGCACCGGTTGTTCAGCGCGGGCGATGGGCCGGTCGAGCAGCGCCGCCCCGAGCGTCATTCCGCCAAAGAAGGCAGCCACGACGGCGAGCAACGCGGGAAGTTCGTGGCCCAATCCGGTGCCGAACTGGCGTGTCCAAACCATCTGACAGCCGAGCCCGGCAGCTCCCGAGGCGAAGAACACCGCGTAGAGCAGCCGGATTGGAGCGGGAGGCGGGCGCATGGGATGCCCCGCGATTCAGTCTGGGAAGAGGGTCAAAGGATCTTCCTGCGCGCCGAGAAATCGGCCGCCGGACAGCACCTTCTCGAAATCCCCATTTCGCCAGCGACGCAGTCGATACAGCGTCGCGAACAGGAAATCCGGCGCGGCACCGCCCTGGCCGCCGACGAGTTCGCCGCCGCGGCGCACGTTGTCCATCATCCAGGCGGGCACCAGCAGATGATACGGGTTGCGCTGCACTTCGCCGACGTGGAACGAGAGCGCGGCCAGCAGGTCCGCCAGGTCGTTCGCGCTGGTTTCCATCATCAGGTTGGGATCGTCCATTGCGCCCCAGAATTCCGTTTCCACGGTGAAGCAGGCAAAGGCGGGCCCGAGGGTCTTCAACGCGTCCACCACGAGGTGATGGGTGCCAATGTGCGAACTGTTCCAGTCGCGCTCGTGCGGGAAGAGAATCACCCGCGGCTGGTGCTCGCGCAGGATCTCCGCGATGCGCGCCACGGATTTCAACCACCCAGCCGGATTGCCAGAGCGCGTTTTGAGATTGATGCCTTCAAGGCCGCCTTCGCGTGTCTGCACCAGCCCGAACCCGGCATACCGGCAGCAATCGCTCAATTCCTGCCAGCGCGCGGCCTGTCGCGCCGGGTTGCTGCCTTGGGTGACCGCCACGTTCAGCACCTTCATCTTCGCCTCGCGCAACAAGCGCAGGGCCAGTCCGCCGATGATGACCTCGTCATCGGGGTGCGGTGAAAAAATGAGCACGCGCGGGGCGTTGTCGGCGGGGGCCGGCGCCGGGGGAAACGGAAGGCCGCCCAGCGGCACGGATTTGAACTCGCGCTGCACCCGGGCGATTTCCTCAACGAATTTCTGGTAGGGATTCATGGTTTCACGGAGCTGGATCATCCGCGCGCAGACCCCGCCTGGCGATGTTGATGAGGTCACGGTTCATGGCGAGAAACTAGAGACGCCCGCCGATTTCAGCAAGGCGATAGCCGCCGGATTGGCAACCCCGGGCGCAAATTGGATTTTGGCCTTCGCCCCAGGGACGGGGTGAAAAGCCGCGACAAGTCGCGCGCACTCGAATTCATTATCGTCCGTGCGCGGTTTACGGTTGTTGAGTCCGCCGCCTGCCAAGGGCCATCACTTCGCGGGATAGCCGCCTTTGACTTTCAGGGCGATGGCGTAAAGTCCTTTGCTGGCGGTGATGAAGAGGGTCTGCCGATCCTTCCCGCCGAAGCTGACATTGGCCGTCCAGCTTTCGGGAACCTCGATGTGATCAATCTGCTTGCCGGTCTTGTCGAAGACCATCACGCCCTTGCCGGTGAGGTACACGTTGCCCTCGGCGTCGAGGGTCATGCCGTCCGAGCCTTGTTCACAGAAAAGCGTTTTGTTGGACAGCGAACCGTCAGATTGAATGTCATAACGGTAGGTCTTCTTGGCGCCGATGTCGGCGACGAACAGCGTTTTGCCATCGGCCGGGCCGACGATGCCGTTGGGTTGCTTGAGGTCGGTGGCGACGCGGACGAGTTGTTTGCGGTCGGCTGAGAGGCGATAGACATGCTGGCCGTCCTGATCGGATTTCTGATGCTCCCACCAAGGGCGCTGGTAATACGGATCCGTGAAATAGAGTGCGCCGCCGGGATGCACCCACACGTCGTTCGGGCCGTTGAGCCGCCGGCCTTCGTAGTCCTTGAGGATCACGGTCGCCTTGCCATCCGGCGCAATCGACCAGAGTTCATTCTTCCCGTCGGCGCACGCGAGAAGCTGGCCTTGCGCGTCGAAGCACATGCCGTTGGCGCGTCCGGCCGGCTGGAGGAAGGTGGAGAGCTTTCCGTCGGTGCTCCACTTGAGAATGCGGTCGTTGGGCTGGTCGGTGAAGAAGACGTTGCCAGCGGCGTCGCACGATGGGCCTTCGGTGAACTTGCAGTCGCCCGCGAGTTTCTGGAGTTGCGCGCCGGGAGCCACGACGACATGCGGCGCATCCGCCGACCAGGCATTGGCGGTCCCGAGGAGGGCGGCGGCGGAGGCGGAGAGGAGGAGGTTTTTCATATTGGTGGGGTCAGGTGTGGGGCGAGGTTAGAGCAAAGCGCCGGGCTGTCAATCTGACGACCACACCGAGCAAGGGAGGAAAACCATGCAATGGATGACCACCCTGCCCGCTCCCAGTCGAACGGCGCTTCGCTCTCCAGCCCGGCCGCCGACCGCTCAGTATTTCTTGGTGAACTTCTTGTGCGACTCGGACTCCGCTTCGGCGGCGGGCTTCGCCTCCGGTGCCAGCGCCGGTGCTTCTGCTGATACCGGCGCTGTCGCGCTGACAGGAGCGGCTTCTGGAATCGGCGTGGCGGCGGGTTGCGCGGCGCTCTGGTTGGCCGCCTCGACGTAGGCCATGCGGAGCGAGATGAGGTTTTGTTTGAGGAAGCGTTCCTCGTCCTTGTCGAGGTTGCCGCGCGTCTTTGCTTCGATCATTTCAAGCGTGTCGATGAAAACGCGGGCGTGGTCGAGGTTCACCTCGGTCTTGCCGGATTCGGGATGCGGGGTGTGGCCGAGGAAGATCATGGCCATGCTCGCGTTCTGCATCACGAGATTGGCGAACAGTGCGGAGAACGCCGGATTGGGTGAAGAAGTGGTATCGCTCATGGCGTCAAGTTTTGCCCGGCAGCCGGATTTCGGCCACAAGAAAATGGCGGGGACCACGGGGGGCCGTTTGTTCCTTGCCTCGCGTTGCTCCCGGCCTAGACTGCGCGACACATGAAACCGTTGGTTGCCCTTGCGTTACTCTTGCTTTCGGCCGGGTGGATGCGCGCCCAGGTCACAGTCGAGGTTTTGAGCGGTCAGGAGCAGTTCCTGCGTGATGAATCACTCCAGCTCCGGCTGCGCATCGCCAACCGCTCCGGGCAGACGCTCAAGCTGGGGCAGGACAAGGACTGGCTCATTTTCGATGTCAAACATCTGAACGGCTCGTCGGTGGATCGGGTGGCGGAGATTCCACCGGTCGGCGAGTTTGAACTGGCCTCCGGCGAGGCAGGGTCGAAGGCCTTTGACCTGATGCCGTATTTTGACTTCAACGAATCGGGCCGTTATCAGGTGACGGCCACCCTGCAGCTCAAACAATGGGGCACCGAAGTGTCCAGCAAACCGGTGACCTTTGAAATATCGAGTGGCGCGAAGGTGTGGGAGCAGGACTTCGGCGTGCCGGGCAGCGGCGAGCCGCCGGAGGCGCGCAAGTACGCGCTCGTTCAGTCCATGTATCAGAAGCGTCTCCAGCTTTACCTGCGCATCAGCGACATCACGGAGAACATCACCCACAAAGTCATCCCACTCGGCCCGTTGGTGAGCTTTGCCCGTCCCGAGGCGCAAATCGATGCGCAGAGCCGCGTGCATGTCGTGTTCCAGAACGGGGGGCGCCTGTTCATTTATCACCTCATCAAACCAAGTGGCGCCGTGGAATTGAGGCAGTTCTACGATTACACCGCCACCCGTCCGCGCCTCTCCATCGACCGCAAGGGAGTGATCTCAGTGGTGGGCGGGCAGGTGCGCGTCACCAAACAGGACATTCCGCCGCCGCCGCCGGAGGCATTGATCCCCACGATTCCTCCGGAAATGTTCATCGTTACCAACGCGCCGGGCGCCACCAATCCGCTGGCGAGTGACAAGAAGAAGGCCGACGAAAAGAAAAAGGCGAAGGTCAAACGCGGGGAGTAGGGCCGGCCTGTGCCGAGATGAGCGCCGGCCAGCGGGCCGGATATGCTCCCCATTCCTCTATCGAAATTCGAGTTCAACGCGCCGCGTCGGCGCCGCTCACCAACTCCGTCACCGCGCTTTGCGGCACGGTGATTTTCCCGAGAAGGGAATGCTCCACCGTCAGCGCCCCGTCACTCACCGCCAGTGCATTGACGCCCAGCCGGCTGCCGTCGCGCAACGTCACCATCCACGCAGGCGCGGGTCCGGAGACGCGGTCGAACACGTAGGCGACTGGATTGGCCGCGAGATCGTATTTCTTCAGGCCAAGCAGGACGGAGGCAATCGCGACCCGGTTGGTGCCCAGCGAGACGAGATCGCCTTCCATCACATCGCCCGTGAGAAGCCACAGGCCCTGGCGCGCGGGCTGGGCTGACGCCTGACCGAGGCTGGCCGGCGCCGGGCGGAACAACACCGCCGCAACGCGATGCGCGGGCAGGGATCGCTCGCCGAGCGTACCGCTGGCGAGTTGGAAAATCCTGCCATCGTCCGAGGTCACGCCGCCCGCCAGAACGGTGCCATCGCGCAGGACCACACCCCGCGCCGGAAGGTCGGAAGAGCCCTTGCCCGGCTGGCCGGATGTCACCGCAACCGATCCGAACGTCGCGCCGCCGAGAGTCGAGTTGACGCGGGTGGCGACGATGACTCCAGCGTGCGCATCGGGCTTCATCGCCACCTCCTTTTGCTCGATCAACTGCCAGTCCGCGCCGTCGGTCGAGTGATACGCCGTCAGCACATTGCCGCGACGAGCCACGCGCAACCAAGGGCTGGCCTTGGTTTCTTCGGTCACGAAGAAGCTGTCCTCGCCACCGGTCCGCGCCCGCATCTGCAGCTTGTTGGCCGACGAAGCCAACACCGTGACGTGCGGCGACGAAGGCGCGAGGCTTTCGCGCAGCGTCACGCCGGCGAAAACGGTGCCGTTCGAGTCGTCGAAGCCCTGCACACGAGCGATGATTTGTCCGTCACCTCGCAGCGGCTTCCAGGCGAGGCGGAAGCCATCCTCGGAAGGCCAGCAGCCCCAGCCCGAGGCGCGCAGCCTCAGCGTGTTGTTTGTGTCCGTGAACGCGCCGGGAAAATGGACTTCGCCGACGTCGGCACTTTGCCACGAGTTCGAGGCGATCTCGGAAGGCGTCGGCTCGAAGCTGGCACGGCGCACGTCGGCGAATGGAACCTGTTCGGGTGTTCCACCGGAAGATTTCGCGATGAGTCCGCTGCTGGAGAATTCGATTTTCCCATGCATGGCGCGGCCGTCGCGACGGATGATTTCGCCGGCCAGAGTGATGCGGGCGTAACAGATCGCGACGAGCAGGAGCGTCAGGAGCACTCCGGAAGTTGTGTGCCGACGAGCAGGTGAAGGGCAGGGGGGATTCATGGGCGGTTCTTGCGTTGCGCTGCTTCCCAGGCTTTGGCTGACGCTTCGTAAATAGCGTTGAGATCCTTGCCGGCGGCCTTTCGCCGCCGCTCCCAATCGCGTCGCTTGCGCTCCGTTTCCGTCTGTTCGCGCGCGAGATCGAGTCGTTCCTTTTCGAGTGCTTCGATTTCGGCCAGCTTCCGGTTCAGTTCCTCGGAGGAAACCTTCGGATTGTGCAGCACCCGATCCTTGTCCTCATTGGAACTGTAGATGGTTTCGGCGGCGCGGGCGTCGAAATCGGCGCTCCAAGCAGCGTCTTCCGCTTCGATCATCTTTCGCGGGTCCGCACTCAGTGTGATGGTTTCAGCGGCGCGGGCCCAGGCGGTGGAGGCCCGGCGGCGGGATTCGACAAGCCTGGGCGCCCAGCGGCGCTCCAGCGGCCCGCGCCAGCGCGCCGAGAGTTGCATCACCCAATCGTCGGCCGGCCAGAGTTCGGCCTGCCGTTTGCGCGCCTCGACCCGCGCACGCCAGGGGCCGGTCGTTTGGAGTGCCTCCGCTTCACGCTGCATCGCCTTCGCGCGCTCGCCATCGCCGCGCCGGCAGGTGTCGATGATCTCCTGCCATGTGGCGGTGGCGCGTGCGAAATCATGGCGGACGAGCGGGAGATCGGCTTTGCCGAAATCGCCGAGATTCTCCAGTTCACCGGTGAGCCATTTAAGGTCTCCCTGCCGCCACTCGATGTTGTTGCGGGCGTGGCCAATCTCGCCGGAAAAGCGTTCTTCCGGCGGTCGCGAATCATCTGCCGCGCCTGCGGCGATGGCGAGCAGGGTCGCCACCGGCTTGGGAAGCCATGTGCGGAAAAGGCGCCACTGCGCGCCGAGTTTGGTCACTTCGGGGCGAATCATTCGCAAAACTGGCGGCGTCCTTTGTCCGCGTAAAGTCACAAATTGCCCGGCCCGCCGCAAATTGCCCGGCCAGGGTGTTTCAGAAATAATTGGTTGCGTTGGGGGCCGGGATGCCGTTAAGTCTTGGGCGTTGAAGGTCTGACCGTCTTTAGTGCGCTTCTTCAGTCTCGGTTCATCTGGCGCCGCGGTCCTCCATCAGTTTCAAAGTTCCAAACCTGGTTTGGGTTTTCCCTGAAAGTAGTCCTTCAACCCAACTGAAAATCATATTATGAGCAACGCGCCCAGCGCATCCACGCCGGAAATCGGTTCCGGCTTCCTTGAAATTTCCGAGAAGGGCTTTGGTTTCCTTCGTTCATCGGACAACCATTTCCATCCCAAGCCGACCGACATCTTTGTCACTCCTGACACCATCAAGCGCAATTTTCTGCGCGAAGGCTGTCATGTGAAGGGCGCGCTCCAGCCGCCGCACCGCGGCAGCAGCCCGCAGCTCAAGGTGGTTGACGCGGTCAATAACATGGCGTTCTCCGACTACGTGAAGGCGGTCCGGTACGAGAATCTCACCAGCATCGATCCCATCGAGAAGTTCCAGCTTGAAACCGATCCCGAGACCATCGAGACGCGCGTCATCGACCTGGTCACCCCCATCGGCAAAGGCACGCGCGGCATCATCGTGGCCCCGCCGCGCACGGGCAAGACCACCATCCTCAAGCAGATTGCCAACGCGGTGACCGCCAACCATCCCGACGTTCACGTCCTGGTGCTGCTCATCGACGAGCGTCCCGAGGAGGTCACCGACTTCCAGCGATCCGTCAAAGCCGAGGTCGTCGCGTCCTCGAACGACCAGGACATTGAAACCCACGTGCGTCTGTCGCGCTTCATGATTGAGCGCTGCCGTCGCATGGTCGAGGCCGGGAAGGATGTCTTCGTCCTGCTCGACTCACTCACCCGCGTGGCCCGCGCCTACAACAACGTCCACGGCGGTTCCGGCCGCACCATGACGGGCGGCGTCGATGCCCGGGCGCTGGAAATTCCCCGCAAAATCTTTGCCGCGGCCCGCAAGATCGAGCACGGCGGTTCGCTCACCATTCTCGCCACGGCGCTCATCGAGACCGGCTCGCGAATGGATGAACTCATCTTCCAGGAGTTCAAGGGCACCGGCAACATGGAGCTCGTTCTTGACCGCAAGCTGTCCGACCGGCGCCTGTACCCGGCCATCGACATCCCGAAGAGCGGCACGCGCAAGGAGGAAAAACTCTTTCCGAAGCACCAGCTTGAAGCAATCCGCAAGCTCCGTCGCATGATGGTGGATCTGAATCCCATCGAGGCGATGGAAACGCTTACGGCTGCGCTGAAGAAGCACAAGACGAACGACGAGTTGCTGGCGAAGCTGGAGAAGGGGTAGCCGGCCGCCGCCAATCGCGGGGCGCTGCCTCTGTTGCCGGGACGTCAGCCCGAGAGAAACCTCTGCGGCGTCATCCCATGTCCAAGACTCTCAAGACAGATTTGTCCCCGGATTCATCGTTGAAATCCCGTCCGCCGCTGGAGCGCATGATGCGCATCCACCAGGCGATTCTGGCGGGTGACTTTCCCAATGCCACCCGGTTGGGCGTCCAACTCGAAGTCAGCACCAAGACGATTCATCGCGACATTGATTTCATGCGCGACCGGCTCGGGTTGCCGCTGGAATACAACGAGCAGAAATTCGGCTATTTCTATACCCAGGAAGTCGGATCATTTCCCACCTTGCAGATCACGGAGGGTGAACTGTTCGCGCTGCTGGTCGCCGAAAAAGCCCTCCAGCAATATCGCGGGACGAATTTTGAGAAGCCGTTGATCAGCGCCTTCAAGAAGATGGCGTCTTCCCTGCCGGACACCGTCTCGCTTAATCTCAGCGACTGGGAGCAGACCATTTCCTTCCGCACCAGCGCCGAGCAGGTGCTCGATCTGGAAATCTTCGATGCGCTCGGGCGCGCGGCCACCCGGCGCGAGCAACTATTGATCGCCTACCGCAAGCCGGGCCGAGCCCTGGCGGAGCAGCGCACCATCGATCCCTGGCATCTGGCCAACATCAACGGCGAGTGGTTTCTCTTTGCGTGGGATCATCTGCGCAAGGATCTCCGCACCTTCGTCCCAGCCCGCATCCAGAGTGTCAAAAAGACGGGCGAGACCTTTGCCCGACCTGACAAGTTCTCCCTCGACGCCCGCCTCCGCGGCAGCTTCGGCGTGCATTCGGGGCAGGGAGAGTATCGCGTGGTCCTCCGGTTTGATGCCATGACCGCCGACTATGTCCGCGAGAAGAAGTGGCATCCGTCGCAAACCACCAAGAACCTGAAAGGCGGTGGCCTCGAACTGCGGCTCACGCTCACCAGCCTCGGCGAGATCCAGCGCTGGATCCTCGGCTGGGCCGGCCACGCGGTCGTCGTCAGCCCGAAGGAACTGGCCAATTCCGTGCGCGAAGCTGCTCAAACCATTCTACAAAAACAATCCTGACCCCATTTATCGCCGCAGCCTCGCTTTGAGGAATCTCCGGCAACCCATATGCTATGAATCCCCAAAATCCCAATGCCACCATGGCGGTGTTCCTCGACCTCGAGAACATCGCCCTCGGTGCGCGCGACGCCAATTATCCTCCGTTCGACATCCGCAAGGTGATCGAGCGCCTGCTCCTCAAAGGCCACATCGTCGTCAAAAAGGCCTACTGCGACTTCGACCGCTACAAGGACTTCAAACGCGGTCTGCATGAGGCGGCCTTCGAACTCATCGAAATTCCCCACGTGCGCCAGTCGGGCAAGAACTCCGCCGACATCCGCATGGTCGTGGACGCGCTCGACCTTTGTTACACCAAGGGCCACGTCGATACCTTTGTCATCATCAGTGGCGACTCGGATTTCTCGCCGCTCGTCAGCAAGCTGCGCGAGAACGCCAAGACGGTCATCGGCGTCGGTGTGAAGAACTCGACCTCGGATTTGTTCCTCACCAACTGCGACGAGTTTCTTTACTACGACGACCTGGTCCGGCCCGCGCCGTCTGGCAACCGACGCGGTGGAAGATCGTCCGCTGGTGCTGCGGGCGGTTCTGCGCCCAAAGACGCGGCGGCTGATCCGGCCAAGGCGTTCGAACTCGTCGTGCAGACTTACGAAGCCATCTCCGAGGAGCGCGACGAAGACCAGCGCGTCTGGGGTTCGATGATCAAGGAAGCCATCAAGCGGCGCAACCCGGGCTTCAATGAGCGCTTCTTTGGTTTTCGTTCCTTCAACGATCTCCTGCTCGAAGCACAGAAGCGCGGTTTGCTGAAACTGGAAGCCGATGAGAAGTCCGGCGGCTACACCGTGAGCGCTGCCGACTGAGTAGTCGGTGGAGCGGATTTCAAAATCCCCGCAGATCAGTGCTCGAACGCTTCGGCAACCCCGGCGCCGGTGTGCGTTTGAGCACGAGGTATTCGATGCCGCGCCCGGCGCAATACTCGCGCTTTCCACCCTTGTCGCCGTCCTCGTTCACGGCGTAGATGTCCGGCCTGAGACGCCGGATTTCCGGGTCGGCATCAAGCCAGCCTTCGCCCGAGGAGATGAGCGACTGCTTCACGAATTTGATTGAGCCCACGACATAGCGGCGCTCGCCTTCCGGCACCATCGGGTGTCCCTCGCCCTTCAACAGCCGGATGTTGGCATCGTGGCCAATCACCACATAGAGGTCGCCATGCGTGCTGACTTCCTCGAAGAACCGGACGTGGCCGGAGTGAAACCAATCGTAACAGCCGGTGACCACCACCTTCTTGCGGTTCGCCGCAGATGGCATCGGCGCCGGCTCAGGAAAGCTTGGAGTCCGCGCACCACCCAACACTCGATACTCAATCCCACGTGATCGGGCGTTCGTTTCCTTGGCGGCGTTCGCGTGGCAATCGCCCGTCACCCAAATATCCGGACGATACCCCTCCACTTCGGGCAAGGTGTCCGCCTGGATTGGTCCGCCCGCCAATTTCACCTGGCTGACGTGGCGGACTGCGCTGAGAAAGTACAACCGCTCGGCTTCAGGAAACTTCGGCGGCTGCCCGATGATGGCTTGCACTGCGGAATCAGGCCAGAGCAGCACGGTTAATTTGCCGAGCTTCGAGGCTTCCTCCAGAAATCGAATCCCGCCAGAGCGCAGATCATCGAACGCGCCGCAGACAACGATTTGCTTCTTCATAGCGTCACCGCTTCACTTCAATCTCACCTTCACTTGGAACGCGCCGGGCACCGGTTCCGCGGACACCACGAACAAGTAGCCGCCGCCGCAGCCCGAATACATCGCGCCGGCGAATTGGCGCTGGTAAGCGCGCAGCAGCGCCTTCAGGTCCAGCTTGATGGTTGGATGCGCGATGGTGTGCGGCAGGAGCGTCTCCCAGCATCGCATGCAGTCGTTCATCGATGCGCCCAGCGCGGCGGTATCCATGCGCCGGATGGCTTCGAAGCAGTCCTTCCCGGACTGACCGAGACGCGCGATCCACTTCGGATCGAGATTTTTTTCGCCGAGCGGATTGTAGCCCTCGGGGCGCGGTTCGACGGGCAAGACCCGGAGCACGCGCCCCAGCCAGCGCGCGACACGGGCGCTGCGCAGCGATTCGATGTGCGCCGGGAACACGCCGCCCTCGACCGCGAAATCGTAGTCCAGCCGGCTGATGCCCGGGTAGATGAGGCCGATCATGTCCTGCGACCCGCTCGGCTCGGCCTTGTCTTGGTTCTCCGCTTCGTAAAGCTCGCGCACCAGTTCGGCGGACGGGCGATTGGGCAGGCGCCCCTTCCACAACTTCATGGCGATGGCGCGGGTGCCGCTGGCGCAGCCGGCGCGGTCCATCACGCGAAACGTCGGTTCCAGCGATACCACGACCATAGAGCCGGGCGGCTTGGGATTGAGCCGCGAGACAAAGGGCTGATCAATCCACCCGCCCGCCAGCGCGATGCGGTTCGGGATGCGGCCGAAGATGCGATTGAGGTTTGACGGGACGATAGAAGGCATCAGAAGAAAGGCGTCAAGCGCGTGAATGGGGGAATTGTGTTGAACGGGCGGATGAGTCAGACCCATACATAATGCCACTCAATCGAACCAGACCTTTGATTTCCGCGGATTGAACCGCTTGTTGAAGGGGATCGGTCGCTTGCGTTTCAGCACGTCGAGAAGTGAACCCACCTCCACTCCGTCAAGCGATCGCCCAATGCGTTTGATATTTTCGATTTGAACAAAAGCCCACCGCACCGCTTGCCCCTTACTGTTTTTGTATCGTGATTCTTGTTGTTTCCCGAGCGCCAATGCTCGTTCAAACGCATGCTCGTAATCTCGAGCCCGAAACACGATGAACGGATAGTCGCAGGTGTTCCGCATCTTCAGCTTGCCGTCATTCACCAAGCAAACAACGAGCAATCGTGCGCAAAAGTAGGTCATCGTCGCCTGAACTTGATCGCTTATTCCACCACCCGCTTGCCCTTCTTCCGATTGTCGTATTGCTCCTTAATCCACTTGTAGGTGGCGGCCAGGCCCTTGTCCAAGGTCGTGTCCGGTTCCCAGCCGAGCATCTTCTTGATGAACGTATTGTCGCTGTTGCGTCCGGCCACGCCGCGCGGGGCGTTGAGGTCGTAATGCCGCTTGAGTTTCACGCCGGCGATCTTCTCCACCTTGCTGAGCAGGTCGTTGATCGACACCAGTTCGCTCGAACCGAGGTTGATCGGCGTGGCGATCAGCTTGTCGGCGTGCATGATCATGTCGATGCCCTTCACACAGTCGGCGATGTAGCAAAAGCTGCGCGTGGCCGTGCCGTCTCCCCAAATGGTGATGTTCAGGTCCTGCTTGTCGATGGCCTCGATGACCTTGCGGCATAGTGCGGCGGGTGCTTTCTCGCGTCCGCCGTCCCAGGTGCCATGCGGTCCATAGACGTTGTGAAAGCGCGCAATGGCGGTCTTCATGCCGCGCTCGTGCCAGTACTCCTCGCAGAACATCTCGGAGACGAGTTTCTCCCAGCCGTAGCCGCGCTCGGCCATCGCCGGATAGGCGTCGGATTCCTTGAGGGCGGTGACCTTCGGATCCTGCTGGAGGAGCGTGTTGTAGGCGCAGGCCGAGGAGGAGAAGAAATAGCGACGCGCGCCCGCGCGGTAGGCGGCCTCGATCATGTGGGTGTTGACCAGGATGCTGCGCAGGCACTCGACGCGGAAGCGTTCGATGAAGCCCATGCCCCCCATGTCCGCCGCGAGGTTATAGACTTCCACGGCACCCTCGCAGGCGCGCTTGCAGTTGTCCTCGACGCTCACATCAAGACAGAGCGACTCGACGCCCGGCACGCGGAGATACCACTCGGAGAGCGGCTTCTTGTCCACGGCGCGGATGTTGGTGAATCCCTTCTTCTTGAAGTAGAGCGCGAGGTTGCCGGCGATGAAGCCGCCCGCGCCGGTGATGACAATGAGGTCGTCCTTCTTCAGAACGGGATCTTTTTCGACGAGTCGTTTTGTTTCCATAAATTCGATTCTGCGTTGTGTTCGCTTGGTCTGTCAGAGAGTCGCAATCCCGCCGGGCGGGGTCAATCTTCCGGCGCGCAAAGTAGCACAGCCGTCACGGCTGCATGCCTCTGCCTGCCATATCATCAAGTTCAGGCAGGCCGGCCGATGCAGGCGCGACGCCTGTGCTACTTTCCTAGCCTGTCGATAATTGCCTTCTCGACGAGCGCCGGGGACACGCTAGACTAACGCCAGCACGATGCGGAATGGGGATTGTTGACCATCGCATGACGATTCTTGACTCATCTCGTGAAAGCTGACGCCCCCGCCAAATCGGCCCGCCCGGCCCCGCCGGAGTTTTTTTCGCCGCAGGTGAGCGAGGCGCGGCGCTTCTACCTGGACCTTTCGCCACCGAAGAAGACGGCGCTGGCAGTGGTGTGCGGCGGATCCGAGCGATGCCAACCGGATTACCGGATTCAACGAACGTCGTTCCCATTTATCTCAATCGAATTCGTCGCTCGCGGACGCGGCACGCTCGGGTTGCGCCAGCAGAAGCACGCGCTCGAAGGCGGCTCGGTGTTCTGTTACGGCCCGGGCATCCCGCATCAGATCGCGACCGACACCTCGGAGCCCCTCGTGAAATACTTCGTCGATTTCGCCGGCACGCGCGCACTGCCGCTGCTGCGAGAGGCAAAGCTTGCTCCGGGAAATTTCCTCCAGCTTGCCGCACCCGGCGAAGTGCGCGGGGTGTTCGATGAGTTGATCCGCAACGGGCTGAAGGCCGGCCGGCATGCGCCGCGGATTTGCGCCACGTTGCTGGAATTGCTCGTGTTGAAAATCGCCGAGTCGCGGATCCCGATGCTGGCGGGCGAGACGCACGCCTTCACCACGTTCCAGCACTGTCGCCGGCATATCGTCGAGCAGTTCGCGCGACTGCGCACGCTGGAGCAAATCACGCAGGAGTGTCGTGTGAACGGCGCCTACCTTTGCCGGCTCTTCCAGCGTTACGAACAGCAAAGCCCGTATCAGTTCCTGCTGCGGCTAAAGATGAATCTCGCAGCGGAGTTGTTGCTCGAACCCAATTCGCTCATCAAGCAGGTCGGCGAACGCATCGGGTTTGAAGATCCGTTCCATTTCTCACGCGCCTTCAAGGGCGTGTTCGGCGTTTCGCCGGATGCCTTCCGGCGGCTGCGCTGAGGACTCAGTTCAGCGACTCAACGCGAGGTGCAGCAGCGCCAGCGCCACGGCGGTGGCCCACGGCAGCACCTTGAACTCACCGGCGGACAGCGCGGCCTCAAGTTCGGCGCGAGTCAGAAACAGCGGATGTTGTTCCTCCAAATCCCCGCCGGTCGGCTCGGCCACGCGATGCACTCCGCGGGCAAGGTGGAAATGGGCGCGACCGGCGCCGCGATTGGCATCGACGGCGAATTGTCCGAGTTCGATCCACTCGCGCGCCTCGCAGCCGGTTTCCTCGATCAACTCACGTCGCGCGGCGGTTTCCGGCGCTTCGCCCGGCTCAATGAAGCCACCCACGATGGCCAACGACGTGCCGCCCACGGCATACTTCGTCTGGCGGAAACAAAGGAAGCGTCCGTCATCCATCTCCGCCACCACGTTGGCGTAATCGGGCGTGATGACCCACGGCCAGTCTTCGATGATCCGGCCATCCGGCAGTTCGACCGAGTGAATCTCGACGGTGAGAAAGCGACCGTGGTCAAGCACCGTCCGTCGCGATTGTGTTTTCCAAGGTTGCAGCATGGCGTTACACGCGTCGTTGCTGTGACGCGGCTGCGATGTTGCTTTGGCGTGGGAGTAACCGCAAGCTTGGCCGTGGCGGCGCGACGGCGTGGAAAGAGTTTCTGCGGCGCGGATGCCGACCGCATTGAGCTTGGTTCGAACATGAAATTGTCACCGTTTGTCCACGAGAACTTCCTCCTCGACAGCCCGCCGGCACGACGGCTTTACCACGATTACGCCGCGCCGCTGCCGATCATTGACTACCATTGCCACCTGCCGCCGGACCAGGTGGCGGCGGACCATCGCTTTGCCAACCTCACGCAAATCTGGCTTTACGGCGATCACTACAAATGGCGCGCGCTGCGCAGCAACGGCGTGCCGGAACGCTTCGTCACCGGCGACGCCTCCGATTGGGAGAAGTTCCTCAAGTGGGCCGAAACCGTGCCGCGGACATTGCGCAATCCGCTCTATCACTGGACGCATCTTGAATTGAACCGTCCGTTCGGCATCAACGATCGCCTGCTCGGACCGGACACGGCGCAAGGCATCTGGGACGAGTGCAACGCGAAGCTTGCCACCCCGGAATTCTCCTGCCGCGGCATCATGAAGCAGATGAGAGTCGAAGTGGTCTGCACCACCGATGATCCGGCGGACTCGCTCGAACATCACCGCGCCGTTGCGGCTGACCAGAGCTTTGGCATTCGCGTCTTGCCGACGTGGCGTCCAGACCGGGCGATGGCGGTGGAAAACGTGGCGACGTTCAATGCCTATCTCGACCGTCTGGGTGCGACGGCGAACGTGGACGTCAACAGCTTTGCCGCATTGCGGCAGGCATTGCAGGTGCGGCAGGATTTCTTTGTGGCGCAAGGCTGCCGGTTGTCCGATCACGGGCTTGAAACGATCTACGCCGAGGATTACACGGAGAGCGAAGTGGCGGCGATTTTTACAAAGATTCGCGGGGGAGCCGCGCTCGCGCCGGTGGAGGTGGCGAAATTCAAATCGGCGATGCTGCACGAGTTCGCGGTGATGGATGCCGACAAGGGCTGGACGCAGCAATTCCACATCGGCGCCTTGCGCAACAACAGCACGCGGCTGTTCGCCCAGCTTGGACCGGACATCGGCTGCGATTCGATTGGCGACCTGGAGATTGCCCGCCCGCTCTCCAAGTTCCTCGCGCGCCTGGACCAGCAGGGCAAGCTGGCGAAGACCATCCTGTATAACCTCAACCCGCGCGACAACGAGGTGTACGCCACGATGATTGGCAATTTCCAGGACGGCAGCGCGCCGGGCAAAATCCAATGGGGCAGCGGATGGTGGTTCCTCGATCAGCTCGACGGCATGACGCGCCAGATCGAGGCGCTCTCGCAACTCGGACTGCTAAGCTGCTTCGTGGGCATGCTCACCGACAGCCGCTCGTTCCTGAGCTACACCCGGCACGAGTATTTCCGCCGGCTCCTCTGCAACATCCTCGGCGGCGACATGCAGCGCGGCCTGATTCCGAAAGACTACCGGTTGGTGGGCGGCATGGTGGAAGACATCTGCTACCGCAACGCCCGGCAGTTCTTTGGATTCTACGGGTGACGCCGCAGCTCAGGAAACCGTTGCCCCGCCGTCCGCCGCGCTCCGGTGATTTCTGCGCAGCCCAAGAGCCAGGCCAATCGCGATGGCCAGGCTTCCCCAGAGCTGGCCGGAGTGGAGCTTCTCACCAAGAAAGACGGTCGAGAGGAAGAGCCCGGCCAGCGGTTGGACGAAAACCGTAAGCGCGGTGACGTTCACCTCCGTCTCGCGAATCACCACGTACCACAGCGCGTAGCCGACGACGGTGCAGATGATCGCGAGGTAGGCGAACAGCGCCCACGCGGTCCACGGCAGGGCGCCGAGCGCGGCATATTGCGGCGCGCGGCCGAGAGCGGCTTCCACGGCGAGATTGGCGGCGGTGCCAGCGAGGAGCGAGACCCCGAGGAGTTTCAGCGGACTGGAACGCGAGAGCAGCGGCTTGCCCATGACTGAGTAAGCCGTTTCCGCGAGGAACGAGCTGACAAAAAGAAGGTTGGCCGTCAGACCCGCCAGCGGCGCGGCATCGGCCCGCCAGATTTCCGACATCAGCGCCACGCCGAGCATGCCCAGCAGGCAACCCCACCCGCGGCGCGCCGCGATGCGTTCGCCGAGGAAGACGGCGGCCGCCACGGCCGTGATGAGGGGTTCGAGCGCCATCAGAATCGAGGTGTCGCCCGCCTGACCGCGGTGGACGCCCTCGATCTGCAAACGCGGTCCGACGCAGAAGACCAGCACGCCCATGACGGCTGTCCACGCCAGATCGCGTCCGCGCGGGCCACGTCCCGGCAGCCAGCGCCAGATGAGGAGCATGGCGATGGCGGCGAGCGCGTAACGCACCGTGGCAATCGCGCCGGAGTCGAGGTGCCGGCCGAGCACCTTGAAGGTCGGGTAGGTGCCCGCCCAGAACAGGTTCATGCCGACCAGCAGGAGCAAATAAACGGGTTTCATGCGCGCGCCGCCGATGGTGTAGAGCCTTTCCGCGCCGCCGCCAAGCCGGGAGAAAGCCAGCGCAGCAGGTGAACCGGCTTGCTTTCATCGAAGGCCGACCGCAAATTCGGCGCATGGCATCGTCGAGTGAACCCGTCACGCTTTCCGCCGAACAGGTGGAGGAGTTGCATCGCAAACTCTCGAAGCTGCGCCACGACATCAACAACAACCTGTCGCTCATCGTGGCAGCGGTCGAGTTGATCAAACACAACCGCGACATGTTTCCGCGCATGGTCACCGTGCTGTCCGAGCAACCTCCCAAAATCGCCGAGGCGATGAGGGCCTATTCGGCCGAGTTTGAAAAGACGGTCCAGGTGCATCGCTCCTGAACCCGGATGCCCCGGGCGGTTGGCGGCGGATGTAACCAGACTTCCGGCTGCCGCGTCTGGCTGCCACGATTATTGCCGCCGGAGATTCCGGCACCTAGTCAACACATGAAGATTTCCGCCACTTTGCCGATTCTCGCCGCTGCGGTGCTTCTTGTTGCCCCCGCCAGCGGCCGCGCGGCCGAATCCGCTCCGACCAACACGCCGGTCGCGCCGAAAATCTCGCGCGAGCAACTCCGCGAACAAATCAAAAACCTCACGCCCGAGGAGCGCGCGGTGCACCTCAAGCAGTGGCGCGAGCAGAACAAGGACGGACTGGCCGAGGAAACGCTTCGCCGCCGCGAATTGCTCAAAGGACTCTCGCCCGCCGAGCGCGAGGCGAAGCTGAGGGAGTGGCGCGAGCGGGGCGCGACGAACACCGCCAACCCGCGGACGCCACCGCCGAAACTCACGCCTGAGCAGCGCGAGGCGAAGCGCAAGGAAATCCGCCAGCGGGTCGAGAGCGAATACGAGAAACTGCGCCAGAAGGAGGCCGGGGGCATCATCTCCTACGAGGAGCGCGTCCGTCTGCGCCGCGTCGAGGCGATCCGGAAACGCCTCACATCAGACGCGGCGGGTGCCCCGGCGAAACTTGACGGGGCGGAAATGAAATCAGGGGAATCGCCGACTGCTCCGGCCGCCGCGAAGTAATCTGTGGAGGCACCGTGATTCCCTGTGAGTGAACCGACGAGCCACGATCCGCCCGACTTGGTGCTGATCGCCGCGGTGTTGCGGGGGGAGATTGCGCGGTTCGAGCCGATCGTGGCGCGGTATTCGCCCCGGATCTTCGCCACAGCGCGGCGCTATGCCCGGCTGGAGAGCGAGGTGGAGGACATCGTCCAGGAGGTTTGGTCGAAGGCGTATGAGAAGCTGGGCACGTTTCGGGGCGACGCTCCATTCGAGCACTGGTTGATGCGACTGGCGGTGCGGACGTGCTACGATTTTCTGCGAGGCCACCAGCGCAATCGGGAACGCAATTTCACCGATTTGTCCGAGCGGGAGGACGACTGGTTGGAGCGTTTCGTGGCCGATCCGAGTTCGAGCGACGACGCCGACGCGGCACGGCAGCTCATCCAGCGGCTCCTGGAAATGCTATCCCCGCCGGCGCGGCTGATCATTCAATTGCTGGAGATTGAAGAGCGATCGGTGAAGGAAATCGCGCAACTGACCGGGTGGTCGGTTCCTTTGGTGAAGGTCCGGGCGTTTCGCGCCCGCGCCGAGATGAAGAAATGCCTGGCGCGGCTGGCGCGGGAGAAATATCTGTAACGAGCCGACCTGGCCCGCCGTCTGAAAATGCTGATGGATCTATGAACCTCGATACGCTGCAAAACAAACTGATCTCCGCCGCCCGGCGCCTGCCGTCGGACGAGCGAGTGCCGCTGGCCTTCGAGAAGCGCGTCATGGCGCACCTGACCTCCGCGCCGCGCGCGGGCGAGTTGCAATGGTGGGGCCGCGCGTTGTGGTACGGCGCCGGAGCCTGCGCCGCCGTCGCCCTCGCCATGAGCGTTTGGTCGTTTGTGCCGGCGGACTCGGCCGACGGGCTTTCCGATCAGCTTGAACAGACCGTGCTGGCCTCGGCCAACGAGGCGGCTGACATCTGGTGAGCACCTGGAAAGTCATCCTCGCCACGCTGGTCATCTTCGTGGCTGGTCTCGTCACCGGAGCCTTGGTCGTCAAGAAGACCACTGCGCCGCCGGTATCCATTCCCCAAAACATCTGGCGCACCGCCATGCTCAAGCGCCTCGCCGAGGATTTGAATCTTACGCCCGGTCAGCGCGAGGAGATCGATGGAATCCTTCACGAGAGCAACGAGCGGACGAAATTGATCTGGGAATTCGTGGGTCCGTATTTCCAGGAGGAATACCGCGAGTTGAACGACGAGTTGCGGTCCGCGCTCACTCCGGAGCAACGCAAGAAGTTCGACCAGTTGCTCAAACAACGGCAGCGCCGCATCAACGAAAAGCAGTCTCCCGAACCGTGGCGTCTGTTCCAGCCCGGTGGCGGCGGAGGGCCGCAACAGCCGAAAGCCAATCGCACCAACACCGAGCCGAGCCTGCGCAGGCAGGGCAGCCCGACTCCGTCCTCGAAGTAGGTCTCCCGGCTTGTCGCGCGAAGTCTGCAAAGGAGAATTCTCCCAACACCTTTGCCTGGCCCCCATCGCGTCCTTCTCGCGACCCATTGGGTGAGCGGAAGATCAGCCGCGGTCGCCCCTCACCTCCCGCGCCGCAGCAACCGCAGCGCGTTGCCGATGACCACGATGTCCGAGAGCCCCATCGCGGCCGCGCACAACACCGGACTCATGAATCCCAACGCCGCCAGCGGAATGCCCACCGCATTGTAGAAGAACGCCCAGAACAGGTTCTGCTTGATGGTCCGCAGGGTCGCGCGTGCGAGGTCGAGGCTGCCCGAGACCGCCTCGATATCGGAGTTGAGCAGGATGATGTCGGCGGCTTCGCGCGCCACGTCACTGGCGCGGCTCACGGCGATGCCGAGGTCGGCCTGTTCCAATGCCGGCGCATCGTTGATGCCGTCGCCCACGAAAGCCACGCGTTCGCCCGCGCTCTGGAGTTGTTTCACCAGCCCGGCCTTTGCTTCGGGGCGCACTTCGGCGAACACATTTTCCACGTCAATGCCAGCCTGCGCGGCAAGCGAGAGTGCGGTCGCGCGGTTGTCACCCGTGACGAGGAAAACACGCAATCCGCTGCGGCGAAGTTCTTCGAGCACCGCGCCGACGTGAGGTTTGAGCGTGTCCTGCAGCGCGAACAGGTGCAGCAGTCGTGGCCCGGCGGCCAATCCGAGGATCGTCGCGCCCTTGCTCATCCACTCGCTCACGAAGGTGTCGCCTGCAATATTGATCACGCCGTTTTCTTGCAGCCAGGTGAGCGAGCCGAGGCGAAGCGTCTCTTGTGATGATGTCCCGCTGGCGACAGGCATTGCGCCTTGCACACCGGAACCGCGGATCTCCTGCCACGAGGCCAATTCGAGGGAAGTCGCGCTCAGTCGGGCGATGGTCTGGCTGAGCGGGTGAGCCGAATTGCGCGCCAACGCGGCGGCGAGGGCAAGGGCGTTCTCCGGTGCGCCCGGCAACGATTTCATCTCCACGACAGAAGGTTTACCGACAGTGATGGTGCCCGTTTTGTCGAACAACACGGCGGTCACTTCGCCGGCCTTTTCCAGCGCCACGCCGTCGCGAATGAGGAAACCACGCTGGGCCGCGGCATTCGAGGCCGCCATGATCGCCGCCGGCGTGGCAAGACCCATGGCGCAGGGGCAGGCGATGATCAGCACCGAGGCCGCCCCGATGATGGCCGCTTCCAGCGGGCTGGCGGGAAGGTGCGGGTTCCAGAGAAATCTTGCCAGAAACGACGCCACCGCGTGGGCCTGCTCCGGGAACAGGCCCCACCACAGCGCGGTCAGCAGCGCGATGACGATGACGATGGGCACGAACACATTGCTCACGCGATCGCCGAGGCGCTGGATGTTGGCGCGGCTGTGTTGCGCGCGTTGCACCGCCTCGATGATGTGCGCCAGCGCGGTGGCCTCGCCGGTGGCGGTGACGCGCATCAGCAGGCGACCGTTGAGATTTGCCGTGCCGGCATAAAGCGGTGCGCCGGGCTTCTTGTCCACGGGCGCGGATTCGCCGGTCAGCATCGATTCATCGACCGCCGAATCGCCGCTGGTAACTTCGCCATCGGTTGGGATGCGGTCGCCGGGACGGAGGACGACGAGATCGTCCCGCTGCAATTCCGCGACCGGCACCTCGGTTTCGCGTCCCGCGGCAAAGCGCCGCGCCTTCCGTGGCGCAAGCTGCATTAAAGCGCGCAACGAATTCGTGGCGCGGGCGCTGACGCGCGCTTCCATCCAGTGACCGAGGCTGATCAAGGTGATGATGGCCGCGGCCTCCATGAAGTAGAGATGTCCTCCGTTGCCGGAGAACAACACCCAGACGCTGTAGAGAAACGCCGTCGTAGAGCCGAGCGACACCAGCGTGTCCATGTTCGAGTGGCCGGCGCTGAACTGACGCCAGGCTCCGCGATAGAAGCGCGCCCCGGCCAGCACTTGCACCACACCAGCGAGCGCGAACGCCATCCAGCGAAACCACGGCACGTCCATCAGGTGAAAAACCCACTCGCCGAGCATCAGCGGGAGGGTGCCCAGCAAGCCGACGGTGACGGTAAATTGCCAGCCCGAGGCGTGTGCGGTCGGCTCGTCGCCGCCGGTCGCGCCCGACGCGCCGAGGGTTTCGAGCACCCGGGCGGGGTAGCCGGCGTTCTTGAGGGCGGCCAGCGCGGCGGCGGTGTCGGGAGGGGCGGCGGTTTTCCAGGTCACGGTGCCGCGGCCCGTTTCAAGCGTCACACTGGCGGCTTCCACGCCGGGGACGGATTGAAGCGCTTCGACAGCATGACGGACACAGTTCGGGCAATCCATGCCATCAATCGCAAATTCGGTGCGGCGCGATGTCGTGGCGCTTGAGGCCGTGGTCGGCGTTGCCGGCACGATGACTGTTGCCTCGTAACCCGCGTTCTTGATCGCGCTTACCAAAGCCTCCGGCGCGGGGACGGCATCGGCTTTCCAGCGGACCGTGGCACGTTCGGTCTCGAGCGAAACAAGCACGCCAGCCACGCCGGGCAAGCGCTGGAGCGCCTCGGTGACCTGGCGGACGCAGCTCTGGCAGTCAAGCCCGCCAATCGCGAGGTCAGTCTTGGGACCGGTGGACGGTGTGCGCGCCGGTCCGAATTGCATGGAATGACTTTGTGCCATCGGTTCGTTTTGACCGCGCGCGCAGACTAAGCCATGCGGCGGCGGAGCGCAATTGCCGCGCCGCTGGCACGCGGCGTTGGCCTGTTCTGCCGCGTGGAAAACTGAGATCCTTCCTGCCCGCGCCGATTTGGGCTGCGCCTGACCGATTGCCTCCTCGTTGCCATGCCGATACTCTCGCGCCCACCAACTGAATCATGAATCGCCCCGCCAGCCTCCCTTTCGAAACTCCGGCCACCGACCCGGCGCTCTGGCCGCTCGATCCGCAGGTCGTCTTTCTCAATCACGGTTCCTTCGGCAGTTGTCCCTGCGCGGTGCTCGATCATCAGCGCGCCCTGCGGGACCGCCTCGAACGGCAACCCCTCCGTTTCCTCGTGCGCGACCTGGAACCGTTGCTCGATGAAGCCCGCGCCGCGCTCGCTCGATTCGTCGGCTCGGACCCGGACGACCTGGTCTTCGTTCCCAACGCCACCGCAGGCGTGAACACCGTGCTGCGCTCGCTCCAGTTTTCGCCCGGCGATGAATTGCTCGTCACCGACCACGAATACAATGCCTGCCGCAACGCCCTCGACTTTGTGGCGGAGCGTTCCGGAGCCCGGGTCGTGGTGGCGAAGGTGCCGTTCCCTCTGCGCGACGCGGATGAAATCGTCCAGGCCATCCTCGCGGGCGTGACTGCGCGGACGCGCCTCGCACTGCTGGATCATGTGACCAGCCAGACCGGTCTGGTCATGCCCATCGCGCGCGTGGTGCGGGAACTGGCGGCGTGCGGAATCGAGACGTTGGTGGACGGCGCGCACGCGCCGGGCATGGTGCCGCTCGATCTCCGCGAATTGGGCGCGGCGTTTTACACCGGCAACTGCCACAAATGGATCTGCTCGCCCAAAGGCGCGGGCTTCCTCCGGGTGCCACGCGACCGCCAGGAAAATATCCGCCCGCTCGTCATCAGCCACGGCGCGAATTCGCAGCGCACCGACCGCTCGCGTTTCCAGATCGAATTCGGCTGGACCGGCACCTGGGATCCCGCGGCAATGCTGGCGGTGCCGGAGGCGTTGCGCTGGATGGAATCCGCGGTGCCCGGCGGCTGGCCCGAGGTGATGCGCCGCAACCACGCGCTGGCCGTGGCGGCGCGCGAAGTCTTGTGCGCCGCGCTGGGGATTGCGGCACCGTGTCCGGCGGAATTGCTCGGCTCGATGGCGTCGCTGCCGCTGCCGGACTCTCCGGTCATCACGCCCTCGCGTTCGCCGCTGTACCTCGATCCATTGCAGGACCGGTTGCTGGCGGAGGATTCGATCGAAGTTCCAGTGATACCCTGGCCGGCCCCGCCGCGCCGGATCCTGCGCATCTCGGCTCAACTCTACAATTCACTCCCGCAATATCGCGCCCTGGCGGAAGCGCTGCGCCGCTGTCTGGTCATGGCCGGTCCCTGATGTGAGCAGTGGGAACTGCCGGGGTGTGCTCCCCAACTTCGGAGTTCAGATTCAATCCATCAGCCCACGGAGCGGCCAAAGTGGCACAGCCGTCGCGGCTGCATGGTTTAGGATAGCAGGTCGAAACAAAGGCGGGCTGACTCAGGCAGGCGCGACGCCTGTGCTATTATCGGGGCGGCGCCGCGAGGGGGTTCAAATGAAGTACTCCCGATTCTTCGTTCTCGCATTGAGCGCCTTCGCTTGTCTCGGCAGGACGGTTTGTTAGTGTCCGCGCCGCGTGCTTACTCCCATCAAATTCGGAACGGACGGCTGGCGGGCGGTCATCGCCGACGGTTTCACTTTTGCCAATGTGGAACGCGTCTCGCAGGCGGCGGCGGATTTCTGGAGCCGCTCGGAGGTTCCAGGCACGGAGAAGAAAATCGTCATCGGCTACGACCGCCGCTTTCTCTCCGACCGCTTCGCGCAACGCGCCGCCGAGGTGTTTTGCGCGAATCGCTTCGAGGTGGTGCTGGCCGACCGTCCCACGCCTACGCCCGCGGTTTCGCTGGCGTGCCGACAGCTTCACGCCGTCGGCGGAGTGATGATCACCGCGAGCCACAATCCCGCCGCGTTCAACGGCTACAAGCTCAAGACCCATCTGGGCGCGCCCGCCGACGAGGATTACTGCCGCGCCGTGGAGGCTCTGCTCGACCGCCGTCCGGTGCGCGCGATGCCGGTGAACAATGTCCTGCCGAACAAGGTGCGCACTGCGAATCTGCTCCCGGCTCATTATCGCGCGGTGAAGAAGCTCGTCGATTTCCCGCTCATTGCGCGCTCGCGATTACGCCTCGCCCACGATGCATTGTTCGGCGTTGGCGCGGGTTGCTTTGACGATCTTCTCGCCGGCACCACCTGCCGCGTGACCACGCTCAATGGCGCGCACGATCCTTACTTTGGCGGCATCAATCCCGAACCGGTGGAGGCCAATTATCGCCTCTCGTCCGCGTGGCTGAAGAAGCATCCGCACGACCTTTGCATCGTCACCGACGGCGACGCCGACCGCGTGGGCGCAATGGACGGACGCGGCGGTTATCTTTCCACGCACAAGGTCATCTGCCTGCTGCTCTATCACCTCTTTGTGAATCGCGGCGGGCGGGGTCGCGTGGTCAAGGCGCTCTCCACCACGGCGATGCTCGACAAGATGTGCGCCGACTACGGGCTGGAACTCGTGGAGACGCCCGTGGGTTTCAAGCACACCGCCGCCGAGATGATCAAGGGCGGCGTGCTTATCGGCGGCGAAGAGAGCGGCGGCATCGGCTTTGCCGGACACATCCCCGAGCGCGACGGCATCCTCGCCGGGATGATGCTGCTCGAACTGCTTGCCCTCGAGCGTGTCTCGATCAACCGGCTCGTCGCGCGCCTCGAGAAACGCTACGGGCCGCATTGCTACGGGCGCATTGACACGCGTTTTCCCATCGAGAAGAGGGCGGAGTTAATGGCGTTCCTCGCGGCGAATCCTCCGGCGAAATTGCTGCGCTCGCCGCTGCAGGAAGTGAAAACCTTCGATGGCGTGAAGTTCGTCGCGCAGGATTCTTCGTGGCTCATGCTGCGCGGGTCCGGCACGGAATCCGTCCTGCGCATCTACGCCGAGGCTGGCTCGGATGCCGGCGCCCGTCGGTTGCTGCAACTGGGTGTGCGCCTCGCGAAACAAGTTGCCTGAGTTTCAGCCTCCGTTCGGATCGGCGCGTCCCCCCAAAAATATGTGTCAGCGGTGGTTGAACTGAGGAAATAGTCAATGAATCCGGCGCGGCGGGGCAGTTTGATTATGCACCAGCATGGCTGAAGAGAATTATTGGTAAAAATTACGAAAAGAAGTTGCCCGACGCAGGGCTGCTTGCGTAATTTCCCCCGTACGGCCGCAGTAAAAACCACATTATCGCTATGAGCAACACCGCTGAAATCAAACTGGATGGCAAGTCCTACACCCTCCCGGTCTTTGAAGGCACGGAACAGGAGAAGTCCATCGACGTCTCCAAACTGCGCGATGACACGGGATACATCACTCTCGACAACGGCTACGGCAACACCGGTTCGTGCAAGAGCGCCATCACCTTCATCGACGGCGAAACGGGCATCCTCCGCTACCGTGGCATTCCCATTGAGGAACTGGCCGAGAAATCGAGCTTCATCGAGGCCGCCTACCTGCTCATCTGGGGCAAGCTGCCGAACAGTGCGGAGTTGACGCGGTTTTCGGATTCGTTCACCCGCAACGCGATGCTGCATGAAGCGCTCCGGTTTCAGTTTGAAGGATATCCTCCGTCGGCCCACCCGATGGCCATCCTCTCGGCGATGATCAATGCCGCCAGTTGCTTCTACCCCGATCTGCTGGACCCGAACATTGAGACCGATTTTGAGGAGGATGCCGCGCAACTGCTGTCAAAGGTGCGCACGATTGCCGCCTTCTCCTACCGCAAAGCGCGCGGTCTGCCCGTCATCTATCCCAAGTCAACGCTGAAGTACACCGCGAACTTCCTCCACATGATGTTCTCGATGCCCTACGAGGACTACGACTTGGATCCCGACGTGGTGCGCGCGCTGGATTTGATTTTTCTCCTGCATGCGGATCACGAGCAGAACTGCTCGACCGCCACCGTCCGCATGGTGGCTTCCAGCAAGGCCAACCTCTTCGCCAGTTGCGCTTCTGGCGTGTGCGCCCTCTGGGGACCCCTGCATGGCGGCGCCAACCAGGCCGTCATCGAGATGCTCCAGCAGATCCGCAAATCCGGCGACGACGGCTCGCAGTTCCTCAATGAGGTCAAGGACAAGAAGAGCGGCAAGCGCCTGATGGGATTCGGTCATCGGGTCTATAAGAACTACGATCCGCGCGCGAAGATCATCAAGAAATCCTGCGACGAGGTGCTGGCCAAGCTCAAGGTTTCCGATCCCTTGCTCGATATCGCCAAGAAACTCGAGGATGTGGCCATTCGCGATTCCTATTTCGTCGAGCGCAAGCTCTACCCGAACGTCGATTTCTACAGCGGCATCATCATGCGCGCCCTGAAAATCCCGATGGAGATGTTCACGGTCATCTTCGCCATCGGGCGCATGCCGGGGTGGATTGCAAACTATCGTGAAGTCGCCAACGATCCCGGCAGCCGCATCTACCGTCCGCGCCAGGTCTATGTCGGTCCGACGCTCAACCACTACGTTCCGGTCAAGGACCGCGCCTGAACCGCCCTCGATCAATCAACTGACCGCTGATGAACCTGCACGAATACCAGGCCAAGCAACTGCTGGCCAAACACGGCGTCAACACTCCCCTCGGTGCGGTCTGCACCTCGGCCGAGGAATCGCGCAACATGGCGGAACGGCTCTTTGCCGCCGGCCACAAGAAGGTCATCATCAAGTCGCAGATTCACGCGGGCGGCCGCGGCAAGGGCGTCTTCAAAAACGGCTTCAAAGGCGGCGTGCGCCTCTGCACCAGCACCGCCGATGTTTATGCCTGCGCCCGGAAGATGATCGGCCAGACACTCGTCACCAAACAGACCGGCCCGGAGGGAAAGCGCGTCTCCAAGGTGCTCGTCGAGAGCGGTCTCGATGTCAACCGCGAGCTGTTCGTCGCCGTGCTGCTCGATCGGTCCGTCGGTCTGCCCATGATCATGGTCTGCCCTGCCGGCGGCGTGGACATCGAGGAGATCGCGGTCAAGACGCCCGAACTGATCCATCGGGAACACATCGACCCCACCGTTGGATTCATGCCCTATCAGGCCCGGCGGCTGGCCATCGCGCTTGGCATGAGCGGCGATTTGCTCAACCCGGCCGTCCGCCTGCTCACCGGCCTCTGGAAAACCTGGTGGGAGTGCGACGCGTCGCTCGTGGAAATCAATCCGCTCCACGTCGTCACCCACATTGACGGCACGCCCGCGCTGGTGGCCGTGGATGGCAAGATTTCCATCGACGACAACGCCATCTACCGCCATCCGGAGTTGATGGAAATGCGCGATCTGTCCGAGGAATCGCCGCTCGAAGTCGAAGCCAGCAATTACAATCTCAGTTACATCAAGCTCGATGGGAACATCGCCTGCCTGGTCAACGGCGCCGGCCTGGCCATGGCCACGATGGACATCATCCAACACTTCGGCGGGCAACCGGCGAACTTCCTCGATGTCGGCGGCGGCGCCAGCCAGGAGCAGGTCGCGGCCGCCTTCAAAATCATCATCGGCGATCCGGCGGTCAAGGCGATCCTCGTCAACATCTTCGGCGGCATCATGCGCTGCGATATCATCGCCCGCGGCATCGTGGCCGCGGTGAAGGAGAACAATCTCTCCCTGCCGATCATCATCCGCCTCGAAGGCACCAACGCCGAGCCCGCCCGCCAGATCATCCAGGAGTCCGGACTCAAGGTCATCAGCGCCGGCACTCTCGCCGACGCCGCCCGGAAAGCTGTCCAAGCCGTCGCCTGACCACCCGCACCGCATTTCGCCATGTCCATCCTCGTCAATTCTCAAACCCGCGTCCTGGTTCAGGGCATCACCGGCCGCTACGGCGCGTTGCACACCCAGCTCAGCCTCGAATACGGCACCCAGATCGTCGCCGGCGTCACGCCTGGCAAGGGCGGCACCAAATTCGAGGACAAGCTTCCGGTCTTCAACACCGTCAAGGAGGCCGCCCGGGAAACCGGCGCCACCGTCTCCGTCATCTTCGTCCCGCCGCCCTATGCCGCGGACGCGATTCTCGAAGCCGCCGATGCCGAACTCGATCTGGCCGTGTGCATCACCGAGTTCATTCCCGTGCAGGACATGATCAAGGTGAAGCGCGCCATGCAGAACAAGAAGATGCGCCTCCTCGGGCCGAACTGCCCCGGCATCGTCACGCCGGGCGACGGCAAGGATTCACATGGCGGCTGCCGGATCGGCATCTCGCCGGGCTACATCCACAAGAAAGGTCATATCGGGGTCGTCTCCCGCAGCGGCACCCTCACCTACGAAGCGGTCTGGCAGTTGACCCAGCGCGGCGTGGGGCAGAGCACCTGCGTGGGCGTGGGCGGCGATCCGGTGCATGGCTTGAGCCACCTGGATGTGGTCAAGATGTTCAACGCCGATCACGACACCCACGGCATCATCCTCATTGGCGAAATCGGCGGCACCGACGAAATCGAGGCGGCTCAATGGATCAAAGGCCATTGCAAAAAGCCGGTGGCGGGTTTCATCGCCGGCGCCACCGCGCCGCCCGGACGACGCATGGGCCACGCCGGCGCGATTGTGGACAGCGTCAGTTCCACGGCCGCGGCGAAGCTCGTCGCCCTGAAGGAAGCCGGCATCGCGGTTGCCGCCACGCCCTCAGAAATCGCCGAGACGATGCTGGAACTCATCTAGGCCACCCAGGGCCGGGCGATCCCACCGGGCCGGCCGGCCCTTCAACGGTCCATGTGGCTCATCGACGTCATCCTCGATCTCCTCTGCCTCCTGTTGTGGATGAGCTGGCGCACGGCGAGCGCCTCGCCCAAAGATGTTCCCTGGCACCGCACGTTGCTGCGCACGCTGCGCCGCGCCGCGCCCAAGACCCGTCTGCATTGGGGCTACCCGGTGATGCTCGGTGCGGTGCTGCTGCTGCGCGGCTTTTTTTACGCGCAACTGGGGACCGCCCTGCATTGGGTGCCGCAACTGGACTTCGACCTCCTCACCATTCCCTTTCGCAGCGACCGGCCTGGCCGGATGCTGATCTTCTCCCTCCTCGGTTTCAGCCAATGGCTTGGCGGATTCTACCTCTGGCTCCTGCTGCTCTCGGCGCTTTCTAATCGCGTCCCGGAAGGCAACAGCTTCCGCCACTTCGTGCAGGTCAACCTGGGCTGGCCCGACCGGCTGCCCCCCGTCGTCCGGCTGCTCCTTCCGATCCCGGTGGTGACGCTGCTTTGGGCCGGCCTGGCCTGGTGGTTTGGGCGCCTCGGGCTGATGCCGGCGCCCGTCTCCGCGTGGCACACTGCGGCGCAAGGATTGGTGCTCAGCCTGGGGAGCCTGCTCCTCTGGCAATACCTGCTGGCGGCGATCATCATTCTCTTTCTCTTTCACAGCTACATCTTCATTGGCAATTCTCCGTTCTGGGAATTCATCGAAGGCGCCGGCCAGACACTGCTCGCGCCCATGCGCAGGCTGCCGCTGCGCTGGGGGAAGATCGATGGCACCCCGGTGGTCGCGCTGGCGCTCGTCTTCCTCATCGCCCATCACGGCGCGCGGGCGCTCGAAACGTTCTTCCACCGGCTGCCGCCGTGAGATGGCCAGAAGCGCAGGTTCACCTCTTGATAAGACGATTCTTGCCGCGGGCGCGAATTGCGGCACATTCCGGGTGTGATGAATCGGGCGTCAAACAAACCAGGCCGGTTTACGCGGTCTCTCGGGGTGGCGTTGGGAGTTATCCTCGCCAGGGTGTGTGGGCTCCAGGCTGCCGACACCGGCAGGGCCATCCAGTGGGTCACCAACTACTACGCCGTCACCGGTGCGACGCCTCGCGAGATCCGGTTTTCGATCGCGCAGTCGCGCCCGTGGAAAAACCGTTTCAACTGGGATGGCTACACCGACTGGAAGGTGACCTGGCGTTTCCAGACGAGTCGCCAGGAGGATGGTTGCCGGGTGGCGGATTTCCGCCCGGGCGCGGTCGTCACCACCACCCTGCCGCGCTGGACGCCGCCGCCCGGAGTGGCGCAGGAGGTCAAGCAGGCGTGGCAGCAATACTATGTGGCCTTGATCCAGCACGAAACCGTGCATGGACGCTACGCGCAGGCGACCGTCGAGGAGATGAACCGGAAGATTCCCGCGCTGCCAGTCCTGCCGTGCGATCAATTGGCGGAAAAAATCAATCAACTGGCCAACCAGATCATGGATGACTACCGCCGCCGCGAAAAGGAATACGACCAGCGCACCGACCACGGCGCGTTGCAGGGCGCCCGGCTGCGCTGGTGAGATCGTCCGTCTTTCGTCAATCGAATCCAGGCTTCCAGAGGCGTCGTTTTCCAGAAGTGGAAAAGGGTGTGCGATCAAAAGTGGACGGCGTACGGTTCAGCACACCGGGCAGTGGAGGAGAACCACTGGTGTGTTAATGCGGTTGCGCCGCCGCCTGGTGAAAAGCATGGCTACACCAGCCCACGAACGGCGCTTTCAATGATCCCCAGCCCCTCTTCGACCTCGGTGCGTTGGAGGTTGAGCGCGGGCAGAAGCCGCACCACCTGCGTGCCGGAGGGAACGGCCAGCATTCCGGCCTGATGCAGCCGGTTGACGAATTGCATCGAGGCGGCCTTGTCGGAGCTGGCGAACGCAGGAATCTGCTCCTTCGGCGCCAGCTCAAACCCGATCATCAGCCCGACACCGCGCACGCTGGTGATGATCTGCGGGAACTGCGCCGCGAGATGTTCGAGGCCGGAGGTCAGCAGCGCGCCCATTGCGCGGGCGTTGTCGGCCAGCCGGTCGCGCTCGATGATCTCGAAAATTTTCAGCGCCACCGCGCAACCCAGCGGCGTGCCGCCGTAGGTGGTGGCGTGCGTTCCGGGTCCGAGCACTTCACCCAGCTTCACGCCGTGCGCCTGCTCGCGCACCCAGAACGCGCCGATGGGAAAGCCGCCGCCGAGTGATTTCGCCATCGAAACGCCATCGGGCAGGAATGTTTCGCCGCCGGGCACGCCTTCCAACAGGCGCTGGAAACTCTGGAACCGCCCGCTGCGGAAATGCCCGCACTGCACGCCGTCCATGAACAGCAGCAGTTTGTGCTCATCGCACCAGGCGCGCAGACCGAGCAGATATTCTGGCGTCGCCGGAGTGATGCCGCCTTCGCCCTGGATCCCTTCGATGAGCACGGCCACGGTGGACGGCGACAGAGCCGCGCGCGTGGCGGCAAGATCGTTGAACGGCACATGGCGGAATCCCGTCACCATGGGCTCGAAGCCTTTCTTTACCTTGTCCTGACCGGTGGCGGAGATGCCCGCCAGGGTGCGGCCGTGGAATGAATTGAATGCGGTGAGGATCTCGTAGCGCCCTTCGTCGTGCCCGAACTTGCGCGCCAGCTTGTAGAGACCTTCATTCGCCTCCGCGCCGCTGTTGGCAAAGAACACCCGGCCCGGCGCGAGATGACTGACAATGCGCTGCGCCAGCCGGCCCTGCGGCTCGTGATAATAAAGATTGGAGATGTGGACGAGTTGCCGTGCCTGTTGCGTGATGGCATCCGCCACCTCGGGATGCGCGTGGCCCAGTGAACACACCGCGATGCCGCCGCCGAGATCGAGATAACGGCGACCGTGAACGTCCCACAGCGTGCTGCCCAAGCCGCGCACGAAGGCAAGGTCGAAGCGGCCGTAGCTCGGCACCACGTATTTGTTGAACAGATCGCGCACCGACTCGAACTGGTCATGCACGAGCGGCGGCGGAGTTGGCTCAATCTCTTTCATCGTATCAGACGTTGCGCGAACCGCACCGGCGGCGGCGCAAAACGAAAACGGAATCTGCGGTCAGCCGTGCGATTCGTAAACGGGAATTTCATCCAAACTTGAGGTTTCGCGGGCTGTGACCAGTCAACCGCGTCGCACAGTCTCGCGCACCGCACCAAATCCGGCGCTGAACGAAGCCACCGCCAGGCGTCCGGTTCCGAGCGATTGTCCGGCGCGCTCGTCCAACTTCAGGCGCGCTTCGCGGAGCATCGCACCAGAGCGGTTGGTGTCGCGGAATGGCCCGGCGTAGGCGGCGGACAAACCGGCGAAGTTGACCGCGACGACCGGCGGGAGCTTGCCTGAGCAGGTCTAGTGGAACAGACCACCGCAGGAGGCCGTGGAAGAAGACCAGCAGATCCGACCAGTTGGTGCGCGGGGACCAGTTTCCCGTTGTCAGCGCCATTACACTGAATCCGGGAATAGTGTTGGTCGAAGCCGGTGTCTCGGACGCGAAGTTGCGATGCGCGGTCAGCAGGCAGGCGAGAAGAATCACTGGAGAGAGCCAGTTCAGATTCGTTGGCCACCGAAGACTTCCTCGATGGATTCCCGCAACGCCCCGACCATCCGCCTCGCCTGCACTGGCGTCGTGCAATATGGGGGCAGCAACGCCACCACGCTGCCGATGGGTCGCGTGAGAATGCCACGCCGCGCCATTGCTTCACAAACCCGGATGCCCGCTTGCTCGCGAAGCGGAAACGGTTTTCTCGTGCGCCAGTCGCGCACTAATTCGATGCCGGCCACGAGTCCCACCTGGCGCACGTCGCCCACATTGGGCAGCTCCCACAACGAGGACAGTTCGTGGCGCAGCACGGTTTCGAGCCGTTCGCGGGCTTTCACGCTGGCCCGGCTTTGCAGGAGGTCGAGGCTCGCATTCGCTGCCGCCGCGCCGAGTTGATTGCCGGTGAAACTGTGTCCGTGGAAGAAGGTTTTGAACTCCTCGTATTCACCGAGGAACGCATCGAACACGGGCTGGGTCGTCAGCGTGGCGGCCATCGGCAGATAACCGCCGGTCAGGCCCTTCGCGACACAGAGAAAATCCGGCTGCACACCTTCGTGATGCGAGGCGAACAGATTCGCCGGAGTCCCGGATTTGCCGGAGCGCGACGAATCGGATTTCGCACCGGCGCCGGTTCTGCCAAAGCCCGTCATGACTTCATCCGCGATCAGCAAGGCGCCGTGCCCGCGCGCGATCTCGGCAACACGTCCCAACCAGCCAGTGGGTTGCGGAACCATTCCCGCGGCACCCTGCATCAGCGGTTCGAACACAAATCCGGCGAACGGATTGCCGCGCTTCGTCTGAGCGGTGAATCGTTGCTCCACCTTGCCGACACACTCCCACTGGCACTGGCGATATTCGCGCGCGTCCGCCCGCTCAGGCTGCGCGCGGTTGAATGGACAGCGGTAACAGTAGGGCGCCATCACCTGCTCACTGCGAAACAACAAGCCGGAATAGGCGCGATGAAACAGGTCGATGTGCCCGAGGCTGACCGCGCCCACTGTATCGCCATGATAGGCGCCTTCGAGGGAGAGAAAACGCGGCTCATCTTTCCTGCGGCTCGTCGCGCGCGTCCGTCGGGTGATTTCGTAGGCCAGCTTGAGGGCGACTTCGAGCGCGGTGGAGCCGTCGTCGGAGTAGAAAACTTTCTCGAGCGGAAGCGGCTTTCGTTTCCCGCGCGGCAAGCGGGGGTTGGCGAGTTTGATGAGCTTTTCAGCAAGCAGGCTGGCCGGTTCGTTGGCGAGGCCGAGCGCGGAGCTGTGCGCGATCTTGCCGAGCTGTCGCCGGATGGCGGCGTTGATCTTTGGATGATTATGCCCGTGGAGATTGGTCCAGATGGAGGCGTTGGCGTCCAGATATTCGCGCCCGTTCGCGTCGCGCAACACCGCGCCCCGGCCGCTGACGATGACCGTCGGCTCGCTGCGCAGCCAGTCGCGCATCTGGGTGAAGGGATGCCAGACAAAGCGTTGGTCGAGTTTGGCGAGCGGATGCATCAGGATAAAGTGCGGGCGGTAAATTCGGGATGTTGTGCTGCCACCTCGCGCCAGGCGTCCGCGAGCGCGGCAAGATCGCCGGTGGTGTGCGCCGCGGTGACGGTGATTCGAAGCCGTGCCGCGCCGCGAGCGACGGTCGGATAGCGAATCGCCGGAATGAAAAGTCCGCGTTCGCGCAACGCTGAGGCCAGCGTCACTGCGTTGGTCTCGTCGCCGATGATCGCAGGGAGGATGGCGCTGCGCGCGGTCCCTGATCCCGGAGTGCCTTCAGCGGAAGAAACGATGGCGGCGCATTGCGCTACGCGTTCCCAGAGAGTTTGGCGCAAGGATTCGCCCGCGGCCGATTGAACCAGTGCCACCGCGGCTCGTGCCGCCGCTGCCGATCCCGGCACGGGAGCGGTGCTGAAGATGAAGCTGCGCGCCCGGTTCACAAGAAACTCGATCAGCCGGCGCGAGCCGCAAATGTAGCCGCCCGCCGCACCGAGTGCCTTGCCGAGCGTGCCCATCTGGATCTCGATTTGTCCCGCCACCCCCAGCTCTTCGGCCAGCCCGCGTCGATCCGCGCCGAGCAAGCCGGTCGCGTGGGCTTCATCGACCATCAACCACGCACCGAAGCGCTCCTTGAGCGCGACCATTTCGCGGAGCGGCGCCTGATCGCCGTCCATCGAAAAGACGCTCTCTGTCACCACCAGCACGCCCGGGCGACGAGCGGAGTTTTGAGTTTTGAGCTTTGAGCTTTGCGTCTTCTGCGTCCAGCAAAGGATGTCTTCGAGGTCGTTGAGATCGTTGTGGGCGAAGATGCGCAGTTTCGCGCCGGAAAGGCGGGCGGCATCCACGATGCAGGCGTGGACCAGTTTATCGAGGACGATGATGTCATCCTTGCCGCACAGCGCGGTGATGGTGCCGACGGCGGCGGAATAGCCACTGGAAAAACTCAGCGCGGCTTCCGTGTCCTTGAATGCGGCGAGAGCGTCTTCGAGTTCGTGGTGCGGCGCAAGCGATCCGCAGATGAGCCGCGACGCTCCAGAGCCGGATCCAAAACGCTCCAGGGCGTGGGCCGCGGCTTCGCGCAGAGCGGGGTGATTCGCGAGGCCAAGGTAATCGTTTGAGGAGAAATTGATGAACTCCCGTCCCCCCAATTGAACGCGAGCACCCTGGGGTGAATCCACGCGGCGCAGTTCGCGCCAGAGTCCCTGCGCGCGAATTGCTTCGAGGCGAAGCCCGAGTTCCTGATCGAAATCACTCATCGTCGTATTGCGCGGAAGATCACGGAACTCGCCGCGCGGGTGAAGCTTTTCTTTGCGGGCTTGTCGCGCGCCGTGGCGCACTGCCGCCAGCTTGCGCCACTACGTCCACGGGGCGATGCGGCTGTCGAGTTGGAAGATTTGCCCGGAGATGTTTTGCGTCGAGGTCAGGAAGGCGATGAAGCGCGCCACTTCGTCCAACGTGTTGATGCGGTCCAGGGCGTTGGCTTTCGCAAAACCGGCCATCGTCACCGGGTCCAGACCGGCCGTCATCCGCGTCGGCAGCACGCCGGGGAGGACGGCGTTGACGCGGATGTTGCGCGAACCGGCTTCGCGCGCGAGCGATTGCGTCAAGCCCAGCAGTCCGGCCTTTGCTGCGGCGTAATTGGCCTGGCCGCGGGCGCCAGCGCGTCCGCTGAACGAACTGAGGTGGACAATGTGTCCGTCACGCTGCGCGATCATCGGACGGAGCGCGGCGCGCGAGCAATGGAATGCGCCCTTGAGATTCACCTCCAGCACGCGGTCCCAATCATCATCGGACATCAGCGCCAGGGGGCCGTCGGCGGTCAGGCCGGCGTTGCAGATGAGTGCATCCAGCCTGCCCCAGCGCTGCATGATTTCATCCATGACGTCTTCGGTCTGAGCACGGTTGGTGACATCCAGAGGGACCGGCCAGAGCGTGGCCGATTCCGGTTCGGGAAATGGTTCGCGATGCCAGCCGGCGGCGACGCGCCAGCCTTGCGCGATGAACTCCGACACCAGCGCGCGTCCCAAACCTCCGGCAGCGCCGGTCACGAGCACGACACGTTGCTGAGCCGGTTTGGTGGTGCTGTCAGACATTGTTCAATGGCTGGTGGTGGGCGCAATAGCCCAGCGGCCGGCGATCATCGAAGCCGTGACTTCGTTTTCGTGATGCACCGCGGCTTCCTCGACGGATCCAGGTTGGCCATCGAAGGGAATCGCAATCAAATCGGCCGCGGCACCGGTAGAGAGTTCGCCGAGTTCCCCGGCGCGTCCCAGCGCCTGGGCGGCGTTGGACGTGGCCATGCGCAGGATGACGGCCGGGGCGAGTTCCGGGCATTTCTGAGCCAGCATTCGCATCTCGGCGAACATGTCCAGACGTGGCAGGTGCCCGCTGATTTTGCGAGTGCTGGCGAGGCTGTCGGTGCCGAGACAAAGATTGACTCCGGCGGCAGCGAGCGTTTTTAGCGGGAAGGGCGGATGCCGGAAATAATCGTGACTGCGCGGGCAGTGGACAACATGCGCACCACGCCGGGCGAGCAGCGCGGCATCACCGCGTGCGAGGAGATTGACGTGGACCGCGAGCAGGTTCCCGGCGAGATATCCGCTGCGTTCCAGATGGCGGACTGGTGAGCCGAGGCCACAGTCGGACATGTCGCGCTGCGTTTTGAGCCAGTCATAGAGCGGCCCGCGTGCGTGTTGGAACATTTCGAACTCCTCCTCGGATTCCGCGAGGTGGGTGGTGAGTCGCCAACCGTGCTGGAGCGCGATGCGCGCGGCGTCCTGCAGCAATGCGCGCGAGGTGGTATAGGGCGCGTGCGGGGAAAGGCCGACACGTCCTGCCGCCCCGGGTAGAGCCGTGAGTTCGGCGACGGCAGTCTTGACGAGCGGACCTGCCTGGAGATGGCTCTTTACCGCTATCAATTCACGGAAGGACAGCACGCGCAGCGGCGTCGCCTGCCAGACTTCGGGCAACAACTCCGGCACCGCTTCAACATCCGCGACTGTGGTGGTGCCGGTCTGGAGCAGCATTCTGGCGCCATGCACCCATGAGAGCGCGTAGTCGCCGTAGCTCCACGCGGATTTGAGGGCGACGATGGACTTGATCCAATCCGGGAATCGGCGCGGTGGCGGGAGTTGCCCGGCCATGTCGGTGTAGTCGAGATGGCAGTGGGCATTGATGAGCCCGGGCAGGAGAATCGACTCGCCGAGATCTCGCACGTCGCGGCGGTCCTCCGCCGGGCAATCGCACCAGCGCCCAACCCATGTGATGCGTCCGCCAACAACCTGCACCGCTCCCTCGCTGATGGGCGGGCGGCGAATCGGCAACACCATGCGAGAGCGCAAAATCATCCGGCGCGAGAATAATCACCCGGCCGGAACCGCAAAGCCCAAAGGCGCGTCCCCGCGAGAACTTCCCATTGCTGCCGTGATGCGGGCGAGAGGGCGAATGATGGACGGACAGGACACCGGTCCCCGCTCCGTTCACTCCGGCCATCGGCCATCGACGATCTCGCGCAGGACGAACTTCGCCGGATCAAGGACGACGTGCCGGACCTGACGGCGCTTCCAAGTGTAGGTGATGTGCACCAGCCCATCGCGCGTCTGGATGACCGCCGGATAGCTGAATTCGCCGGGCTCGTTTTCCAGCACCACGGCGGCGAACCACTTCCGGCCGTCGGGCGACACCGCCACGTTGAGCGGCGAGCGGCCTTTGGTGGTGTGGTTGTAAACGAGAAGCTGACGTCCGTCGCGCAAAGTCACCGCGTCCGTGCCCGCGTTCGGATTCGGCAGGGCGGTCAGCGTCATTGGCCCCCACGTTTTGCCGGCGTCATCTGACCAGATCTCAAACACCTTTCCCTGACGCGTCCGGCCGAGCGCCTGCAGGCGGCCGTCAGGGTGCGTGAGAATGCTCGGCTGGATGGCGCCGATTTTCTTTCCGTCATTCAGCGGCGGAGTGGTGGTCCACGTTTGACCCAGATCGCTGCTTCGCTCGAAATGCACGCGCCAGAGATCCGCTGCGTCCGGCGTCTCGGTGCTGGTCGGACAAAGGATGGAGCCGTCGGCCATCTGCACCGGCTTGTTTTTGATCGGGCCAAGGATGCCATCCGGCAAGCGACGCTCGGTGCTCCAGGTGCGTCCGCCGTCGCTGCTGGTCCGCAATACTCCCCACCATTCGTCAGGGCTTGGTCCGACTTTGTAGAAGAGCAGCAACGGTCTGTTGGTCGGCTGGAAGAGCACGGGGTTCCAGCACGGGAACCGCTTGCCAGCGGATTGCACACCGTTGGCGATCTCGACCGGCGGCGTCCAGTTTCCACCGGCGAGACGCGCCGCCCAGATGCCGACATCTGGATGCTTCTCGCGGGTTCCGCCAAACCAAGCGGCGACCAGCGGGCCGTCGGCCGTCTGGACAATGGTCGAGGCATGGCACTGCGGAAACGGGGCGGTGTCGTAGATGAACCGGGCGCTGACCATGCCGGGCTGATTGGTGGGCGCGGCGGCGGCGCCACAGGTCGCTGGAACCGCGAGCGCCAAAGCAACGGAAATCCAGCGCCATGCTGGAAGTGGGGAGAGTCTGGAAATCATGCCGCCAGTCTTGTCCTGCCGCGAAATTCTGGCGAGGAATTTTCGGGGCTCGGGTGTTCTGCCAACCCACCAGCACGGCCCGGCTATCAATCGTGGCGAAAGTATTCGCAGGTAGGGCGCGCTTGTCCCCAGCGCGCCGCGATTTCGGAAAGCCGCCATCGGCGCGCTGGAGACAGGCGCGCCTTACCTTGGGGAATTGCCACGGCGGTGCGCTGACTTCCGCAATGATTGATACCGGCGCGGACTGCCACGCGGTTTGGCAACGCGTCACCATGTCCCGTTCGTCCAGGTAGGGGTCGCGGCCACGAATTGCCATGTTCCGATCCATGTCGGGGGGCGGATGGAAACACGTCATCATGACCTGGTCCGAATTGTCGCGGCCAACGAAATCCGATCCCACGGCCCGCCCGGGTTTGCCCGCCGCGTGGGAACGTCTTACCGAGACCCGATCCGTTTTGCAGGGGTGATGGGAACGCGATCCCATGACTCGATCCTGAAAATTGGCGGCAAAGAATTCCGTTCCGACGCCCCATCCCGGCCAATACAGGAAGACTGGACGCGATTTCCTGACCCTTCCGGGAGGAAACTGGCCTCGGGGACGCGTGCCAACGGGCACATTCAGACAATATGGGCCTCGGAAACGCGTGCCATCGACCCCAAACAAATAAATCGGGGCTCTGCAACGCGTTTCAAACACCCCTAAATTCCCGCTTGGCCCGGCTTCTCGTGTTTGCAAAGTCCATTCGGAATGGGACTTGCGTCGGTGCTAGGCAAAGATTGCCCGCCGACAATGCGGGACTTGCCTGGCCCGCATTCCTCGCCAACCGGTCGAAGTGCCGATAGGCTGGAGCGCCGGTCTGTGACCGGCTTCGGCGCTGCAAACCCGTCAAGCTGGCTGCCAGCCGAAGCTCTGTCGCCAAGGGGGTGAGAGGTGCGGGCTGGCGCCGAGGCTCGCCGGGAACCGCCATCAGTTGGTGCGTCTGCCCCCGTCGCCGGCCGGAGGAGGCGGGGCTGCTGGATTCCTGGCTGACCTCAGGCCTGCCGGCAGTAATCCTTCGCTCCGTCTCTCGGCACCCGCAACAAATCCGCGGATGCTGGAAGATTTTCTGCAAGATTTCCGCGCGAGTTGCGTATTAACCAGTGATGACCCGTTTCCACGAACCTCTGCTCCGCCGCGCCGACTTTCGAGTCGGCCAGTCTTGCCGGTTGGAAAACCGGCGTTACCAAACGAAGCGGGATCATGTCCCCGATGCGCGTCCCCAATTGGAGGTCGAAGCTCGCCCTGAACCTCCGCCTCTCGTGGCCTTCGGCCCCCCTCTCCCCCACCGCACGCGGGGGCGAGGGGGTGTCATCCGGTTCAGGGGTCCAATGCGCGCAACAGCTTTCGGAGAATTCTCTCTCTCCATCGTCCCTCGGACGTTCCAGAACGCAACCAGGTCATCCTGCCATGCACCGTTCAGCACGCGTGCCGGCCAACTATTTCCAGCAAAGGCACGATTTGTTGTAAGATTTTCGATCGTGCTCCGTATGTATCTATAAGCACCCGTCTTGACCAATAGGGGAGCCGTATGTTTGGGAAATTTGAATTCATCAGGGACTGGGAAAGCCGAGCCCGGCGGGCCGGCTATGATGCGTCGAAACTCGCCCTCGCCTGTGGCGTCACCGAACGACGCCTCCAACAGTTCTTCCATGTCCGTTTTCGCCTTTGTCCCCATCACTGGCTGGTCTGCCTTCGCCTGAGCGATGGAATTCTGGACCTGCCAGAAGGTGCCGCCGTCAAGGCAACCGCCTGCCACCTCGGTTTCCGTGAGCCGACAAAGTTTTGTCGGATTTTCAAACACGCCTTTGGCCTTACGCCCGGCCGCTTTCTCCTTCGCTACCGCACCCGGGAGCAGCGGATTTCGTTTTTTGGACATTTCATTTCGCTATTTGGACATTCTGTTTCGGAAAATGGACATCAATTAGCCGTTACTTTAGAGACGGCATCCAGTAGTAAGACTTCACAAATCCTGACTTTGACCTATGAGAACACTGCCCATCCTGCTTCTTCTTGCTGGAACCGCAACTTTGCCGGCCCAACCGACCCTGCCCCAAGTGACGGCGAGAGGCCCGCACCATAACGTCTGGTCCTGGGAGACCGAAGCCAGCCTGCCCGATGGCCGGAAGGTTCGCGAAGCCCATGGATTCGTCGAGCTGGCCACCGGCCTGAACCGCGAGATCGATGGCGCCTATGTTCCTGCCGGCGAATCCATCGAACTGGCACCGGAAGGGGCGGTCGCCCGCTCCGGCCAGATGCAGGTGCGCTTCGCCTCCCAACTGCGCACCTTCGGCGCCGTCGATGCCACCACGCCGGATGGCCGGCGCCTCCGCAGCCATGTCCTGGGGCTGGCGCTCTATGACATGGCGACGGGCCAGAGCGTCATGATCGCCGAGGTCAAGGACTGCATCGGGGCCGTGCTGCCTCCCAACCAGGTGATCTATCGCGACGCCTTCGACGGGAACGTGAGCGGGGCGATCGTGTACACCTACAGACGAGGAAGTTTCCATCAGGACGTCGTGCTCCGCGCCCAGTTGCCGGACGAAGCCACGCCCGAGCATTTCGGTTTCGATCCGGGAACCACCGTCCTGGAGGTGTGGACGGAGATGGTCGATGCCCAGGAACCGCGTCGCTGGTCGCGCCCGCCGGCCGCCTTCTTGCAGGCGCGGAATAATCCGCAGGCGCCCGTCCTGCCGCTGCCGGATGACGAGCTTGATTTCGGAATAACGCGCATGGTGGCTGGCCGCGCGTTTGCCGCAGGCAGTGCCGAGGATCTGTCCGGGGATGCCGTGCCCGTGGCCAAGAGCTGGCAGCGCATCGGCGACCGGCAATGCCTCGTCGAGGCATTGCCCTACCTCGCGCTGAAGGCGGAGCTGGAAAACCGCCTGCCCCGAGCCCGGGCGGACGCTGGCAACCAGCGTGCCGCGGTGCGTCCCCGCAGGGTGCTGCCCGCTCCGCCCCTGCAGGCCGGGATCAACCCGCCCGGCCACGGAATTGCAATGGCGTCGCTCAGCCCTTCCATGCGAGCCGGGGCCGCCGAACGCGGCTTCGTCATTGACTACCAGCAAATCATCACCGCCACGAATGTCGTCCTGGCCTCCGACACCACCTTTCTGGTGTCCGGTCCCTGCAATTTCTACGGCACCACGGTGATCGAGGGCGGAACGGTGGTGAAATTCGTCCACACCACCAACGGCACCGCGAACATCAGCCTGCAAGGAGTGGATTGCCGCACGTCGCCGTTCCGGCCGGCCGTCTTCACCGCCAAGGACGACAACACGCTTGGCGAAATCATCCCCGGGTCCACCGGCAATCCTGGTGGCTACTACGGACAGGGACTCGTGGCCAACGCCACCAACTCCCTCCACGATCTGCGATTTTTTAACATGTCTTGCGGGCTGGGCTCGGGTTACACGGCGTTGGTGGATCTGGTCAATGCCCAGTTCCGCCGCTGTTCCACGGCCGTCTCGCCCAGCTACTCGGCCTGGTTCTACCTGCACAATGTGCTGGTGAGCGAATGCGGCACCGCCTTCGCCGCCGGTGGCAGCAGCGGCAGCCGGGTGGAACACGCCACGGTGGACCGGGTCAATTACCTCTACAGCGGTTACCCCTACAATCTCCACCTGACCAATTCGCTGCTCGTTTCCGTGAGCAACAACGTCACCTACTCCGGCACCAACGTCACGGTGCTCTCCCCGGGCACCGGTGTCTTCCAGACCGTGGGCGGCGGCGGGCATTACCTGGCGGACAACAGCCCCCATCGGGATGCCGGCACGACGAACATCTCGGCGGCCATGCGTGCGGCATTCCAGAATCTCACCACTTATCCGCCGGTGCTCCTGAACAATCCCATCACCGCAGACACCGTCCTGTCGCCCCAGGCCGGGCGTGACCTCGATCTGCCGGACCTCGGTTACCATTATGCCCCGCTCGATTTCCTCGTCTCGGCTGTCACCGTGAGTTCCAATGCCACGGTCCTGGCCACCAACGGCGTCGTGATCGGCATCGATTACTTCGTGACCAACTCCTGGGGATTCCTGCTGGCGCCCGGCAAATTCATCAGCCAGGGCAGTCCGGTGGCGATGAACCGCGTGGTCCGGGCGCACACCGTGCAGGAGAAAGCCAGCGGCAATCCCGCCACCCGCGCTGTCTTCTATGATGGCAACACCCCCGGCGGCAGCGCCAGCACCCTGCGGGCGCGCTTCACCGAGTTCGACCAGTTGGCCAGCGATGGACCGCTTCTGTCCAGCGGCACCAAACTCAACGCCATGGAACTGAGCCACTCCGCTCTCTATAACCCCACGCTCGTCGTGGATTTCTCGGGCACGGGCACGCTGGTCGTCGGCCTGACCAACACGCTGTGGGAGCGGGGCGGGGTGCAGTTGGGCACCTCAACCGCCAGCGCGGGCAAGGTGGTGCATGGACGCAACAACCTCTGGCGCGGCACCAGCCTGCTCTTCTACGGCGGCAACACCAACTGGACCGTGGCCGACGACATCTTCGACCGGATGTTCTCCCTCACGAATATTAATGGCTCGGTGCGCAACTACACCAACGCCTGGTATCTGACAAATTACGGCCTGTCGGGCGGACTGGGCATCATCCAGTTGACCAGCCTGACCTACGCGCCCGGGCCTCTTGGGAACTACTACCGGCCCACAAACTCGACGCAGCTCATCAACAAAGGCAGCCGCACAGCCGCTCTGGCGCAACTTTACCATTTCACCACCACCACCGATCAGGTCAAGGAGACCAACTCCCTCGTCGATATTGGCCACCACTACATCGCCGTGACCAACATTGCCAGCATCTGGCGGCCAATTGACACCGATGGGGATGGGGTGCCCGACTACGTCGAGGATGCTAATGGAAATGGCACGGTGGACGCAGGGGAGCGTAGTTGGATCGCCGCGCCAGCGCAACAGAGCGATTCTGGAGGCGTGCTCAGGCTCCAATTACACACGCCGGTGAAATGACCGGGTGCCGAATTCACACGGCTAAAATTCCTCGTTTGGACCTATCATGAAAAATTTACACAAAATACCGTTGCTCAACAACAACACGCGCGCCGTGGTCAGCGCACTCATCCTCCAAGCGCCGCTGTCAATCTTAATGGCACAGGGACCGATCTTCGGCGACCGCATTACTGAATTCGCGATCCGGATTTCCAGCGAGAATCTAACAGTCTTGGCCGAAAGTCCCGCGAGATCCGTTCCGGCCGAAGTTGCAGCCGGCCCCGGCCAGTTCAGCTCCATCGAACTTTCGGTGTTTGCGCCCGATTCTTTGAAGGTGACCGGAAGCAAGCCTTCGTTGAAGGTTCAGTTCAAATCCGCCGCACCGGAATTGGGATTGGACGCGGGTTCGGCCCTGGTGTTGGACAATTCCGCTCTCGACCCAAGCTATCTCGGTCAATATGCCGCCGCAGAACTCGCTCAGCTCATGAGACTCCCGTCTGCGCGCGCGGGTCACACGCTATTGACTCTGAACAATCGAAAAATGGGCCTCTACCTCGCGAGCGAGGTCGTAAACGAGGCCTGTGTCAAGAGAGTCATCGGCGATGGATCGGGCCGGTTGTTTTCACGAAGTGAATTGCTGGCAATGGCGCAGAAGGTGACGCATCCATCGGGTGATCGGCAGACAAATGGAATTGCATCAGATCCTTCGCCGGATTCAGCCGCCAACGCCGCCCTTCGCACGCTGTTGGCGCAAGTCCCGCCGGCCAATAACGGCGCGCCGTTTCTCGCCTGGATGACGTTTGCGCAGCCGTTGCTCGGGACCGTCCCTTCGTTAGGTGATTATTCACTGCATGCCCGTGATTCAGGGCCTTGCGTGACATTCATCGCGGGACGAGTGACGAGAGCCTTTTCACCGGACAATGTGGAGGTTTTCCTGCGCAATAATGACCCAATCTTGAGTGCGTTGATGCATTCGGGGGCAGGCCGGCTACAACTCATCAGGACGCTCGATGAAATGGTGGCCACGACCAATCTTCAGGCCAGGCTTCTCGCGAAACTTCATGATCGGCAGAGCCGCTTGCGCGACTGCCTTGCCGGTCCCGCCCAGTTGGTGCGGTTCGAGTTCAACAGCCGTCTGATGAACGAGCGGATACAGAACCGCTTCTCCTGGCTGCGAACCTACTTGGGCGGACTTCGCAGTCATGACGAGAAGAGCCTGGCATCCATTCCATACCCCCGTTCGAGCGTCACCGATTCAACCGTTTTAACCCGGCTTCCCGGCGTAAACTCCTGGGATCTTTCCGAGAAATTCAGAACTGCCTATCGCCAGGCAGCAGATTCCAACGCCGCCGGGCGACCGGAAATAGAGAACGTTCACATCGTGGACCACAAGAATGAGCTGATCAGTCTTCACTCGTTCTCGACAAACTGGGTCTCGGTGGATCTGACGACAGGGGCCTCCGCCTTCACCAATGTAGGTTTCAGGCTCAAAGGCAAGAGCACGCGGCAAAGCCTGCGTGGAAAACCAAGCTTTACGTTGAAGTTCAATCAATTCAACGCCAACCAGAAATCCGCGCGAAGTCCAAAAACGCATTATGAGAACGCCATCTACGATCCATCCTACCTAAACCGCTATCTAGTCAGCGTTATGTTCCAACGTGCGGGGCTTCCCTGCCAGCGTGTCTCCTTCGCTCATGTCTGGATCAATGATTCCGATTACGGGCTGTATCTGCGGGTGGAGGGCGCAACTCGATCCTTGTTGGAACGGGAGTTGGGCACGAGCAAGGGACGCCTGTTCGAAGGGGTGCGAACCGACCTGATTGGGATGCTCGACCCGGATTTCGACAGCGTGTCGGCTGCCGGACCAACTATCACACAATTGCAGGCACCGTTGCGTGCAACGCTCTCGAGCAACAATTGGAGCGAGGCTGCGCGGCATGTCGATGGTGCCAAGTTTGCCCGGTACGTTGGTCTGGAGGTCCTGCTCGGATTATCCGATGGCTATTCATTCAACCGCAACAACTACCGCGTATTTGAAGCCGCCGATGCTGGACAGTTAGCGCTTCTGCCCCATGGAGCCGATCTTCTCGATCTTGGACGAGATAGCGGACTGATGCCTCCGCCCGATGGAATTCTGACGCGGGCAATGTGGAATTCTTCGGAGGGAAGAGCGTTGTACCGCGCTCAAATGGCGGAACTCTTGAACCGCACGGTTGACGAGGAAGCAGTTGTCACGTGTCTGGCGCAAGCCACGGTTTCGATTCAGCGGGTATTGAGAAGGACCGATCCGTTTTCCACCAGCCAGCAAATGGCAGCGGCTATACAGCTAGCCAACCGGCTCTGTGAGCGCCGTGATTACCTTTTGATGCATTTGCGCGAGAATAATGGGCACTACGCTGACGCAAAGCTCCGGTCAGGGAATTGAGTCTCTAAACCTTTGTTCCTAAAACTAAGCTTCTCCAACTGCACATTTGTTATGAATTACATGAATCAATCCAATTGGACTGGTCTCAAACACACCAACCGCAGCCTGGCAATCCTTGTCTTGCTCCTGTTGCTTCTGCACGCGGTGGAAGACATCCGGGCTGGCTGCGGATTAGTTATCCTCGAAGCGAGCACCGTGAAAACGAACCGCGTGCGCTCGGGGGCCGGAGTGCTTTGCTGTGATCCCGCCGACTCCTACGACTCTTACTCGGATTTACGGCTATTCCGAACCCATGTTTACGAAGTAATCGACCACACATTTAAGGAGGGTTCCGGGACACACGCCACCGCGTCGTTGACAATCGACAAGAATATCCGAAAGGAAACGACTTGGACGGTCAATTACACTCAGAATATGCTGACCAATGACTATTACGGAACTGACGGCTGTTCGCGGATTCTACCTTCATTTGTCGAGGTGGGCACCAACATTTCAACCTGCGTTGAGTACGGGTCCACGGAAACGAACACCCTGACCCAAGTTTTGGTGAACGGAAATTGGGAGCCACCTGACACTAACTTCACGTGCATTACTACTACAGGCTATTCAATCGGCGATGGAACCAATTCCACCACGATCTGCACCCCAACAAGAATTACCATTACCACACCGCACACGCCGGCGGGAGCGGGCGAACGGAGAACAGAAGAAACAGTTGGCGATGAATATACCCGCGCCGAATTGGAGGCGAACCTGATGAGCGACCTTGCCAGTTTGCCGGATGGCCAGAACCAGAACTGCCTAGCCGTTGCCTCCTTCAACCTGTCCGAGCATGGAGTGTGTGCCGAGGCGCAAAGGCTAAAATACAGCTACAAATACCTTGGGCCGAGAGATGCAGAAGACGATATTGTCATAATGGCAAATTATAGCGTCACGTATCGGGGCCCCATCACCGAGAGCATAACGACAAATACATACACCACAAATTACGACGAGACAGTTACTACATACGAGACGAATCTGGTGCCGGGCATTGTATGGACCGACACATGGAGTGAAATCGCGGTATCCAACCACGTCACCTATACAGGGCATCCTCAATCCTCCTCTAACTACACAATTGAGCCTATCCACGGAGCTGGCCCGAACAACAGCGTCATTAGACAAAGTACGGTGACTTTTACACTGCTGAAATCTGGTTCCTGCGGGGGAATGGCTGGATTCCGAAGCTACCAGGCTGAAATGCGAGATGGGCCATGGGTTGCCTTTGGACTCTCTTCTGGATGCTCCGAGAACGGCGGCGGTGGCGAAGGCTTTCTCTTTATGCAAGGCGATGAGGGTGGATTTGGGGGACTGGAAACTTTTATCAACGGATGTCTCGTCAAAACGGCAGGTTCTCCGGGCAATTTACAGTATGGGACAAGTCTGGGTGTTTGTACGGTTACGAACAGCGGTCAGGGCGGATTTGTGGTCAGCTATTATTCTGGTGGTGCTTACAACGAGGAAAGCGGCGTTTTTGAGAACCTCCCTGCGCCGGATGTGACCTATGCGGTAGCCGTTTCTGAGAACAGTCTCCGCATAATGACAGGTGCGTGGGATGCAATACAGGGCGCGAAGCGCTGGCCCTCGCCCATTCAGATGGGAGAGGGTGCCCGCAGGGCGGGTGAGGGTTTGCCTGTATTCCATCCCACTGACTTATTAATAACACCATCGACTGGTGGTTACACCGAGTTCATTCTGGAGAACGGCTGCTGGAGTGTCGATTATGGAACGGGCACGCCTGCCGAAGCGTGGTGTGCGGATTACAGTGAGGACGGCGAAGTTGAGGAGAGTACGTATCAGATTCTTAACGAGGCGGGGCAGCCCATTTTCCAGGAGAATTCGCAGTACACTCAACCGCCCGGTATGGGTGCCCCGAAGATCATGACGCGAACGACGGGCCTTGGGGCAGACGCGCAGACGGAGTATTTCTTTTACAACACGAATGTCGCAATCAACAACACGAATTTCGGCAAGTTGAGCATGAAGATCCAGGCCAATGGAGGTTGGGAACGCTATGAGTATGACAACACGACCGGATTCACGACGAAGCGGGTGGCCGGGTTTGGAAATTCCTGGACGAACGCCGCGGAAAGCGCTTCGCGGGTGACCGAATACTCCTATACGCCGTTCCATTCGAGTGACGATGGGTCCATTCAGCCGAACACGGCGCGAAGGACAACCGAGTGGGTCAAGGGCAGCCGCGTGAGCATGACCGGAACAGCCTACTGGCCCGACAATCACCTTGAGGTACGCTTTGCGGGCCAGCATTTGGGAGTTCCGGCCAATTGGAATGAACCCGAGAACCTGAAGACGCTCACCACGGACCTGAGTTTCACCCGCGGTGCCGGAACCAAGACCGTGCTGCCCGACAGTACCATGTCCTTTTCCTACACGATGACCAATGCGGCGGGCGATTACCGCACCAACCTCACCATCACCGGTCAATCGGATGGCGCGGATTCCATCACCAATGGCGTTGAAACGCTTGTTGTGTTCTGCATCAGCAGCAATCGGACGGAGCGGCGGATCAACTACAACATTTCGGGAGGTCAGGTGATGATTACGGGTGACGATGTTTATGAATATCCCGGCCCGGACCCCCGTTCGTACACCATTACTCACCTTGACGGTTCAACGGAGGCGGTGAATTACTCGACCTGCTGCGGAGCTGAGTCATCGGTTGATCGCGACGGTGTGACCACCTCGAACTACTACGATTCGCGCAGACGACAGATCGCCACGCTCAGACTTGGGGTCATGACCTCGAACGTCCTCGACAACGCCGGGAATGTCTTGGAAACATGGCGGGTGCCGGCGAGTAGTGCCGCCATCCGATTGGCCGCCTACACCTACGACACCGCCGGACGGCAAAGGACGATGCTTAATGCCTTGAATCACGGAACGACGAACGGCTATCGCATTCTTGGCGACGGACGGACCGTGAATTCCACCACCAACGCCGATGGATCGTATCGCGAAGAATACGTGAACCGCGACGGTTCGGTCGATCGGGTTTTGGGAACCGCTGTTTTCCCGGCTCAATATGCGTACGATGTCGATACCTCGGTGGATCAGCTTTACACGGTCGAAACCAAGCTGGACATCGCCGGAAACCCCACCAGCGAATGGACCAGCAGCTACACGGATGCGCTTGGAGGCGCATACAAACAGTTTTTCGCCGCGCCGGGAGGGCAGTCAAACCCCTACACTCTCGAACGCCACAACAATCTCGGCCAGCGCGACGCCTCACGGGACGCCGACGGTAATTGGACTTATTATTACTTCGACGGCAAAGGGCAGTTGGTGGAGTCCTCCATTGACATGGACGCCACTGAATCCCCACGCAACGACGGAGTCGATCGCACCACCAGCACATCCTCCAGCATTGTTCGGAACGACAACAACGACTGGGTGCGGCGCACGACCTCCACCCTGCTTGGCGAATCGGGAGTTCCTGATGCCATTGCCGACATTTCGCTGGACGGATTGACCTCTTGGAGCGTGAGCTTTGGACGCACCAACAAATCCGTGCGGTCTCCCGCGGATTCGCAGACGGGGGTACGAACTGTTACCACGACTGCGCCAGATGGCACTTCTACCGTGAGCACCTACACTCTGGGGCGCCTGACTTTGGTGGTTCGTTACGACGCGAGCACACCGGCGAATGTGCTGGGAAGCACCAGCTACGAATACGATTCGCACGGTCGCCAGTGGAAGACCACCGACGCCCGCAATGGCGCCACCACCTACGGCTTCAACGATGCCGACCAGATCACCGCCATCACCAACCCGCCAGCGGCCACGGGGCAGTCTGCACTTGTGGTGCGGACCGATTACGATTCCATGGGCCGGGCGACCACCGTGACGCAGGCTGATTCCACCACCGTTTCCACGTCATTCTATCCCAACGGACTGGTCAAACGCACCTGGGGTTCACGCACCTATCCGGTGGAATACGCCTACGACCATCAGGGACGGCTCACCAACATGATCACCTGGCAAAGCTTTGCCTCGGACGCCGGGAAGGCGAACACCGCGTGGGATTACGACGGTTATCGTGGGTTCTTCATCGGCAAGCGATACCAGGGACAGGCAGGGCCAACGTACACGAACACGCCCGGTGGGCGCCTGCAAAAACGCACTTGGGCGCGAGATAACCTCTCTTCGACCTACTCCTACAATCCGGCCGGCCAGATTACAGGCATCGACTACTCCGATGCCACGGCGGAGGTGGCAAATTTCTACAACCACCGAGGGTACTTGTCCGCCTCCACTTGGGGCACAAATAGTCTGACCAACACACTTCTGGTCTCCGGAATGATTGCGAGCCAGAAAATCAATGGCGGCACAATAGTCGTCAACGCGTTCGATGAATTTCAACGGCGTACCAATGTCCACCTCTATAAATTGATCTCCGGCGTGGCGAAAGTGGCCTCTCGCGGTTTCCTCTTCAATCCCGCCGGACGCCTCGACGCCGTGACCGACGGGACGAATTCCGCCACGTATTCGTACATTGCCAATTCGCCGCTGGTGGAGCAGATTGCCTTCAAACGCAGTGGCACGACGCGCATGACGACCACCAAGTCATTCGACAAATTGAACCGGCTCACGCAGATCCGGTCGGTCGATGCGCAGTCGGCGCCGGTCGCCAGCTTCGACTACAACTACAATCCGGCCTCGCAACGCACCAGCGTGACCAATGCCGACGGCTCTTTCTGGTCGTATTCTTATGACGCTCTCGGCCAGGTGACCTCGGGCAGGAAATCCTGGAGCGACGGCACCCCCGTGCTGGGCCAGCAGTTCGACTACACCTTTGACGACATCGGCAACCGCAAAACGGCGGTGACGGGCGGCGACCAGTGGGGCGCCAATAAGCGGTACCAGAACTACACGTCCACCTTGCTCAATCAGTACACCAACCGCACCGTGTCCGGATATGTGGATGTCGTGGGCACGGCCAACAGCAACGCGACCGTGACCGTCCAGAGTAGCACCGGCGTCGCGCCTGCCTCCCGGAAACGCGAATACTTCCGCGCCGAGGTGGCAGCCCAAAACAGCTCCGCGCCCGTGTGGCTGGGGGTGACCAACGTCGCCACTCTGACCAACGGCTCGAATACCGACATCGTGACCAACGCCACTGGCCGGCTCCTCCTGGTGCAGACGCCCGAAGTGTTCGTGCATGATCTCGACGGAAATCTGTTGCGTGACGGTCAGTGGACGAACTCTTGGGATGCCGAGAACCGGCTGATTGCCCAGGAAACGCTGGCGGCGGTTTATGGAGCCGGAGCACCGCGGCAACGGCTGGAATTCGACTACGATCCGCTAGGACGACGGATGGTAAAGCGGGCGTACGACTGGGTTTCAGGAAATTGGAGCCTCAAATACGCCGTGCGCTTCGTGTGGGATGGCTGGAACCTGTTGGCGGAGTTGAACCCGACGAATCACTTGGGCATCCGGTCCTACGCGTGGGGTAGTGACCTGAGCGGGAGTACGCAGGGAGCCGGAGGCGTGGGCGGTTTGCTGTGGGTGGCTGAACACGGCACGGCGCAACCCTCGGTGCATTTCGCGGCCTTTGACGGGAACGGCAACGTGGCGGCACTGATGGATGCAGTCGCGGGTACCGTGAGCGCAAACTATGAGTACGGGCCGTTTGGGGAAACGATTCGCAGCACCGGCCCGCTGGCCAAGGCGAACCCGCTGCGGTTCTCGACGAAGTATCAGGAAGACGAGACAGGCTGCCTCTATTACGGATATCGAAGCTACAACGCGACCATGGGCCGCTGGCCAAACAGAGACCCCATCGGCGAACGAGGAGGCAGAAACCTATATGCTTTTGTGCTCAACAGGCCGATTGACGCTTGGGATCTGCTGGGGCTCACAAAGCCTACAGATGTCTTGGATAAATTTTTTGGGCCTGATGATGAGGGGCTTTGGTTAATGGGTGAAGATGATGAATACACCAAGCACATGCGAGAGTGGATCGCCGTGCAGCAGGCGGTGGACAAAGCAAAGAAGGATTTGGCTGCCAATTGTTCCAAGTGGGAATCAAGCCACAAAACGTCTCCCTACTGGCATCCTTTCATAACCTCTCAATTTTCTCCGGACAGAGCGTCATACAGAGTGCCTGTTTCAGGTCCGCCTGGAACGAATCCTGGTTCTGCCATTAAGGATTACGCGATTTACGGGCTCACGGGGCATATAACCGATAACCTGTGGTATAGCGCAGTTGGGTCTTTCACGGTTTGCGTAACAGTTGATAAGATTGATTGTTGTGGCAAAGCAAAGTTGAACGTGTGGGTTTACAATGCCATGACGCAACAGTCGTTTGGACCTTTTTCCGATGTGACTCCCGGCAAGCAAGCCAATCAGTATATGTGGTGGCACTGGACAGAGGACTATTACTTCGGAACTAATGCCGGTGCTGGTGGTTCTAGTGGGGGAGGCGGCTCAAAGGGTGGCGGAAGGGGATGGCCGTGGTAAGCAACCATGATTAAGAATGAAACGTCGCTTGATGATATTGCTAGGGCTTGTTCTGGTGCTCCTGCTGATTGGTCTTTTGGCTGCCAGGTTTTTTGTTCGTTCAGCCGACTACACGCTGGCCGAGACAAACTTCACCAAGGACGCGCTAACGGTGGTGGAAACGCACTCCAGACTGAAGCTGCCGGATAAATCTCGAGGCCTCAACATGGTTTATGAAGGAAGTCGTGGCGACCCAGCTTTTGTGGCGAAAATTGAAATCCCCGCCGATGCGGTGGATACCGTTAAGCGTCAAATCGAAAAGCGTGCCAACGAAGACTACAACCCGATTGGTGCTCTCTCCGAAAAAGTTCCTTGGTGGAATCCTGCCCAACTAAAGGTGGTGGTGGAACGCAAATATACGGTCAACAGTTCTTATGTGCACGTGATGCTCTGTAACGAAAGCCAACAAGTTGTGTTGTTTGTTGAATCATTGTCGTTTTGAAGGTGGGGTTGAAAACTTGCCGCCGGTGTCCCGCCAAACGGTGTGAAAGAATCTAGCGGCGCTCAGGCCGGGCCGGAGAAGGTCGGCCACCCGCGCCTGCCGCACAGCCCTCGCGCTCCCTCCTACCGCTGCGCGTCATCCGGGCCACAGCGTGCGCCCCCTTGCCCCCGCAGCGTGTGTCCCGGCTGCCGCTCCGCTACGTCGGTCGGCCAGGGCTGCTAGCGGCCCGCCGTTGGTCGGCGGGCAGCTCCCCGCCGGTCGGCCTGTCACACCGGCTGCTCACTTCCGCCTGACGGCGGGCAGCCGGTGCGCCAGCCCTCAACGGCGGGGAGCAGGTGGCGCACCTGGGGCGGGACACCGGAAAGACTTTGTGGCGCTCGCCGCCTCGCGCCAGAGCTTCGCCGGTTCGAGTGCGTCGGTTGCAATCGTGGCGTCCTGGATGTTCTGCGCGTTCCGGCCCTGCGTTCGCGAGTGAGCGCTCGCAACAATGTGGAATGCGCTGTCGCGCGTTGAACAGTCAGTGCGTCACGCTCAAACGCTCTCTCCGGGCACGGCCCGCTTCGTCGTCATCGCGTGCTGCCGGAAAAGTCAGTTTTTACGATGCCAGCGGCTTCGCCGCTGATTTGGAAAACGACTTCGCCACGTCGTTGCCGAGGCGTGGCCGTGTTGGGTGGTCGAAAGTTCCCGGATTGCTTTTAGAGTGGCGAGCTTGCAACGGCCACGCTCGCGGTGAACTTGAACGCGCCCGTTGCAATCGGGCGCTGCTGGTCTTGCTCTTAGTCGCCCTGGCTGCCGCGACGGGCCGCGTGGAGATGCTGCGCATCTCCTGGCAGCGGCTCACGAACCGGGCCGCTAAAGGAGAGGGCACGCCCTACCCCTT